>CAVXAM010000001.1:0-19798 GCA_963759785.1 uncultured Chloroflexia bacterium
CAAGTAAACATATAAAGGAATTGAAAGGGAGTAAAGAATTAGCAGATTGTCCGGATGTACGTTTAAGCTTCTTTAAAAGGATTGCGAAAAAAGCCAGTTTTAAGATTTATAGCATTATTCTAGACAAAAGACTTTTAAAGCAGAAACTTCCCAAAGATTACATGGAACGTTATTCAATGCTTCTTTTAAACATCCTTTATGATGTTACTATTCCTAAAAATCAGAGATGGGTAACAATGGTTGTTGATAGCCAGGCAACAGCAGAACCAACACAGCCCGTAATAGTTCGATATTTATCAAAGTCAAAACGCTTAAAACAAAAAAAAGCACGTAATAAAGATAGAAACAGGCGTAATCAATATAACCAAATGATTACCAGTGTTTTTAGAAATACTCTAAAAAAGAAGGGGACGCATCTTCGCGTTTGGCATATACGTTCAAATGATGACCGCTGTCTTCAAGCAGTAGATGTTTTTTCATATTTTTTATTTATAGGTGAATGTATAAAGGAATATAGAGACGAAAAAAAATTTATTAGTAAACTACCAATTGAAAAAAGAAACCTTATATATTTACAGACTGATAAACGTTGGAACAAACTAAAAAATTTACGTAGTATATGGTTAAATACATATGATGTAATAAAACCAAAAATAGCACTGATAAGTAGACCCGACATGTTAAGAAGATATACAATACATAAATTAGTTAGATATGCCAAAAAACATCAAAGAACAAAATTGGGGGGTAACCGCGAGGCTTGAATTTGTTGAACAACGCCTAAGCGCCTGACTAAAGAGCAGATTTTTCCTCTTGATGATACCATCGGCGAGCCGATGCTAGCACAGCGGGTTCACTATGAGTAACTCAAAGGAGCCCGCCGTGGCTCTCACCCAGAGCGCCAAACATTTTCACTATTACTAATGTCAATGCCATTTATGTGTAAAATGTCACATAAAAAACGGCTAACCTATTAGTTTTACACCCCCGCGTAAAATATATAACTGATTTTGGGTATTGTCAATACTCTTTTATTTTATTTACCTTCTCGTTCCTTACCCCGATAAAAAATTCCTCTCTCATCTCCCTTTACGAACGGGAGACGATATCCTTTTTAGCTCAACGTAATTGAACAGATGAGCAGTGAGATCGCCACGTCGCTGCGCTCCTCGCAATGACAGTTTGGTTGAAGTCTCCAGCTATAAATTCGTATAATTAATACGTGAGTAAGTCCCCTTTAGAGAACTATAAAGTCACGGTTATACCCGGCAAGGGCGGGTGAGAATGAGCGGGCGGGGGCGTGACGCGTGCCGTCATTAATTTCACCGGCGATATCAGCGGCTTGATACCCATCTGGGCTAAAGCGATTCCGACCGCCGCCTATAATAAAGAGATGCCCATTTTAGCTTTCCGCTATAAAGACTGGCGGGTCATCATCAACCCCGAAGAAATAACGATTAAAGACATCGCGAACGAAGCTGAGGCGCGGGAGGTTATGGAGTATTTGAAATGCATACTTAATCCCTCGACCCTGCTACGCTATGGTTCGATGGACTCACCATGAACGGCTTCGTAGGGCAGGTACTCACCATGAGCGGCTTCGTAGGGCAGGCAGGCTCAGGACGAGCGGGATAAAGAGGTGACTGGATACCGACTTTCGTCGGTATGGTTTAAGGTTTGCGTATCGGAGTTTAAAACCAATATAATCGAAACATGACAAGTCGCCTATCGTTTCTCGATAGATTTCTAACGCTCTGGATTTTCCTGGCGATGGGGCTGGGGGTTTTACTGGGGTGGAAGACCGGCGTCGGCGACTTTATCAACTCCTTAAGCGTCGGCACAACGTCCATACCTATCGCCGTCGGCCTCATACTAATGATGTACCCGCCCCTGGCTAAAGTGCGGTACGAGGAGATGGGGCGGGTCTTCCGCAACTGGCGGGTGCTACTGCTTTCGCTGGCGCAGAACTGGGTAATCGGGCCTATCCTGATGTTCCTGCTGGCTGTCCTTTTCCTCGGTAAAGTCTGGCCGGTGCCGGAATACATGTACGGCCTCATTATGATAGGGCTGGCGCGGTGCATCGCCATGGTCATCGTCTGGAACGAGCTGGCGCAGGGGGACCGGGAATACGCGGCAGGACTGGTCGCTTTAAACTCCATTTTCCAGATTATCTTCTACTCCCTTTACGCCTGGATTTTCATCACCATACTGCCGCAGTGGTTCGGGATGGCGGGGTCGGCGGTGGACGTAACGATGGCGGATATCGCGAAAAGCGTTTTCATCTACCTGGGGATACCGTTCTTCGGGGGGATGCTGACAAGGTTCATCTTCCTAAAGACTAAGGGACGCGAGTGGTACGAGACCAGGTTCATCCCCAAGATAAGCTGGATAACGCTAGCCGCCCTGCTTTTCACCATCGTGGTGATGTTCTCGCTCAAGGGCGAGCTGATTGTGCAGATACCGCTCGACGTACTAAAGATAGCGGCGCCGCTACTCATCTATTTCGTCATCATGTTTTTAGTCTCGTTCTGGATGGGGAAAAGGATTGGGGCGAATTATGCGCAGACGACGTCTATCGCTTTTACCGCGGCGAGCAACAACTTCGAGCTCGCGATTGCTGTAGCGGTGGCGGTATTCGGTATCGGGAGCGGGGAGGCTTTCGCCGCGGTCATCGGGCCGTTAGTCGAGGTGCCGGTGCTGGTAAGTCTGGTGAACCTGGCGTTATATTTCAAGAAGAGATTTTTCAATACCAAACAAAATCTCCTTTAATCCCCTTTTTTAGAGAGAGACTGGCAAGGATGACTGGATTCCCGCTTTCGCGGGAATGACGATTGATTGTTCTTGATTTCAACGTCAGCTAAAGCTATACTCTAATCATCAGGTTTTTTCGTTTTGGAGGTGCATTATGGCGTTAATTGATTTCGGCGGCGTCAAAGAAGAAGTGGTGATGCGGAGCGAGTTCCCGATGGAAAAAGCCCGCAAAATCCTAAAGAATGAAACCATCGCGGTTATCGGCTACGGCGTGCAGGGACCCGGACAATCGCTCAATATGAAGGATAACGGCTTCAACGTCATTATCGGGCAGAGCAAGGACTTTATGCAGGACTGGGACCGGGCGGTTAAGGACGGCTGGAAGCCGGGTAAAGACTTATTCGAAATCGAGGAAGCGGCAAAACGCGGCACGATTATCGAGATGCTGACCAGCGATGCCTCGCAGAGGTTAATCTGGCCGACGGTTAAAAAGCAGCTGACGGCCGGTAAAGCGCTTTATTTTTCGCACGGCTTTTCTATCGTCTATAAAGACCAGACGGGCGTAATACCCCCTAAAGACGTCGACGTTATTATGGTGGCGCCCAAAGGGAGCGGGACGTCATTAAGACGTAACTTCCTTTCCGGCGCGGGCATCAACGCCAGCTTCGCCGTCTTTCAGGACACGACGGGACGGGCTAAAGATCGCTGTATCGCCATGGGTATCGCCATCGGCGCCGGCTATCTCTTCCCCACCACTTTTGAAAACGAAGTCTATAGCGACCTCGTTGGAGAGCGGGGGGTTTTAATGGGGGCTCTGGCGGGGATTATGGAAGCGCAGTACGATACCTTACGCGCCCACGGTCATTCGCCCAGCGAAGCCTTTAATGAAACCGTCGAAGAACTTACCGAAAGCCTGATAAGACTGGTAGCCGAGAACGGCATGGACTGGATGTACGCCAACTGCTCATCGACAGCACAAAGAGGAGCTCTAGATTGGAAGCCCAAGTTCAAGAAAGCCGTCATGCCGCTCTTTAAAGAGCTTTATAAACGGGTGGCAAACGGGACGGAAACCAAACGCGTGATACAGTCCGTCGGCGGGGCGGATTACCGCGAAGTCCTGGGCAAGGAGCTGGCGGAAATCCATAACTCCGAGATGTGGCGGGCGGGTAAAACGACGCGTGACCTGCGTCCTAAAGAGCCGGAAAAAGCCAACATTAAAACGGCTAAAGGGGTCGGTGGGAGACAGCAAAATTAATGATTCCTCTGTCATTGCGAGCCCTTACGCTACGCTCAGGATAAACTCCGCGTGGCAATCCCAATGCCTTATCTAGCTAACTGATAGAGATTGCCACGTCGCTTCGCTCCTCGCAATGACTATATATATCATTATTGCACCTATCTTATGACAAGGCTACAGTAAAATCTCCCTCCTGTCCCTCTTTACGAACGAGGGACGCTAATACCCCAAAAGAGGTCATTATTGAAGTGACCTTATGGCAAGCGGTTATTTCTGGATTCCCGCCTGCGCGGGAATGACGGGGTGGCAGACATTATTGCACCTATCTTATGGCAAGTGTTAAAATATAGACAAATACGTAAGCATCCTCAAAGGGGTTAGCCTTGTTTACCGGAATAATTGAAGAAGTAGGCAGTATTGTCTCCGTTAGCGCGGACAAGCTGATCGTGGGCGCGAAACAGACGCCCAAGGACTTACAAATCGGCGGGAGTATCGCCGTCAACGGCATCTGCCTGACCGTCACCGCTTTCGATAATAAGTCGTTCTCCGTCGACGTGATGCCGGAAACATTAAAGCGAACGAACCTCGGATTACTCCACCCCGGCGATAAGGTCAACCTCGAAAGACCCCTAAAGCTTAACGGGGAAATCGGGGGACATTTAGTGCAGGGTCATATCGACGACACCGGCAGCGTCGTCGCGGTCGCCAAAGAAGGCGGGTCGCTATTGATACGCTTTCGAGCTGCACCCGAAGTGATGCGCTATATCGTGCCGAAGGGCTTTATCGCCGTAGACGGGATAAGCCTGACCGTAACCGATAAAGACGCCAATACCTTCGGCGTATCCATCGTCGGTTTCACGCGAGAACACACGATTTTGGCCGACCGAAAACCGGGCGATATCGTTAACCTTGAGGTGGACATTATCGGCAAATACGTTGCCGAACTGGCTAAAGCGCCGCCTACCGGGCTTACCGCCGAATTCCTACGCGAACACGGATTCATGGTGAACTAAGGAGCAATATGGCACTGGCATTGATTCCCGAAGCTATAAAAGATATTAAAAACGGCAAATTCGTCATCGTCGTGGACGATGAGAACCGCGAGAACGAAGGCGACCTGGTGATGGCGGCGGAAAAAGTGACCGCCGACTCGATTAACTTTATGGCGAAACACGCCCGCGGTCTCATCTGCATGCCGATGAACGGCGAAAGGCTGGACGCTTTGCGGATACCGATGCAGGTCAGCAACAATACGTCGCACTTCGGGACGGCTTTCACGATAGCGGTGGAAGCAAAACACGGCACGACGACCGGCATCTCGGCGGCCGACCGCGCTAAAACCGTGCAAACCCTCATCGACCCGAAAACCAAGCCCGAAGATATCGTGATGCCGGGACATATGTTCCCCTTACGCGCCCGGGACGGCGGCGTACTGGCACGGGCGGGACAAACCGAGGCAACGGTGGATTTAGCCAAAATGGCGGGATTTTATCCGGCCGGGGTTTGCTGTGAAATAATGAACGAAGACGGCACCATGGCGCGGCTGCCGCAACTCGGAATATTCGCGAAAAAACACGACCTGAAAATCATCAGCGTGGCGGACTTAATCGCTTACCGCTTCCGCCACGAAAGGCTGGTGCAAAAAGTTTCCGAAGCTAAACTGCCGACCAAATACGGTAATTTTAAGGTCATAGCCTATAAAAGCTCCACCGACCCCGACGAGCATGTGGCGTTAGTGATGGGGAACGTTAATACTAACGAGCCGGTGCTGGTGCGGGTACACAGTCAATGCCTCACCGGCGACGTTTTCCACAGTCTGCGCTGCGATTGCGGCGAGCAGATTGATATGGCGATGCAGCGTATCTCTAAAGAGGGGCGAGGGGTGGTGCTATATATGCGGCAGGAGGGACGGGGTATCGGACTCCATAATAAAATAAAAGCCTACGCTTTACAAGACAAAGGCATGGATACCGTCGAAGCCAACATCTCGCTGGGCTTTAAAGCCGACGAACGCGACTACGGCATCGGCGCGCAGATACTCGCCGACCTCGGGGTGCACAATATGCGCTTAATGACGAATAATCCCAAGAAGGGCAGCGGACTCGAGAGCTACGGGCTGAAAATCGTCGAGCAATTACCCATCACCACCAAACCCAATCCGCATAACCGCCGGTATTTACAAACTAAGCAGAAAAAACTGGGGCATCTCTTGACGGTCACCGATGCCGATAGCGATAATAGAAACTAAGGAGAATGATATGGCTAAAACATACGAAGGAAACCTGATAGGCAAGGGACTTAAATTCGGGATAGTCGTCTCGCGCTTTAACGAGTTCTTCAGCGGCAAACTGCTGGACGGGGCGAAGGACGCCCTGAACCGCCACGGCGTATTAGAGACCGATGTCGAAGTAGCCTGGACGCCCGGCTCGTTCGAGATTCCGCTAATCGCGCAGAAAATGGCGGAAAGCAAGAAATACGACGCGGTAATCTGCCTGGGGGCGGTAATAAGGGGCGGGACGCCGCATTTCGACTATATCGCCAGCGAAGTGGCTAAAGGCATCGCTAACGTTAGTCTTAAGACAGGCGTGCCGGTAATCTTTGGCGTTATCACTACCGATACGCTGGAGCAGGCGATAGAGCGCTCCGGCACCAAGGACGGCAATAAGGGCTTCGACGCGGCGGTCAGCGCTATCGAGATGGCGAACCTGGTGAAGGGGATTAAATAGTTAGAAATTTTACGATACCTTATAAACCACGTCTCCCGGTCTAACGCGTTCGGAGACCTTGATACCGACGGACTGGCCCTTTTTAGCCTCTTTGACGTCCTTGTTCTCAATCTGCATTGACGTAAGGTCCATCTCGATATCCGTCGTATGCCCTTTAATATGAATCTTGTCCCCTACCTTAAGCTTGCCGGTCATATCGACACCGGCGACCACGACATGGGCGAAGAAATCGCTTACCTTGCCGACTGCTTTCTCCTTCATATTTCACCCCCATAAGCAGTGTGTGTTAAGGATTATACGCTTCGATATTTAAGAAATCAATAGGTTAAACTGTCATTGCGAGGAGTCCTTCAGCAGAAGGACGTGCCTGCACACCGAAGTGCGTTCCGGCACGCAGGCGTGGCAATCTCACAGTCCATACTTAACTAATCAATGAGATTGCTTCGCCTCCCGATTCGTTGGGGAGAATTGGAGACTCAGCGGGACTCCTCGCAATGACGGGGGTTTTTGACTAATTTGCCTATAGGACATATAATGGGTCTAACTAATTGATAGCGAGGACTGTACATTGGCTAAGGCAGAAGAAGCAGCAAAAGCCAGCGACCTGGAAAAATTAGAGAAACGGCTCGAATCGGTGGACAGCCGTCTGGATAATATCGATTCTATCGTTTCCGCCGTTGCCGAGCGCGTCATGAAACAACCCGCCACGCTTATCATCACCTGCAGCCAGTGCGGTCACAGGATAGAAATCGCCCTGCTCGGTACCGAAAAACCGACCAGGTAGGCTTTATCGCTACTAACATTTTCCCCCGATTTCAGACAGGTGTGAAAGTATATAGCAAAAGTGTAATTTCAGGAGGGAAGAATGACTATCGCCACCAGAATTAACGATACGAAATATAACGTTTTTAAATGGCGTTACGAGCTAAGCATACCGAAGAAAATAGTGCTGGCTTTCGGATTCGCGGTGTTGATGGGGCTAATCGCCCAACTAAAATTCTTCCTCCCGTTTACGCCCGTACCGTTAACGGGGCAGACCTTCGGGGCGCTTTTCGCCGGCATTATTCTGGGGACATGGTGGGGCGGCGTCAGTATGGCGTTATACGCGGGGCTGGGGGCTTTAGGCGTGCCGTGGTTCCAAGGATGGCAGGGCGGTTTCGCCTATTTAGCCGGACCCACCGGCGGCTATGTCGTCGGGTTCATCTTCGCGGCTTTATTCCTGGGGTACTTTACCGATAAATTCGTGCGGTCACGCAGCTTCTTCGCTATGTTAGGCTTAATGCTTTTTGCCAACTTCATCCTCATTTACGGTCCGGGTCTTTTACAGCTTAACCTCTGGCTGACCAACGTTAAAGGCACACCCGTCGCATTCAACCAACTGCTAACGATGGGCGCGATACCCTTTATCGTCGGGGACGTTTTTAAAGCGGTTATCGCGGCGTTGGTCGTCCGGGGCATTACGCCGAAAAAAGCCTACGCGAAAGAGGTGGACGGGGATAAGTGGGCGGGGTGGCGGCTGCCCTAAAGGGAATAAACAAGATACAAGATACAAGATACAAGATACAAGATACAAGATACAAGATACAAGATACAAAAACCAAAGGGGGGAAGGAATAAGGCTTCGCCCCTTTTCTTTTTCTCCACTAACAACTATCATCTTCTCCAATTGCGCTCGTAGCTGAACGTTGCTATAATTAGCTCATGAATCAAGAACTCCAACTGGAAGCCATGCGGCACTCGACATCGCATGTGATGGCGGAAGCCGTACTGTCTATGTTCCCGGACGCCAAGTTCGCCATCGGGCCGGCTATCGAGGATGGGTTTTATTACGACTTCGATTTACCGCGCTCGCTAACGCCGGAAGACCTGCCCGTTATCGAGAAAAAGATGGCGGAAATCGTTAAAGCCGACCTTCCTTTCAAGCACAAGGAAATTTCTAAAAGCGAAGCGAAAAAACTCTTCGCCAAGCAGCCTTATAAACTGGAACTAATCGAGGAGTTAAAAGACGACAAGGTCGGCGTTTACGAGCAGGGCAACTTCATCGACCTCTGCAAGGGACCGCATGTAAATTCCACCGGCGAAATCAAGGCTTTCAAGCTAACGAGTATCGCCGGGGCATACTGGCGGGGAGATGAACATAACGCCATGCTCCAGCGCATCTATGGTCTGGCATTTAATACCCAGAAAGAGCTGGAGGAACACCTGGTCTGGCTCGAGGAAATCAAGAAAAGAGATCACCGGAAAATAGGCAAAGATTTAGACCTTTTTGTGTTCTCGGAGTTGGTAGGGAAAGGGCTGCCCATCTTTACGGAAAAAGGCTCGATAATCCGGCGAGAGTTGGAACGCTTCGTGGTGGACGAGGAATTGAAACGTGGTTATAAGCATATCTATACGCCAGACTTGGCGTTGGTGGCATTGTTCAAGACATCCGGCCATTACCCTTACTATAAAGATACGATGTATCCGGTGATGAAGGTGGATGACGAAGAGCTTATCCTACGACCGATGACCTGCCCGCACCATTATCAGTATTACGCCAGTAAACCGAGGTCTTACCGGGAATTACCTTTTAGAATCGCCGAACTAGCCAAGCAGTTCCGTTATGAAAAATCTGGGGAACTAACTGGACTTATTAGAGCCCGTATGTTCTGCCTGGCTGATTCCCATATCATCTGCCAGAAAGAACAGGCCATCGGTGAAATAAACAGTGTCTTGGATTTAATAGAATATGCCGCCGGGGTTTTATATAAAAACGGTGCTGAATACCGCTACCGGCTGTCTCTCGGCGATAGGAAAGACACCAAGAAATATTATAAGGATGATGAAGCCTGGGATTACGCCGAAAACGTTTTACGTAACGTGCTGAAACAGCGGGGAGCTAACTTTTTTGAAGTTGGTAATGAAGCCGCCTTCTATGGTCCGAAGATAGATATCCAGATGAAAAACTTCGCCGGTAAAGAAGACACGGCTTTTACCGTCCAGTATGATTTTGTGGGACCGAAACGTTTTAATCTGACCTATATCGACACGGACGGCAAGGAAAAAGAACCGATAGTCATCCACCGGTCATCCATCGGCTGCATCGAAAGAACGATGGCTTTTCTCATCGAGCATTACGCCGGGGCTTTCCCCGCCTGGCTGGCGCCAGTGCAGGTAAAACTGATACCCATTTCCGACCGGCACCTCGAACATGTGAACAAAGTAGCCGCCGAGATGAAAACGCGGGGAATAAGGGTGGAAATCGACGACCGCTCCGAGCGCATGAACCTGAAAATCCGCCAGGCGCAGCTAGAAAAAATCCCTTACATGGTCGTCATCGGGGATAAAGAGGCGGCGGACAACACCGTCTCGGTACGTAAACGCAGCGGCGAACAGCTGCCCGTCCAACCCCTCTCCAGTTTCATCGAGATGCTGACAGCGGAAATCGCTAGAAAAGAATGATGGGTATCATCGGTTTTTTCTCAACCCTTGTTTCACCCCCACCCGTTCGGCTTCGCTCAGGGCAAGCTCTAACCTCTCCCTTCAGGGTGAACCTTCAGGATGAACCCATCGAGGGAGAGGAAAACGTATTACATGGAATATATTAACTTAAGCACCACAGAGTTGATTTCCACTACATAATATGTTATAGTTTTGTTCGTAAGGCACCTATCAACGGAGGAGGTTAGAGAGTATATAATTAAGCAACTACGCGTCAACGAGCGAATATACGCCAAGGAAGTTCGCCTGGTTGGAGAAAAAGGCGAGCAGCTTGGCGTTATGCCAGTTTTACAAGCGAGGGAGTTGGCGAAGAAAAGCAATCTCGACCTCGTCGAGGTAGCGCCGACCTCCGTACCGCCGGTATGTCGCCTTCTTGATTACGGTAAGTTCAAGTACGAACAGCATAAAAAAGAACAGCAGGCGAAGAAAAGCCAGAAAGTCATGTTACTACGAGAGATACGCCTGCGACCCAAGATAGGCATCCACGATTTTAATTTTAAAGCCCGAACAGCGCAAAAACTGCTGGTGGACGGCGCTAAAGTAAAAGTAACCCTTTTATTCCGGGGACGCGAAATTACCCATCCCGAACTGGGCTGGAAAATCTTACAGCGCATGGCTGAAACCCTGAATGAAGTCGGTACGCTGGAAAGACAGCCAGTGATGGAAGGCAGAAGGATGGATATCATCATCGCCCCCATCGGCGCCAAGCCCAAGCCTAAACCAGAGGCTAAAACGACTAACGAAACAAAGACGGAAACTAAAGTAGAAGCCAAAGCAGGAGTAAAGGAAACACAGAATGCCTAAACTTAAGACTCATAAAGGGGCGAAGAGCCGCTTTAAAATTACCGGAACCGGCAAGATTATGCGGGTGAAGGGACCTAAAAGCCATTTGCGGATGCATAAAGCTAAACGCGTGCGACGCCAGTTCGACGAAATGCAGGTACTTAATCCGGCTGACCGCAAGCGTATTTCAAGACTGATTCCCTATGGGACCAAATAGGACAGGAGTTACAGTAACATGCCAAGAGTAAAAAGAGGTGTAACCTCTCATCATAAACATAAGAAAGTACTTGCCCAGACTAAAGGGCAACGCAGCACCAGGCACCGCCTTATCAAACGGGCTAACGAGTCGTTGATACACTCCTTGAGCTACGCCTACTTCCACCGGCGCGAGCGTAAAGGCGATTTCCGCCGTCTCTGGATACTACGCGTTAACGCCGCCTGCCGCGCCCAGGGAATAACGTACAGCCAGTTCATGAACGGACTGAAAAAAGCCGGCATCGTTATCAACCGGAAGGCGCTCGCCGATATGGCGGTTAAAGAGCCAGTGAACTTTAGCAGCCTGGTCGCTCTCGCGGGAGGGAAAGGCCAGGTATAAAAACTCCAGTTCTCTATTAACCTAATGTTTTTATTGCCCCTTCCCCTACCCAGTGGAAGGGGATTTTTTTAACGGAAGATAAAATGATAAATAAAGTTGAAGAGATAAAAAAAGAAGCCTTAAAACAACTGGCGGGGATTAACAACCCTAAAGACCTTGAGGCTTGGCGCGTCCAGTACCTCGGCAAGAAAAGTCCCTTAACCCAGATATTGCGCGGGCTGACCGAACTGTCTATCGACGAAAGGAAAGCCGTCGGCGCCGCCGCCAATCAGGTAAAAAACCTGCTGGAAACCAGCGCTACCGAGAGGAGTCAAACCCTGCGCGAAGCCGAACTGAAGTCCGCGGCGCAAAAGGAGTCCATCGATATCAGCCTGCCGGGACGTCCCTATACTCTGGGGCATCAGCATCCCATCACCCAGGCTATCGAAGAGATTTGCGATATCTTTATTTCGTTGGGGTTCCAGGTGAAAGAGGGACCGGACGTCGAGTGGGATTATTACAATTTCGAGGCGCTGAATATCCCCGCCGAACACCCCTCCCGCGACAATATGTCGTCCTACTGGATAGACGTGCCGCCGGGGCAAAAGGGGAAGCAGTTATTACGCACCCACGGCACCGCCGTCAGCGCCCGCATCGTGGAAAATATGAAACCGCCCATCCGCACCATCGAGCCGGCGCGGGTCTACCGCTACGAAGCGGTTAACGCCACCCACCTTAACATCTATCACAACATGGACGGGCTGGCGGTGGACAGGGGCATTACGATGGGCGATTTAAAGGGCGTGCTTTTCGAGTTCGTGCGGCGCTATTTCGGCGAAAAGCGTAAAGCCATGTTCCGCACCGATTTCTTCCCCTTCGTCGAGCCGGGCGGCGAGGTAGCCGTGGAATGTATTATCTGTAAAGGCGGGGGCTGCCGTTTTTGCGGCAACAGCGGCTGGATAGAAATTCTAGGCTGCGGTATGACCCACCCCGACGTTTTACGGCGCGGCGGTATCGACCCGGAGGAATATACCAGTTTCGCCTTCGGGATGGGGCTGGATAGATTGCCCATGCTCCGCTACGGCATCGACGACATCCGGCAGTTTTATAATAACGATTTGAGATTTTTAAGGCAGTTTTAAGGGAGAGTAATGATTTAGTCATTCTGACACTGAACGAAGTGAAGTGGAAGAATCCGTTAAATTTGTACGGATTCTCACGGTCGTCCTTCTTCGGAAGGACTCCTCGCAATGACAGGGAAAAAAGATGAAAGTACCGTTAAAGTGGCTTAAAGACTACGTTAAAGTAACAATGCCGGTGCCGGAGCTGGCGAAACGGTTGACGCTAGCCGGCTTCGAGGTCAGCGAAATTATCACTACCGGCGGCAGCTGGGAAAATATCTATGTGGGAGAGATAACGGCTATCGAACCCCACCCCAATGCCGACCGCTTAAGACTGGCAACCGTGAACCTCGGAACAGAAAAAGAAACTGTTGTCTGCGGCGCTCCGAACTTAACTATCGGCGACAAAATAGCCTTCGCCAGAGTCGGCGCCAAACTAAACGACCCCGACACTGGTAAAGTAGAACAACTCAAACCCGCCAAGATACGGGGTGTAGAATCCAAGGGGATGATTTGCTCGGAGCGGGAGCTCGGCATTTCTGATAAACACGAAGGCATTCTAGTCCTCCCTAAAGCGGCCCCACTAGGCACGGCGTTAGCCGACTATATGGGCGAGACGGTACTGGATATCGACATCACCGCCAACCGTCCGGACGGTCTTTCGGTGACCGGCATCGCGCACGAGGTTGCCGCGATATGCGGTCAGCAGACTAATATCCAGGAAGTAAAATATACCGAAAGCGGCGACCCGATTGAAAAGCAAATCAACATTGAAATTATCGACAGCGAGCTCTGCCCGCGGTACTGCGCCAGTCTAATTACTAACGTCAAGATTAAAGAATCCCCCGCCTGGCTGCAGGAAAGACTCATCGCCGGCGGGCAGCGTCCGATTAATAATATCGTCGATATCTCCAACTACGTCATGCTCGAATACGGGCAGCCGCTGCATACCTTCGACTACGAGAAACTTAAAGGTAAAAAGATAATCGTGCGGCGGGCGAAGGACGGCGAAAAATTCGTTACCCTGGATGGCAATGAACGCCAGCTTAGCGGCGATATGCTGACGATAGCCGACGGCGAAAGAACCGTCGCTGTCGCCGGGGTGATGGGCGGACTCAATAGCGACGTCACCGAAAGCACGACATCCATCCTGCTCGAAGCCGCCAGTTTCAAAGCCGCCAGTATACATTACACCAGCCGCAAACTCGGACTGTTGAGCGAAGCCTCGGCGCGTTTCGAAAGGGGCATCAGCGCGGGTCTAACGATACCCGCCCTGAAACACGCCACCCAGCTAATCGCCGAACTGGGCGAAGGTAAAATCGCCAGGGGCATTATAGACGTTTATCCCGGTAAAAAGGAGCCTACGCCGATTGTGGTGCGTGTGGATAGGGTCAAGCGCGTTCTCGGGCTCGAATACAGCCTGGAACAGATAGTAAAAGCCCTAAAATCATACGATATCGAGTGCAAAGCCGGGGACGCTAAAGTAATGGCTATCACACCATACTGGCGCAGCGATATCAAGATAGAAGAAGACCTCATCGAAGAGGTAGCGCGGTTCTACGGCTACGATAAAATCCCGACCACACTGATTAAAGAAGAAGTACCCCACCCCGACCCTAATCCGTCATTAGCACTTAAGAAAAAGATACGCCGCAGCCTGACCGGTTTCGGCTTCCAGGAGGTCATGACCTATACCCTGACCAGTATGCAGTCTTTAAGCAACGTCTTTGCCGAACCGCATCCGCCGGAACCGATGCCGGTGCATATCGTCAACCCGATGACCGCCGACCAGGAATACCTGCGGTCAACCCTGCGCGCCAATTTATTGGACACTTTAGTTTCTAACCGGCGACACGAGGACGGCGGCATAGCTCTCTTTGAAATCGGTAAGGTATTTATTACTAAAGGCAAGGACCCGCCTGAAGAACCGGAAATGCTCTGCGGCGTGATGAACGGCAGCCGGGCGGTGAGTTCGTGGCTAGGAGAAAAAGGCACTTATGATTTTAGCGACGTAAAAGGGGCGGTGGAGGGGCTTTTCCAACAGCTGGGCATCGACATTAGCTTCGAAAACAGCAACGATGAGGGACTCCATCCTGCACGGCAGGCGGCTATTATCGTTAAAGATACCAATAAAAAGGTGAAACTAGGCGTCCTCGGCGAACTACATCCCAAAGTAGCGGACAGGTTCGAAATCGAGGGCACGGTTTGTCTTTTTGAGATTAGTATTAAAGCGCTATTGCCCTTCGCTGCCACCGATAAAATGTACCAACCGATACCCCGCTTCCCCAGTATCGTCAGGGACCTGGCGCTGGTTGTTGATGTTGATATTACCAACCAACAGATACTGGATATTATCAAAAGCTTCTCGCTGATTAGCGAGATTGAGCTTTTCGATGTGTATTCCGGCAAGCAGGTCGCCGCAGGTAAAAAGTCGCTCGCCTACCGCCTGATCTATCAATCGCCCGACCAGACCCTGACGGACGAAACGGTTAACAAGGTTCAGGAGCGGGTGCTGACGAGACTGACTAAAGAGCTCGGGGCGGCGTTAAGGCAATAACCAAGACACAAGAGATAATAACCAAAGCCGCCCCACCCATTCGGATGTCAATCGGAATCCAGTGAGAACAAGTCCAATTTTTACTAAGCCTAATAAACTGGATCCCGACCCCATATCGAGTATGGGGCATGCTTTCGTCGGGATGGTTAATTTTCAAAACTACTTGACAAATGGATTTTCCTTCGTTATAATATCAGTATAATCTGATTTTTCTGATTATTCTGTCGCTTCGACAGGGAGGTAAATATGGCTGAAGAGGATAAAAAGGACAACATTTGCGAACCATCGCAGTGCTGTAAAGTAGAGGCGGTGGTAAGCGTGGATGAGCGGGGGCAAATGGTGCTGCCTAAAGAATTACGCGATAAGGTCGGTATCCACCCCGGCGATAAGCTGGCGGTAGTCAGTATGCAACAAGGCGGTCAAACCTGCTGTATCAGTCTCATTAAAGCGGAAACCTTTTCCGACATGGTCAAAGACATGATGGGACCGATGATGGCAGAGGTCTTTAAAAAATAGAAAGAGGTTTCATCATGAAGGATTCAGAAATTCGTACATCGGTCAGAGAAGGCTACGGAAAAATCGCTAAAGAGAGCGGCTCGTGCTGCGACAGCAAGGCTAAAGCCTGCGGCTGCAATAGCACCCAGTCCGCTAAAGAAATCAGTAAAAGCGTCGGCTACACCGACCAAGACGTCAACAACGTCCCCGAGGGGGCTAATCTTGGTTTAGGCTGCGGTAACCCTATCGCTTTAGCTTCGTTAAAAGAGGGAGAAACGGTACTGGACTTGGGGTCGGGGGCGGGGTTCGACTGCTTTTTGGCGGCGAACAGGGTCGGGCAAAAAGGCAGGGTCATCGGCGTGGATATGACGCCGGAGATGTTGGAAAAAGCGAGAGAAAACGCTGTTAAAGGCAAATACAACAACGTCGAATTCCGGATGGGCGAGATTGAAAATTTACCTGTCGCCGATAATACTGTGGATATCATTATTTCGAACTGCGTGATTAATCTTTCCGTAGACAAAAAGCGGGTTTTTCAAGAAGCCTACCGCGTACTTAAGCCGGGCGGCCGGCTGATGGTCTCCGATATAGTTTTGACCAAAGAGCTGCCTGAAATCGTTAAGCAATCCGTCCAGGCTTACATCGGGTGCGTTTCCGGCGCGGCGTTAGAGGGCGAATACCTGGGGGCTATCGAAGCGGCGGGATTTAAAGATGTACGCGTCGTTGACGAAACAGGCATCAGCACGGATTCGCTGGAAGACGACCCGATAGCATCATCGATCGCCGAAGACTTGAAGCTAACATCCGACCAGACTAAAGATATAGCGAACTCAATAAAAAGCATCAAGGTAGCGGCGGTTAAGGGTTAGTTAGGGAGGGGGAAAAAGGGGTCGGGTAAGGATGACTGGATACCGACTGGAGTTTACCCCGTTCACGGTGAACCGTTCAGGGTGAACCCGTACACCGATACAGGGCCGGTATGGTTTGTAAGAACTATACTAGAGCTTTTATCTTTTTAATTATCTCTTTTATCGGAATAACGTCGACGGTTTCTTCGGTACGCTTTTTGAATTCAACACTGTCTTTCTCTAAAGTGCGGGGGCTGACGATGATGCGGAAGGGCAAACCGATTAAGTCGGCGTCATTGAACTTTACGCCGGCGCTTTCGTTGCGGTCGTCGAAAAGCACCTCGACACCGGCGGCGGTAAGGTCGTTATAAAGCCTTTCGGCGACTTCGGCGACTTTAGAGTCCTTGTCGTATAGCGGGCAGAGATAGACGTGGTACGGCGCGATGGATACCGGCCAGATAATGCCTTTATCATCGTGGTGCTGCTCGATGGCGGCGCCCAGCAAGCGGCTGGGGCCAAACCCGTAGCACCCCATGACGATAGGATGCGAATTACCGTTTTCGTCAACATAATTGGCGTTGAACTTCGTGCTGTATATCGTGCCCAGCTTAAAGATATGCGCCGCCTCGATGCCGCGCTTAGACGTCAGCCCGGCGCCGCACTTAACGCACTTTTCCCCTGCCCGGGCGCCGGCGATATCCGCCACGATGTCCGCCTTAAAGTCGCGCCTGTAGTTGACGTTTTTCAAATGGGTATCCGGCTTATTGCCGCCAGCCACCAGGTTCGGACTGGACGATATCGAGTCGTCGGCGATGATTTTAATGCCCTTCAGCCCCACCGGCGATGCCGAGCCGGCGACGATGCCCCTGGCTTTGACTTCCTCTTCGGTAGCCATCCGCAGGTCGTTACAATGGAGCTGGTTCTTTAGCTTGATTTCGTTAACGGGGAGGTCACCGCGGATAACGCCGAAAACGAATTGACCATCCGCCAGGTAAAAAACGGCTTTGGCCGTGCGGGAGGCGGGAATTTTTAAGAAAGCCGCCAGCTCTTCGATGGTTTTTTTGCCGGGGGTGGCGACTTCCTCTATAGGGAGGGGTTTTTCGTCCGCCGATTTTTCCTTAACGCTAACCGCTTTTTCGGCGTTAGCGGCATAGTCGCATTTAGTGCAACAGATTATTTCGTCCTCGCCGGTCTCGGTGATAACCATAAATTCGTTAGAGTCTTTGCCGCCGATAGCGCCGCTATCCGCCTCGACGACCATCACCTCCAAACCGCAGCGCTTAAAGATATTAAAATACGCCTGCCGTATTTTCTGGTAAGAGACATCCAATCCGGCGTCATCAATATCGAAGCTATAAGCGTCTTTCATCGAAAACTCGCGCGCCCGAATTAGCCCGCTGCGGGGCCGGGGCTCGTCGCGGAACTTGACCTGTATCTGGTAAAGCATCAATGGCAGGTCGCGGTAACTTTGAACGTAACGGGCGGCCAGCGAGGTAATGACCTCTTCGTGCGTCGGGCCGAGGGTCAGCTTGCGTTCCCGCCGGTCGAGAAGGTGAAAAAGGACGTCGTTCATGATACGGTCGCGCCCGGAAGTGACCCAGAGCTCGTAGGGCGAAAGGACGGGCAGATGCAGCTCCTGCCCGCCGGCTTTATCCATCTCATCACGGAAGATGGCTTCGATTTTAACTAAAGCGCGCCAGCCCAGCGGGAGGTAGGAATAGATACCCGCCGCGAGCTGGTTGATTAAGCCCGCCCGGACCGCCAGCTGATGCCCGATAGAATCGGCGTCGGCGGGGATTTCACGGGTCGTTTTACTGAACAGTTTTGAGATACGCACGAGTGACTCCTTTTTTCAAGACTATTCTTCATAATATTCCTATTTTCTATCTCTCTTGAGTTGCTTCCTTGCTTCTATTATTTTATCTAAAGATCTTGGGTATAGAATTTTCTTGGTTTCTTCATACTCTCTTTCTGCATTTTTCAATATTTTTACCAAGTCATCAATCTCAACATATTGGTTTTTAAAACCTATCTCGATATCATGTTCGTCAAAATACTTAATACATTCATTAGTAAAACCTTCAAAATTATCTCCGAAGTATTTTCGTATTTTACGAGTCTCATTAATATAGTCATATAATATATACCAACAACGTAAGGCTGGTACTCCAGCGTAAGGATCTATTGCTAAATCCTTTTCAATAATTCCCTTGTTAACTAATACCGCTAAAAAATCGAATCTATCTAGTAAGTAGTTAATCCTATCTATATCGGTAACATATACTATCGCGGGATTCTTTGGATCAAGCCCATAAATAAAATGAAATATTTCTATCGATTTATCACTGCGTAATTCACGGAACATATCCATAGCAACTTGTGCATTTGTACCAAGTCTCGCTTCTCTTAATTGTAAAAAACCAAAACCAATGCCTAAAGCTATTATAAATGTACTCACCCAAGTACCTATAGCTACTACAGTATTCCAATCGCAATAATACCGATGTAAATAGAAAGCTGAGTAATAGCCCGATATCAAACACAATATGCCAATGATGGTAGTTATGAATATTATACGTTTTCTTCCCATCCTCTATACTTCTTCCACCTCTTTCATTAATGTCGTTAAAAAGTCTTTTTCTCTGGATCCCGTATCAAGTACGGGATGGCGGTGGTGCCAATAATATTTGCATATTTAATAATTCTCTATTTCTCGTACTAAAGTTTTTAGATAATCAGCTTCTGCCACCACCGCCACTTTTTCCCCTTTTTTAAAGATAACGCCTTTGCCTTTGCCGCAGGCGATGCCGACGTCGGCGTCTTTAGCTTCGCCGGGTCCGTTAACGACGCAACCCATGACGGCGACCTTAATCGGCTTGTTTATCTTTAGAAGCCGCTTTTCGACTTCTTGCGCCAATTTTACCACGTCCGCCTCGGCGCGACCACAGGTGGGGCAGCTAACGAGGACGGGTCCACGCTGGCGCAAGTCGAGGCTTTTAAGAATTTCGTAAGCGGCGAAGACTTCTTCCTGGGGCGTGGCGGTTAAAGAAACGCGGATGGTATCCCCGATGCCCAGCCAGAGCAAGGTGCCGATGCCGACCGCACTCCGGATAACGCCGCTGCGGGGTGGACCAGACTCGGTGATGCCGATGTGGAGGGGATAAGGCATTTTCGCGGCGATACTCTGGTAGGCGGCGATGGTGGTGGGGACGTCGAAAGCCTTTAA
>CAVXAM010000002.1:0-80873 GCA_963759785.1 uncultured Chloroflexia bacterium
ACGTGGACATACAAAAGAACCTGGTATCGTGACCGTAGGTTGGGTTTCTCCAAATCCTGCAGACAAAACTATCTGGACGAGAGAACAAGGCTACCAAGAGTGTGACTCTCAACTCGGTAATGCCATATTTTGTTTTTGTACGTGTTTGCCGGAGGTAAATTGCGCTCATATGTTAGAAAATTTCGGTAAATATATCGTTAAAATCAACAACCCGAGAAAATTGGCAGAGGATATCAATGACTACTTTGTTAGCAACGGACAGAATTTTCTGATTGTTGGCTGTAAGGTTGTCTATAACAAAAGACAGAAACAGGACAAGAAACTTACGGACAATGAAAGGTCAGATTTGGCTTATAAACAAAAACCAGAAAAATTTTGGCCCGATTATGAGTTTCGCATTGTTGCTATCAAATTTATTAATGCATCCGAACAGCCATGCGAACTGAAATGTAAATATCTCAGTGGGCAATTTGAGCCGTGTAAATTTATCGAAGTTAATTTAAACAAACCATTGAACTATCTTGCTCAGTCCAGTCAGGCACAGCTTATGCCACTTGGCTAAGAGCGTCCCTTGGGGAAGGTCGCTGGTTCAAGTCCAGTCACCCCGATTTTTCGCGACTTTGTTGCAAAAAATAGAGCAGGTGAACAGGAGAACAGGTGGTACGATAGCTGCTTGCGATAGTATTTGATAATAAGATTGCAGTAGTAGTCAGTTCACCTGCGGTCTACTGTTCAAGTGATCAACTGTTCAGAAAGAGAAATCATAGGGTAGTTCCATGCAAAAAGGCTAAGTAAATTCGCTTTCTCCCAATTTCCTCTGCATAAATAGCATGCCAAAAGATTCAAAAAATATCCAAAAAAGGACAAAACCGTAACAAAATTGTAACACTCACCACGCATAATTACCCTTGTTAAAGGTACAAATTTTTTGTTAATTTGTCTTTGAAAGGAGAATTATTATGGAAACATTGAAAAAAATTACAATCATCTTCCTCCTGGCCGTTGGCTTAGCTGGCTCAGTCGCGCTTGCCAAGTCCGCCAGCGTCCTGTTACAGGAAGGCCTCTATGCCGAAGAGGTCGAGGGCAACCTTGATACGGCAATCAAGGTTTATCAGCAGGTGATAGATGACCCTTCAGCCAGCAAGCCTACCGTAGCGCAGGCAATGTATCGGCAGGGTATGTGCTATCTGAAACAGAAGGATGAGCAGAAGGCAAAAGCAGTTTTTCAGAAGCTGGTCCAGCAGTACGCAGATCAAACAAGTCTTGTTGAAAAGGTTGCGCCTTTGCTTGCTGATCTTACGAATCACGACCCTGCAACCTTGATGCCGCCGGATACGATTGCTTATATAGAGTTGGGCAATCCAGGCAGGCAAATAGAAACAATTCTCCAGATGCTGAAAGGTACTCCTTTTGAGAATCCACTTGCTGCTATTAGTGCTGGCAAAGGCCAAGGTTCGGTTGGCCCCACCGGTAAGTCACCCGCGGACATAATGGCTGCTCTGTTTAATCCAAGCATGATGGCCGAATTCAAGAAAATACGAGGCATGGCCATTGGTCTTACAGGTATCAGTCACGATAATGCGTCATTTGTTGTTGTTCTATACCCTGGCAAAAGTGATGCTCTGCGCGGCATAATTTTAGCTGGACTAAACATAGTAGGAAAAGCGGGCGAGCCTGTCGAAGGTTTGCAGACCCTTACTATTGAAAATACTGCAGGCGTAGCATACGATGACGAAGTAATAGTCATTGCACAGCCCCGCGAGCGATTGATTTGGTGCGTCAAGCAGTATAAGGGCATTACCAACGAACCTACACTTGCTTCTCAGAACAAAGTGTTTGCTAAAATCAGCAAGGATAATCGTCAGGCCAACGCCTTAACGGTTTGGGTGGATGGCGGCCGCACTTATTCGGCTGTTTCAGAAATGATGGCGAAAAGCGGACAGGCAGAACAGCTTCGTATTGTTGATGGTATTGCTGACCTTAAAAACATCGAGGATGTAATTGCCACACTTTCAATTGAGCAGATGGGTATCGCAATAGATACTAACATCAACTTCAAGGATGGTCACAATTGTCTGCCTTATAAAATGATTCAAACTCCAAACTTGAGCGCTAATGGTTTCAAAGGCGTGCCACCTGAGGCTGTTGCCGTGGCCAGCTTTGCATATGGTGAAGCTGGAAGCAGCAGCACCGAAACTGCACATAAAGCTTTAGAAAGGCTGACAGGTTTAAGCGTTGGACGTGAAATCTATTCCAATATTGAACAGGTGAATCTCTTTATCATGCCGAGCCAGGGGACAGTTAATGTAGGTGGGGTTATCGGGCAAATTGCGCCATGTTTCGGCCTGACGCTAACCAGCCGCGAACCTCAGCACACTTACAAGCTTCTTACTCAAATTTTGGAGATAGCTAATCTGCTGGCAACCACAAGAGGAGCCACACAATCCGTTGAACAATCGGACGCCGCTGCGGGTAAATATGTTCTGCCCCTTGGACGTGACCAGAAGATTTATTTTTACATAGGTCAGCGTGAAAAAATCACTACTCTGGCGCTTAGCCCCGAAGTTCTCAAGGCCTCATTATCGGCAGTTGAGAATAATAAATCCGCTCTGGCTGCCGGTGTTTTACAAGAACCTTTTAAACAATTAACAGCCGATACAAGTAAAATGGTTCTGGTCAACGTCGGTGGAGCTATTCGTATAGCGAGCCCAATTATAATCGGGCCTGTTGAGAATCCTAATCGTGAAAAGTTACAACAGGCATTAGAGCAGTTAGCCCAAGCCTACAGCTACAGCCGAACGACTATTGAGCTTCGTACAAATGAACAGGTTAACAATTTTGTTCTGCATTATGGAGTAACTAATCTTCCTCCGCTCAATCAGGTGTTTGAGCCGATCACGCAGATTTCCAAGATAATCTCACAAGCCAAAGGTCAGGCCAGAACCGAGAGGCAAAGGGCGGAGCTCCCGCTCTTGTGCTCAAAACGAGCAAGGCACCAGTGATTGATGGTACATCGGAGGAGCTTTGGTCTGCCGCTCGGCAGTACAAGATTGGAAACGTAATATATTCGCCGCTTTCCTCTGTGGATGACTGTTCGGCTGACTACAGAGCGATGTGGGATGAAAATAATCTCTACGTGTTTGTTGATGTAACGGATGATACGCTTGTCAACGACACAAGCCCGAATCAAACGGTGACATTGGCTACAGGTTCAACTGTTCAAAATGCATGGTGGTTCGATGACTGCGTCGAGGTCTATATCGACGCCGACAACAGCAAATCAAGCCAGTATGATAACGATGATGCACAATATCACTTCGACTGGGATAAAACCAATCCCACAATGGGCAGGCATAACGAGCACGGCAGGATGGAAAATATCGAATTTGCTATAGTAACAACCGACAAGGGATATCGTACCGAGATAAAGTTTCCATGGTTAACCTTGGGGGTAAAGCCGTCTGACGGTATGAAGATAGGTTTAGACGTTCACGTGAACGATGATGACGATGGCGGAGAACGCGATACCAAGCTCACATGGTGGAGTAAAGAAGATAATGCTTGGGAGAATCCGCAAGCCTTTGGGACAGCCCAGTTAGGTAGTCTTGTTGGCTGGTGGAAATTAGATGAGACCGAAGGCAATATTGCCAGCGATTCATCCGGCAATGGTCATAACGGTAAGCTCGTGGGCAATCCACGATGGCAGCCATCCGGCGGAAAAATCGGCGGTGCATCTGGAATTAGATGGTACTGATGACTATGTAGATACTGATTATGCAACCGATTTATCTGCCTGGACTATATCTGTTTGGGTAAAGAGTCCTGCTGCACCATCATCGGAAACACAAAGTGGCCCTGTTCATCGGGAGAAAAATTATCAGATAAACTGGAGCCACGCAATGGACAATTTCCGCGGAGCGGCAGGTGTTTGTATTGGAGAAACATGGTACGCTGCCAGTTTCGGAGAATTACGAGCCAATACGTGGTATCACCTTATTGCCACTTATGATGGCGAGAATCTCAAGGCGTACAAAGATGGCGTATTAATTACCAATAACTCAGAACCTTCGGGAAAGCCGGATGCTGAGACTGTGACGCTGAAATTCGGAAGGCATGCAACGCAGGAAAATTATTTCGCCGGCACCATTGATGACGTCCGCATTTATAGCTTTCCTCTGTCACAGGAAGAAATTCAGGAGCTTCATGCAGTCGTAGCTACTAATCCTCAGCCGGCTGATGGAGAGGTGGTTGGTGCCGGCGGACCTACGAAATTAAGCTGGAAACCTTGTCTCGGCGCAGTTTCCCACAAGCTCTATCTCGGCACAGACAAGGAACATTATTTCGTTGATGGTTGGGCTGCTGACAAAGCCGAGGTCGATATGTCGGCACTAAGCAAAGCTATGCCGGCAATCCAGAAGGACAAAACGTACTATTGGCGCGTTGATGAAGTCCAAGCTAATGGGAAAATAATTTCTGGGGACGTCTGGAGTTTTACTACCGGCGGCAAATTAGTCGGCTGGTGGAAGCTTGATGAGACCGAAGGTAAAAATGCAAGTGACTCCTCCGGCAATAATAATACCGGTACGATTGTGGGCAATCCACAATGGCAGTCAACCGGCGGTAAAATCGGCGGTGCACTGGAGTTTGACGGCAACGGTGACTACATAAATCTTGGGAAGAAGTCGGATTTTGATATAACTGTACAGATTACCGTAGCAGCGTGGATAAAGGTAAATCGGTTTGACAAAGGTTGGCAGGCAATTGTCACCAAGGGCGATAGCGCCTGGAGGCTCCAACGAGACAGAGAAACCAATTGTCTCGAATTTGCCTGCTCGGGGCTACCGGTTCCAGGTTCAGAATGGAGCGGTATCTTTGGAAAAACGAACGTAAACGACGGCCAATGGCATCACGCTGTAGGAGTATTTGATAGCAAGAAGCTCTCTTTGTATGTTGATGGCAGGTTAGATGTTTCTGTTGATGCTCCCGGCAAGATTAAGGTAAATGATGAGCCTGTTTATATCGGTGAGAATTCGGAGATGTCGGAGCGTTACTGGAACGGCCTTATCGACGACGTGCGGATTTACAACTACAACCTCTCGGAAGAACAGATTGCATCGCTTTCAAAAGGATAGTGATTCCGCTCCTCAGAAAAATGAAGAAAGGATGATTAAACATGAACGCGGTAAACTTTGTTAGAGTGCCGTTGTACTGCTTGTTGTCTCTATCACTTGTTCTACCAGGATGTTGTTTCCAATGGGACTGCGGAGATTGGCTCAGAGCCACGCATGAAAGAGCCGAAGACCTTTCAACACCAATCTCTCCTGACTCAACACTATCTGCGAAAACCGACGTCGGCTCGATTACTGTCACTGGTTCTGGAACAGCCGAATGCAGCCTTCACGCCACTATAAAAGCTAAGGCTCGCACAAGCGAAAGGGCCGTTCAGCTCGCAGAGGAAACGACAGTGGAGCTAAACCACAATGATAATGCAGTTGAGGTGAAAATTAACAAGCCGCACATCAAGCATTGGGAGTGTGTCAGCGTTGACCTTAAAATAGAAACTCCTCAACAGATTCATCCCGACTGTGCAGCCAACGTAGGCGAGGTCAGAATATCCGACATAACCGGCAAGATAAAAGCCGTCTCGAACGTAGGCAAAATCGTCTGCACAAACGTCTCCAACCAGCTTCAACTAAAGGTGGATGTCGGCGGCATCCGTGTCAAGTGCTTCGATAACCCAATCCGAGCCCTGCAAAATCGACATTTCAACCGATGTGGGCGGTATTACTTTCGATGGCCCAGCTAATTTATCAGCTGTAGTCAATGCATCCACGGACGTTGGCTCTATTACCACCAACGTGCCAATATCAGTCACAGGGAAAAATAGGACGGGATATTGTGAGCAGCTCAACTAACTGGAACGATTGGTGATGGACAGGGAGTTCTTAAGCTCAAAACAGGCGTAGGCTCAATAACCATAAGATAGTCTGCGGCCAGTGATAGTTTCGAAATCTCAGATAGACACGATGGCTGTTTATCATAGGCTAAATATAATATGGCACTAAAAAGTAGAAAGTTTGTGGCCAAAACAGACACGCACCAATTGCGGTGGGTAGTATTACTGCTGGCGATAGCGGTAATATTACCCACCGTCTGTTTGCTTTGGTTTATGACACAGGTTATGAAAAATGAACGTCTGGCGGTCAGAGGAAAACTGACCGATGTTTATAAGCAGCGGCTGGAGACATTAAGTAAAAGGGTTGACGACCTTTGGTCGACCCGAATAAATGTGCTCGGACAGCAAGTGGCGGCCAAACATCAGCCTGTTGAGATATTCGAAAGGCTTGCGGGCAAAGACAACCAAGCCGATGGTTTAAAGATATGTGATGCGATTATAATCTTCGACAGTGCCGGAAAGTTACTTTATCCGGTTACTGGAGATGGAAAGCCACAGGCTGAATTTTCGGATGAGTTTAACAAAGCATGGGAAGTTGAGTTCACTGGAGGGGATTTTGCCAGGGCAGCAAGGTTGTACGAACAAATCGCAGAATCCTTTAGTTGATGACTATACCCGCTATAGTGCTTTAATGGGCAAGGTCCGCTGCTTAAGGAAATTGGGAGAGATTGAGCAGGCTGTTGCTCTGTGCGACAAAATAGCTTATGGACAAACTCCAGAAAATATAAGTCCATCTTCCGCGGCACTGATTGCTCGAGCAAGAATCTTGCTTGTAAATTTGAAGAATGAAACCAAAGAGGGGCTGACGCGATCCGATTTGCAAAACCTGATAAGTTCTGTTGTCAATTACACTCCCGGCGGTGGTTACAGTTTTTTGCCGATGCCATCGGATACAAGAGTTTTTCTTCTGCGTAAAGCAGTCGAAATTGTAGAAGAAAGCAAATGGGCTGAAGAGCTGAAACCGCAGATTCTAAGGGCAAAAGAGCTGCTTTCAGCCGAAGAATTGGCTGCAGTTAGTTCTTGACAAATATTATTCATCAGCGGCATCGGAGCCCTGGTCTGAAGAGGATGCTCTAAAGATGGTGACACTGCTGCGTGCAACGCTGGATACAATTCAAGAGATCCAATGGGGCTGGACCGAGCAGCTTCAACAACAAATATCTAAGGTATTAGATTCGTATCGTGCCAGGAAGGTAGCGGCTGCTGCGTTCGACCAGCCTGCATTTTTGCTCTGCCGTTTGGTTCCTGGCCCGAAGACTGTCTCCACAAGCTGGGTATGCCGGAAGAGGTCTTTGGAATGTATCACAACATCGGCGACAAGACATACTTATTGTTACAGAAAGCGGAAGGTTTCAGCTTTGACTTCAATATATATGGAGATGCGTCTTGAACAGTCAGGCGTTTCCTACAGAATAATAGACAATTTCGGCTCGTATGTCTGGGGTTTTGAAAATCCTGAAAAAACGGCTTTTATGAAGGCACCGCTGGGAAGATTCTTTTCGGGCTGGCACGTTGAAATTTTTTTTAAGGATTTTGATATCTTTGAGAAAACAGCCAGTAAACAAGCTGTCGTGTATATGTGGACGGGATTACTTGCTATTGGTGCAATGATTGCAGCAGGGTTGTTAGCTGTGCAGATTGTCGGAAGACAGATAAAGGTCAATAAGCTCAAAAATGATTTCATCGCAACAGTGTCACACGAATTAAAAACGCCTCTGGCTTCAATGCGTGTCCTTGTAGATACGCTATTAGAAGGAAACTATAAAGACCAGCAGCAAGTGACAGAATATTTGCAGCTGGTTTCAAAAGAAAATTTAAGACTGAGCAGATTGATTGATAATTTCCTCACCTTTTCAAGAATGGAGCGTAACAGGCAGGCGTTTGAAATTGCCGGAGCCAATCCTGCTGCTATTGCCAGTGCTGCTGCTGAGGCGATAAAGACAAAATTTAGCCGGGGTCGATGCGAGTTTGAGGTAAATATCAATGAGGATTTGCCGGATGTGCTGGCAGATCACGATGCAATGGTGACGGTGCTTGTGAACCTGCTGGACAATGCTTACAAATATTCTTATGAGGATAAACATATTGAATTGAGAGTGTTTAGCAGAGAATGATTCTGTTTGTTTTCGCGTTTCCGACAATGGTATAGGCTTGTCACGCGATATCTCTCAAAAAGATATTCAAGAGATTTTATCAGGTTGACAGCAGCCTCACCCGGCGTGCTGATGGTTGCGGACTGGGCCTTAGCATTGCGAAATTTATCGTCGATGCCCACAAGGGTTCGATTTCTGTAGAAAGTAAATTCGGCAAAGGAAGCACATTTACAGTAAGATTGCCTGTTGTAAATCGGGTATCCGGCGGAAAGGAACACTTAAATGAAAAACGTGCTGATTGTTGAAGATAATCCCGCTATGCTGCGTGGCCTGGAGGATAACTTTGAGTCGAAAGGTTATAATGTTAAAATAGCTATTGACGGCGAGCAGGGTTTGAATGCCGCTTTGGCGGAAAAGCCCGATCTTATCATTCTCGATATTATGCTGCCAAAAATCAATGGCTATGAAATTTGCAGCCTTATACGCGAGCAGAAACTCGACATGCCTATAATAATGCTCACCGCCAAGGACGAGGAATCAGATATTCTGTTTGGGCTGAATCTCGGAGCTGATGATTATGTCATCAAGCCTTTCAGCATAAAGATATTGCTGGCGCGAGCGGAGGCATTTCTGCGGCGCCGAAGGGATGAGAAAATCGCGGTTTATAAATTTGGCAATTGTCAGCTTGATGCGGCTGCTTGTACCTTCACACGTGACGGCAAAGGAGTCAACCTGAGTCCGGGGGAATTTAGGATGTTGCGTTTGTTGCTCGAAAAGGCCGGTTGTATTTTAAGCCGAGACGAGATTTATACCGCGGTGTGGGGTTATTCGCACTTTATTACTTTGCAGGATGTTGATCGTTTTGTTACCATATTAAGGAATAAGATCGAACCGGATCCAGGCAATCCGGTGTTTATACGCACCGAGGGAAAATTGGGCTACAAATTTGAGCTGGCCGAAATATATGGAAACAATTTTGATAATTGAAGATGAGCCGACTTTGTTGCGTGTATTGAGAGATAACTTTGAGTTTAAAGGTTTTAGTGTGCTTACCGCAGCCGATGGAGAGGAGGGATTAAATACTGCTCTTAATAAAAAGCCCGACCTGATTCTCCTCGACATTATGCTGCCGAAGATAAATGGTTATGAAGTTTGCAGACTCATCCGCAAAGAAAAGATTGATATGCCGATTATAATGCTGACCGCCAAAGGCGAAGAGTCGGACATAGTGCTGGGGCTTAATCTTGGTGCTGATGATTACGTCACCAAACCCTTCAGTATAAAAGAGCTTTTCGCCCGTGTTGAGGCATTTCTAAGACGAGGCAGGCAAACCGAACAGGATGTTTACGAGTTTGCAGACTATCAGCTTGATATACGGGGAAGAAAATTAACGCGCAGGGGAAAAGAGATTGAGCTTTCGCCAAAAGAATTTAGGCTGATGGAGCTTTTTGTTAAAAAGCCGGGCCGAGCGCTTACACGTGATGAGATATTAAATAACGTTTGGGGGTATGATTGTATTGTCACGCCGCGGAGCATCGACCGATTCGTCGCAACATTAAGAAACAAGATAGAGCCGGATCCTCGTAATCCTGTCTTTATTCATACAATGCGAGAGATCGGCTATAAATTTGAACCCACTGAGCCGGGCAAAAAGCAACACTAGTTTTAGTCTTTAGTCTTTAGTCTTTGGTCTTTAGTCTTTGGTCTTGAGTCTTTGATCTTGTGTCCCCTCGACCGTGCTCCCCGCTTCGTCCCGATTATTTGGGACTACGCAGGGCCAGCGGGGCAGGCTTGAGTCCTGTTTGTTATCTTCTCATTGCGAGGGACCCCGCATTTTAATTCTCTGAACGTCTTTTTTATAAAACCGTAGTGCTTACTTTTCGCTTCTTTACCATCAGCAACACCAAACGCCAGTCGCGCAATTATCTTCGCATACTGGTAATAAATTAAATCTTGCCTGCCCTCGAATGTCGTTGTCGGGGGGATTGTCCTCACATCTCTGTCCGGCATCAGCATAACTTTACTTGTTTATTTCTCGTGCGCAAAGAGAGTTCTTATTATTCGCATTGGAAACAATCTACCTTATTATCGCAGCGATCATACCTATGAATCCAATAACTGCAAATACGCCGTAGGCTACACAGAAGCATTCGGAGTATGTCAGGTGCCAACTCCACATCTTCCAATACGCAATCTCTTTTAACTTCTTTTGTCTTTGCTTCCTCAGCACAAAATAGAGCAGTAGTATCTTCATCTTTGAGCGAAAAATGCTCGATGTCTTTTAATGCAGCCTCCGCATGTTTAATAAGATACGCAACTCGCTGGTCAAGTTTCCAAAAAACGAATGAGATTAACATCATCCCAAAGGATAGGAAAAACCCGAAGACGCCACCGAAGTTAAACCCCTCTCCTCCGCGACCCGGAGCAAGGCGAGGCGAATTCCTTTAGTACGCGGTGTCGTCGTTCTTATCGAGGCGATGGTGCTGGGGATACAAAGTCTGCTTCATTCCGCCAATGTCGCTTTAGAAGAAGAGGAGGAAAAAATCTCCTCTAAAGCCATCTGGGGCATGATGTTAATATCGGCGGCGTTGGTTATCGCCATTTTTTTCGTCGCACCCCTCTTTATGACCAGGTGGGTAAACAGCTATATTCCTGACTCAAATTCTGTAATTTTTAATGTAATCGAAGGCGTGATACGGATAGCTATCTTTTTAATATACCTTAAGGTTATATCATATATGCAGGACATCAAACGTGTTTTTACCTACCATGGCGCCGAGCATAAAGCCGTTAATGCCTTCGAAGCCGGTGTGCCGATGGAAGTCAACGCCATCAAGTCGTACAGTCGGGCGCACGTTCGCTGCGGCACCAGTTTCTTGTTCTTCGTATTACTTATCGCTATCATCGTTTTTTCTCTCGTCGGCGTATGGGACCTGTGGCTGATGGTAATATCGCGTATCGTTCTGATACCGGTAATCATGGGGTTGGGCTATGAGCTAATTTACTTCGGGGCGAAACATACTAACAACTGGCTGATGAAGATTCTGCTGGCGCCGGGACTTTGGCTGCAGTCGATGACTACCGGCGAACCCGACGATAAACAGCTCGAAGTAGCGATAGCCGCGGTAAATAAAGCGGTGGAAGTTGACCAGGCGGACGAAGCCGCCCACCCCGAGTCTTAAAGGTCTTTTTCTGTTAATTCACGGTAAAAGCACGTCTTATTGCCCGTATGGCAAACCGGACCCGTCGGTATCCCCGTAACTAATAATGAATTGTTTTCGCAGTTATATTTAATGTTTTTCAGTTTTACAATATTGCCCGACGTCTCCCCTTTATGCCAGAGCTCCTGGCGGTTGCGGCTATAGAACCACACTTCTTTAGTCTTCATGGTACGGCGGAGGGACTCTTCGTTCATAAAGCCCAACATTAAAACTTCGCCAGTTTTAGCTTCCTGAATCACGGCAGGAATCAGTCCTTTATCGTCAAACTTAATATTTTTTATCATGTTAAGTCTCCTCGCCAGAGCCCTGGTAAAATTATCTGTTCAGAGTATCGAGCGCTTCTTTCAGGTCAATATCACCGGTATAAAGCGCCTTGCCGATGATAGCGCCCTCGACGCCGATTTTCTTTAGTACCGTTAGGTGGTCAAGAGTAGTGATACCGCCGGCGGCGATAACCGGGAGTCTTAAGTCGTCGATAAAGCTGGATATCGCCGTAAAGTTAGGCTCCGTTAGCGTGCCGTCACGTTCGATATCGGTATAGATAAAGCGTCCGACGCCTTTACGCGCCATCGCTTCCGCCAGTTCTATCGCTCTAATATTCGTTTCCTCCACCCAGCCCCGCGTCGCCACCATTCCCTTTCGAGCATCGATGCCGACGATAATCGATTCCTGATAGCGGCGGCAAGCCATGGTAATCAACTCCGGGTCTTCCACCGCTGCCGTGCCGATGATAATGCGGTCGATGCCGATTTTTAACAGCGTCTCGACTGTTTCCAGGTTTCTAATACCGCCGCCCAGTTGTACCGGGATAAGCATGGCGTGGGTGATATTTTGGATGATTTCCAGGTTGCCGATTTCACCCGTTGCCGCGCCATCCAAATCGACGATGTGGAGTCGCGGCGCCCCCATCGACTGCCATTTTAACGCTACATCCAGCGGGTCGTCGGAAAAAACAGTTTCCTGCTTATAATCCCCCTGATAAAGACGGACGCACCGGCCGCCGCGGATATCGATAGATGGTATGATATCGATTTTAATACCTCTTTCGAACTTAAACTATGCTGAAATTATATCACCTGTAATAGCTTTAGGCTAGCCTTTGACAATATTGTAGGGTGGCCACCAATTGACAAGTACCGAACGTGGTGGTAGAATAATGATGACCATCGACCATATGGCGGTGAGTCGAGAGCTTTAACCTTAACAACAGATGAGTCGCTTGGATCGGAAACGACCGAGACGGCAAGAATAGTAAGTACAGATATGCCCTCTCGGTTCAAACGAGAGGGTTTTTTGTTGAGGCACAGGAAATGCTCAAACTAGGTTTTATCGGGGCTGGCACGGTCGGAACTGCCCTGGCGGTACTCCTAAAACGCCAGGGATATCAAGTGGCAGCCGTTTACGATATTAAACCCTCCGCCCCAGATAGACTTACGGCATCAGTCAAAGACTGCCGCGTTATGGCTAACAGCCAGCAAGTAGCCGATGCCGTCGACCTCACGTTTATTACCACCTACGATGATGCTATTGAATTAGTAGCTTCCCAGGTAAAATGGTCTAAAGGTAAAAGCGTCGTTCATTGTAGCGGCGCTGATTCAACGGCTATTTTAGAAAACGCCAGGCAATCCGGAGCCTATGTCGGCGGCTTCCATCCCCTCCAAACCTTCGCCGGTTTACAGCAGGCTATCGAAAATATCCCCGGTTCTACCTTCGCTATCGAAGCCGAAGAACCGCTATGTACCACACTCAAAGAAATGGCTAAAGCGTTGGGCGGCAGCTGTATCCAGCTTAAAGCCAGCGATAAAGTCGCCTACCACGCCGCCGCCGTCTTCGCCAGCAATTATTTAGTAACATTAGTAAACATGTCCGCCGACCTCTGGCGGACTTTTTCTATCCCCTCCGACCAAGCGACTAAAGCCCTTCTCCCCTTAATGCGTGGCACCCTGCATAATATCGAAACTATCGGTTTACCCCAGTGTTTAACCGGCCCTATCGCCCGGGGGGATACCGGAACGGTACGTAAACACCTCAATGATATTGCTGACAAAACACCTAATTTACTCAATCCTTATAAAGAGCTGGGTTTACAGACAATTCCTATCGCCTTAGCCAAGGGTAAAATCAACAAAACACAGGCTGACGAGATGGAAACGTTAATAAAAAATACTTATACGAGGGGAAAGCCATGAGAATGATGCTAAAAAGCAAAATCCACCGGGCTACAGTGACTGACGCCAACATCAACTACGAGGGCAGCATCACCATCGACACCAGATTGATGAAAGCCGCCGATATCGTTCTTTACGAGCAGGTGCAGGTCCTCAACGTGAATAACGGAGAGCGCTTTACCACCTACGCTATCGAGGGACGCGAAGGCAGCGGCCATATATGCCTGAACGGCGCCGCCGCCAGACTGGGTGTTAAAGGCGACCTGGTCATTATCCTGACCTACACCGACGTCCCCGAAGAAAAGCTGAAAGATTATAAGCCCAGGATTGTGCATGTTAACGAAAAGAACGAGATAGTCACCAAACTCGATGAGAAAATCTTCGCCTAAGGAGGCGTCATGCGGGTTACTATCAGCCAGATAAAGGCTATGAAGCAAAAAGGCGAGAAGATAACTATGCTTACCGCCTATGATTACACTACCGCTAAAATCGTCGATGAAGCGGGCATACCGATGATTCTGGTTGGCGATAGCCTGGGCATGGTAGTTTTAGGTTATGATTCGACTATCCCGGTGACATTAGAGGTAATGCTGCATCATACCAAGGCAGTCGTCAGGGGCACCAAGAATGCCCTTGTTGTGGGCGATATGCCTTTTATGTCCTATCAAGTGAGTGCCGAAGAAGCGGTACGTAACGCCGGGCGCTTCCTGCAGGAGACCGGCTGCCAGGCGGTGAAATTGGAGGGAGGAGTAACGGTAGCGGACACGGTAAGGAAAATCGTTGATTGTGGGATCCCGGTTATGGGACATTTAGGCTTAACCCCCCAATCCATCAACCAGCTTGGTGGCTATAAAATACAAGGCAGAACTCCGGAAACCGCCAAACAGCTTTTAGAAGACGCTATCGCCATCGATAAAGCCGGGGCTTTCGCCGTGGTTTTGGAGACTGTTCCATCCGCCCTGGCAGCTTTGATATCGAAAACACTCGATATCCCTACAATCGGTATCGGCGCCGGGGCTGGCTGCGATGGACAGGTTCAGGTTGTCAATGATATACTCGGTTCGTACACGGATTTCGTTCCCAAACACGCTAAACAATACGCCCAGATTGCCGGTATTATAGCAGAAGCTGTTGCGCAATATCATAATGAAGTAAAAAGTGGCAAATTCCCCACCGAAGCCCAAAGCTTCACCATGGATGAAAGTATTTTGAAAAACCTGGTTAAATAGCGGTGTTTTTATGAAGGTTATTCAGACCATTGCTGAAATGCGGCAATTTAGACAAAAAATTGCCGGGTTAGTGGGTTTTGTACCGACGATGGGCTACCTTCATGAAGGACACCTCTCATTAGTCAGGCGAGCCAAGACAGAAAACGAGATTTCAGCCGTCAGCATCTACGTTAATCCCGCCCAGTTCGGTCCCCGGGAGGACTTTAAGAGCTATCCGCGCGATATCGACCGTGACTTAAAAATGCTCGAACCGTTTACTGATATCGTTTTCGCACCTTCTGATGCCGAAATGTACCCGGAAAGCTACGCGACCTGGATAACCGTTAAAGACATCACCGATGTTTTAGAAGGCGCGGCGCGGCCGGGGCATTTTACCGGGGTAGCTACCGTCGTTCTTAAATTATTCAACATCGTCCAACCAACGCGTGCTTACTTCGGACAAAAAGACGCCCAGCAGGTTACCGTTATTAAAAAGATGGCTAAAGAACTGGACATGAACCTGGAAGTTATAGCTTGTCCTACGGTACGTGAAGCCGATGGCTTGGCGATGAGCAGCCGCAATACCTACCTCGACCCTAAACAGCGGCGGGCGGCGACGGTTCTCTACCGGGCGCTGCTGGTGGCTCAAGAAATGGCGGTAAAGGGCGAACGGGATACCGTCGTGATACGCAAAGAGATGGAAGATATTATAAAAAAAGAACCGCAGGCACAAATCGACTATATCAGCGTCGCGGACAATGAAACTTTAAAAGAACTGCACCGTCTAAAGTTCCCTGCGCTCGTGTCGTTAGCGGTAAGATTCGGCAGGACTCGCCTCATCGATAACATCGAGCTGGAAAAGTAAAACTCCCCCACCCTTTTACCCCACTAAATACTTCTACCAACCGACTTGGCGATTTCTCTTAATTCTGTCATCAGGCGTATAAAGTCCGAAGTCGATAGTGACTGTAATCCGTCTACTAAAGCCTCTTTGGGGTTGGGGTGTACTTCGATAAGAAGTCCGTCCGCTCCTGCGGCTACGGCTGCCTTAGCGATAGCCGGCACCAGCGTGTAATGCCCCGCCGCATGAGAGGGGTCAACGATAACCGGCAGGTGGCTGTTTCTCTTTAAAACTGGGATAGCGGAGATATCCAGCGAAAAGCGGATACTGTCTTCAAACGTCCTGATGCCGCGTTCGCAGAGGATGACCTGCTGGTTCCCTTCCGCCAGCAAATAATCAGCGGCGGTGAGCCATTCGGTAATCGTGCAGGAAAAACCGCGCTTTAAGACTACGGGACGCCCGCTTTTACCGGCTTCGGTCAGCAGCGCAAAGTTCTGCATATTACGCGAACCGATTTGCAGCATATCGGCGTAACCAACCACCATCGCGACGTCTTGAGGGTTGACTACCTCGGTGACAACCGGCATATTGAATTTCTTTTTGGCTTTGGCTAACAACTCCAGTCCCTGCTTTTGGAGTCCTTGAAAGCTGAACGGAGAGGTGCGGGGTTTAAAAGCCCCGCCGCGCAGTATTTTAGCCCCGGCTTTTTTGACCGCTTCGGCGGCTTCCATCAGCTGTTCTTCACTCTCAACGGCACAGGGACCCGCCATGACGACGACGCGTTCGCCGCCGATTTCTACGCCGCCGCAGTTAACTTTAGTATCTATAGGACGGAACGCCCGCGAAGCGAGTTTATAGGGTTTCATGATGCGCGTGACATTCTCAACGCCGGGGAGGACGGCGAATATGTCGGTGGGTATCTGGCCGGTGTTGCTGCCAAGTATCGCGACGACGGTTTTATCTGTGCCTACGTTTAACTGAACGTCTAACTGGAGGGATTTTGCTTTCTTTACTACGGCATCGACTTCCTGTTTAGTCGCGCCGGTACGCATTTCAACGATCATGATTTTTGGCTCATCAGCTTTGCTTTACGTTTCAAAGATAGTATGAACATATTGACCGCCGCCACTTCTACCCAGATAATTATGTTGGCTACCAGCAATCTCTCCATCAAACCGAAAAGGAAGTTTCCTTCCGGTAAAAACTTCACGATAATAACCAGAATTACCGCCAGACCGAAAGACGTTAAAGAATATATATAGAGATATTTCCAGTTTGGGTCATTTTTAATGCTGCGTAAGAGCGACAGGATAGCTATCGGGAAAAGTATGAAAGCTGCGCTAGCTACAAATCCATGAAGTCTTCCCTCGAAAGTACGGGCCGCATCGGGAATGCCGGCTGCATCGGTACGGAAGGCACCGATAAGCAACATGGCAAAGCCGAAGAAAACGAAGATGGCGATTCCGAAGTAAAATCCTCGCGAACTTTTTATATTGAACATCAGGCCGGCGGTAAATATTTCCAGGAGTAAACCAAGCGTCAGAAAGCCTATCGTCTGCAACCAGCCGACATTCGTTAACGCCAGGCTGCTGATAGAGTTTTGCACGATGCTGTAATTGGGGCTGGTTAAACCGGCCGAAAGGTCGCCAACGGATAACATTATCGGTCCAACGATACCGGCGATAGCCAGCGCGGTATGAAAATTCCAGAGCTTAAAAAACGGTATCGCTTTATCGGCAATAAACCAGACAGCCCTGTTTTTAAAAGTAGAATAAAATGGTTGCAACGCTTTATAAACGCGGTTCATAGTCATTAGAATGGCTCTAGGTACCACTATTTAGTACCGATAGGCACCAACACCTCACCAGTCTTAGGATAGATAATCTCCAGGAAAACGATAGTATCTTCCTTGTCACTGCCCGTAGCCGTAAATTTCAGCTTGTAGTCAATACCCTGGGTTTGACTGGCAGTAAAGGAAAATCTATCCGAACTTGCTTCTTTTCCCGATGCGTATATTTGTGAAATACCCGAGATGCTGAAGTCAACACCGCTGGTAGTCATGACGTAATAATACCCGTCTACTTTATCGCCGGCGGCGAGCTCAAGAGTAACGGACATTTCGGTTTTAAAGGTCAATTCTAATTGTTTCATCTGCCAGGTCGAAGCGATTTCAGATTCGCGGATGTACTTAATGCTTGCCGGTGTTTGGCTGGAATCAGAGGATGTACAGCCGAATACGCCAACCAGAGAAATCACTAATAATGCTACGATGAAAACCCTTTTAAACATATCTCGTCTTACCTCACAAAAATACTCTCTATAATATATCGTATAATGAGAACCTAAGTTAGTCAATGGGATGCGGATGAGGGGGATTTAACAGTTATAACGGTTTTTAGTTATTAGATAAAGACCTTTGCGCCTCGTCCAGGCGATCTAAAAAGGTATCGGCATCGGAGGGGGAGATAATGATATTCAGCCCTCCTTTACGCTTTATTTCCACCACGTTGGACATCGAGGTAGCGAAGCGTATTCCCCAGTAAGCCAAAGCATAGTACGACGATGCTTTATTAGCTTCTTGGATAGATAATAGAGAAACATTCACCACGAAAGGTCCGCCGAGTTGAATGGTGAATCTATCGGTGTGTATCTGGTAGCTGCGGGGCATAATCACCCAGAACAGCAGCCCGATAAAAAACGTGCTACCTAATAACGTCCATGTTCCGGTGATATCTACCTTAACGACCGCCAGCCCGGCAATTAACATGACCGCTGGCACTCCTATCATGAGTCTGATTAGCCAGCGGTCATATTTAGGTTTATCTTCGTAGAGAAGAACAGGACTTTTCACTTTATTTTATTATCTTACAATGTTGGGTCGATATTTAGATTTGAGTTAAAAAGCCCAAAAGAAAGCTGTCCCGACCCAGACCCAAAAAATAATCCAAAAAGCGATACTGACGATGCCCAGGATTAGACCTGTAACAGCCATACCTTTGCCTTTCAGGTAAGGGTCTTTACCGGTTTGGCCGATACCAACAGCGCCGAAAATAATCGCCAAGACAGACAAAAAACACAGCCATGGTATAAGACCGATAATTCCCAATACCAGAGCGGTTACCGACATACCGCTGGTGCGCTCGGCTACTATAGGTTGCGCATAGACCGGCTGCTGGTAAACTGGCTGTGGCGGAGGAGCTTGATAAACCGGCTGTGGCTGCGGAGGTGGGGGCGCTGCCTGCTGGACTGTAGCGTTGCCGCACTTCGGGCAGAAGCGGCTGTCATCGGGGATTTGTTGACCACATTTGGGACAGAACATTAACATTTACCTCTCGATTTTTATTCGGGATAAAGGAAATCTGTGTGAGTGTAATATATTTGAGAGGTTTTTGTCAATTATACATTTCTACGATTTTATGTCAACAGTCCCCTGATTACCCCCTCCAATACCCCCCGCCACCCCTTACCTATCTTCTTATAGTCAATCTTTATCTGCGTATGACCGACCGTTACGCCGTCGGCGAGGGACTGCATAAAGCGCTGGGCGTTAAAGGGAGCGCCCTGAAAGCGCCTGATGATAATATAGCCTTCCTCGGTGGTGATGGACTCGATATGGGCTTTAGCCGCCAGTACTTTAATCTTCACCGCGTAAAGTAGGTTATGTACTTCTACCGGCGGTTTGCCGAAGCGGTCGTTATATTCCTTTAAAATGTCATCCAGCTTTTCTACCGAGTCAACGTCGCCTAAAGCGCGATAGAGGTCGAGGCGGGTATCGACATCGGCAACATAGCTCTCCGGTATAAAGGCGTCGAGGGGTAAATCTGTCGTGGGTGGGGGTAAACGGGGCGTTGGCTTTTCTTTACCCGCCATAATAGCCTTCTGCTCTTCTACCGCTTCGGCGAGGAGGCGGGTATAAAGACTGAAGCCGACGGCGGTGATATGTCCGCTCTGGCGGTGACCCAATAAAGTACCGGCGCCTCTGATTTCCAGGTCCTTCATGGCGATACTAAAACCCGCCCCTAGTTCGGCGGCTTCGTAAATCGTGCGCAGGCGTTTATGGGCGACATCGGAGAGCCTCTTGCCACCGTCGTAAAGGAAATAAGCGTAAGCCAGATTAGCGCCGCGTCCTACCCTGCCGCGCAGTTGATAAAGCTGCGTTAAGCCGAATTTATCCGACTTGTTAATGATAATCGTGTTGGCATTGGGCATATCGAGACCGGACTCGATAATCGTCGTGCAGACGAGAATATCCACCTTACCCTGCGTAAATGCCACCATTACTTTTTCCAGTTCATCCTCCGGCATCTGGCCATGCCCGATAACGATTTCTGCTTCGGGTACTAACCGGCGCAGGTTTTCCGTCACCATGGCGATACTCTGTACGCGGTTGTGGACGAAAAAGACCTGCCCGTTGCGTTCCAGTTCACGTAAAATAACCTCCCTGACCAGGTGGTCGTTGTATTCGGCGACATAAGTTTTAATAGGTAAGCGGGCTTCCGGCGGCGTCTCCATCGTACTCATGTCCCTCACCCCCACTAAAGACATATGGAGGGTGCGGGGAATTGGGGTAGCGCTTAAGGTTAAAACGTCCACCTCGCGGCGCATTTTCTTTAAATATTCCTTATGGTTGACGCCGAAACGCTGCTCTTCATCGATAATCAACAGCCCCAGGTTTTTAAAAGCGACGTCCTTTTGAATCAGGCGGTGGGTGCCGATACAGATATCCACCGTACCGTCGGTGAGACCATTGATTATGTTACGCTGTTCTCTATCGGAGCGGAAGCGGCTTAATGCCTCGACCTTGACCGGGAAGGCTTCCAGTCTTTCGGAAAAAGTTGCGTAATGCTGCTGGGCTAAAACGGTCGTGGGGACCAGCACCGCCACCTGTTTCCCGTCCATGACCGCCTTAAAAGCGGCGCGTATCGCTACCTCCGTCTTGCCGTAGCCAACGTCCCCGCAAACCAGTCTATCCATCGGCTTGGGCTTTTCCATGTCCTGCTTCACATCCTGCTGCGCCTCGAGCTGGTCGGGCGTTTCAACGTACGGGAAAGCCGCTTCTAACTCCTGCTGCCAGACGGTGTCGCGCGAGAAGGCGAAACCAGGTACAACCTCACGGGCAGCATAAAGCAGTAGAAGGTCGCGGGCTAAAAGCTCGGCAGCCTCCTTGGCTTTCTGACGCGTCCTTATCCATTCCTGCGTGCCTAAACGGCTTAAAACGGGGGTTCTTTCACCGGCGCCGACATAGCGGCTGACCCTATCGATTTGGTCAGTAGGAACGTAGAGGATATCGTTACCGGCATACTGCAGCATCAAGTACTCTTTATCGCTGCCGGCTGTATTCAACTTCGTTACGCCGATAAACTTGCCGATGCCATGTTCGATATGGACGACATAGTCATCCGGAACAAAGTCCAGCGAGACTTTATGACGCGCCGACGGCTGCTTTTTGACAAGGCGACGCTGTTTAACGAAACCGAATATCTCGGCATCGGTGAAGAGATACGTCTCTCCACCCATTATCCACCCTTCCGGCAAAGAACCCTGCACTAAAACCATCGTGCCGGGGTCGGGTAATTGAGTGACTTCTTCGACCGGAGCGGCGACGATGTCTTTTTCATCGAAGAGTTCAGATAGACGATTACTTTGGTGACTAACGATGATAACACGTTTTTGCTGGCTTAACAGCTCAATGGTTTTACTAATGAAATTTGGTAATTTGCCCATATAGTTCGGCGCTGAAATAAAGTCTAGCCCCTCCTCAACCCCCCAGGATTCTAAACTTAGGGCTTGTTTGTCTTTAATAATCGGTTCGAGCTTATTCCAGGTAAAATAAGGGGTGGGGAAGTTGCGGGGCAGTTCACCGCGCTCCTGCTTCTCCGAACGTAACTGGACGGCTTCGGCATCCAGTTCACCGGCGGCACCTGTTATCGATGATAGTTCATCGAGAATGATTAAGGCATCAGAAGACAGGTAATCGAGAATTTTTCCTTTGTTAAAAAGCGGTGCGTAAAACTGGGCCTCGCGTAAAAACTGACCGGCGAGGAATATCTCTTTATCGTGTTGAAACTGTTGTTTAACCTCGGCGATACAGCCCGTCAGGTCGATACTTTGTAAGGTATCTTCAAGGGCGATTTTATCCATACGGCGGGGCAATAATAGCTCCGAAGCCGGTTCAATTCTAATTGTTTGGATTTTTTCTACCGAACGCTGGGTGGTGGGGTCGAACGTACGGATACTTTCGATAGTCTCCCCGAAAAACTCCAGGCGGATGGGGTTCGAGAAGGTAGGTGGGAAAATATCGACTATACCGCCGCGGTGGCTCATCGTGCCGGGGATTTCCACGATATTCTCCATCCGGTAGCCCATCATTTCGAAGTCCGCCAGTAATTTAAAAAGCTCAATCTTCGTGCCGACTTCGACAATGAAATTTGAAGTCGAAAAATCCTCGTAGGTAGCGGTACGCGACATTAAAGCCGCCGCCGACGTTACCACCAAGGGCGCTGTAGCGTTATCGTCTCCTCGACGATACCCCGTCAGAGCCGAAAACACCTTGATTCTCTCTATTTCGGTAGTGATATCAGGCGTTAAGCGTTCATAAGGCAGAACGTCCTGCTCCGGGAAAAGATAAACTGCTTTATTATGGCACCAACTGGTTAGCTGTTCCTGCAATTTTTTAGCCTGCTCCGGCTGGGCGGTAACTAATAATATGGGGATCTGTAAGTTTTTGTATAATGATGCTACTAAAAAAGGCCGCGCAGCACTTAGAGTAACTATATTTTTACTATTCTTTTGTTTAAGCGAATCCAACAACCCTTGGTAAGCTGGCATGGACTCGATTAGCTTTAATAATTGACTTAATTCTGGCATTTTACACAAACACCTATAGGGCTCGTCCATAAAAATGGGCCAGCCCTTTTGTTAATTATTATAACAGAATTAGCTAATTCTGGAAGAATGGCAGATACCAGTTTATGATATCTGCCGCAAATACCAAAGCTATTATTGGTCCGATACCCAGGAAAGTACCGTAAGGAATGACGTCCTTACGACCTTTTTTCTTCGTCGCTAATAACACAGCCGCTACGATACCCCCGAGCACCACCCCTACAACCATGGAAAATATTACCAGCGGGAACCCGCTGACCAAACCAATCAATGCCACCAGTTTGGCGTCTCCCATCCCCATCCCTTTAGGAGTAATGAGTACTATTATCAAAAATACGGCGAACAGCACTGCGGCACTGGCTACACCATTAATAATGGTAGCCTCTGGTGGCATCAAATTGGCACCTGGTACATAAGTGTGAACCGCCAGGATAATCAGGGCGATAACATATGCCGGATAAGTTATTTTATTCAAGATAAGCTGTTTTTCCCAATCGATAAAGATAATCACCAGGAACACACAGCACCAGAAAGCCGTCACGCCGAATTGCGCCGTTAAACCGTAGCGCCAAAAAACCAGTAAAAACAATATTCCACAAAGCGCTTCGACAAGAAAAACCCTGATAGGAATACGCGCGCCGCAATAACGGCAACGTCCGCGCAATATCAGATAGCTAAACACCGGAATCATGTCCAGTATCCCTAATCTGCGCTGGCAGCTATCGCAGTGAGAAGGAGGAGAGATTAATGATTTACCTATCGGCAGACGGTCGATGCAGACATTTAAAAAGCTACCGATAGCGATGCCGACGATGGTGAAATAAACCGCTAATTGTGCGTTCATATATATGGTTTAAAGTTTCAAGTTTCTACCCCATTTTGACGGGTATTATTAGCGAAGTCAACCAGATACCCCTATGATTTAGTACAGGCAATTACCCAAATTTTCTGGACGCGGTACTTTTTTAATTGGCAATATTATGTTAAAATGTTTATTTAGAGTCAACTAGGCATCACCGGTAAAAACTCCGGCTAAGAGGTGATATTATGAAAGAAGCAGTTGAAAATTTCCTGCATTATCTAGCAGTTGAGAAAGGATATTCCGAGCATACCATTTCCGCCTATCATAATGACCTAAGCGGGCTGGCGGATTTCGCTGGCAGTCAAGGGATATCCAATTGGGCGATATTCAATCGGCAGCATATGCTAAGCTACATGCTCCACCTTAAAGAACGGGGCTATGTCGCCACGACAATGGCCCGTAAAGTAGCGGCCGCCAGGTCTTTCTTCGGCTTTATGGTCGCGGAAGGACAGATAAAAACCGACCCCACCGAGAACATGAGTACCCCGAGCGTCGGTAAAGCTCTTCCCAAGCCGATACCGCTAGAACAAGTACGGCTTTTATTAGAACAGCCGGCGAAACTATCCACCTCGGAGGCTAAACGCGACGGCGTGATGTTGGAATTACTTTATGCCAGCGGTATGAGAATTAGCGAGTTGGTGGCTCTAAACCTCGGCGACGTTAATACCGAAGGCAACTACTTTGTACGGTGCTTCGGTAAGGGACGGAAAGAACGCATTATCCCCCTATATGAAAAAATCGCCACCGCGGTAAAAACCTATGTCGAAGAATACCGCCCCAAGCTGGCTCATGGCAAGCAGGAAAATGCCCTGTTCCTTAATGCCCGCGGGGACAGGTTAACCCGACAGGGTTTCTGGCAAAAATTAAAGGAATACGCTAAGATGGCTGGACTAAGTTCAAAAATCAGTCCCCATACGCTGCGTCATAGTTTTGCTACACATATGTTAAGCGGTGGCGCCGATTTAAGGTCGGTGCAGGAATTGCTGGGACATGCTAATATATCAACAACGCAGGTTTATACTCACCTGACTACCGACCAGGTACGACGTAGCTATGATAAGTCCCATCCCAGAGCTAAATAGCAGATACAACCGGAGGTAAACGGATGTCCAAACATAGACACGGTAAAGGCAAGTTCAGAAGAATGCAAAAGATGCGACAGCATCAGCAGCAAATGAACATGACGCAACAGGGCCAAGGCATGATACAGCCGGCCACGGGTATGATGCAACAACAAACAGGAGTAATGCAACCTGCGGCGGGCAGTATGCCGGCGGCTGCACCAGTTGCCGCCACTCCTATGCAACAACCGCCGCCGTTACCGAAAAAGGCGGTTGCTTCAGGAGCTTTACCCCTCCATTACGAGTTTATCACCGGTGACCTTAAGAGAATCGGTATTCTAACAGCAATTGTCGTTGTCATCCTGATTGTTTTGTATATATTTCTAAAATAATGGGCTTCGCGGCTGCCATGAAGGACTTAGAAGCGGCTAGAGCCGAACTGCTGAAGCAACTCGATACCGAGATTCGAGATAAACGCGTCTTGGCCGCGATAGAGCGTACACCGCGTGAACTTTTCGTACCGGCGGTAAGCCGTCACTTGGCTTACGAAGACGGTCCGTTACCAATCGGTTACGAACAGACAATATCCCAACCTTATATCATTGCCCTGATGACCGAAGCTTTAGAACTCAAAGGTCAAGAAAAGGTACTCGAAGTCGGTACCGGTAGCGGCTACCAGACGGCTATCCTCGCGGCGTTAGCGAAGTCGGTAATCTCCGTAGAGCGCATACCGGCTTTAGCCGAATCAGCCAGCCGAGTCCTGGATAGTCTAAAGATAAAAAATGTCACAATACACCTCGCCGAAAAAACCCTGGGCTGGCAGCAACAAGCTCCTTACGACGCTATCATGGTTACCGCCAGCGCCCCGGAAATACCGGAAGACCTGCTCGACCAGTTGAAAATCGGCGGCAGGATGGTTATCCCGGTAGGTCCGCGTTATTCTCAGGACCTCTATAAAATAACTAAAAATAAAGATAAAAATCGGGTGCAAAATCTCGGAGGTTGCCGTTTTGTCGCCCTCATCGGCAAGGGAGCCTGGGAAAATTAATCAACTTTTTTAGGAGGATGACAATGGATATTTTCGAAGCTATTAAAAGCCGCCGTAGCATCAGGCAATATAAGAGTGACCCTGTGGATGATAAAACCGTACTGGAGGTACTGGATGCGGCACATTGGGCACCTTCCTGGAGCAATATCCAGTGCTGGCGCTTTATCGTCGTCCACGACCCTAAAGTAAAAGCTGAAATCGCCGACACCCTCGATAAGGTTAAAATCGACAACGAATGGATGGAAAACGCCGCCGCTGCTTCTATCAGACAGGCTCCGGTACTTATCGTTATCTGCGCTGAAAAGGGTAAAGCCGGTTACACTATCGACGGCGAACCGCTGACCGATAAAGCCGAATACTGGTATTTATTTGACGTAGCGTTAGCTATGGAGAACCTGACGTTGGCAGCTTGTGCCAAAGGACTGGGCACGGTAATCATCGGCGGTTTCGATGCCCCCAAAGCGGCTAAAATCCTCTGTGTCCCCGAGCATTGTACTGTCGTCACCATGACGCCCCTCGGCTTCCCCGCCCAGAAAGGGCAGGTATCACCTCGTAAACAGTTAAGCGAAGTACTTTTTATGGACAAATTTGCTAAATAATGAGGAGTAATTAATGGAACTTTTCGAGGCAATTAATAACCGCCGGAGCGTTAGGCGTCTTAAAGCCGACCCGATTGATGATACTCAAATAGAAGCGATACTCGAAGCTGGACGCTGGGCGCCTTCTTGGGCGAATACGCAATGCTGGCGCTTCGTCGTCGTACGCGATGCCAAAATAAAGTCACAGTTAGCCGCAACGCTAATGACGGTTAAGCTGCCGGATAGAGAAATAAATAATCCCGCCCTTAACGCCGTGAATATCGCCCCGGTCGTTATCGTTGTTTGCGCCCAGACCGGTATTGCCGGCATTAAACATGGCGCCAGCCAGCTCGAATACGCTACCGATAAAGGCGATTGGTTTATGTTCGACGCCGCCCTGGCAATAGAAAATATGCTGCTGGCGGTACACGGTCTCGGTTTAGGCGCCGTAATTATCGGCGCTTTCGATGCCCCTAAGGCGGAAAAAATCCTCAATGTGCCCCAAGGTTACCGCGCCGTTGCCTTTTTCCCCGTCGGCGTCCCCGAACAGCCCGGTAAAGCCCCGCCGCGTAAGGAATTGACCGAAATCGTTATCAAAGATAAATTCATTTAACAGTCTCATTAGGCTGACTACCCTAAATTTGCCGTATTCGGTCGTCTGCGCGTATAATGTTAACCGAAGAATATAGAGAGCAGGTGTAAACATGCCTAAATATGGGCTGGAGAATATCCACAACGTTGTATTGTTATCCCACGGCGGTGCCGGTAAAACATCGCTTTCCGAGGCGATGCTTTTTGATGCCGGGGCTATCAACCGCCTGGGTAAAGTAGATGACGGCTCTTCGACATCGGACTACGACCCTGATGAAGCCAAGCGCCGCATAAGCATTAACCTTTCGATTTTACCGTTAACCTGGCGGGATAGAAAGATTAACATCTTCGATGCCCCGGGTTATGCCGATTTCGTCGGCGAAGTCAAAGCCGCGATGCGCGTTAGCGAAGGCGCAATTATCACCGTTTGCGCCAGGTCTGGCGTCGAAGTCGGCACCGAGATGGTCTGGGACTATTGCGAAGAAGCTAAACTGCCCCGTCTGGTTTACATCAATAAGATGGACCGCGAAAACGCCGACTTCGCTAAGGTCGTTAACGAAGTTAAAACCAAGCTCGGCGGCCGGTGCTATCCTATCCAGATAACCATCGGCGCGGCATCCAGCTTCAAGGGCGTCGTCGACCTGCTGACGATGAAAGCCTATATCGGCTCCCCGACTAAAGAAGCCGAAGTTCCCGCCGAAGTTAAAGCGCAGGCGGAAGCCTACCGTGAAAAACTTGTCGAAGCTATCGCCGAAGTCGACGATAAACTCATCGAAAAATACCTCGGCGGCGAACAGCTTTCCCTCGAAGAGTTGACAGCTACCTTAAGAAAAGGCGTTGTCAGCGGTAAAATCGTTCCCATAATAGCCGGTTCGGCGCTACAAAACGTCGCCGTGACTAAGGTGATGGACGCGATATTTGACTATCTGCCCCTGCCTAAAGAACAAAAGGTAGTTGCCGCCAGCGGCGCTACCGACCCTTCAGAAACCGCGCCTTTAGCCGCTTTAGTTTTTAAAACCACTGCCGACCCCTATGTCGGCAAACTAACTTACTTCCGTGTCTATAATGGGGTAATCTCCAGCAACTCGCAGACATATAACGCCAACCAAGGCGCTAACGAGCGTATCGGACAGCTTTATATGATGCGCGGTAAAACCCAGGAACCGGTTACTGAAATCAGGGCGGGGGATATCGGGGCGGTGGCAAAATTAAACGTTACTGCTACCGGCGATACCCTTTGCACCCAGGATAAACAGATGAAACTAACGTCTATCGTCTTCCCCAAGCCTATTTTCCGCGAAGCCGTCTATCCTAAAACCAAGACCGATATCGATAAAATGGGTTCGGCTTTATCGCGTCTCACCGAAGAGGACCAGACTCTTAAGGTTCACCGTGAATTAGGCACGGGTGAGACCATCCTCTCCGGTATGGGCGATACGCACCTCTCGGTAGCCGCCGAAAAGATGCAGCGGAAATTCGGCGTGAACGTCGAGCTGGCAATTCCTAAAGTGCCTTATCGCGAGACCATCACTACAACTTCTAAAGCCGAATATAAACATAAGAAGCAGTCCGGCGGCCATGGTCAATATGGCCATGTTCTACTGGAGCTTGAACCTAAACCTGACCGCGGTCCCTGCGAATTTGACGAAAGGGTTGTCGGCGGCTCGGTACCGCGAAACTATATCCCCGCTGTCGAAAAAGGTGTTGTCGAAGCCTATAACGAGGGTTGTCTGGCCGGCTATCCTGTCATAGGTGTTAAAGCCATACTTTATGACGGTAGCTTCCATCCCGTCGATTCTTCAGAAATCTGCTTTAAAATCGCCGGCGCCGGTGCTTTTAAGAAAGGACTCGCCGACGGACGGCCAATATTATTAGAGCCGATAATGAACTTAAAGGTAACTGTGCCTAACGACCTCACCGGCGATATTATCGGCGACCTTAATACCAAACGCGCACGAGTGTTAGGAATGAATCCCGAGGGAGGTACTAACGTTATCGAGGCGCAGGTACCGCTAGCCGAAATCCAGCGCTACAGCATTGACCTTAAGTCGATGACTCAGGGCAGGGCTACTTATATGTTGGAATTCGACCATTATGAAGAAGTCCCGGCAAACATTACCCAGAAACTCATCGCCCAGAAACAGGCGGAAAAAGCCGAAAAGGCTTAAAAATATACGTCATTCCCGACCTGATCGGGAATCCAGTGATTCGAATTAAGCTAAATGTGGATTCCCGCTTTCGCGGGAATGACATTTTGGTATAGTTTTTATTCTTTTTTAAGAAGCCAATAATTCCTTCAACTTTTGTGCAAAAGCCGGTATAACTTTTTTCCAGTCCCCAACCACCCCAAATCGCGCGTAGCGAAAGATATTAGCCTCTTTATCTTTGTTAATCGCTACAATTGTTTTAGCGCCGGAGCAACCACTCATGTGCTGGCTCGAGCCGGAGATAGCTACGGCGATATAGACTTCCGGGGCTATGATTTTACCCGTTAAGCCCACCTGCGCTGTATCGGCTATCCAGTTATTATCACAGGGAGGTCGGCTGGCGCCTACGGCGCCTTTCAAGAGTTTCGCCAGCTCCTCCAATTGTTTAAAACCATCCGCACTACCGATACCCCTCCCTCCAGCTACCACTATCGACGCGTCTTCAACTTTTATGCCGGCAACGTCTTCGACTACGCGGTTGGTAATCCGGGATTTGATGACCGAAGCATCAATTTTTATTGGTAGATTAACGATTTCTCCTTTTCTTGAGTTATCTGGGGTAATAGCGGAAAACGCTTTAGTACGTATCGTGACAATCTGGGGGTCTGTTTCTGTAACGACTATCGCCTGGGCATTGCCGCCATAAACCGGCTTAGTCTGGAGGAGCCGTTTGGTCGCGGCATCTATCGCCAGTTCGACACAGTCCAGCGTCGCTGCCGTCCCTAATCTTAAAGCCAGCCGGGGCGCTAACTCACGTCCGTTATCGCTTTGACCTAAAATTGTAATCTGTGGTTTGACCTGTGTCGTGACTTTTTCCAGTACATCGAGATAGGCGTCCGGCTGATAATCTTTAAGCTGCGCGTCGTCAACGACATAGACTTTATCCGCGCCTAAAGAAATAGCCTGCTTGGCTAAATCGCCGATACCGCTGCCGATGATAATAGCAGAGAGCTCCTGTGCCAGACTATCCGCCAACTTTCTACCGATGCCGATTCCTTCAGCAGCAATCGTCAGGAATTTATTATCTTTTATCTCACAATATACGGCTACGCCTTTATTATCCGACATGATATAACCTCAAATTAAACTACCTTAGCCCCTCTAAGTTTGGTTGCCAGGTTAACCGCCATTTCTTCCGGAGTCTCGCCGCTAGCGAAGTCGCACTTAGCTTCGTGCACCGGTTGAAAGAGCTTGGTAACTATAGTCTTTTGTTTGGCGATATTGACATCGAAACCGATATCGGCGGACTTCCAGATAATCAGCTCAATCTTTTTCGCCGCCATAATGCCTTTAATCGTAGGATAGCGCGGTTGACCGATTTCGTTACTGACGGTCACGACAGCCGGCAGCGTTGACTCGATAACGTCATAGCCGGACGAAGTGACCCTTTCGACTTTGATTTGATTATCGCTTGACTCTATATTACGCGCTAAAGTAATACAGGAAAGTCCAAGTATCTCGGCGATGGCAGGTCCGGTCTGCCCGGCGTTAGTATCCGATGCCTCGCGTCCGCATAAAATCAGGTCGAACTCTCCCTTTTTCTTAATCGCCGCGGCTAAAGCGTAAGAAGTCGTCCAGCCGTCGCCTTTAGTAAAAGCTTCGTCTTCTAGCAGAATGAGCTCATCGGCGCCCATCGCCAGCGGTTTTTTGATGACTTCCCGTAATAAGTTGACACCCAGGCTGATTATCGTAATTTTACCGCCTTTGGCTTCCTTAAGACGCAGGGCTGCTTCAACGGCAAACTCGCCGTAGGGGTCGATAACCGGTGGCGCGCCTTTCATCTCGGCTTTATTATTCGCCACATCGATTTTAAAGCTGGCGGGCGGTGCTTCGGGGTCGATAACCTGTTTCACGCAAACGATTATATTCACGTTTAATCCTTACTAAAAGTCACGGGGATTCAGCCATAATTTATCATTGTCTTCGAAGCTATGTCAAACGAAAGTAAACAACCCTCTCGATACCGTGCAGGTCTTTATAAAAGTTGATTACACCTTTGATAAAATATTTATGTAAAATTAGTTTTACGTCTTCCGCCTGACCCTGCCCTATTTCTAAAAGCAGACTATTTTTACGATTAAGCTTTTCACCTAGCTGACTACAAAACTCTTCTATTTTGTATAATCCGTCTTTACCACCGTTTAATGCTCGTCGCGGCTCAAAGCATAAAGAACCTTTAATGTCAACTGTTTTCACATACGGCAAGTTGGCTACGATAAGATCGACGGGCTCGTTTAGCGGCTTTAACATATCCCCTTTTAAAAAAGTTATCCTATCAATTACACTATGTCTAGTAGCGTTGTGTTTCGCTACTTTTAGGGCTTGGGACGAAATATCGGTAGCGAATATGTTAATAGCTGGTAAATACATCGCCAGACTAACGGCAATCGCCCCACAACCCGTCCCAACATCCGCTACTTTAGAATAGTTATTTTGGCGACAAAGACTGATAGCCTGTTCAACCATCAATTCGGTTTCGGGACGCGGTATTAAAACGTTTTTATTGACGACAAAGTCGAATCCATAGAATTCTTTTATACCGACAATGTACGCAGTCGGCTCACCTCTAATACGTCGTTTTACGAGTTTTATAAAATTATTAAAGTCCGAGGTATTGATATCTCGATTGAGTTCTAAGAAAAGCTGAGCGCGACCGAGTTTAAGTACAACTCTTAAGAGAATTTCGCTTTCTAAAGCGGCATCATCAATGTTATTTTTAGAGAGGAGTTTTCTGGCTTCGTCTAACGCTTCTTTACGGTTCATACCTTTTGTTCCTCAAGATGTCTGGCGTGCTCGGCGGTCGCCAGGGCGTCGATAAGCGCGTCCATGTCGCCGTCCATAAAGCGCGGCAGGTTATGCTGCGTCAGATTGATACGGTGGTCGGAGATGCGGTCCTGCGGGTAGTTATAGGTGCGGATTTTTTCGGCTCGTTCGCCGGTACCGACTTGAGAACGGCGCTGCGAGGTTATCGCTTCTTCCTGCTTACGCCGTTCGATGTCCAGCAGACGGGTACGCAAGACAGATAACGCTTTTATTTTATTTTGTAACTGTGAGCGCTCGTCCTGGCAGACGACAACCATGCCAGTCGGCAGGTGGGTCACGCGTATCGCCGAAGCGACTTTATTTACGTTCTGTCCGCCTGCTCCCCCGCTGTGAAAGATATCGATTCTTAAGTCGTCCGGGTTGATTTTAATATCAACTTCTTCCGCTTTGGGCAGCACGGCTACTGTCGCCGTCGAGGTATGAATCCTGCCTGAAGCTTCAGTAACCGGCACCCGCTGGACACGGTGGACGCCGCTTTCGAATTTTAGACGGCTATAGGCGTTTTTGCCTCGCACTTCGAAGATGATTTCTTTAAAGCCGCCGATACCGCTTTCACTGGCGCTGATGATATCGGTTTTCCAGCCCTGACTTTGCGCGTAGCGGCTGTACATGCGAAAAAGGTCGGCGGCGAAAAGCGCCGCTTCGTTACCACCCGTCCCCGCCCTGATTTCTACCATAATGTCCTTTTCGTCGTTCGGGTCTTTAGGTAACAGGGCTAACCGCAGTTCTTCGGTCAATTCATTGATTTTAGCCTGTAAAGCAGCGTTCTCCTGCTTAATCAGCGCCGCCATTTCCTCGTCGCCACCAGCACTACCCATTCCTTTTATATCTTCAAGTTCTTTAGCCGCTTTCTTATACTGGCGGTATTTCTTAACGATATCACCCAGTTTAGCCCTTTCCTGCGAAAGCGTCTGCACCTGGCTGATATCAGTAGCAACCTCCTGTCTTGACAGTTTCTCATCTATCTCAAGGTAACGCTTTTCAATTTTATCTAACTGCTCGAACATATATTTTTCCTTGCTTAAATTATAACATAGGAACAGATACCTCACAAAGCTAACTGAATTGACACAACTTGCCGAAAAATATTATAATCAATCGTGTTCACCATGCCTTCTGATGGCAACCGTATGGTTGATTTTTCTCTCGCTAATCCGCCTATTTCCTTTAGTAAAATCATTGAATATTGACATAGATTAAAGGAGCCGGCTCATGACCATAACAGAAATTCTCGCTAGAAATGCACGATTAATTCCCAAAAATATCGCCCTGGTTGAGGTCACGCCCAGTAAGGGTTTTCGTAAAGAAGTTACCTGGAAAGAATTCGACGAAAGGGCTAATCGCGTCGCCAACGCTCTTATCGAACGAGGTATTAAGAAAGGTGATGTCGTTATCCACCTGATGATGAATTCCGCTAACTGGCTGGAAGCATATTTCGGAATCCTGAAAGCCGGCGCTATCGCCGCGCCGCTGAACTTTAGATTCATCGCTCGCCAGATAAAATACTGCATCGATATCGCCGAACCGAAAGTGATAATCCTCGACCAGGATTTTATCGATAGAATAGCTGAAATTCATTCCGAGCTTAAGACCGTTAAACACTATATTTTCGTCGGCGAAAAAGTACCGCAGGGTATGGAGCCTTTTGAAGAAGCCCTAAAGAAATCATCCCCTGTCGCTCCGAAAATCCAGCTAACTGGCGAGGATGAAGCGGGTTTATACTTTACTTCCGGCACTACCGGTGACCCCAAAGCCACCCTTCTATGCCATCGCAGTCTCGAACATACCGCCGTTAACGAGAACTTCTCCCACCGTGAAAACCGTAAGGACTGCTTCCTGCTGATTCAGCCCCTTTACCATACCGGCGGCAAGATGCACTGGTTCGGTAGCCTGATGGGCGGCAGCAGAGCGGTAATGACCACTGGCGGCGAGAGAGTGACCGCTAAACTAATTATGGAGCTTATCCATAAGGAAAAAGTCACCATCTGTATGTTACTGGTGCCCTGGTTGCAGGATGTCGTTACAGCTTTAGACCGCGGCGAAATGAACTTAAAAGATTACGACATCAGCTCGGTAAGGCTGGTACATTCCGGCGCCCAGCCTATTCCCCCTGTGTTAGTCAGGCGGTTCTTAAAATATTTCGATAAAGTACAGTACGAAGAAAACTACGGACTTACCGAGTCGGCGGGACCCTGTATGCACCTGGGCCTCGAAAACCTGCATAAACTCGGCTCTTTCGGCTACCCCCGCCTTAATATCGATGCCCGCGTCGTCGATGATAAAGGCAATGATGTGCCGCCGGGTACGGTTGGCGAAGTCATTCTACGCGGTGCCAACGTCATGAAATGCTACTACAAAAATCCTGAAAAAACCGCCGAAACGCTTAAAGACGGCTGGCTTTACACCGGCGACCTGGTGAAGCAAGACGAAGAAGGCTTTATCTCTTATATTGACCGCAAGAAGGACCTCATCATCAGCGGCGGCGAGAATATCTATCCTGTCGACCTCGAGTCCGTGCTCATCGGCCAGCCAAAGGTTAAAGATGTCGCCATCATCGGCGTGCCGGATGAAAGATACGGCGAGGTTGTTGCGGCTGTCGTCCAGCCTAAAGAAGGCGTGACCCTCACCGAAGAAGAAATGAGGGCTTACTTCGAGCCTATGCTGCCTAAATACGCCTGGCCAAGGATTATCAAGTTCGGCGACGTACCGCGTAATCCTACCGGCAAGATTGAAAAGCCTAAAATAAGAGAACGCTACAAGGACCTAAAATGGGACCCCAAGAGCGGCAAATAACCCCAAAAGGAGATGACCATGGACTTTAAAGACTGTATTCAATTCGCTAACGAAAACAAAACATGCTACCTCGCTACTGCTGAAGGCGACCAGCCCAGAGTTCGATGCCTGGGCATGTGGTATGCCGATGAAAATGGCTTCTGGTTCCAGGGGCAGACGGTCAAGGCTTTTTATAAACAATTACAAAAGAATCCTAAAGTGGAAATTTATTTCCAGTCCAAAGACTTCGGTAAGGTTATGCGCGTCTCCGGGAAGGCGAAAATAATCACTGATAATGCCATCCGGGCGCGCTGTATCGAAGAAAGACCTTTCGTGAAAGATATGGGTATCACCACCCCTGATAATCCCCTACTGGCAGTGTTCCAGATATATGGTGGAGAGGCTTACTTCTGGACATTTGCTGACACCATGAAAGAAGCCAGTTTACCCCGCATTAAGTTTGGAAAATAACGTCCCTTCTTAAATAAACCGGGAAAGGGAGGAATTATGTCACTTCCTAGCATCTTTTGGATTGTACCCACAGCCGGCATAATCACCATCATCTTCGCCATTTTCCTGATCCGTAATGTAATGAAGCGTCCCACCGGAACCCTGAGAATGAAAGAAATCGGGGATATTATTTTTAAAGGAGCATGGGCATTCCTCAAGCGCCAGTACAGCACCATCGCCATGTTTTCTATAGCGATTGCCGTTATCATCGGCGTGCTGGTCGGTGCATTAGGCCACACCGGCATCGAGCAATACGGCTACAGCGCTTTAGACGTTGGCTGGCGTACGTCGATAGCCTTCCTCGTCGGCGCATTCTGTTCAGGTTTATCGGGTTTTATCGGTATGTATATCGCCGTTAAATCTAATGTGCGCTGTGCCGCTGCCGCTCAAAGAAGTCTTAAAGAAGCTGTGCAGGTCGCTCTTAGAGGCGGCGCGGTATCCGGTTTCCTTATCACCGCTTTAAGCCTTATCGGCGTAACGGCAATCTTCTTCGCCTATGGCGGCAACGAAAATCCGCAGATAGCACCACACCTGATTGTCGGTTTCGGTTTTGGGGCTAGCTTCGTCGCCTTATTCGCCCAACTCGGCGGGGGTATTTACACTAAAGCCGCCGATGTCGGCGCCGACCTCGTCGGTAAAGTAGAATCCGGCATTCCCGAAGATGACCCCCGCAACCCCGCCGTGATTGCCGACCTGGTTGGCGATAATGTAGGCGACTGCGCCGGCCGCGGCGCCGACCTTTTTGAATCCACCGCTGCCGAAAATATCGGCGCGATGATTCTCGGCGTTTTAGCCTATATGGCTACGAAAAACGTTGCCTGGGTGATTTTCCCACTCTGCGTACGCGGTTTTGGTATGATTGCTAGTATGATAGGTATCCTCTGTGTTAGGGCTAAAGAAAATGAAAACGCCATGGCTGCGCTTAACCGCGGTTACTTTATCGCTATCGCGCTTTCTATAGTTGGGCTGGCGCTTACCGTCTACTATATGCTGGATAACTGGTGGCTATTCGGCGCTGGAATGGTCGGCATTGTTGCCAGTATCGTCATTATTTTCGTCACGCAATATTACACCGAGTGGCGCTATCGACCGGTACGCGATATTGCCGAGGCGTCAAAAACGGGACCCGCCACCAATATCATCATGGGCATGTCAGTCGGTTTTTCCACTACCTTCCCTACCGCCATGGTCATCGGCATATCTCTTTTGCTAGCCTACTGGATGGGCTCTCAAAGCGGTGTTCAGGGTGCCGGCGCTTTCGGCACGGCCGTCGCTACGATGGGCATGTTAATGACTTGCCCCTATGTTTTATCGATGGACACCTTCGGACCGATTACCGATAATGCCAACGGTATTAACGAGATGGCGGGTGCAGGTGAAAACGTGCGGAAGATTACCGACCGGCTGGATGCCGTCGGTAATACCACCAAAGCTTTAACCAAGGGCTACGCGATGGTTTCGGCCGGTCTGGCAGCCTTCCTGCTCTTCCAGGCTTACCTGGATAGAGTATCGCTGATAAAGTTCGGCGTCGAAGGACAATACACTGTCGTTAATATTGCTCGTATCGAGGTTTTCGTCGGTGCATTACTCGCTGCGATGATTGTTTACCTCTTTAGCTCCTGGGCGATTAAGGCGGTCGGTAAAACCGCTTCGAAAATCATCGAGGAAGTCCGACGCCAGTTCCGCGCTGACCCCGAAATACTTAATCCTAAAGACCCCGCCCATCCCCATCAGCCCGATTACGGTAAAGCGGTAGACATCACCACCCGCGCCGGACTGCGTGAGATGATAGCTCCCGGGCTACTGGTTATTCTGGCTCCAATCATTATCGGCGTGGTTTTCAAATACCTACCCCTGGGCTACGATGCCGCGATGGTCGTCGCGGCCGTGCTGATGGTCGGTACTATTGGCGGCATTATGATGGCGTCGTTCATGAACAACGGCGGCGGTGCCTGGGATAACGCTAAGAAAATGATTGAGGACGGCCAGCTTAAAGACGAAAACGGTGTGGTACTGGGTAAAAAGAGCTTCGCCCATCAGGCGGCGGTTGTCGGTGATACGCTGGGCGACCCGCTTAAAGATACCGCCGGACCCTCGCTGCACGTGCTGGTAAAGCTTTTGGCGACCATTACGCTGGTGATGTGCCCGCTGTTTATTTAGACTCATTACTCTAATATATAGAAGGGGCGAGTTTATTACTCGCCTCTTTTTATTTGATTTTTATTTTTTACATATATTTTCGAATTACTACTTGACAAATATGCGTTATAGGTGTATATTATTGTATGTTAGGCTCATTATTATTGCTATTTATACGTATTATCTGTGCGTTTATGCTTTTAGATAGCTTTAAAATATCGTTTAGTAGCAGGAGGTTAATATGGGAGGACCCAGGATTACGCCAGAAATTAAGCAATTGATAATTTGGGTATGGTGGGAAATGATGCAAAGGGGGCAAGAGCCAATAGCCAAAAAGGTGATTAATTCCGTTTCCTTTAGGCTCAAAGCAACTAATAAGGATAACCTGCACGTTCCTGGTATTCGGAAGACTCAAGAAATTTTAAGGCTGGCGCGGAAAGGACTGGAAAAACGGCCGGAGGAGCAAAAAGAACTGGATACTCCCTGGTCAATCGGCTCGACTCTCAAGCATGTGATAAATACGGAAGCCATGCCGGCCGTACTGCGTGTTTGGAAATTGTATTTTGCCGCAGGTATACCTTTTACTATTCGCGAGGCAAGGTGGGTCGCCCAACTGCATACCCTGTTTTCCGATGTCGTTGAGTTAAAAGACGTAGCCAATATGTATGCAACAGATGAACAAATATCTGAATTATCTAAACAGATATTTAAAACTAAAGAGGTATTTGAAGTTTATGAACTGGATGCCAAAATTGTTATGGACCTTTGGGAATATGCCACTGCCCGGCAAACAGGCCAGATAATCTCCTCTTTAAATCCTGTTGGTAATTGGCCTATGATTCATAAAAGCTTACAAACAAATGTGGGAGACGGTACAAAGGCAATGCATTTCGCCATGCTTATGGCAACGCAAAAACGGATGTTTGAACGTGACCTCCAGGGGCTTGAACTAGGGCTTCCACTGAGTATTGAAGAGATTCGAGAGTGGAAGGCTAAACACCCTGAATTAGAAGAGCTGTCGGACCAAGCTGCCTGGATTTATGCTCATTGGTTAACGTACTTGAGTAAAGGTCCAAAGTGGTCAAAGTTATCATCGCTAGAAACAATAGACATAGAGTATAAACTACAAGCCTGGGTTTTAACTTTAAAACCGATAGAATCCTTTGAAGAAAAAATATTTGCCCTAACAAAGCAAGACATAGCTTCGGGAAAATCTACTACCGAAATGGCGGATAGCTACCACAATTTTATAAAGAATCCTATGAAACCAGAAGTACCGCCGGCTGAACTATTAACCAAGGTTGGCTATAACTAATAGTAAAAGATTGTCATCTTGTTAGTAACTATCTTAAGAAGGTATTCGCCCTGATCTCGGTAGCTATCGTGGTATCCGGCCCATGCCCGGGATGAACGACGGTTTCCGGCGGTAGCGTTAACAGCTTCGTTTTAATACCTTTAATAAGCGCGTTATAGTCGCCGTCAATCAGGTCGTACCGCCCGATGCCGTAGTTGAAAAGCGTATCCCCCGTAAAGACATGCCCCTCCCCTACAATACTAATGCCGCAGGGCGTATGACCGGGCGTATGCAGCACCTTAAAGTTTAAACCTCCAATATTTATAGCGTCACCGTCTTTAAGGATACGCGTCGGCTTGGGTGCTCCTTCAAAAGGCTCTTCAAAGACGTAGCTTGGTGACTGCGGCAGGTATTTGGCGCATTCGGTATGGGCAGCCAGCTCGGCTTTAGTGCCCTTTAATACCTGCCCTGCTGCACCAACGTGGTCAGGGTGGCGATGAGTAAGTATAATTAGCTTTATCTTAAGTCCCAGCTTTTCGACCGTCCTTAATATTTCCGGAGCGTTAGCGCCGGGGTCGATAATCATCCCCTCTTTACTCGCTTCATCGCCAACGACATAGCAGTTGCTGGCATAAGGTCCAACGGTCAATTTACGGATTATCACATTATTAGTATAGCTGAACCACTTGCTTCATTTCTACGCTATAAGTTAAACTTGTCTAGTAACCAATACCACAAGGAGTTACTTTTGGCAGACATTCGTCCTTTCCGAGGTTTACATTATAATCCCGCTCTAGTTAAAGACTTGGCGAAGGTCATCTGCCCGCCTTACGATATTATTACGCCTCAATTGCAGCAGGAGCTTTATCAGCGCAGCGACTATAACTTCGTCCGCATCGAATTTGGCAAAGAGCAGCTGCAGGATAAAGACACTTTCAATAAATACACCCGCACCGCGGCAACGTTAAAAAGCTGGCTCGAAAAACATATTCTCATCGCGGATGAGAAACCTGGTATTTACATCGACGAGCATACCTTCAACCGTCAAGGTAAATCCGTACATCGCTACAATCTTTATTGCCTCGTCAAGCTTGAGGACTGGAGTAAAATGATTGTCCGTCCTCATGAAGGCACACTCGCTAAAGCTAAAAGCGACCGCCTGACAATGCTCTGGACGCTTCAGGCGAATACCAGCCCCATTATGGCGCTTTATGAAGATAGAGATAAGGTAATCAGTACCATATTAACTACTGCGACACGCCATAAGCCGGCTTTTAATGCTTCAAACGTCGACGGCGAGAGCCATCGTATCTGTACATTAACCGATGAAAAAACTATTAACCAGATAAAATCCTGTCTGGCCGACCAGCCACTCTATATCGCCGACGGACATCACCGCTACGAAAGCGCCCTGTCGTATCAGCGGGAAAAACATAGTACAGCTATCCAAGGGGTTATGGAAGCCCCCTACGACTTCGTGATGATGACGTTGGTAGATATGGCTGACCCGGGACTCGTCATTTTACCGGCGCACCGCTTAGTCCGCGGGTTGGCGCCGTCGGCTTTAGAAGACTTGCGAACACGCCTCGATACCTTCTTTAACGTAACGGAATATCCCTTAAATAAGAAAGATATTGACTCACAGTTAAGCCGTTTACTCTCCGGAAATCAAACGAAACTTATTTTATACGGACTTATGCCAAACCGTTTATTGGTGCTGACGATTCGGGATGCTGAAGCCATCCGTCCGATGTTCCCGGCTTTTCATTCGGAAGTTTACCAGACCCTCGATGTCAGCATCGTCGACCATGTTATTCTTGAAGAACTTCTTGGCTTGACACAAGAAAGGGCTAGCGTTTTTCTTGATTACAATCACGACGCCGTCGATTCGATAACCAAGGTGTCCGACGGCGAATACCAATTGTGTATTATGGTTAATCCGGTTAAGCCCAGCGCGATAAAAGCTATCGCCGACAGCAGCGACCGCATGCCGCACAAATCGACTTATTTCTATCCTAAAGCGCCGGCTGGTTTGGTCTGTTACCGCTTCGTTTAACCTTCTTTAATTGCTAAAAAATTACCGTATTTTTCCTATCATTTTACGTTTGACGCTTACCTAGGCTTATGATAACATGGAAATATCTGGTTGATACGCGTTTTTCCCTCTAAATTAATACCAGGTACAGGAGTTTCAGGCGTGCTGGTTGAAGAAGAACTGGCTAGATTTTCAACGAAAAAAGAGTCTATCGTCACCATCGGGGTTTTTGACGGCGTTCACCTCGGTCACCAGCGTTTGCTTAGCAAGCTGCTGCAGCAGGTAAAAAAACGGAAGATGCTTTCCGTAGTCATTACCTTCCGCCATAACCCCGAAAAGTTGCTTTCACACCACAGTAAACTCCCCTTCTTGATGGATATTGATGAACGACTTAAGTTACTTAAAAAGGCGGGCGTGGCAGTAATAATCCCGCTATCATTTACCCCGGAGTTGGCGCAGTTAAACGCCCGCCAGTTTATTATATTGCTCCAGAAATATCTTAATATACGTGGTTTGGTGGTTGGCGAAGATTTTGCCCTCGGCAAGAACCGCGAAGGCAATATAGAAAATCTGAAAAAGCTTAGTAAAAACATGAATTTCGATTTGACAATCGTTCCTCCTTTAGTGAAAAACGGCGAGGTAGTCAGCAGCACCTCTATTAGAAAAGCCCTCGCTGCCGGCGACATGGCTAAAGTCCGCGATTTGATGGGACGTCCCTTTAAACTCGCGGGCAAGGTCGTTACCGGCTTTGGACGGGGCACTGGCTTGGGATTTCCGACCGCTAATCTCGAAGTTACCTCGGACCACGCTTTACCGCCCGATGGCGTATATACCGGCTGGGCTCGCCTTAACGGCAACACCTATCAGGTGATGACCAATATCGGCAAGAACCCGACCTTCGGCGTCAACAAACGGACTGTTGAGGCTTACCTGATAAATTATCACGGCGATTTGTACGGCGCCGACCTGCAGTTGGACTTTATTGCCCATCTCCGCGGCGAGATGAAGTTCGCCAACATTGATGAGTTTAAAAAGCAGGTCAACGAAGATGTCCATAAAGGTCGAAAGATACTAGATAAAATAGGAGAATAATAAATTGGACGCAATAGAAAAACAGGTCGCCGCTTACATGCATGGTTCGGATTTCGGCGACCCGCAAATCAAAGAGCAAATGACCAAAGAGCTGCGGCAGAGGCTGGTTGAAGCTAAAGCCGAAGGCAGACCGCTCCGTGTCTATTGCGGCTACGACGTCACCGCTCCCGACCTCCACCTCGGGCATACAATTACGATGCGTAAGCTGCGTCAGTTCCAGGACTTCGGGCATGACGTAACATTTGTTATCGGCACTTTTACCACGCTTATCGGCGACCCCAGCGACCGCGATGAAGCGCGCGTTATGGCTTTGGAAGATAGAGTGAAGCAGAATGCCCAGTCCTATGCCGAACAGGCTTTTAAAATACTCGATAAGAAAAAGACCACCGTGGTTTATAACAACGACTGGCTAAGCAAATTGACTTTCAAAGACGTCATCGAAATGGCGTCGTATTTTACCGTGCAGCAGTTCCTGGCGCGGGATAGAATTCAGATGCGTTTGGAAAAGAACGACCCTATCTGGCTGCGTGAGTTTCTCTATCCTTTAGCGCAGGGCTATGACGCCGTTCACCTTAAAACTGATGTACAAATCGGCGCGACAGAACAGCTTTTCAATCTTATGGCTTGCCGCCGTCTCCAGGAAGCCTACGGTCAAAAGCCACAGATTTGTCTCACCTTCCCCGTACTGGTTGGCATCGACGGCGTCGACCGCATGAGTAAGAGTCGCGGCAACTATATCGGTATCGCTGAACCGCCGGAGACCATCTACGGTAAAACGATGTCCATCCCGGATGACATCCTGATTCATTATTTTACGTTACTGACCTACGTACCGCCGGAAGAAATTGAGCAGATGAAGTTGGCTATCGAGAATAAAAAAGTGAATCCGATGGACTTAAAAAAGCGCCTGGCGAAAGATATCGTTACTTTTTACTATAACGCTAAAGAAGCCGAAACGGCAGAAGCGCACTTTGAAAAAACGGTACAGAATAAAGAGGTGCCGGACGAAATTGAAGAATATAAACTACCGCCGCATACCGGCATCAGCCAGCTTTTAGCACAGTCCGGCTTAGCCGCCAGCCGCAGCGAAGCGGTGCGTTTAGTTAAGCAAGGCGCGGTATCTATCGACGGAAAGAAAATAACCGATGCTAACGAAATCGTCGCTAAAGGCGTGACGATTAAAGTCGGTAAAAGACGCTATTTACGCACTATTTAAGATAAAATTCACTCAAGGAGACAAAAATGGCACAGTTACGCGTTCCCGGCCCGACACCCTGCCCGCCCGAGGTCTTGAAAGCCATGGGTTGGCAAATGATTAACCACCGCGGTCCCGAATATCACGCAATGATTGAGGAAGTGACCGAGAACCTGAAAAAAGTCTTCCAGACGAAGAACGACGTTCTTTTACTGACCGGCTCCGGCACTGGTGGACTTGAGGCAGCTATAGTCAACACGCTTTCTCCCGGCGACAAGGTTTTATCGGTTTCTATCGGCGTTTTCGGCGACAGGTTCGCCAGCATTGCAAAAACCTTCGGCATTGACGTTATCTTTCTCAAGGTAGAATGGGGTAAAGCCGCCGACCCTGATGATATCAAGAAAGCGCTTAATGCTAATCCTGGCATTAAAGCCGTACTTGTGACGCATAATGAGACCTCTACCGGTGTCACTAACGATATAGAAGCTATCGCTAAGGTCGTTAAGGGCGCTGGCAAGCTTTTAATCGTCGACGCTATCTCCAGTCTCGGCTCTATCAACCTGCCTGTGGATAAATTGGGCTGCGACGTCGTTATCACCGCCTCGCAGAAGGGCTGGATGGTACCGCCCGGTATGGCGATGGTCAGCGTTAGTCCGGAAGCCTGGATTGCCCGGGAGACTTCCAAGATGCCGAATTTCTACTGGGATTTCATTCGGGCTAAGAAAATTTACGAAGAAAAGAAGGAAAACCCCTGGACGCCGGCGATATCCATCGTCTATGCTTTTAAGGTTGCCCTCCCGATGATGCTCAAAGAGGGAATCGAAGATATCTTTGCGCGGCACGAACGTATCGGTAAAATGACCCGTGAAGGCATTAAAAAGCTTGGGCTGCCCCTCTTCGCCGACCCGGCCCATGCCTCGAATACCGTTACCTCGGTGAGTATACCGGAAGGTTTAGACGGGAAAAAACTGCGTCAGGTATGTCGTGAAAAATATCAGGTCGTGCTGGCTGGCGGACAACAAACCCTTGATGGTAAGATATTCCGTATCGGACACCTCGGCTTAGTTAACGAGAAAGACGTTAAAGAGATACTCTCGGCGATAGAAAAGGTTTTGCCTATCGCCGGCTTTAAGAAATAAAGATAAGGATACTCCTATGGCGGAAAAACGGAAGAAAGTATTAATCACCGACCCTATTTCCGAAGAAGGCATCGAAGTCCTGCGTAAAGAAGCGCAGGTCGATATCAAGACTACCCTTAAACCGGAAGAAATTGTCGCTATCATCGGAAATTACGACGCCCTGATAGTCCGCAGCCAGACTAAGGTCACGGCGGCGATTATCGAAGCCGGGAAAAACCTCCAGGTTATCGCCCGTGCCGGCGTCGGTATCGATAATGTCGACGTCGAGTCGGCAACGCGCTGTGGGGTTATGGTCATTAATGCTCCGACTGGTAATACGGTTTCCGCCGCCGAACACGCTATCGCTCTTATGCTGGCTTTAGCCCGCAATATCCCACAGGCTAATACTTCGTTAAAAAGCTGTGAATGGAAGCGTAACGAATTCATGGGCACCGAGCTAAGGGGCAAGACATTAGGCATCATCGGGCTTGGTAACGTGGGGTCGGAAGTAGCCAAACGAGCCCAGGCTTTCGAAATGAGGCTAATAGGTATCGACCCGCTGGTGTCCGAAGAATACGCTAAGAAAATTAACGTAGAGCTGGTCGACCTGAAAAAAATGATGAAAGAATCCGACTTTATCACCCTCCATGTCCCCCTCACGCCACAAACTCGGGGTATTATAGGAGTAAAAGAGATTGCACTCGCCAAGCCAAATCTACGGATTATTAACTGCGCCCGCGGCGGTCTTATCGATGAAAAAGAGTTAGTCAAGGCAATTCACGAGAAAAGGGTTGCCGGGGCGGCGATAGACGTCTTTGAAAAAGAGCCCTGCACCGAGAGTATCCTCTTCAGTGAAGATAATATTATCGTTACCCCCCACCTCGGCGCCTCCACCGCCGAAGCGCAGGTTCTAGCCGCGCGAGACGTCGCCGAGCAGATAGTCGATATCTTTAAAGGTCTGCCTGCGCGCACCGCCCTCAATATGCCCTATATTCCATCGGAAACGATGACGGCATTAGCGCCTTATTTGAAGTTGACTGAAACATTATGTAAATTAATTTACGCCCTTGGAGAAGGACAATCTAAAGCTATCCGTATTAAGTACAACGGAGATATCGCCAGCTACGATACAAATCTAATTAAAGCGAGGGTAATCAGCGGCTTGCTTTACGGCGGTAGTGATGAAAGAGTTAATATTGTAAATTGTGGCGTGATCGCCGCTAAACGTGGTCTTACAATCATCGAAGAAAAAGAGACAACTTGCGCCAATTATGCCAGCTGCCTCACCGTTGAGATTACCACGACGACGGGAATCTGGACAGTCGCCGGCACCATCATGAATAACGAGGCACATATCGTACGCGTTAACGACTACTGGCTGGATATCGTACCAACGCCCGGCTCGTATTTCCTTTTCAGCGACCACCGCGACCGTCCCGGCTTTATCGGTGCGGTAGGTAAAATCACCGGCGACGCTAATGTGAATATCAGCTCGATGCATTTGGGACGCCTTAAACCGCGGGGACAGGCTTTACTGGTGCTTAGTCTCGACGAGCCGCTGCCAGAAAAACAGCAGCAGCAAATTATGGCGTTACCTGATGTAACCTCCGTTAAGCTGGTGGCACTTTAGTTCATTGATGAAAAAGTCGGTAATTATAGCCCTGCTTTTACTAATTGTGTTACCCATCACGCTAAGCGGCTGCGACTATATTACCGGTAAGGCTCTGGGTCCAACTAAATCGATACCTCCACGCTGGGTCTGGGGTTTGGCTGGTGAAAATGCTCCACCCACAATCGTGGATCGATATAGTCACGAACTAATTACCGATGTTTCGCCGGAAGAAGCTTTTGGTATCATTGGCACCAGTCAACTGATTAATAATCCCGTTGTCATCGACGTCCGCACGCCGCAGGAATATACCGCGGGACATATCTGGCAAGCGATAAACATCGACTATCCATCATCGGCTTTTAAAGATGATAATCAGCCAGTCTGGATAAAAACTATACCATTATCGTTTATTGCCAAACAGGCTACCGCAGCAACCTGGCGCGTAAGAAAATGGAAGAACTTGGTTTTAAGCATGTCATCAACATGACCGGCGGTTTTTCAGCCTGGGTGGCAGTCGGTTTACCGGTTGAAAAATAGCTTGTTTTTCCTATTAAAATAATCTGCGATAAATTGACTTGATATATTTGCGGTGTTATCATAATTTAAGAGATTACGAGATGTCAGCACTGACTGAACTCTGCCAGCAGATTGCTTTATGTCATAAATGCGATATCGCCCGTCTGCGTACTAAAGTCGTGCCCGGTGAGGGCGCTGAAAACGCCGAAATTATGTTCATCGGCGAAGCCCCCGGCTGGCATGAAGACCAGCAGGGACGTCCCTTCGTCGGGCAGGCAGGCCAGTACCTCGACCAATTACTGGCTTCGATTAATCTAAAGCGTGAACAGGTGTATATCGCTAACGTTATTAAGTGCCGTCCCCCCGAAAACCGCGACCCCCTCCCGACGGAAATCCAGAACTGCGCGCCGTGGCTGGAGAGTCAGATAATTGTAATCAAACCCAAGATGATTGTAACGTTGGGCCGCTACTCGATGGCTAAATACTTCCCCGGCAAGAGTATCAGTAAGATACACGGCACAGGAATTAAGCGCGATGGCGTTATCTATTTTGCGATGTATCATCCGGCCGCCGCCCTGCATCAAGGCAGTTTACGGCAGGACATCGAAGCAGACATGCAAAAAATTCCCAAGTTGCTGGAGGAAATGAATAAGGTTGAAGAAGAAAAACCGCAGCCGCAGCAGCTTAATATGTTTGAGGTTTAATAAACATCATGACTAAATCTAAACTTAAAGTTATCCCCCTCGGAGGGTTAGGCGAAATCGGTAAAAACATGCTCGTTCTCGAATACGAGGACGACATTATCATCATCGATGCCGGTTTGATGTTCCCTGAAGAAGAAATGCTCGGCATCGACCTGGTGATTCCAGATTTTAGTTACGTCATCGAAAGAAAACAAAAGGTTCGGGGCATCATTATCACCCACGGGCATGAAGACCATATCGGTGCCCTGCCCTATCTATTGCCACAGCTGGATAATGTGCCCGTTTACGCTACTACACTAACCAACGGGCTTATCCGCGTTAAGCTAAAGGAGCGAAGGACCCGCGAGGGCGTCAATCTTAAAATATTGACTCACGGCAAGGAAATAACCCTCGGCAGATTCCGCATTGAGTTATTCCCGGTTTGCCATAGTATACCCGACGCTTCCGGTATTATTATCCGCACGCCGGAGGGAACTATTATCCATAGCGGCGACTTTAAAATCGACCACACGCCCGTCAACGGCAAGCCGACCGACCTTTCGCGCCTCGCCCAGTTGGGCTCTCAAGGAGTATTACTACTCCTCTCCGATTCAACTTACGCCGAGCTTCCCGGTTATACGCCTTCCGAGCAGACGGTCGGCGAATCGTTAGAGCACTTTATCGCTAACGCGCCCGGTCGGGTTATCGTTACGACTTTCTCTTCGCTGATTTCACGCGTCCAGCAGGTTATCGACGCCGCCGCCAAGCACGGACGCCGTGTCTTCGTCGTCGGCCGCAGCATGACCGAGACCGTGCGCATTTCGTTAGAACTCGGCTACCTTAAAGCTCCTAACAACATATTGGGTAGAATCGAAGAGCTTAAGGGTTTACCCAATAATAAAATTGTGCTGGTTACTACCGGCAGTCAGGGCGAGCCAACATCGGCATTAGTAAGGATGGCTAATCACGACCATAAACACGTAAATATCCAACGCGGCGACACCATCATATTGTCTTCGACACCGGTGCCGGGCAACGAGTCCCTGGTAAACAGAACTATAGATAGTCTCTTTAAACAAGGCGCCCAGGTGATTTACAGTAAGCTGGGACAGGTTCACGTCCACGGTCACGGCAGCCAGGAAGAGTTAAAACTCATCTTAAGCCTGGTCAAGCCGAAATATTTTGCGCCTATTCACGGCGAATACCGCCATTTGAGCCTGCACGCCCAGCTGGCGGAATCGGTGGGCATGTCGCGCGATAAAATCTTTATCCTTGAGGACGGCGATGTACTCGAGTTAAGCAACAATTTTGCCCGCATCAACGGTAAGGTCAACTCCGGACATGTTTACGTCGATGGCTTAAGCGTTGGCGATATCGGGGGCGTTGTCCTCCGCACCAGGAAGATGCTCTCCCGCGACGGTATCGTTTTCGTGATTATCGCCGTCAACCGTCAAACCGGCAAACTGGTCGGTCGACCGGATATCGTTAGCCGGGGCTTTATTGACGAAAGGGAATTCGGCGGTATGATTGAAGAAAGCCGCCAGCTGCTGGCAAAGACGCTCGGTCATGGCGGCGGGCGTATCCCCGAATGGAATTACATCAATACTAAGGTCAGAGATACGCTTGATAAGTTCTTTTATGACCGCACCAAGCGGCGACCCATGATTCTACCGTTTATGGTTAAGGTATAATAAAGCGATAAGAAGTATATGGTAAAAAAACAACACCGCGACCACGAAACTACCGGCGCCCCGCGTCATTCCGGGGACCATTTTCACTTATTCACCTCTAAAGCCTTCTGGGGTTTTATTCTTATTGCCGCTATCGTCGTTCTGTCAATCGTCTACCACGAACAAATCAATAACTTTTTCCTGGATGTGTTCGAAGTTATCGGTTGGGGTATCATTTTCGTCATCGGCGCTATTCTGACGTTGATAATACTCATTTGGAGTCGCAAGTTCACTTCCCTCTTTAAGTACTGGAATCGCTGGCTGGGCGGTATTGCCTTTATGCTGGCGGTTTGGGCGATATTAGGCATAATCAGATATGAATCGGCTGCCCTAACGCCTAACGGATTAGGCGGCAGCTTCGGCAAAGCTATTGCCGGTGGGGCTAGTCTAGATGGAATGGGCACTTTCGTCGGCATACTATGTATCCTCGCTTTTGTTATCGTCGGATTTTTATTTATAATACCTCGCCCGACTTATCAATTCTTTAGCAGTATATATAAAGGGTTTGCCTCTCTATTTAAGCCTTTACCCCCTCGCCAGACACCCCAACAAAGCATTAAACAGCCCATGCAAAGATATACTCCAACAATACTAGCCGAAGACGAAGAGCAGAATAAACCCTTAAAAATCGAACGACCGGTTATCACCAAAGAAACATCTAAACCAATAAAAACTATTTCCGTTCCTGCCGGTCAGAGCCTCCACCAGGTCACCGAGGACGTCTGGAAAAAGTACGGTCAATCCGGCAAGCTGGTCGAAATCGACGGCTGGCGTTTACCGCCGATCGATATCCTGGATACTTCACCTGAAGTACTATTCAGCGAGTCCGATAACCTGAAGCGGGCAAAACTCATCGAAAATACCCTCTCCAGCTACGGCGTGGACGCTAAAGTAGTACAGATTAACGCCGGCCCAACCGTTACCCAATTCGGCGTCGAACCTGGCTGGGACATTAAGTATAAAGAAATTAGAGAAAGAGACCGCGACGGCAGTATCCGTCCGCGGCGTGAAGAAATATCTAAAACGCGCGTTAAAGTCGAGCGTATTAGTTCACTCTCTAACGACCTTGCTTTAGCATTGGAAGCCCCTACGATTAGGATTGAAGCCCCCGTTCCGGGTAAATCATTCATCGGTATTGAAGTGCCTAATATAACCTCGGGTATGGTCAGTCTTAGGGGCGTTTTAGAGACCAGCGCTTTCCAGAAGCTGGTATCTAAATCCAGGATGGCGTTAGCGCTGGGTAAAGGCGCCGGGGGTGAATCGGTATCCGCCGACCTGACGAAAATGCCCCACCTGCTCGTCGCCGGGGCGACCGGCAGCGGTAAAACGGTCTGCCTCAACACGACTATCTGCTGCTTATTGATGAGCAACACCCCTAATGATGTCCGTTTTATTCTTATCGACCCCAAGAGGGTCGAGCTGACTCAATATAACAGTATTCCCCACCTCGCCACCCCGGTCATCGTCGATACCGACCGGGCGCTGAATGCCTTACGCTGGCTCTGCCAGGAAATGGACCAGCGCTATAAGAAGCTGGCTTCGGCAGGTGCACGACATATCGAGGGCTATAACAAAGATAGAAGGGGCACGGATAAATTACCATACCTGGTTTTGATTATTGACGAACTTGCAGATTTAATGATGGCTGGCTATGATGAGGTCGAAACGAACCTTTGCCGTCTCGCCCAGCTCGCCCGCGCTACCGGTATCCACCTGGTAGTGGCGACACAGCGTCCCTCGGTGGATGTCGTTACCGGCTTGATTAAAGCCAATTTCCCCACCCGCATCAGTTTTGCCGTTACTTCACAGGTCGATTCACGTACTATCCTGGATGGCGCCGGCGCCGAAAAGCTGTTAGGACGCGGTGATATGCTCTTCATGCCCACCGAAGCCGCCAAGCCTAAACGCCTCCAGGGGTGCTTCCTCTCCGATGCCGAGATAGAGCGTCTCGTCTATTTCTGGGGCGGTCAGCGCCAGCAAGAGCCGGATAAACTAAAGATGGAAACTCTGGTCGCCACCGCACCGGTCGGCACTATCGGCGGACATCCCCGCGACCCGCTGCTAGAACAGGCTAAGGAGTTAGCTAGACAATATAGTGAAGTATCTACGTCTTTCCTGCAGCGCCGACTCCATATCGGCTACCCAAGGGCGGCACGACTTAAGGAACAGCTGGATGCTGTGCTTTCGCAGGAAAACGGCGAAGACGATAATAGTAACTCTAACACAGAAGAACAGGACTATCAGTAATATTAGTGACTAGCCGGTTAGCTGTTCGATAGTATAACCTTTGGCTAATAATGTATTTAGCAGTCCGTTTTCGCCGACTAAAAGTCCCGCACCAATAACGATAAAATAAGTTTCGTCGCCAACTAGAAAACCCTCAATCTTGCTGATGATATTAGCGTTACGTTCATCATACGTTTTAGCGTAATAAGGTTCCATTTCCGGGTTCTCATTCCTGACTTTGAAGATAGTATCTGCCATTTTCACCGGGTCGCCGTCTTTCCAGGCAGCGATAATTTTCTCAATGTCTTGACCTGTTTCCGTGTTATCGACATCATATTCCATCATCTTGATGATTGTTTCGTCCGGTATCGTGCTCAATAAATCCAGTTGAAATATCGTCGTCTCCAGTTCGACTATATTTTTTACGGATTTTTCGGCTTTATTCAGGAAATAATTATCCATACCTAAATTACTGGTGTAACCCAGATTGTTCAGGATTAGCTGGCTCATGATATTATATACAACCCATGGACGGTAATCGTCATATACCGTTATCAGACTATCACCAATGCCTAAATGTTGGCTGAATTTTATAAATTTTGCCTGCAATTCCTGTGATATATGGTTAGCTAACTTGTCTCCTCCGGTATACATGCCGTGGTCGATAACATATTGATTGACGGCTTTTTCATCAGTATTATGGAAGTTAGTGTATAAAACAAAATTATCCGCGGCGGTAAAAGCGCTTTCGATAGTATTATTCAAAGGATACGTTGTGTTGCTGGAAACAGGAACATATCCAAAAAGGTAAACGTAGGTCGATTCGGAGCTTATTTTCCAGATAAACAGCTTGCTTTTTGCTTCCGTTGTTGAGCCGCCGCAGCCCAGAACGGTACTAATAAGTAATATAGACGATAATAATAACAAACCGATTTTAACCAGGACGATATTATTTCTCACTCTTTTACCTCCAGAATACGTACCGCTTTTTGTAAGATTATATCATAATTTTCCGAATCCCCCGAATACCGCCGCCACTAAACCCGCCGCCAGTACCGCGGCAATAATCACCTGCACCACGGTATGTTGTTTCAACTCGATTCTCGACCAGGCTACCAGCGGTAATAAAACTACTGTCCAGATGGCGTTAACGCCATAAACCAGGCTAACTACCATTATCGTTGCTGCGGTAAAAGCAGTATGCAGGCTTATCTTCCAGTAGTAATTTATCCCCATGAATACCACCAGTTCAATAAAACCGGTGGTAAAAGTTATCGCCAGCAATTCCGGCGCTTTAAGGCCCCACATCAGTCCGCACCCGATAGCCCCTAAAATACTCGCCAGCAGGTAAACGACGCGACGCTGATAATTGGTGTTATCGAACAGGCTGTCCATTTTCTTACGCCTGACCAACCAGATAGCAATAATTAATATCGGCACAACGCTGATTGCCAGCGTAATCCCCGCCCATTTTAACGCCTCTACGGTACTGGCTGTGTCGCGAAAAGACAATAGCAACAGAACGATAGTGCTTAATATAAAAGGATTAAGTACATTTGATATTATGCGGGCAATTCTTTTTCTCATCGCTTCTCAAGTGTTATACTGATATTATCATTCTAATACAAAAAGGTAAAAAATGAATATCGCCAACGATAAAGATATACGTATCGAAAAGTTGACCTTAGGACCTTACGAAACTAATACCTATATCGTGGTGTGTCAAAAGACTAAAGACAGCCTGGTAATCGATGCCCCGGCGAGAGCTTCGGAAATCATCGTTACTCTCAAGGATACACAGCCAAAATACATTCTCCTGACCCACGACCATTACGACCACACCGGCGTTATCGTATCCTTACGCGCTCGTTTGAAAGTGCCCTTAGCCGCCCATGAACTAGATTCCTATCAACTTAAAACGCCGCCGGAAATATATGTGAAAGACGGCGATAATTTCAAGCTTGGTAATCTTGATATCAAGGTCTTACATACGCCAGGACACACGCCGGGCAGCTTGTGTTTTAAAATGGGGAAATATCTCTTCGTGGGGGACACGATTTTCCCGGGCGGGCCGGGTCATACCGATACGCCGGATGACTTTAAACAGATACTAGAATCGATTTCTAAAAAGATATTACGTCTGCCCGATGATACAGTGCTACTACCCGGTCACGGCGACGGTACGACAGTGAGAAAAGCTAAAGAGGAATACGCGGTCTTCGTTTCCAGGCCTCATGATGAAAATAGCTACGGCGACGTTACCTGGCGGTGATTCAGGGGCGTAACTCAACGCGGTGAAACGCTTCCGCCAGCTCGAATTTTTCGCCTTTAGCGTTCATTTTAGCGAACTCCCTCATGCGGTTGCGCATTTCTGGCGGCACATCGCCCAACTGGCTTTTGTGGCATTTTAAAGCGTTTAGCTTGATTTCTATGGTGTCGGTAATATCCTGTTTTAAGTTCGAGTCCTCTGCACCCCAGAACCACATTTCACGCACCTTATGCGGCTCCAGTCCCTCTTTAAGCAGCTCCGGATACGATAAATGGTCACGAGAGAAAGGATATACGGCATCGGCAGTAACAATGCCGGTGATACGGTGGTCCCGGTGACTCATATATTTCCGGTAAGGGTCACAAGTCGCTACAACAGACGGTTTAAAACGCCGTATAACGCGTACCAGGTCACGCCTGAACGTATCGCAATCCTCCAACCCCTGGTCGGGATATCCTAAGAAGATAGTTTCCTTAACACCGAGTATTTTAGCTGCCGCCAGTTCTTCTTTTTCTCTGATTTTTATCAGTTTTTCCGGCGTCAGACTCATGTCAACAGTGCCTTTATCGCCGTTGGTACAGATAACGTAAACGACATTTTTACCTTCTTTAACCAGTCTGGCGACCGTTCCGGCAACGCCGAACTCGCAGTCATCGGGGTGCGGTGATATCACCAGCAAATAGATATCTTCATTCATCGTGCGTGAGACTCCTAGAATATTATCCGGTAGTCTAGACTACGGAAGCCGGCTGTCGTTGTAGTACCGTCTGCATTTCTGCGGCGACGTTTATGGCGATATTCTCCCAGGTCCACCTGGTAACCGACGCCCTGATAGTCAGCCTCGTTTCCATATCGTTAGAAATATTATTTAGTATCTCGTTGACTCCGATAGCGAGCTTTTCCGGAGAATTGTCCTCAACGATATAGCCTGTTTCGCCTGGTTTTATGATATGTTTTAAGTCTCCGACATCGGTAGCCACGACCGGTGTACCGCAGGCTAACGCTTCCAGTGGCACCAGACCGAAACTTTCGTAATACGAAGGAGTAACACAGACATCAGCGGCATTGTAGAAATACGGCAGCTGTTCCTGCTTAATGAGCCCGCGAAAATCTACCGCTCCCTGCACATTCAGCTGTACAGCTAACCGTTTTAGCCCCTCCAACTCCGCTCGGCTATTTTCGTCGCCACCCACCACCACCAGTTTCAAGTTGTCCCGGTTCTTCAAGAGGGGTATCGTCTTAATTAGTTTATCAATACCTTTTAGCGGGTCGATTCGACCGACGAATAATAAAATTTTATCTGCTGTTAAACCTAGTGATTGTCTGGCTGACGCTTTATCGATAGGTTTGAAAAGTTCCATATTGACACCGCAGGGCACCACGCCGACCTTATCCGGATTAGCGTAGTAATATCTAACGAGGTCTTGTTTTTCCTTTTCCGTGGCGACGATAATGCGCTGGCAATCCTGGATGGTTTCTTTTTCGGCAGCGATACGTAACTCCGGTTCATTTTCGCCGATACCAATAGCGTTCTTCACTAAACCGAGGGTGTGATACATGGTAATGTACGGTATACGCTGCGTCTCCCAGAGATACTTCCCGACTAAAGCCGACATCCAGTAATGACTGAAAACGATATCGTATTTGAGATTGTTGTTCCTCCAGAAGCTCTCCAGATTAAAAGTAAACTCGGGAAGAGAAAAATAAACTTCCATTTTCTGGATTCTGGCTTCTTTGCCTGCCTTTAAGTGGATGAGCCGAACGCCTTCTGCCAGGTCTTCCATAATCGGGTCGGCCGGGTCATGAATACGGGTGTAGATATCGATACTGTGCCCCTTTTTCCCCAGTTCCCGGGCAAGCTCGCGGATATAAACACTCATACCACCGGTATCTTTCGTCCCTAAATCCCCCACCGGACAGCTATGGGCGCTAATAATGGCTATTCTTAACTTATTTTCGTTCATAACGTTATATCTTGTTATATTTCTATTATACTATACTTATTCGGCAGTGATAAAGAGATATCTCTTTACCCCCCAGATGCCCCTTATAAACCTCAGCGCCCTTGAGAAAATCGAATTTCTTTTTGCCTTTTTCGATACTGTCTTTGATGGCATAGACCTTACTCAATAATCCCGCGCTTAAAGAGACATATTTAGGGTCGAAGCCGCTGTTATAAAGGTATATACAGTCGTTATAGTCGAAATACATAATCTCGGCTACAGGTTTATTATCAAGCTCAAGCACGCCCATTTTTAAGAGGTTTAGTTCTGACATTTTGTTAACTAATAATTTGAAGTATGTCTTCATCTGCTCGGTGAGGAAGACGGCTTTATCCTCGCGGCTTTCGGTAAACATTTTAAAGAAAATCTCTAGAACCAGTGTCAGTTCCTCTCCTTTATCGATAGCGCGGTAGGTAATATTGCCTTCTTCATTCAGCCTCCGCATCTTACGTCTAACCTCGTGCCGCTGTTTGCTGGATAATGATTCTAAATATTCTTCGAAGGACGATGGCAGGTTCATTTCGTAAGAGATGTCTTCTTGTCCGTTGGATATTTTGTATCTTTGTTGTTCCGCTGAAGGTACTAAATTCGTTAGCACTTTAGAATCCGGTCTTACGTGCTTTAAGTCAAGCTCTTTGATACCACTTTTCTTTAGTTCATCCAGTAGAACAGAAAAAAATTCCTTTTCTAAGCCAGGCACAACAATAAAGTCCTGATAATCACAGACGTCGGTGCTGCCGATGAAACATGCCGTACCATCTTTTATCATCAGCGGTGCGACGCCGATGACTTTGTCCCCTTGTTTTACAGCGCGTATAAAAGTTTTTGCTCCTACCCCAAATACCTGCCACCATACCTGCATCCATTCCGGTAAAATAAATGGGGAAGACCAATTTAGTGCTTGCTTGGTATCGGCGTAGAGAGTTTTAAGTTCGTCGAAGCTGGTTTCGTAACAGTGATAGTCCATGTCGTCTATATATTCAGTCTATCATGTGACTCACGGTATCGCAATGTAACTATTGTCACATGATAAGGTCTAATTTTCTTTAGGTAGAATGCCTTTCAAACTGGGGAATTTATCCTCGGCATGAGGGATGTTTAACGCTTTAGTGAATATTTTATTAAACTCCGGCTCCAACGTAAGCTCTATGTATTCCACACGTCTTGCCCAATAATCCGCTTCATCCCGTTTATCTTTGTTAAGTAAGGCGATACGCGCCCCATCGCCGGCGGCATTGCCGACCGCCTGCACGCAGTTTTGACCGCAGTCAGGGAATAAACCGATGGTCGCTGCCGACGCTTTATCGATATAGCTGCCGAATGCTCCCGCCAGAATCACCTGGTCGATTTTACTGACGTCCATCTTATTCATCATTATTTTCGCGCCGGAGTACATCGCCGCTTTAGCGAGCTGTATCGCCCGGATATCTTTCTGACAGATAACAATATCGTGGTTGATGGCGGTTTCTTTGGCCCAGGCGATAACGAATTCCGCCATGTCGCCTTCATCGTAACGTAATCTAGGGGACTTTAGCTTCATATTAAAGCGTCCTGATTTATCGACAATCCCCGCCAGGAACATCTGGGCAGCGGCGTCGAATATCCCGGAGCCGCAAATGCCCCGCGCGCCGATTTTCTTATCTTCCGTATTCCATTTATCGTTGCCGATGACCTTAAACTGCACTTCTAAAGTCTTGCCGTCTATCTTTAATTTTTCGATAGCGCCCGCCGCCGCCCTCATCCCGTGCCTTATCTCCGCGCCTTCGAATGCCGGACCCGTCGCGCAGGAAGACGACATCAGTTTCTTACGATTACCCAGTATCAATTCGCCGTTGGTACCGATATCGATAATCAGCAGCATCTGATCCTGGTTATAAGGCTCTTCGGCAATCAGTACGCCGACATTATCCGCCCCGACAAACCCCGCCTCGATGGGTAAAACATGCACATAAGAACCCATTCCGATTTTAAGTCCTAAATCTCGTGCTTTCACGTTTACCGAATGATGTATCGCCGGCGGGAAGGGCGCGATACCCAGGTATCTGGGGTCTATTTTCAGGAAAAGGTGATGGATACAGGTATTGCCCACCACCACCATATCGACGATATCGGTCGGCTTGACGCCCGACTTTTTGGTTATATCATGGATAATCTGGTTTAGTCCTTTAATAATAGAGTCGTTCAGTTTTTTAAGTCCGTCTTTTTCTTTCGAAGCGTAACCGATACGGGACATGACGTCCTCGCCATAGGCGACCTGCGGGTTCATCATCGCTTCGGTAGCTAATATTTCGCCGGTCGTTAGTTCGCAGAGATAACCGGCAACCGTGGTCGTCCCGATATCTACCGCCAATCCATACCCCTCTTTTACCTTACCCGGTTCAATTGCTACGATTTCTTTATCTTTCCAGACGGATACGGTAACCTCCCATTCGCCCTGGCGTACGGTGTTCTGGAGCTTTAGCAATATCGGATAATCAATCGTAAGATTATCAAGCTTGAATTTCTTTTTCAGTTCGGCAACAAGACGTTCGAAGTCGCCGGTGGTATCGTTTAAAGTCGCCGGCTTTAGCTCAACGTAGTATTTTTTAACCGCCGGATTAAGTTTTATCTTACGGGCTGTCGCTTCCTTGCGCACCACCTGCTGGCCCTTGCGGCTTTCTTCCGGCACAAAGACCACGACATCACCGTGAATGCGTGTCTGACAGGCAAGACGGTAGTTTTGTTTTAGCTGTTGTTTGTTAATGAATTTAGCGTTTACTTCGTCTTTAGTAGTGGTAGACACCACTGATGACTGGATGCCGTATTTAACGTAATCGCCTTCCTCAATTCTGATCTTACACTTACCGCAGACGCCCTTGCCGCCGCAAATACTTTCGAGTCCCGCCCCTAACTGGCGCGCCGCGTTAAGAATAGTCGACCCCTCCGCCACTTTTCCCCGCAGACCGGAAGGCTGAAAAACGATGGCATATTTCTGATTAGCCATTGCTTAAAATCTTATCACATGCAAAGCTATTTTCATAGCCGAAAAATACTTAATAAAGAGAGAAGCCAGATAGTTATTTCAACCAATTCGCGACTATCTATAGGAGCTAGCTAGCTTTTCTAATTGTTCGTAAGCGCCGCCGAAGCTGAACTCATAAGCCCTGGTACGCTTGGTGTAATAATGGAGAATATGGTCCTCGGTAAAGCCGATAGCGCCGTGAATCTGATGCGCCGAAGCCATAACGCGTTTGCATGCCTGACTGACAAACGCTTTAGCGGCGGCTGTTTCTTTGGCAGCGTCGAGTCCCTGGTTGACTCTCCAGGCTGCCTGGTAAGTGATAAATCTAGCTCCATCAATATCTATTTTCATATCAGCGCAGCGGTGCTGGATACTCTGGAAAGCGCCAATGGGATGCCCGAAGGCGACTCTTTCTTTAGCGTAGTCCAGGGTAATTTTCAGTACCTGTTCTGCCATGCCAACCATCTCGGCGCAGTGGGCTATATTGGCTCTCTGTAACAATTTTTCAATATAGTCCCACCCCTTATTAACCTCCCCCAACATGTCTTTAGCCGATACCTTAACGTTTTCAAAGATAATCTCGCCCTGTTTATCGCCGGCAACCGTTTGATAAGGTTTAGTCATGATACCGGGCATATTCAGGTCAACGACAAATAAGGTTATGCCTTTTTCCGTTCTCACGGCACAGACAGCATAATTAGCCGATGGCGCGTCAGAGACGAATATTTTAACGCCGTTTAGAATATAAAAGCCGCCCCTGGATTCGGCTTTAAGCTGAATTTCGTCGGGTTCATATTTGCCTGCCGACTCAATTAAAGCCAACGTCACGATGATTTTACCTTCAGCGATTTCGGTCAGGTACTTTTGTTTTTGTTCTTCACCGCCGACGTCCATAATCGCCGAACCACCCAGCACCACCGTCGAGAAATACGGTCCCAGATAACATACACGCCCCATTTCTTCTAAAACTATGACTAAATCTAAAAAATCGCCTACGCCGCCGTATTTTTCGGGCAGCGAAAGACCTAACAAATTAGTTTCAGCCATCTTTTTCCAGAGTTCAGGGGTGTAGCCCTTTTCGTCCTGAACCATGGCTTTCAGGACTTTATCCGTGAATTCGCTGGCTAGAAAGTCCCTCGCCAGCGTCTGCATCATTTCCTGTTGTTCGTTAAGACCGAAATCCAAATTAATCCTCCGCCAGTAATTAACGTAACCGCGGTAAGCCCAGACCCCGCTGGGCGATAACTTCGCGGTCGATTTCCGAAGTGCCGGCCTCCATGCTATGACCGAACGAACGTAAATAGCAGGAAGATATTCGTCCGTATAAAGGCGCCAGAGGAGATGTGTCGGACAAGAGTCCATATTGTTTAAAGACCTTCAGCCCAAATTCAGCCACATGCTGAATAGATTCAAAACCAAGTAATTTACAGGCGGCGGCTTCATAGTTGGTAGCTTTTCTTTGAGCCTGCATCCAGGTTACATGATAATGGGTAAGGCGGGCGACTTCACACTCAACGATTAGTTCCGCCATCCGGATTTTGTTTTGGTCATCCAGGATATGCTTTTCTCGGGCACACTCCACAATATCATCAAGCAGCGTCCTGGCAATAGCATAACCCAGGTCTGAAGTACGTTCGTAGTCCAGTAAAGCCATGGCCACATACCAGCCCCGATTCACGTTGTCGACGATATTTTCTTTGGGAATACGGACGTCATCTAAAAACACTTCGTTAAAATCGTGATGTCCAGCCATGTTGATAATCGGGTTTACCGTTATGCCCGGGGTGTGCATATCAACCAGAAAAAAAGTGAGTCCGCGGTAATTAGGCTGGGCTTGCCGATCAGTCTTGGCCAGGAAAAACATCCAATCTGCAAAATGGGCATAAGTGGTCCAGATTTTCTGGCCGTTGACTATGAATGAATCGCCTTCCTCTCTGGCAGATGTCTCTATTGCTGCCAAGTCGGAACCATGTCCGGGTTCGCTTAGGCCCTCACACCACATGACCTCGCCCGAAGCAATACCGGGCAGAAAACGTTTCCTGAGTTCATCCGACCCCTTAAGCAGGATGGCCGGAGCGACGAAATCTACCGACAGCGAATGATAACCCGGACAGTGATGTTTAGCCAGCTCTTCGCGGAGAATCAGACGATAAAATGGGGATAATCCCTGGCCTCCGTATTCCTTAGGCCAATGCAGCGATAGCCAGCCTTTAGCTCCCAGTTTTCGCGACATCTCCCGGTGAATGGCTATCCAGTTTTCCTGCCCGGACATATCGAAGAAACTGACCTTCTTCTTCTGCCATTCCTTTGGCCCTTCTCTTTCCAGAAAGGAGGCGACTTCCTTACGAAAAGCCTCTTCTTGAGGGGAAAAGGCGAAGTCCATTATTTACTCCTTATTTTCAATTGTCATTGCGAGGGCGATAGCCCGTGGCAATCTCTTTGATTGGATTATCCCTATCATTGGGATTGCCACGCTTCGCTCGCAAATGACATGAATCCCAAATTATTTACCGGTGAACTTCGGATTGCGGCGGTAGTTCGCGGCGGTAATGCCTTCGTTCAGGTCTTCGGTCAGGGCGATATCGCCGGATGCCGCCGCTTCGAGATATAGCGCTGTACGCTGGTCAGCCTGGGCGCCGTAATAGAGTAATCCTTTAGCCATTTTTTGCGTGATGGGCGGTCCGCTGGCTAGCTTTTCGGAAATGTTGTCAACGGTTTTATTAAATTCTGCCGGCTCGGCGACGATATTAACCAAACCCCAGGCTAACGCTTTGTCAGCCATTACAGGGTCAGCCAGTAAAATCATTTCTTTAGCCCTCGCCCACCCGATTAGCCTCCCCAGACGCTGCGTTGCGCCGGCGCCGGGGAAAAGCCCTAATGTAATTTCGGGTAGCCGTAACTGGGCGGTTTTATTCATAATTCTGATATCACAGGCTAAAGCCAACTCAAGTCCTCCGCCCATCGCCGCCCCATTTATTGCGGCAATAACGGGTTTGGGATAAGTTTCTATCCGCGTAAAGACTTCGTGCGGAGCTTCGCTAAAGTTAAAGGCATCATCGACTTTGCCAGCAGCAAAAGCCGATACGTCGGCGCCGCCGCAGAAATTAGCCCCCGCGCCGGTGATGACGACACACCGGACATCGGCATTCTTTTCGAGTTCACCTAAAGCTTTATTCAGTTCCGCCATCATATCGGCGTGGAAGGCATTAGCTTTAGTAGGCCGATTAAGTATCAATCTGGCGACTTTCTTTTCCTTATTGACCTCAATCTTAATCGCCTCGTACTCGCCGATGCCGTAGCTGTAAAAGCCTTCACCGGTCTTCCGTCCTAATTTACCCTGCTTTACTAATTTCGTTAGTACAGAAGAGACCTTATACCGGTCCTCTTTATTATATTTTTCATAAAGCCGGTTCATTTCATTAACAACTACATCTAGACCGACGCTATCCGCCATACGGAGGATACCTCGTGGATAGTTCAGCCCGAGCATTACCGCGGTATCGATTTCATCGCGGGTGGTGGCGTTCATTTCGATGAGCTTAGCGGCTTCGTTAACGGCGGTTGCCAGTACCCTGATGGGGTCGAAGTCAGCCCCGGCGTTCATCGGCAGTTCGTTGGTTTTGCCACCGGTCCAATCGTAATAGCCTTTACCAGTTTTCTTGCCCCAGTTCTTTTCTTTGAACAACTTGGTTAAAATCGGGGCGGGACCGTAGCTTTTACCCATTGTCTCGCCGAAATATTCCATGACGTGGAACTGGGTATCGATAGAGCCGCCGCCTAGAGCATCCTGCAGCTCCAGCATACCCATCGGCAAACCAAGCTTATACTTAATCGCTGAATCGACTTCAAAGGGACTCTTGGCTTCGCCGTTAGCCAGCGCCCAGTCCGCCTCGTTAGACATATTGCAGAAAATACGGTTGGCAATGAAGCCGGGAATATCTTTACAATAAACGACATCGCGTCCCATCGCTTTAGCCGCCTTGGTGGCGATATCGATAGCTTCTTGGCTGGTCTTGTCACCCTTAATGATTTCCAGCAGGGTCATACGGTTGGGTGGATTAAAATAGTGCGTACCAACGACCATCTCCGGTCTTTTAGCGGCGGTGGACATCTCGGCGATGCTTAAGGAGGAGGTGTTGGTAGCGAAAACGCAGTCGTTAGGACAATAGGAAGTTATTTCTTTCAGGACGCTCTTTTTCAGGTCCATAATTTCCGGTACGGCTTCGATAACGATATCGGCGTCCTTGACCGCTTCTTTAAGGTCGACGAGGAAGGTCATCTTGCTCATGTAGTCCTTTTTCGCCGCTTCGGTCAGCCTGCCCCGGCTTATATTTTTATCATACATATCGAGGATAGTCTGCTTGCCTTTATCCAGGAACTTTTGCTCGATATCCCTGATTTTTACATTGAAACCGGCTTCGGCGGCTAAAGCGCCTATCTGCGCCCCCATTAGCCCTGCTCCAATGACCGCGACGTTCTTTATCTCTTTCATGGCAAGAAGTCCCCCCTTATATCGTTAGTATTCAGTTAAACAGATTATACTACTTCTTTTTTACAGGTTCGAAGGCGTAGTAAACGCGGTCACAGATCTTGGTTTCTTTTTTAACATCTATCGGAATTGAGGGTACCTCGAAAGTGACGAATTGGACCTCATCACCGGCTTTCAGCTGCCCGGCTTGGCAATTAATGATACGAACAAAAAGGTGTTTCAGGGGATGTGTTTTATCGAAGCCCAGCCAGGCCACAATCAACGGAGAGTCGAAACCGGCTGGAGCGCCGGCCATAGTTTCGGTCAAGCTGACTACTTTAGCGGTCTTGGGCAGATCAATCCATTCCAGTTCGTCCGACCAACAGTTGGGACAGACCACGACGGGCGGGTAGGAAATATAACCACATTTCTTGCATTTAGTGGTAGTCCAGCGGCCCTGCTTCATATTATCATAAAACGGGTAAAGTCGGTTTAGTTCCGGATCCTCCAGAGGCCACATATCCAATACCACGCTATATTTTCCATCCAGATGGGGAACACTATAAATTTTAGCTGACTTTAATTCTGCCATTATATTAAACTCCTTTTGTTTCCTTCAATCTCTATGAGTTTGGGCTATTTTACGGGCTCGGTACCGTAGATAACAACGGTATGTTGGGCGCAAACACCGCTTAAGTTATGGGTCAGCCCAAATTTGGCATTCTTGACCTGATTGCGAGCTCGTCCTTGAAGCTGCTTACAAATTTCTACCGCTTGGCGGGCACCGGTAGCGCCATAAGGGTGGCCTACTGTGAGTAGACCGCCATCGGTATTGACAGGAGTTTGGCCATCGACTTTAACTTGTCCAGAGGCGACAAAATCCCCGCCTTCACCCTTCTTACAGAAACCTAACTCTTCAACCTCGATAATTTCGGAGATAGTGAAGCAATCGTGGGTCTGGGCTATATCAATATCTTTAGGAGTGAGTTGGGCAGCTTTGTAGGCGATTTCGCCGGCCTTCTTGAGGTGGGGCCATTCGGCGAGAGTTTCGCCGGGCCAACCGGCGGACATGCCATGAGTAGCAGTTTGTCCCGTGCCGCGAATATAGACCAACGGCCGGTCAGACATAGCTTTAGCCCTTTCTTCGGATGCAACAATCACGGCGGACGCGCCATCGGTTACCGGGCAACAATCATTCAGGCCGAAGGGGTCGCAGACCGTACGAGCTGCCAGGTATTCATCAAGAGAAAGGGTTTTTCCGCCGAACTGCGCGTTGGGGTTATTGAAACCGTAGGCATAGTTGGTAACAGCCACGGCCCCCATCTGCTCTTTTGTAGTCCCGTATTTTTTCATGTGGGCGTCGGCAATCATCCCGAAGAAAGGAGGCGGTACAGCCAGTCCCATGGCTGAATCCCAGTCATGGTCGTTGGTCATGAGGTTCATATAAACACTTTCCCATCTCTGGGGTAGGTTCAGTTTCTCAGCCCCACAAACCAAAACCACCTCGGATATTCCGCTCTCGATGAGTCCGGTAGCCAAAATAATAGCAGTATTAGAGCCAGAGCAAAGGGTATCAACTCTGACACAAATAGAGGTGGGTTTAATTCCTAATCTATGAGCTACGATAGGTGCCGTATTTAAAGAGTTGGAATTTCTCCCTGCTGTGGTGGATGCGAAAATCAGACCATCAACATCCTTCGGCTGTAATCCCGGGATATCCTGGGACATTGCATTAGTAGCTTCCTGCAACATATCAAAAATAGTTGCTGCTCTTACGCCGAACTTACTGGTCCCTCCGCCGACGATTACAGCGTTCTTTTTCTGTGCCATAGATAATGTCTCCTTTTTCGGTGTTTTACTGATAATACAGGTGGTTCTACCCAGAACTATCTTCTTCCTTTCATAATATCAGAAAATACAGTTAAGCGTAAAGGATGGCACGTACATTTTTATTGTCAGTGATTGTGTGAGTCTCACATTGGCAATTTGACGCGCAATGCGTAATACGACTAGAATAAAGATAGCATCATTCTGACAATTTCTTTAGTAAAATATCCTAAGGAGTTACGCATGGCAAAAAATAAAGAGGAAAAAGTCCTTTCCACCCTATGGTCGGCAGGCTGCGGCTCACACGGCGGTTGCGGCTGCGAGATATATGTCAAAGATGGAAAAGTCACCCGGGTGGAAGGCGATAGAAATCACCCTTTCAACCAGGGCAGACTTTGCGCTAAAGGCTTAGCTATTTCACAATATATTTATCATCCCGACCGCGTGCTTTATCCTTTAAAGCGAGTTGGTGAACGGGGCGAAGGCAAGTGGCAGCGCATTACCTGGGACGAAGCCTACGGTACTATCGAGAAAAAGTTCAAAGATATTCGCGATAAATTCGGCGCCGAGTCGGTGATTTTCTGCCAGGGAACAGGACGCGATATCGGTGGTCCTATTACCTTTTTAATGTACGCCTACGGCAGCCCTAACTGGGTGCAAGTCGGTTTAGCCGGTCATGCCTGTTATACTCCCCGCCTGGGCGCGATGTTCGCCACCCACGGACATTATTGCGTCGCCGACTGCTCCCAGTTCCTCGAAGAACGTTACGATTCAAAGGAATGGACTCCTCCCAAGTATATTATTATCTGGGCACAAAACCCTTCCGCCGGCTGCCATGACGGCTTTTATGGCCACTGGATTATCGACTGCATGAAGCGCGGTTCCAAGCTTATTACCATCGACCCCCGCTCCACCTGGTTCACCACCCGGTCGGAGGTCCACCTCCAGAACCGCCCCGGCACCGATGGCGCGGTCGCCCTCGGTATGTTGAATGTTATTATTAACGAAGGCATCTACGATAAGAAATTCGTCGAAAAGTGGTGCTACGGCTTCGAAGACCTGAAAAAACGCGTCCAGGAATACCCACCGGAAAAAGTTGAAGAAATCAGCTGGGTTCCCGCCGACCTGCTTCGTAAAGCCGCCCGGCTTTATGCGACCAACAAACCGTCGGCTATTCAGTGGGGTGAACCGGTCGACGCCCAACCGGCCGGCAGCGTTGTTTCGCAGGCTATCACGCATCTCTGGTCGATCACCGGCAATCTAGATAACCCCGGCGGCAATGTTATCGCCCGTAACTCGCACGGTGTAACCACCTATCCCTTCAGCTCCGCCGAATTGACCGACCTTTACGGCGCCGACCTTGTAAAGCGACTCAATGAAAAACGTATCGGCGCTAACGATTACCCGATGATTAAGAACTTCCGCGGTTGGGTGCAGCCGGATGTGCTGCTCGAACAGATGGAAACCGGTAAACCTTACCCCGTTAAAGCCGCCTGGATACAGACCTCCAATATTCTGGGCGGACAGGCTGCCGATCCGAGACGTCATTATAACGCCATGAAGAAACTCGATTTCATCGTCTGTATCGACCTTTTCCAGAACCCGACCAGTATGGCATTAGCCGATATCTTCCTACCCGCCGTCAGCATTTGTGAAAAAGAAGGCTTCCGCTCCTGGTGGCAGCCGCTCGGTGTTACCGTCAAAGCTATCGATGCCCTTGGCGAATGCAAATCCGACTGGGAAATCAATCTGGAGATGGCGAAACGGCTGGCGACAACTCCCGTAAAATTCAATACCGTCCGCGAGGTTATCGACGACCGACTTTCCGCTGGGCACACTAACTTTGAAAAGCTACAGGCTAAAGGCGGCTGGGAGTTCCCGCCGAAAGGCGACCCCTCCCGTCCTTATTACCGTTACGAAAAAGGCTTGCTCCGCAAGGACGGCCAACCCGGTTTCGATACACCCACCGGTAAGGTTGAGCTTTACTCCAAGAAATTCGAGGAATGGGGACTCGACCCGCTGCCTTATTACGAAGAGGCCAAAGAGAGCCCTGAAGCCACTCCTGAATTGATGAAGAAGTATCCCTTTATCCTGACGACTGGCCGCCGCTCACCGGTCTACTTCCATTCGGAGCTGCGAATGATACCCTGGCTGCGCGAACTCGACCCCTTCCCGGTGGTAGAGATTAACGACAAAACCGCCGCCTCGCTGGGTATCGATAACGGCGAATGGGTTTACGTCGAAAACAATCACGGCAGAATCAAGATGAAGGCAGTAGTCACCCCCATTACCCCTCCCAAGATAGTTTCGGTGCCTCACGGCTGGTGGCTGCCGGAAACCGACGGCAAAGCACCTAACTTATTCAGCACCTGGGTCCATAATGTCAATAATTTAACGACGATGGGCAATCAGGGTAAATCCGGTTTCGGCGGCACCAACTATCGTTCCGGCGTCTGCCGCTTGGTGAAAATCGAGGGGGGAAAGGAGTAGCCATGGCTAAAAACGGTCTGCTGATACAATACGACTGGTGCACCGGCTGCCATGCCTGTGAAGTTGCCTGTAAACAGGAGCACAACTACGGCCAGGGCATGTGCGGCATTAAAGTTGAGGAAGTTGTTTCTTCCGGCTCGGATAAAGTCTACGTGGATTTTGCTGTTTTTACCACCCGCTTTTGCGACCTTTGTGCCGAAAGAACGAAAAGCGGCGAACAGCCCGCCTGCGTTAAGCACTGCCAGGCTACCTGTATTACGTACGGCACGATAGCCGAACTGGCTAAAGCGCAGGAAAAACAGCCCCGCTCCTCCCTTTTCGCCCCAAAATAGAAGACTGATTATAAAAATAAAGAGCGAAGCGACTTGGTGTTTTCCGGTCGCTTCGCTCAATTTTTCTTACTGTCATTGCGAGCGATGCGAAGCAATCTCACTGTTTGTCGGCGGGATTGCCACGTCACAGAGTTTACCCCGATGAAAATCGGGGTTCCTCGCAATGACAAAATAATTACCCAAACGGGTTTTCCGCCGGACTTTTATAACCAGCCAGTAAGCCGCGCGGCACTTGCTGCAGCATCTCTTCCATCGTCCAGGGTTTGTTATCGTATTTCGTTAGATTGTTCGAAAGAATGGACTCCGAATACATACTGATAGTATTGCCGCCGACTCCAAAAATAGACCCGCTGATTTTCGCTCCGGCGTCCGACGCCAGATAACATACAAAGGGCGCGGCGAAGTCCGGCGTCGGCGTGAAGTTGATAAAGCTCTCGCCAAAAGCCATGCCTTCGCTGATAAAAGGAATGTCTTCTTTAGCAACAGTAGAAGGATAGACATCCAGGTCATAAGCCGCCCGGGTTTTAGCAAACGGCGATATGCAGTTACAGGTGATATTGTATTTCCACATTTCAATGGCGACCGCTTTGGTTAAGCCAATCACCCCGGCATTAGCCGTACAGTATTCGGCGTGCTTGATAGTATCGCCCTGCCAGGCGCGGGAAGTGGCATTGATAATACGTCCCCATTTTTGCTCAATCATATAAGGGACGGCATGGCGCATGGTATTGAAATAACCCTTGGGTTTGGTCCGGGTTACTTTATCGAATAACTCTTCCGTCATTTTTTCAAAAGGACTGAACCCGAAGCCGCCGGCGATATTGACCAGGATGTCGATTTTCCCAAAGCTGTTGACGGCAGTCTTAATAAGTTCTCCAGCCACTTTAAAGTCCGCGATATCCCCAAAAAACGGTACTGCTTCGCCGCCATTTTTAATTATGGTTTGCGCAGTAGTTTCGGCGTCGCCGCTGATGGCGGCCGTTTCTTTTTCGTACCATTCCTTCTTCTTTTTATCCAGCTTATTTATCTGGGCATCGGTTAACATCTGGCTGCCGGTAGAACCCTTCTTGCGGTTATTAGTAACTACTTTAGCCCCTTCTCCCGCCAAAGCGATGGCTATCGCCCGCCCGATTCCCTGTCCCGACCCCGTTACGACGGCTACCTTTCCTTTTAAAAATTCTCCCATCTTCTATTTTTCCTTTCTGCTTTTGAGTTCTTTTTTATTAAAATCGGCTATCTTTGACTCCAGAGCTTTTTGTCTTATCGTTAGCGTCAGGTCGCTGCGTGTTCTTTCTAAGACGCCTCGAACCATATCGGTCGTTCTCCTTAGCCCTCCGGTTAAAGCGTCGGGGAAGTCTATCGTTATCAGCATACTGTAAATATCGTCCATAATGCCCAGCAACTCTTCTCCACGTGAAAGATTACCTTCTCGCATACTATCTAGTAAATAGCGTCTAATCTCACCGACCGCCTCGCCCAAGCCGTTAAGATAAGCCGCCGTAGCGACATCCAGCTCCTTAGGTTTCGGTATTTTTTTACCGGTCACCAGCGCCAAGGTTATGCTGGCTTCGGCAAGTTCCTTCTGCGCGTCTCTGACAACGCCGGTATTGGCTAATTCTTCATACTTCGCTACCGCTTTTTCGGCTTCGGTGAGAATGTTACGGGCGGACTTTATCTGCTTGACTGCTTCATCGAACTCCTGTCGGTGCACGGCGCGTATCGCCGTGCTGCTGTAGCGAATGGAGTCGCGGCAAAGGGGCAGCATTTTCTCCCGGGCTTCGTCTTTGGCGGTTAACTCTTTACTTATTTCTTCGGTTATAGCATCTAAGTTATTCACTTTTTTACTCCACGGAAAATATTAACTAATTCTTTGGTCGCTTTTGTTATATTTTCAGCGCCCATGATAGCGCTAATGACGGCGGCTGAATCCGCCCCGGCTTTAATCACTTCAGCCAAGTTATCTTTATTGATGCCGCCGATAGCCACCAGCGGTAAATCAACTACCTGCTTAATTTCGCTGATACGCTTTACTCCCACAGCTTTCGCCGACGTTTTCGTCTCGGTGACGAAAATCGCCCCCACCCCTAAATAATCCGCCCCGTCTGCTTTAGCTTTTAGCGCTTCTTTAACATTGCCGACCGAACAGCCTAATATCATATCAACCGGCATTAACTGGCGAGCTTCTTTTACCGGTAAATCTTCCTGTCCAACATGGAGTCCATCGGCTTTAACCGCTAAAGCAACCTCAAGGCTGTCGTTAACGATAAATAGAATTCGATTTTTGTTATAAATTTTCTTTAAATCACTAGCGATGGTTAGGAATTCTTTAATGCTACCTTCTTTACAGCGTAATTGGATAATTTTCGCTCCACCCTTCATCATCTGTTCGGCTAGTTTAGCCGGTTGACGTCCTTTTAGCGATTCTGTATCGACTACAGCATATAATCCGGTCACCCGTTTTGTTTTTTCCTGACGCAAGAGTTTGCCTATCAGTTCTTTTTCTACCGTATAAAGCTCGAAACGCGCTTTTCGATAGTTTTCTGTATTCAGTTTGAGTTCGGAAATTTTAGCTAACTCTTCAAGGACCCTTAAAGATTCTTGGACTCGTTTGGCGTTGGCGGTGATTATCTCAATAATGTCTTTACTCTTCGTTTCACTCTTAACATCCATGTCACTGCCAATATCGCCCCTTGCATCTCTTGCTCCTAAAAGCTGGCTTTGTATTTCTGGATTAACGATGACTGTTTTATGCCGCAGGTCTTTGAGTTTTTGTGATAAAACGGTATCATTCAACGTCATCCGGGCGAACTCTTCTAAAACCCGCAGTCCTTCACCCAGACGGTTGATATTGGCGTCAATGATGCGCAGCTTGTCGGTCGTCATTACTCTAACTCTTGGTGGAATTCTAACACAGGCGTTTACTAATAACCAATAACCAAGATACAAGATACAAATCGTAAATTATAATATTTTTTGGTGTTTGTTTCCTATATCTTGTATCTTAATTTTATTCCCTACCCCTCCACCGCATTCTCGATTATTTCGATACGGCTTACCTTGCCGTCTTTCGCCATCTGCACCGCCACGACGTCGATACGCCAGTCCGAAGGCAGGTTTTCGTGTTCCTGTCCGTAACGTTCTGCGAGGACTCTTAGTTTTTCCTTTTTAGCCGGTGTTATCGATTCCTCGGGACTGCCAAACCCCCGACTTTGTTTCGTCCTGACTTCGATAAAGACCAGACAACCCTCTTGTTTAGTTATTATGTCAATTTCGCCGTCCGAACAACGATAGTTCGTTTCCAAAATCTCATAACCGTTTTTCGCGAGGAATTCGCTGGCGATTATTTCGCCAAGGACGCCTAATTCGTTTCTTTTCATCTGCGTAATCCCGGCATCTCGCCGACGGGGTTAAATGACCAGCGGTGTAAAGGGCACGGTCCCTTTTCTCTTAAAAACTTAATATGTTCTTCCGTGCCGTAGCCCTTGTGTTTGGCAAAACCGTAGCCCGGGTAATCTTTGTCCATTTCCATGACCAGTCTATCGCGTGTTACTTTAGCGATTATCGAGGCGCAGGCGATGGAAAAACACAGGCTATCGCCGTGCTTGATGCCCTTTTGGGGTAAAGCCGATTCCTTAAGCTTCACGTAATCGATGAGTAGATATTCGGGGTGGGGCTTAAGTTGCGCGATAGCTTGTATCATAGCGAGTCGCGTCGCTTTAGCGATACCGAATTCATCGATTTTTTCGTTAGAGCATGATCCTATGCCGTAAGCTATCGAGATTTTAATAATATAATCGTAGAGATATTCCCGTGTTTCTGGCTTGAGTTGCTTGCTATCCCGCACCCGACTTTTCCACTTGGCTCTAAAACTCTCCGGCAACATTACAGCGGCGGCTACTACCGGACCCATTAAAGCCCCCCGCCCTACTTCATCCACCCCGGCGATATACCGGTAGCCCTGTGCCCTTAAAAGTTTTTCTTCGGCGAACGACGGCTTTTGAGATTTCACGGAAGTCCGTCCTATCTTGGTATAATTTTACTTACCCTCTGCCAGATGATTCCAGCAATATCTTTTTTACCTTTAGTAGCATCTATCGCCAGCCAGCGCTTCGGTTCGGCTTTAGCTAGTTTTAAGTAGCCTTCTCGAACACGCTGATGAAACTTTACGTCCTCCGTCTCAAAACGGTCAGGCTTTTTGTCCTGATTTCTTTTAAAGCCAACCTCTACGGGGATATCCAGTAAAATCGTTAAATCGGGTATTACTCCCTGCGTTCCTATTTTGTTAGCGGCTTTAACAGTATTTAAATCCAGTCCCCGCCCATACCCCTGATAAGCCGTCGTCGAATCGGCATACCTGTCGCAGATAACGATAGTACCTTTTTTTAAATTGGGTTTAATTACTTCTGTTACCAACTGTGCCCGCGAGACGTTAAATAATAATAGTTCAGCTAAGGGTGAAATGTTGATATCTTTAGACCACTTTAATAATTTAGTAACTTTTTTACCGAGCGTAGTAATGCCCGGCTCATGGATTAATAAGGCGGGAATAGACAGTTTCTTAAACCGGTTGAAAAGCATTTTTGACTGCGTGCTTTTGCCACACCCCTCGCCGCCTTCAAAGGTTATAAATCGAGACATTCTACCTCATCCACTCTTTAAATATCCTCACCCTGCGGTTGGGGTCGCGTCCGGTGCTACTGGATTTTAAATCATTACGCTCGGCGACTAAATGCTGCAGCCGCCGGATATAAGAACCCTGCGGGCTTAGTTCGATGGATTCGCCGTTTTCATTGACCTGCTCTACTGCGTCTTCGGCTTCCGCCACAGCGCTCTGGAAGTCGCGAGGCTTTTCGTCTTCATTCACGGCGTAAACCGTAGTTAAAAACTGCCTGATTTGCTGCGGCGTGTTGCCGCGGAGGACGTAGAATGGAATATGCTCGTTTTCGGCGTCCCTTATCTGTTGCGGACGCCGCCGGTAATAATTTTTCGAGGTCACCAGCATTGTCGCGTTATGCAGGTTATCGACGATATCCACCTTAATGCCCATTTCATGTCCAATCTGCATAATCCTCGATTTATTCACACCAAAAAGATGAAGCTTGATAGCTCTGGTTTCTTTAGCTGTCTTTTTGCTTTTTGTTTCGACAGTCTTGCCCCTCCTGGCTTTTTCAATCTTCACTTCACCATTCTCGTCTAACGAGCGTATTTCAATGCTGGGTAGAGCATTACGCAATAAGGCGTCCACCGCCGCGCCGACGTCCGGGTGAATCGCTACCCGGTCTCTTTCCTGTATTTCGACGACGATATCGAAAGTTGGCGGCGATTTCCTTTCCAGGATGGATTTTTGCGTATGGCGTCTTCTCGCTTCTTCGTCCCCTAAAGTTACCGACTGTATACCGCCGATGAGGTCGGACAATGTCGGATTCATCATCAGGTTTTCTAAAGTATTGCCGTGGGCGGTGCCGACCAGCTGCACGCCTCTTTCGGCTATTGTTCGAGCCGCCATCGCTTCCAACTCCGTGCCGATTTCATCGATAACGATGACCTCCGGCATATGGTTTTCCACCGCCTCAATCATTACCGCGTGCTGTAAGGTCGGAGTGGCGACCTGCATGCGGCGGGCATGACCGATAGCGGGGTGGGGTATATCGCCATCACCGGCAATTTCGTTAGAAGTATCGACAATAATTACCCGTTTATTTGCGTCGTCGGCTAATACCCGGGCAACCTCGCGTAGCATAGTAGTTTTACCTACGCCCGGTCGCCCTAACAGAAGGACGCTTTTACCCGATTGCACCAGGTCTTCGATGATTTTAATCGTGCCGAAGACCGCCCGACCTACCCGGCACGTCAACCCCACGATGTGTCCCCGCCGGTTGCGTATTGCTGAAATGCGGTGCAGCGTCCGCTCGATACCGGCTCGGTTGTCATCGCCGAATTTACTCACCCGAGCGACGACGTAGTCGATATCCGCTTCCTCGACCTCTTTATCCGCCAAGGCAACCTCTCTTTTTGGGAAACGCGCTTCTGGCTGTCTGCCTAGGTCAAGCACAACTTCTAGTAAATCGCTGATATCTGCTTGCTTGACTAAAGGCGTTTTAATGTTAGGCGGGAAAACGTCCAGCAGGGCATCAAGGTTATCGGTGATTGTAATTCGATTGGGTTTTTCTAATTTATTCAATCTCTTTTTCCTTTAGTAATGTCCAGGAAATACTGGTGAAATCTCAAATCATTAGTCAACTCGGGATGAAAAGCCGTCGCTAAAAGTTTCCCTTGTTTTACAGCAACAATCGTATTGTCATCGAGACGCGCCAGCACCTCGACGTCTTTTTCACAGCTTTCTATTACCGGGGCGCGAATAAAAACCGCCGGGAAGGGCACCTTACCTAATGCTGGTACTTTTAGGTCAGTTTCGAAGCTGTCGACCTGCCGTCCGAAGGCGTTGCGCTTGACAGTGATATCCATCAAACCGAGTGACGTCGTGTTGTTACCAGATATCTTTTTAGCTAATAAAATCATCCCGGCACAGGTGCCGAATATCGGCATGCCTTGTTTGGCTAAAGACGATATCCTGTGCATCAAGTCATAAGCATCCATCAGTTTGCTGATAGTCGTACTTTCGCCTCCGGGAAGAATCAGCCCGTCCAATCCCTTTAATTCTTCGGGCAAACGGACGGGCACGACTTCGATATCCAGTTTATGCAGCGTTTTAATATGTTCCGCGAAGGCTCCCTGCGATGCAAGGACACCTATTTTCATACTTACCAACCTCTTTTAGCAAGCAATTCAGCGTCGGGTATCTGTTTGATTTCCAGTCCGGGCATCGCTTCGCCTAATTTCTTGGATACCTCGGCGATAATCGCCGGGTCTTTATAGTGCGTGGTGGCTTTGACGATAGCCTTGGCTCTGACTGATGGATTACTCGACTTAAAGATACCCGAACCGACAAATACCCCTTCCGCGCCAAGCTGCATCATCAGAGCCGCATCCGCCGGTGTGGCTATACCGCCCGCCGCAAAGTTCACTACCGGCAATTTACCGGTATTATGCACCTCAACGACTAGCTCGAATGGCGCCTGCAGCTCTTTAGCTTCTTTCATCAGTTCGTCTTGCGGTGTATTCACTAATTTTCGAATACCGTCCATCACAGCCCGCATATGCCGCACCGCTTCAACGATATTGCCTGTACCGGCTTCGCCTTTGGTTCGAATCATCGCTGCGCCTTCGCCGATACGCCTTAAAGCCTCGCCGAGGTCGCGACAACCACAAACGAACGGTACTTTAAAGTCATGCTTCCAGATATGGTGGCTTTCGTCAGCCGGGGTTAATACCTCCGACTCGTCGATATAGTCCACCCCCATCGCTTCCAGCACCTGCGCCTCGACAAAATGTCCGATACGGCACTTCGCCATGACCGGTATGGTAACCGCTTTCATAATCGCTTCGATAACGCTGGGGTCGGACATGCGCGCTACACCACCCGCGGCTCTAATATCCGCCGGTACCCTCTCCAATGCCATCACCGCGCAGGCTCCGGCATCCTCGGCGATTTTCGCATGTTCCGGGGTCACAACGTCCATAATAACGCCGCCCTTAAGCATCTGGGCCAGCCCTGTTTTTACTTTCCACGTCCCTTTTTCCATAGCCGCCTCCTCTGGTCGAGAATCGATATTCTAATTCTACTACGGATACTACGCCTGCGCAACAGACTGCCTGCCTTCCTTCACTTTGACTCTGGCATGGTTTTTATGTTAAAACTAAAACAGTTTCTGGAGGTCTATCATCAATGTCAGGAATGGATATCTTCTACTTTATTTTAGTAGCAGTGGCATTAGGTGGAATTTTATATCTCCTCCACCGCAGCGATGTTAGAACGAAAAATAAGTACAAGTTAGCCGCGTATAAACTGCTGGAAGAAAAAAAACCCGACCCTAAAAAAGTCAAGGACACATTAAAAATGTTACATTTATACGTTGGACGTTTTCGTAAAGACCATGAGTTCGTTCAACTGCAGATACTTTTAAGCGACCTGCTACTTGAAATTGATAAGCCCGAAAAGCCAGATAAAAAAGCTAAGATATAAGCGGTCTTTTTTCTGGCATTCCCGGGCGGCGGGGATATTGGGTGGGGGTGGTCTTTATCTTTTCGGCTAATACCAGCCACCGATTGTCAGGTAAAACATCCAGCCCTATTTTTCTTACTTCTTTTAGTTTTCCGCCCATTATCTCAATAGCTTTAGTTGCCTGGTCAACTTCTTCCCTAATATCACCTTTTTTTAAAAATATACATATACCGCCGATCACACAAAATGGTAATGTCAATTCTACTAACGCAGGTAAAACCGCTACCGCTCTGGATAGCACAACGTCGAATTTTTCCCTATATTTTAAGTTATGAGCGGTTGTTTCTGCTCTATCGGCAATAATAGAAACATCGCTCAAACCCAGTTTATCAACGATATATTCCAGGAACTTGGTCTTTTTAATTGTTGCTTCCAACAAAGTCAGCTTGAAATTCGGAAAAGCTAGCTTTAAAGCTATCCCCGGCAATCCCGCCCCCGTCCCCACATCGATAACGTTTTGATTTTTAAAATCACAGATTTCAGCCGCGGTCAACGAATCAAGGAAATGCTTAAGCTGCACTTCGTCATAGTCGGTGATGCGGGTCAGGTTAATGCGTCTGTTCCAATCGATGAGGTCGCGGTAATAGGTTTCGAATTGTTCGATTTGTTGTGGGGTTAGGTGTATGCCAAGTTTTTTAGCGCCGGACTTCAACTTTTCCATTTTTTTAAGTTATTAAATATGTATAGAAAAGATAGACTACAACCCCAGCGAAGATAATACTATCTATCCTATCGAGCAAGCCGCCGTGTCCCGGCATTAAGCTGCCGGAGTCTTTCACGCCGCAGTTCCGCTTCAATAACGATTCTACTAAATCACCCAGCTGCCCGAAAACACTAACCAAAGCTCCCAGCAGAATAGCCTGCCACCAGTTTAGCGGTAACTGTAAAGGTGTATTCAGCGTAAAAAGCCAGCCGATAATTACCGCCCCGATAACCCCCGCAATAGTCCCCTCCCACGTCTTACCCGGACTTATCGCGGCGCTAGTTTATGCTTCCCAATGGCTTTACCAACGAAATAAGCCGCCGTATCCGAACCGAAGGTAGCGAATAACGTTAGGAAGACGAAGTCGCGCCCGACATCGGGAAAAGCAGACTGTTCCCGGATCCAGTCTTAACGCCACCAGATAACTCAACAGCCAGCCGATATAAAGCATTCCCCCCAAGCATCCACGCCCAGCTGCTAAAAAGTCCTTCCTTTTTCGGTAGAAAGACCAGCATGATTAAGGAAAGACCCACGGCTGATATCAAAAGCAGATGAAGTTCTAGTTCATCCGGAAAATAGGGACGAATGATGAACAATAAAGTCCAGATGATGCCGAAAACAGGCAAGCGGTAATGTTTTAGAAACGCCCGTCATCCGGTAAAACTCAAGACGGCCAGGACACTGCATACTGCTGCCAGTACGATAAACCAGGGAAGCGGCGTATCAAACCATACGGCGATGATAACGAGAGGAATGCCCCAAAGCGCGGTGATAACCCTTTTTTTGAGCATCTTACTTTTGCTGCAGTCCGCCGAAGCGTCTTTGTCGCTGGCTATAAGCTAGTAAGGCTTTTCCAGTTCTTCTTCGTTAAAATCAGGCCAGAGAACCGGCGTAAAGTAGTACTCGCTATATGCCGTCTGCCATATCAACAGATTACTGATGCGCATCTCGCCGCCGGTGCGTATCACCATATCAACATCAGGGAAATCGGCGGCATAAAGGTATTTCCGAAAGGAGTTTTCGTCTAATCCTTCGGGCGGCAAGCCTTCGTGCAACCAGTCTACGAACAGCGTCCAGAATTTCCATCCGCCCGCCGTAGTTTAATGCTACCCCCAGGTTCATTTTCTGATTATTTTTAGTCAGTTTTAAGGCGATGGCGATGGACTTTTTTAGTTTGGGGGATAGTCCCTCAAGACTGCCGATATGGCTGGATTCTCACGCCGTTTTTATACAGTTCGCGGGATTCTTTGACGATAATTTCTTCAAGGATATGAAATAAACCGTTGACTTCTTCTGCAGGACGGTTCCAGTTTTCGGTAGAAAAGGCGTAAAGCGTTACATAGGCGATTTTCTTGTTGTAAAGATATTCTATGATAGAGTGGATATTTTTAACGCCGGCGCGATGTCCATCTAGTCGTGAAAGTCCACGCTGTTTAGCCCATCGGCCGTTGCCATCCATAATAATGGCTACATGGCGGGGGAGAGACGGTGTTGTGGCGCTATTGTCTTTCAAAATTCCCCTTTATATCAGGGAGAGAAAAAGGTTATTATCAAGAACTCACGGACTATACTTCCATGAGTTCTTTTTCTTTGTCTTTACTGACTTTTTCCGCCTCCATGATATGGAAGTCAGTCAGTTTTTGTAGCTGGTCTTGAGCGCGCTTTTCTTCGTCCTGCGAGATCGCTTTTTCTTTTTCCATCTTTTTAAGTTCGTTCAAGGCTTCATGCCGCAGGTTTCGTATATGGATGCGGCGTTCCTCGGTACGATGGTGCACGATTTTTATCAAATCCTGCCGCCGTTCTTCGCTCAAAGGCGGTATCGCGATACGGATAATGTTGCCGTCGTTTGAAGGATTCAAGCCGAGTTCGGATTTTTGAATCGCTTTTTCAATATCACGAAGACTGTTTTTATCCCACGGCTGGATAACCAGTAGTCCGGCTTCGGGGGCGGAGATGCCAGCTAATTGGTTTAACGGCAACGGCACGCCGGCATATTCTACGCGTATATGTTCCACCAGCGCCGGTGATGCGTGACCGGTACGGATAGTGGCAAGTTCAGCATGGAACGATTTAACCGAGTTTTTCATTTTTTCTTCGATACTTCTTAATACTTCAGTCGTCATAGCTAATCCTCGCTTGTCACTAATGTGCCGATTGATTTTCCGAGAACGGCTTTAACGATGCCATCCTTGGAAGCCGGGTTGAAGACAATGATAGGTAGTTTATTATCCATGCAGAGTGATAAAGCAGTCGTGTCCATCACTTTTAGGCGTATTCTTTAAAGCTTCGAGGTGCGAGATTTTATCAATTTTCTTAGCTCTGGGATTTTTGCGGGGGTCGTCGGTATAAACGCCTTCGACGGCGTTTTTGGTCATCAGCAGGACTTCGGCATTAATCTCGATAGCGCGTAAAGCGCCGGCGGTATCCGCCGTCATATAAGGATTGCCTGTGCCGCCGGCGAAGATAACCACCCGCCCTTTTTCGAGGTGACGGATAGCGCGTCTCCTGATGTATGGTTCGGCGACCTTGTTGATATCTAAAGCGGATAGGGTTCTGGTGACGACGCCTTGTTTTTCTAAAACATCCTGTAGGGCGAGGGCATTGATAATGGTGGCTAACATTCCGGCGTAATCGGCGGTAACGCGGTCCATGCCGTCGGCTTCGGCTTGAGCCCCCCGCCAGATATTACCTCCCCCCACCACTATCCCCACGCCGACGCCTAAAGCCACGACTTTTTTTATCTGAAGCGCTATTTTGTTGAGGGTATCATTATCAATGCTGTGGTTGCTATCGCCGCGTAAAGCCTCGCCGCTTAGTTTGAGCAACACCCTCTTATACTTGGCTTCAGGCATTTTCTACCTCTAGCCGCCTAGTTCGTATCTGATAAACCGGCTTACTTTAATATTTTCTCCAGTTTTTGCGATAGTCTCCGTGATAATATCATTAATGGTTTTGGTAGGGTCTTTGATATATGGCTGGAGCAGCAGGCAGACTTCGTTAGCGACGACTTTTTTGACTTTATTTTTAGGAATATCTTTTTCAGCGATATAGATTGCGGGTTCATCGCGGCGACCTGCATCGCCAGGCAGTGTACGAGGTCTTTAAATTCGTCCGTGCGGGCGACGAAATCCGTCTCGCAGTTGACCTCGATTAAAGCCCCGATGCGGCCGGCGGTATGGATATAGGCTTCGACAAGTCCAGCCCCGGTCGTTCTTTCGGCTTTTTTCTGGGCTTTAAGCAAACCCTTGACTCTTAGAGCTTCTAGCGCTTTATCAATATCGCCTTCGCAGCTCATCAAGGCGCTGCGGCAATCCATGATGCCGGCGCCGGACTGCTCGCGAAGCGATTTTATTTTATCCGTGGAAATTTCCAAGTCTATTCCTCCTTAACCTTCATCCGGTGAAAAAACATGCGGTTCTTCGTCAGCCATTTCAGCTTTTAAGGCGGTGATTTCAGTTTCAGCTTCAGCCTCGGCTTTGGCTTCGACGACTTCGGTGGGAACTGGGTCGCCATACCGGCTTTACCCTCGATAACCGCATCAGCCACCTTGCTGCAAATTAAGTTTAACCGCGCGGATAGCATCGTCGTTAGCGGGGATAGGATGGTCGATTTCATCCGGATTGCAGTTGGTATCGACAATCGCGATAACCGGTATACTCATGCGTTTGGCTTCGGCGAGGGCTATCTTTTCTTTAGTGGGGTCGATGATGAAGAGAGCGCCCGGTAGACGGGTCATTTCTTTAAAGCCGCCCATCTGTCTATTGAGGTGGGCGATTTTTTCGGTGATTTTACCGGCTTCTTTTTTCGATAGCCTCCCCAGTTCGCCTCTGGCGTTCTGGTCTTCCAGCCTGACGAGCTGGTCGACGCGCGCCTGGATAGTGGCGAAGTTGGTGAGCATACCGCCCAGCCAGCGCTGGTTGACGAAGTACATCCCGCAGCGTTTGGCTTCTTCTTCCACCGATTCTTGCGCCTGTTTTTTCGTGCCGACGAAGAGAATCGACTCGCCCTGGGCGATGATTTCTCTAATGAAGGCACAGGCTTTGTCGAGCATCACGGCCGTCTTTTCGAGGTCGATAATGTGGATGCCGTTACGCTTGGTGAAAATGTAGGGTTTCATTCGCGGGTGCCAACGACCCGTCTGATGACCGAAGTGGGCTCCTGCTTCGAGGAGCTGTTTGATAGTTGTAGAATCTGGCAATGTAGTTAACCTCCCATAGTATATTAATCAGAAGTATCAGGAGATACTAATCTTTGAGTAGTATAGCATATCTTTAAAGCTATGGCAAACGGTTATGTTAAGAGAAGTCAAAAGGCAAAACTCAAAAGTCAAAAGTATAATTAGACAGTTAAAACCTGTTTATCATTCCTTATTGTACTAGAAGTCTGTTTATTTGTATAATGCAGCGATGACACAAGATAAATTAGGCAAATTAATCGGCGCAGGCTGGACGGCACAAATCTACGCTTATGGGGAGAATGACGTTTTAAAGCTGTTTGAGTCGTCGTTGCCTTTCGACGTTATTAACCGTGAAATTATGGCGATACGCTTCGCGGAGAAGACCGGTCTGCCGGTGCCGGTTATCAAAGAACTCATCACTTATGACGGTCGCCACGGCATTATCATGGGACGCATCAAAGGGAAAACGATGGGGCAGGTTATGTCCATCAAATGCTGGAAAATGAATGCCTATGCCCGCGTACTCGCCGATTTACAGGTAACCGTTAATTCTATACATGCCTCTAAATTCCCCCCTTTACGTCCCCACCTGGAAAATAAAATAAAAAAAGAATCCTCGCTTGCGCCAAACATTAAAAACAGTGTTCTCCGCGTTCTGGACAAACTCCCGGATGGAGAAATGCTATGCCACTTTGATTTTCATCCCTGGAATATTTTGATGTCTCCCAAAGGGCCGGTGATAATTGATTGGACGGGGGCAGCTAAAGGCGACCCGATGGCGGATGTAGCGCGTACCTATGTTTTATGTACCCTGCGCTTGATGCGCCGCTCATCCCAATTAAGAAATATAATGTATGCCTATCCCGGCTCGTCCATATTGAGAGATATAATATATACATGGCAACGCAGTTTTTTTAGAGCGTATATACAGGAATATTCGCATTTGTCGATAGTTAATAAGGAAAGGTTCGAACTATGGAAAATCCCTATTTTAACTGCGCGGATTATGGACGAGCC
>CAVXAM010000003.1:0-18315 GCA_963759785.1 uncultured Chloroflexia bacterium
CACGCATCCGGTCAGGACTGGACGCAGGGGCAGCGTTATAAAAGCCCGGGGTATCGTCTAGTCCTGCCAATTCGTCAGGATAAAGGACTGTACTCGCAGAGATAGTCCTTCCCATAACGAAGGACTAATGAGGGTGGCACCGCGGAACTATCAGCCTCCGCCCCTTTTTTAAGGGACGGGGGCTTTTTATTTGGTTTATCCCGAGCGTAATCGAGGGAAAAAATATGTATAAACCGACGCTAGAAGAAGCGAAAAAACTAAAGAAACAGGGCAACCTGCTGCCGGTGTACCGCGAAATTAACGCGGACATGGAGACGCCGGTATCGGCTTATCTAAAAATAGCGCAGGGGAACTACTCCTTCCTTTTGGAAAGCGTGGAGGGGGGCGAAAGGCTGGCGCGCTATAGCTTTTTAGGCACGGAACCGGCGAAGGTTTTAACTTCTGATAATCATTTATCCGACCCCTTAAAGCTCATCGAAACAGAATTAAACAAATACCACTGTATCCCCATCGAGGGTCTCCCACGCTTTCACGGGGGTCTGGTGGGGTACTTAAGCTATGAAGTGGCGCGGTATTTCGAAAAACTGCCGTCGCCGGAAAAAGACCCCCTTAATCTGCCGGAAGCCAGGCTGATGCTGGCGGATACGCTCCTCATCTTCGACCACCTGACGCATAAGATAAAAGTTGTCGCCAACGCCTACCTCGACGGCGATATCGAAAAGAACTATAAAGAAGCTACTGAAAAAATCGATAACCTGGTAGCCAGACTCAAAAAACTTCTGCCTGCAGAAGCTTTAACAGTAGCGAATAAAAATGGAACAAAACCAACACAAAACCTGACCCAGGCGCAGTATGAAGCCATTGTCACCAAAATGAAGCAGTATATTTTCGACGGCGATATTATCCAGGGGGTACCGTCGCTGCGGGTTAATAAAGCCACCAAAGCCGAACCCTTTGCCATCTACCGCGCCCTGCGGTCGATAAACCCCTCGCCCTATATGTATTTCCTCCATCTGGACGACATCTATATCGTCGGGGCGTCGCCGGAGCTTTTAGTCAGGGTGGAGGACGGTATCGTCTCTAACCATCCTATCGCCGGGACGCGTCCGCGCGGTAAAGATAACAGCGAAGACAAGGCTTTAGAAGAAGAGCTTAAGAACGATGAAAAAGAACGCGCCGAACATGTCATGCTGGTCGACCTGGCGCGCAACGACGTTGGGCGTATCAGCGAACCGGGGACGGTGAAGGTAACGCAGTTCATGGAAATCGAACATTATTCGCACGTCATGCATCTGGTCTCGCATGTGCAGGGGAAATTGAGGGAGGGGCTAACGCAATTCGACGCCTTAAGGGCCAGTTTCCCGGCTGGCACAGTCTCCGGCGCGCCGAAGATACGCGCTATGGAAATTATCGCCGAGCTGGAGCCGGATAAACGGGGTCCTTACGCCGGGGCGGTCGGCTACTTCGACTTCAGCGGGAATATCGATACCGCCATCGCCATCCGCACTATCATCGTTAAAGACGGGATGGCTTATATCCAGGCGGGGGCTGGCATCGTGGCGGACTCTGTGCCGGCTAACGAATACCGCGAGTGCCTGAATAAAATGCAGGCGATGCTTTTGGCAATCGAACAGGCGGAGGGCGGCTAATGCTTTTGCTCATCGATAATTACGATAGCTTCACCTATAACCTCTACCAGTACCTAAGCGAGCTTGGGCAGGAGGTTAAAGTGGCGCGTAACGATAAGATTACGCTAGATGAGATTGAAAAAATAAAACCGGAAAGAATCGTTATTTCACCGGGACCGGGACGACCCGAGGATGCCGGTATTTCTAATGAAGTGATTTTACGTTTTGGAGAAAAAGTACCAATACTCGGCGTCTGCCTGGGACATCAGTGTATCGGGCAGGCATACGGCGGCAAGGTAGGGCATGCGGGGGAGATAAAGCACGGCAAGACATCTTTAATACAGCACGACGGCAAGGGGATTTTTAAAGACGTCCCTAACTTCTTCGCGGCAGTACGTTATCATTCGCTAGCCGTAAAGCGAGAGGGACTCCCCGATTGCCTCGATATTACCGCGGTAACGGAAAATAAAATCATCATGGGCTTACGCCACCGGAAATATCCGGTCGAAGGCGTCCAGTTCCACCCGGAAAGCATTATGACGGGGGAGGGGAAAAAGATATTGGAGAACTTTTTGAGGATGTCTACTAATCATGATTAAAGAAGCTATCAGCACACTGGTCGCGGGTAAAGACTTAACTTACGAAGAGGCGTATTTCGTGATGGGTGAAATAATGGGCGGAGAGGCGACACCAGCGCAGATAAGCGCCTTCCTGACTGCTCTACGCCTTAAAGGCGAAACTGCCGATGAAATCGCCGGTCTGGCGAGTGTCATGCGCTCTAAAGCCACCCCGGTAAAGATAAACGGACCCGCTATCGATATCGTCGGAACGGGAGGAGATGGTATGGGGACTTTTAATATCTCTACCGCCGCGGCGTTCGTGGTGGCGGGGGCGGGACTTAAAGTAGCCAAGCACGGCAACCGCGCCATGTCGAGTCATTGCGGCAGCGCTGATATTTTGGAGGCGTTGGGGGTAAAGATTGAACTTAGCGCCGAGAGCGTTGCCGAGTGTATCGAAAATACCGGCATCGGCTTTATGTTCGCGCAGGTATTTCATCCGGCTATGAAGTATGCCGCCCCGGTGCGCAAAGAAATAGGTATTCGTACCGTATTTAATATCCTCGGTCCTCTTACCAATCCCGCCCATGTCGAATATATCCTCCTCGGCGTGCCGAGCGAAGAGGTTGGCAAAAAGATAGCCGCCGTCCTGCAGCGTCTGGGCATCAAGCACGGGCTGGTGGTATATGGGAAAGACGGATTGGACGAAATTTCAATCAGCGGCAAATCGGTCATCTGGGACGTTACTAAAGATAAAGTTTCATCCCCTTACGAGGTTTCGCCCAAGGATTTCGGATTCACTAAAGCCGACATTAGTGAAATTAAAGGCGGTACGCCGCAGGAAAACGCCGCCGCTTTAACACAAATTTTAGCAGGAGAAAAGAGTCCCTTGCGTAATATGGTAGTGATGAATGCCGCTGCCGGGTTGATCGCAGGCAATGTAACCAACAACCTCAAGCAAGCCGTCAAACTCGCCGAAGCATCTATTGACAGCGGCAAGGCTAAAGAAAAACTCGAAAGGCTGGCGACGTTAAGTCGCAATCTGAAATAACATGGCGAAGACAATACTGGAAAAAATATTAGCGGCTAAAAAAGAGTCGTTAAAGCTGGCGAAACGTAAGACGTCCCTCGCCGAACTGCGACGTCGCATTACGCAGCGAAAGCCCCTCAACTCCACTCGGGGCAAGCCGCTCGACTTCGCCGCGGCGTTAAAAGGCAATAATTTAAAACTCATCGCCGAAGTCAAAAAAGCATCGCCTTCTAAAGGAGTGCTTTGTCCTGACTTTAACCCGATAAAAATGGCGCAAACCTACGTTAAAAACGGCGCGGCGGCGATATCGGTACTGACCGAAGAAAAATACTTTCAAGGGAATCTGGAATGTCTAACGGCTATAAGAGAAAAGGTGAACGTACCGCTTTTAAGGAAGGACTTTATTTTCGACGCATACCAGATATACGAATCCGCCGCCTTCGGCGCCGATGCTATTTTGCTTATCGCCGCGATATTAGATAAAAAGAAACTCGAGGAGTTTTTAAAGCTGGCGGAGAGTCTTAAGCTGGACTGCCTGGTTGAGGTGCATAACGAAGAAGAACTTTTTAAAGCCCTGCTGGCGGGCGCGGAGATTATCGGAATTAATAACCGCGATTTAAATACGTTTAAAGTGGACACCAACGTTACCCGCCGGCTAAAAATGATGATTCCATCAAATAATATCGTCGTGAGTGAAAGCGGCATCAACAGCCGGGACGATATTAAGAAGATGAAGGAATGTAAGGTCAACGCCGTGCTGGTCGGGGAGGCTTTAGTCACGGCGAAAGACATTCCTGCCAAGATAAAGGAACTAATGGGATGACCTATATCAAGATTTGCGGCATAAAAAGTATCGAGGTGGCTTTAGCGGCTGCCGAGGCGGGGGCGGATTTTATCGGACTGGTTTTTGCGTCCAGTCCGCGACAGATTACGCCCGACCTAGCCGCAAAGATTACCGCAGCCTTAGCTAAAGATAAAACGAAAGCGAAATCAGTAGGAGTTTTCGTTAATGAAAAATTAGCCAATGTAAAGAAAATCGCTGATACCTGCCGCCTTGACTATATTCAACTAAGCGGGGACGAGGACTGGAAATACTGTAATGAGTTAGGTAGACCTTTCATAAAAGCAATTAAGTATGAGAATCATCAGTCGGCATTATCTCAAATTAAAGAAGGCGGAAAAATTTTAAACAACAGTAAATATATAGTACTTCTCGATACTGCTGCTAACGATAAATACGGCGGCACCGGCGAAACATTCGCCTGGAAAACTGCTAAAGCGATAACTGAAAAATACCCCGTTATTATCGCCGGGGGACTCAATCCCGATAACGTCGGGGAGGCGATTAAAGCTTTAAAGCCCTGGGGCGTCGACGTCTCGACGGGGGTAGAAACTAAAGGTGTTAAAGATATGAAAAAAATTGTTAATTTTATCGCCGCGGTGAGGCAAGCCGATGCCATGTAGACCTGATGTGAGTGGATACTTCGGTAAGTATGGCGGCAAGTTCGTGCCGGAAACGCTGATGCCGGCATTGGCGGAACTGGAAAATGCCTATGCCGATAGCCTGGCTGATGCTGCTTTCCAGAAACAGTTCGACCAGTTGTGCAAAAGCTATATCGGCCGTCCGACGCCGCTTTATTACGCCGCGCAACTCTCATCGAAAAGCGGTGGGGCGATTATCCTCCTAAAGCGCGAAGACCTGGCGCATACGGGGGCGCATAAAATCAATAATGCCCTGGGACAGGGACTTTTAGCCAAACGTATGGGTAAAACCAGAATCATCGCCGAGACCGGAGCCGGTCAACACGGCGTGGCGGTCGCGACCGTCTGCGCCATGCTGGGACTGGAATGTATTGTTTATATGGGTTCGGAGGATATCAAACGACAGTCGCCGAACGTCCACCGTATGAAACTCACCGGCGCCGAGGTGCGACCCGTTACCTCCGGCAGTCAGACGCTTAAAGACGCGATTAACGAAGCGATTCGCGACTGGGTGAGTAACGTTAAAAATACGTACTATCTTTTGGGTTCGGTGGTTGGACCCCATCCCTATCCGATGATTGTCCGCGACTTCCAGTCAATCATCGGGCGGGAGGCTAGAGCCCAGATATTGATGGTATATCACCGGCTGCCTGATTATCTGGTGGCGTGCGTGGGCGGCGGCAGCAACAGCATCGGTTTATTCCATCCGTTTTATAACGATAAGGATGTTAAGTTTATCGGGGTTGAGGCGGGGGGTAAAGGACTCAATACCGGTAAGCACGCCGCGACGCTGGCAACGGGAAAGGTCGGTGTGTTGCACGGGACGAAATCTTACCTGATGGAAGATGACCACGGACAGATAATGGAAACGCACAGCATTTCGGCGGGGCTGGACTATCCCGGAGTTGGTCCTGAACATAGCTTTTATAAAGACAGCGGACGCGCCACTTATGTTACCGTTAACGACGAGGAAGCTTTAGAGGGCTTTAAACTACTTTCTATCACTGAAGGTATAATACCGGCGTTGGAATCAGCCCACGCGATATTTTACGCCGCGAAAATGGCTAAAGACTTGAGTCAAGATAAACTCATCGTCGTCAATCTATCGGGGCGGGGGGATAAGGATATGGGTATCGTTACGCAAGCGTTAGGAATAGAAGTATGAACGCTATCAGCTTGGTTTTTAAACCCGACCATAAAGCTTTAATCGCTTATGTTACCGCTGGCTATCCGGACGCTAAGGCGACGGTGAAGATTGCCACCGCTCTCGCCGAGAGCGGCTGCGATATCATTGAACTGGGGATACCGTTTTCTGACCCGTTAGCCGACGGTGCCACGATACAAAAAGCCAGCTATCAGGCTCTCCAGCGAGGCGCGACACCGAAAATCTGTTTGGAGATAGCCGCCGAAGTCCGCGAGAAAATAACGACACCGCTGGTTTTTATGACTTATTACAATCCTATTCTTAATTATGGTTTGAACGCTTTTTGCCGGGACAGCGTTAAGGCAGGCATCAATGGTTTAATTGTGCCGGACCTGCCGCCGGAAGAAGGGCTGGAGTTAGAATCTTATACCTTGAAAGACAGCCTGGATTTAATCTACCTCCTGGCGCCGACGAGTACCGATGACCGAATCACTACCGTGGCGGCGAGGTCGAGGGGCTTTATTTACCTGGTTTCTTTGACTGGTGTTACCGGCGTGAGAGATACGCTCTCGCCCGAACTCGCAGGATTCGTTAAAAGGGTGAGGGCGAAATCCAGTCTGCCGTTATGCGTGGGCTTCGGTATCTCTAAAGTGGAACATGCGGTACATGCAGCCGCCCTTACTGATGGCGTTATTATCGGCAGTAAACTAATTGAGCTTATCGACGAAGATGCCACACTAGCTAAACTAAAGTCCTTTATTACGAGCTTACGAAAAGCATTAGATTTAATGAAAAACACCGGGGAGGTATGAAATATGTAGTGCCCTACCGTTAATATAAATATGTATATAAAATTTACAAGGAGGAACAATGGAAAGAACTAAATTCATACTCGAAGAAAAGCAGATGCCGACTCGCTGGTACAATATCCAGCCCGACCTGCCTAAACCCCTGCCGCCTTACCTGCATCCAGGGACGAAGCAGCCGCTAGGTCCTGCTGACCTGGCGCCTCTTTTCCCGATGGAATTAATTAAGCAGGAAGTCAGCCAGGAGAGGTACATCGACATCCCGGAAGAGGTACAGGAGGTTTACCATCTCTGGAGGCCAACGAATCTCTATCGGGCGCGCCGTTTGGAAAAGTACCTGGGGACACCCGCCAAAATCTATTATAAATATGAAGGCACGTCCCCGCCCGGCAGTCATAAACCCAATACCGCCGTCGCGCAAGCGTACTACAATAAAAAAGAAGGCATCAAACGCATCACGACGGAGACGGGGGCTGGACAATGGGGAAGCTCGCTGGCTTTTGCCTGTAACCTGTTCGGACTGGAATGTAAGGTTTACATGGTCAAGGTGAGTTATAACCAAAAACCCTACCGCCGTATTATGATGGAGACCTGGGGCGCCACATGTGTGCCCAGTCCCAGCCAGGATACGAAAGCTGGTCGAGATGCGCTGGCTAAAGACCCCAATTGCCCCGGCAGTCTTGGTTTAGCCATCAGCGAAGCAGTCGAGGATTGCGTTACTTCCAAGGCTACGCATTACTCGCTGGGTAGCGTATTGAATCATGTGCTGATGCACCAGACCGTTATCGGACAAGAAGCCATGATTCAGATGGAAATGGCTGGCGATTATCCCGATATCCTCATCGGGTGCGTCGGTGGTGGTTCCAACTTCGCGGGCATGTTCCTGCCGTTCGCTAAAGACAAATTAGCCGGCAAGAAAAAGAACCTGCGCATTATCTGCGTCGAACCGGAGAGCTGCCCGACGCTGACTAAAGGTCTTTATGCTTACGACTTCGGCGATGTCGCGGGTATGGCGCCAATTGCTAAGATGTTCACGCTGGGTCATACCTTTATGCCGCCGCCCGTGCATGCCGGTGGGCTGCGCTATCACGGCATGGCGCCGCTCGTCTGTCACCTGCATAAACTCGGCTATGTCGAAGCTAAAGCCGTCCCGCAGTTAGCCACCTTCGAAGCCGGCGTTACCTTCGCCCGCACCGAGGGCATCATCAGCGCCCCGGAGACCAACCACGCCATCCGCACAGTCATCGATGAAGCGTTAAAGTGCAAAGAGTCCGGCGAAAAGAAGGTCATCCTCTTCAACCATAGCGGTCATGGCCATTTCGACATGGCGGCTTATGAGTCTTACCTGACCGGTAAACTGCAGGACTACGCTTATCCCGAAGATTTGGTAAAAGAAGCGTTAAAGTCGCTGCCGGTAGTTCCCGCCGAATTCAAATAAAAAATATAATAATATAGTTTTGAGAATAAAACCCCCTTTCTTTTTAGGGAGGGGGTTTTATTTTTTTCGTGACAAAATCATCTTCACAATAATTTAACAATTTCTTACTATGATATAATTAAGTCTAGAGGAAGAGGAATATGAAAAAGGTAAATTTCAAGTCATTTTTATTAGTTTTTATCATCGCCATGATGTTAGGAGCAACACTCTTAACCAGCTGTATCGCTATTACCAATCCCAACACAACTACAGCTGTATCCAGCACTACTCCTGCTACAACGATAGATGTATCCTGGACGCCGCCGACTAGCGGTGGCACATTAACGCAATTAGCCAGTATTGCCGACGTTGTCGCGCTGGTAAAGCCATCGGTGGTATCTATCGATACCGAGGTAACTACCTATGATATATTCAACCGTCCCTACACAGAGCAGGGAGCCGGGTCCGGCTGGATAATCGACCCTAACGGCATCATCGTCACTAATAACCACGTAATCGAAGGCGCGAAGACGATTACCGTAACGACCGATAACGGCACTTCTTACAAGGCCGATACCAAGGCTGTTTTTACCGACACGTTAAATGATTTGGCGATTATCAGAATAAACGCCACCAACCTGCCGGCTCTAAAAACCGGTATTTCCAAAAACTTACGTGTTGGCGACTGGGTTATCGCCATCGGTAACGCTTTAGGTCAGGGTATCAGGGCTACCGAAGGCATCGTCAGCCGTAAAGGAGTTTCGCTGGATGTTGAACAGAGTGAAACGCTATATGACCTTATCGAGACCAGCGCTGCTATCAATCCGGGCAATAGCGGCGGTCCGTTGGTTAACTTGGCGGGTGAAGTAATCGGCATCACCAGCGCGAAAATCGCCAGCGTGGGAGTCGAGGGGATGGGTTATGCTATCAGCATCGATACCGCCCTACCGATTATCCAGGAGCTAGTTACCAAAGGCTATGTTACCCGTCCCTATCTGGGCATAAGCCTTTACACCGTTGACGATTTAGCCGTTCAACAGCTGGGACTTAAAGTAGACAAAGGCGTATTAGTCACTCAAGTAGGATCGGGCACTCCGGCTGAAAAAGCCGGACTAAAACGTTACGATGTCATCGTTAGTATCGGGGGCACTGAAGTAACATCAGTTGCGGAATTTCTAAAAGTACTCCAAGCCGCAACTATCGGTGAACAGATAGAAATTAAGTACTGGCGGGGCGATATGGAATATACAACGTTTGCTATACCTATCGAAACCCCACGACCATCAAGTTAGAAAATTGATTTAACAACCAACGGGTGAAGGGGTATGTTAATCCCCTCCACCCGTTTTTTTTATTTTACTTTTTTTATACCCATTGTTAGGTGATAGCCGCTTATCTTGTGCTCTTCCTTCAGGTCAACGTCATCAGGAATGCCTTCTTCGATATCATCGGCCAGGGTTTCCTGCCGGATATAGTCGGCAAAGGCGGATAAAGCCTGCATGAAAAAAGCATTACCGTCGTGATAAACCTTGATATGGTCGGCGATTTCATAGCCGGCGGTACGTCGCATCGTCTGTAAACGATGGACGATTTCTCGGGCGATACCTTCGGCTTGAAGTTCTACCGTGATAAAGGTCGATACCGCGACGGAACTACCCGGCTCATTAACGACCGAGTAATTAGCAACTTCCATGCCGTTGACCTTTTCCACTGTATCCGTCCTAAGCTCTTTGACATTCAGTTCGTCCAGGATTAAGGGGGCGATTCTTTCCAGCGAACGTGACTCGAAGTCCGAAGCGACGCCGACGTAAAGGGTCTCCAAAGGCTGGCGAATCTTGATACCGACTTTACTCCGCGCCGCCCTGCCCATGCTGCAGACCTTCATCGCCAGGCGGTTATCGTCAGCCAGTTGTTTATCAATCAGGCTGGTATTAGCTGTCGGGAAATCCACCAGATGCACGCTTTCCGCTGCGTCTTTAGAGACCAAACGAACCAGGTTTTGATAAAGCTCCTCGGCGAGAAAGGGGGTAAAGGGGGCTAATAGTTTCGCTAAAGTCACCAGGCATCGATACAGCGTGTTATATGCCGAGAGTTTATCGGTATCGTTTTCACTCTTCCAAAAACGCCGCCGACTGCGGCGGACATACCAGTTGGATAGCCCGTCGACGAACGTCTCTATCTTACGTCCGGCATCGGTGGGGTTATAATTTTCTAGATTGTTATCTACATCCAATACCAGCTGGTTAAGCTCGGAAAGTATCCATTTATCCAGTTCAGCCTGCGGCGCCGGGAACGGTTCTGCCGGTTGGTAGTTATCGATATTAGCGTACATTACAAAGAAAGAGTACACATTCCAGAGTGTCATCAGCAGCTGGCGGTTGATATCCGCCACCATCTTCGTATCGAAACGGCGGACGGTGCCGGGTGGGGCGGAAGTATAAAAGTACCAGCGTAAAGCGTCCGCACCCTGCTGCGCAACAACCTCGGCAGGGTCAACGACGTTGCCGCGACTCTTACTCATCTTTTTGCCTTCGGCATCGAGTATCAGTTCGAGACAGATACAGTTTTTAAAGATGGGACGGTCGAAAAGTAGGGTTGAGATGGCGTGCAGACTATAAAACCAGCCGCGGGTCTGGTCGACGCCCTCCGAGATAAAGTCCGCCTGCCCCGTTTCTTTATCGAACAAGGCTTTATCATCAAAAGGGTAATGCGTCTGGGCGAAAGGCATCGAACCGGAGTCGAACCAGCAGTCCATCACCTCCGGCGTACGCTGCATCGCGCCGCCGCATTTGCCGCAGGCAAAGGTTATGTCGTCCATATCGGGACGGTGTAAATCCAGCGGCTCTTTAAAGCCTTTAACGCCGGGTTTTTTCTTTAACTCTTCAACGCCACCGACGCACTCGAAAGCGCCGCATTTTTCACACCGCCAGATGGGCAGCGGCGAACCCCAGTATCTTTCGCGGGCGAACGCCCAGTCAACATTATTTTCCAGCCAGTTGCCGAAGCGCCCCTTCTTAATGTGTTCGGGATACCAGTTTATCTTATCGTTGCCGGTGATGAGCTTATCTTTAATCGCCGTGGTTTTGATGTACCAGGTAGTCTTAGCGTAATAAAGCAGCGGGGCGTCGCAGCGCCAGCAGAAGGGATAGGTATGTTTTATGGTACCCCAATGGAAGAGGAGTCCGCGCGACTTCAGGTCTTCCATAATCAGCGGGTCGGCGTCTTTGACGAACTTGCCGGCGAAGGAGTATTTTCCAGTGATTTTACCCTGTAAATCTACCTGCTGAACGAAGTCTAGGCCTTCTTTTTTGCCAGCGTCAAAATCTACTTCACCGAAAGCCGGGGCGATGTGGACGATGCCGGTGCCGTCTTCCATGGTAACGAAGTCGCCGCTGATAACTTTATAACTAAGTTTCTTATCAGATTTCTGGCCGACTAAGGTACCGTCTGCCTGGAATCTTAGCCTTTCGACGCCGAAGTCATGGGGATTAAACAACGGCTGATATTCGGTGCCGACTAACTCTTTACCCGTAAGTTTTTTTACCTCTTTATACCCTTCAAGATTTATCGTCGCCGCCAGCCTAGCCGCTAAAATGAGATATTCTTTATCGTTTTGTAATAAAACGTACTCGGCGTCCGGTGATACAGCCAGCGCCGTATTACCCGGCAGCGTCCAGGGCGTGGTCGTCCAGGCAAGGAGAAAGACCGGTTTATCGATAGGTACTTTAGCTTTCGGTTTTTCGATAACCTTAAACTTTATGTAAACCGACGGGTCTTCGGTATCGTCCTGATATCCCTGCGAGACTTCGTGGGCGCTTAAGGACGTGCCGCAGCGGGGACAATGGGGAGTAACGCGATAGCCCTGATAAACCAGTCCTTTATCCCATATCTGTTTCAACGCCCACCAGACGGACTCAACATAGGTATTATCCATCGTCTTATAAGCGTGTTCCAGGTCGACCCAGTAAGCGATACGCTCGGTGAGGTTATTCCATTCTTTAACGTATTTAAAGACGCTCTCGCGGCAGCGCTTGTTAAATTCCCCGACGCCGTATTTTTCAATCTGGTCTTTACCGGTAAAGCCAAGCTGTTTTTCTACTTCCAGCTCGACCGGCAGACCATGCATATCCCAGCCGGCGATGCGCGGAATATAATAGCCTTTCATCGCGCTGTAGCGGACGATAATGTCTTTCATCACCCTGGCAAGAACATGATGGATGCCGGGGTTGCCGTTAGCGAAGGGAGGTCCCTCGTAAAAAACAAAGCGCTTCTTGCCTTTCCTGGAGTCGACGCTTTTTTCAAAGATGTTTTTATCTTTCCAGAATTTTAGCGTGCTTTCCTCCATTTGAGGAAAGCTTACCCGACTATTGACCGGTTTAAACATATCTTCCCCCTATATAAACAAATAAGTCCCGTCCAAAGGGACGGGACTCTGAATTCCCGCGGTACCACCCAAATTCTCCTCGATAAGCTCGGAGCACTCTTTAAGGACACGACTCATGCCCTCGTCACGGCTAACGGTTGACGGGTCCGTCCGGGCTTATTCATTCCGAGCTTGCCGAGGAACTTTCAGCCGGAGGCTCGGGAGGGATTTTCAGAGCGGGGAGTATGTCTGCTCGCACTCTGCCAGACTCGCTTAATACTCTTTAGCGCCCCTACTCTTCTCCGTCACAGCCTTTTTCAGATAAAGATTAACATAAACAAGGAAGGAAAGCAAGGGGGTGGGGCAACTAACTACTAACTACCAAGTACTGACTACACACTGCTAATTCTGGGGGAGGGTTTTCGGGGTAATGACCACTTTGCGGGCGTCACCGACGCCGATGCTTTCGGTAATGACGTCCGGGTGGTCGGCTAAAGTGATATGGATAATGCGCCGCTCGAAGGCTGACATCGGCTCCATGGTGAAGGGCGTTTTACGGTTTTTCACCTGTTCTGCCAGCCGTGTCGCTAAAGTGCGCAGTCCTTCACAGCGCCGCTGTTTATAGCCTTCGACATCAAGGACAATCGGGCAGCTGCACCTGCATTTTATGTGATACTATCAGCCGGACGATATACTGTAATGAAACCATCGTCTGGCCACGGCGGCCGATTAAGATACCCAGGTCTTCACCCTCGATATTCAGCCCGATTGAAGTTAGCTCTCCGTTATCGTCGGTAGTTGTAAATTCATCCGAGGGATGAACTGTACCTTTTAAATCCATTAGCGAGAGCAATGTTTCCAGCACTTCTTTAGCGGTATCGTACATAGCTTGTTGACTTTCAGTCATGCCCATGATTATCTCTTTGCAGGAAATTACTTATTCCTCTTGGTCTGGTTTATCTTGACTTTCGCTTTTCCCGAATTTAAATCGGCTTAAGAAACCCGATTTTTGGCTTTTCTTTAACGAGTCTTTATCGGTAATTATTATTTGTCCGTCTTTATCTTTTAGCGTCATTTTTTTCGTTTCAGATGAATCGAATTTAACATATTTTTTCGCGGCTTCGGCATCCGCTGGTTTACTCCGTCTTAAGCCACCCCAACCCGTCATACGGTACTGCAAAACAATACGGAATAAGCTGTTGACGAACCAATAAAGCGCCAAACCGCTGGCAAAAGACATCGCCATGAAAGCAAACAGCAGCGGCATCATCCAGGTCATCATTTGGTTTTGCGACGCACTACTGGGGTCAGCATTCGGAGTAGCCGACATTTTCTGCTGGACCCACATCGCGACGCCGACAAGGATAGCCAAAATCATGTTCGGTGACGCTAAATCCATCCCAAGGAAATAGGGATTCATCGGTATGGAGGAGAAAACGACCGGCCAGGGATAAAGATACCTGGCCAGGTTGAGGAGGCCTTCAGGCACTGCCGCTAACGCTAATACTACCGATTGGTAGAGAGCAATCCATACCGGCATCTGGATTAACATGGAAAGAGCGCAGCCGGCAGGTTTAACGCCGGACTCTTTATAGAGCTTCATCTGCTCCTGGGCGAGTTTCTGGCGGTCTTTGCCGTATTTCTTTTGTAGTTCGGCGAGTTTAGGCTGTAAATCCTGCATCTTTTTCGCCGACCTAATCTGACTTAAGGTGAGGGGTAGTAAAACAAGATTAACGACGATGGTTAATAAAACAATGGCGCCGCCGAAACTGCCCCCAAAGAAATGAGATATTACGATGAGGACGTTAGTTAAGGGCTGCTGTATTATTAATTCCCAAACGTTCAATTCAAATTACCCCGATAGTAGAGAAATCGATGTTATCGCACCGTTCTGTATATTGATACATTGTATGGCGATATCCTGTGTCTGGAAGTAGAGATTCCCTTCATACGCCAACAATGGACTTGTTATCGTGCCGGTCAACGCCGCCAGTTGTTTAATTGTCTGCGTCGTCGTGTCGATTTTATAGATGATGCCGTTCTGGCTGGCGAAGAATACGTAATTGTCAATAACAACCGGCTGTGCAGCAAAGGGACTGACTAGAGTTAATTCTGTGTTATCGAATACCTTAATCAGCGACCCGGTTTCTGTGTCCAAAACATATATATAGCCGTCGAGACAGCCGGTATAAAGCATATTGTTAACGATGACTGGCTCCGACCAGTACCAGTTGCCAGCTTTATCGAATTTCCACTTTAACGTGCCGTCGGCGGCGTTAATGGCATAAAAACTCTTGTCGAAAGAGCCGATATAGACCACGCCATCACTCACCAGCGGTTTGGCGATGATAGAGCCTTCGGTGGTATATGTCCATTTCAACGTCAGACTAGTTGTATCAAAGGCATAGATTTTTTTATCGAAAGAACCTATATATAATGTATTATCCGCGACGGTAGGCGTGCCCCAGATTTTATCACCGGTTTGATACCCACTTATTAAATCGCCCGTCGTGGCATCGAGACAATATATCCAGCCGTCGGCGCAACCGATATAAAGTTTACCCTGGTCAATTACCAGGCTACCGACGAAAGAACTAAGATATCCGTCGCGCGGGTAAATCCATCTCGAAGCGAGGTTAGTCGTATTATACGCATATATCTTGCCATTATACCCCGCCAGATAAACAAGGTTTCCCGATACTACCGGTGTTCCGTAAATTGGCACTCTTGAAGTACCGCCGCTGCAGCTAAGCGCCGAAGAACAGCTACCGAACAATCCGCCTTGCGACGGAAGTTTCAGAGTTTCAGCCCATTGGCGGCTCTGGTCAGTGAGGTTAACAGCAACGAGTCGCCCTTCCATCGAGCCGACGTAAAGAATGTTATTAGCTACCGTGCCGCCGGACCAGCCTATCGGCGCCATGCCGCTGATGCAGCTAAAGCCAAATATACCTAAACTTAAAATTGCGGCTATGATTAGTAATATTAAGCCAATAACTTTAAACTTCTTTAGTTTCACCATATTCTCCGTTAACTACTTTTGAGGTACCGGGTCGTAGCCCCCGGGATTCAGGGGATGGCAGCGAGCGATTCTCCGGATGCCGAGAGCAATTCCTTTAAAAATTCCAAATGTCATTATCGCTTCGTAGGTATACTCGGAACAGGTAGGAGTGAAGCGGCAGGCTGGCGGCATTATCTGCGACCAGGTACGCTGATAAAGTTTAATTAACCACAAGGCTACTGCCTTCATTTTCTCCTACAATCAGTCCAGCCCGGAGTAATAACTTATTAACTGATTTATTCTAAACTCTTATAATCACTTTCAGCGGCAGCGACTCTGGCGATTAAGATGATATCCCACCCGGGCTTTATCTTTATTTGCCTGGCTATTTCACGCAGGCGCCGCTTGATTCGGTTTCTTATTACTGCCTTTCCCACTCGATGGCTAACGACAAATCCAAATCTCGATAGGTGCGACTTATTGGGTAAGGCTTTAAGAACAATTTCTTTATCCGTCCAGGATTTGCCATCATCATAAACCAAGCTAAATTGGTTATTATTTTTTAAATAAACTTCTCCCCTCACTGCTACCCTGCTTGATATACCTGGCGACTTTATTAAACGACGGTTAATCTCTTACGCCCCTTTTGTCTTCTGGCTTTAAGGACTTCCCTACCGCCGCGGGTTCTCATTCTTTTTAAGAAACCATGTTCACGTTTTCTCGGTATGCTTTTCGGTTGATAAGTTCGTTTAGGCACTGCAACTCCCTGCTTATTTTCTTCAACGATTAATAATTTTTTATCCAAATATCGTTGGTATTTTACTGACGATAATGTTGTTTAGCCGGTCGCTCCAGTTCTTTGCATATGCGTGCCGACAAACGGTAATAAAGCTAAATGACGTGCCCTTTTAATCGCTGTAGCCAGGGCACGCTGGTGTTTAGCGCAGGTTCCACTTTTACGACGCGGTGAAATCTTACCCCTATCCGTAATATAAGGCCGCAGCTTTACCGGGTCTTTATAATCGATATAGGCTATTTTATCTCGGCAAAATAAACATATCTTGCGTTTGGGGATATATTTGCCCCGGGTTGGTTTATGAGTTCTAGTTTCTCTTGATTGCGTCATTCTTGCCTCAATTTTATATATTCAGATTTTTCTTTACTCTTAAAACGGCAGGTCTTCCGGTTCCATATCACCCGAGACAGCATCTTCAACTTTTTCATCACTCACAGCGCCGCCAGCTTTTTTATCGAGGAAGATTACCCGGTTTGCCACGACTTCCATTTTCGAATGAGTTTGTCCGTCCTGCCCTTCCCAATTCCTGGTGTGTATCCTGCCCTCGGCATAAACCAGTTTTCCTTTAGCCAGAAACTGGTTGCATTGTTCAGCGAGTCTGTTCCAGGCAACTATATTAAACCATTCCGTTTCCTGGCGGCGTTCGCCTTCAGGGGTGGTATAAACCCAGTTAGTTGCTACGGAAAAAGATGTTACCGGTTTTCCGTTGGGCGTGAAACGCATTTCAGGTTCGTTACCGACATTACCTATTATGGTTATTTTATTCAAACTCGGCATCGCCTCTTCACCTCTCCGCTAAAACTCGCGAGCTGGTATCTTTATTTAACTGCTGACTTTTATTAAAAGATGCCTGATGACATCTTCTGATATACGTAGATTAGCTTCGAGTTCTTTACACCGCGCCGGGCTCATTTTGAACTTGGTAAATATGTAATTACCTTCAAGGAAGTGTTTCAGGGGATAGGCTAACTTTTTCTTGCCCCATTTATCAACTCCATCGATAACGCCATCTTTACTGGTGATGAACTGAGTGATGCTGTTAACCTTTGAATCTAAAACATCATCTGATATTTCCGGGCTGAGAATATAAACCAGTTCATATTCTTGAGACTTTTTATCTTCCGTTTTTATTTCTGTTTTTTTCCTAGCCACTTTATATTCCTTTTTGAATGTTACGTTATTATACCATATACTCATAATATGCAACAACACAGATATTTTCTTGACATGATATTATGGCTTTGCTAGACTCTTAAAGTACTATATTTTCCAAATCGGCCCCGTGGTGTAGCGGTCTAACATGCCACCCTGTCACGGTGGAGATCGGGGGTTCAAATCCCCCCGGGGTCGCCAAAAATATGCAAAATGTCATTATTTATGGTCGAACTGTCCGTTTTTTACGTTTTCTTTATTTAAAATATTGATATTTTGTTAATTACGTTAAAGTACTTTAAAAATATAGTTGACAATTAAGAAAATATGGATTATAGTATGTGAAAATCAAGATTCCTATAGAAAACAATACGCGCCGGAAGACGGGTAATTCTGTGCGTGTTGATATAAATTAATTAGAACTGCCCGAAAATATAAAAACAGGGGAGGTCGAGAATAGTCGATAAGAAACTACATATTTAGGCGTACACCAAAATTTTTAAGGAGGAAAGAATGAAGAAAGGGTTAATTATCTCGTTATTTGTGCTACTGGCAGCCGTAATGATTTTCACCAGCTGCGGCGGCGGCGCAACCACAACCACGCAACCCACCACGAAACCCACGACGCAAACCACAACCACTACAACAACACCCAAACCAACCGGCCCAACCGGCACTATCACCGCTCTCTCCGCGGACTTCGGCTATGAATCAACCGACCCAGTTTTCTACGAGTCTCTCTGGGGTTGGTCTTTCTATGATTCGCTGCTCCGCTGGGACGAGAACGGCATCTTTATCGCTGGCGTAGCCGATAGCTGGACAATCAGCGACAATGGCTGTTCATGGACATTCAAGATTCACCAGGGAATCAAATTCCACAATGGCGATGCTCTAACAGCCGCTGATGTCAAATTCTCCGTTGACCGCTTCGGTGATATGAGC
>CAVXAM010000004.1:0-9259 GCA_963759785.1 uncultured Chloroflexia bacterium
CCGCGATAGGCGCGAGAATCATCAGCACCAAACCGAAGAGCAATATCAAGGCTTGTGCCCCGCCGCCGCTATCGCGTGACGACGACCGCCGGCCGGAACCGGACATTGCGCCGAAAATCATAAACCGCGAAGCGTACCACGAAATAATTACAATAGTACCGAGCATAACACCGCAAATGGACATCAGCAGGACGTCGCGGTTTTTGATATGCGATATTTCGTGTCCGATAACCCCCTGCAATTCGTCGCGGTTAAGCTGCTGTAACAAGCCGGTAGTTATCGCTACGGAGGCTCTCTCGGGGTCGCGACCGGTGGCGAAGGCGTTAGGGGCAGGGTCGTCGATAATGTAGACATCCGGTACTTTAGGCAGACCGGAGGCTATTTTCATTTCTTCGACGACATTATATAAGCGCGGGGCATCGTTAGGACCGACCTTTTTAGCCCCTGCCATACCCAGTAGGATGCTATCGCCCTGGAAATAGGCAACCAGGCTCATTAACGCCCAGATGACTAAAGCGATAACCAATCCGGCAATCGCGCTTTCAAAAAAGATTAAACCGATAAAATACCCCAGCGCCAGTAAAACACCGGCTATAAGGGCGATAAGTATTACCGACCTAACCTGGTTAGACCGTATTTGTTCCCACATATTTAAGTTCTTCTATACTATTTTTAAGTAAAACTGACCTTAGGAGCCTGCCGTTCGGCTTCGACATTGACTTCGAAGAACTCACCGAGTTTAAAGCTGAACATGCCGGCGATTACGTTCGAAGGAAACATCTGTATTTTGTTGTTGAACTTCAAAACAGAGTCATTGTAAAACTGCCGGGAGAAGCTGATTTTATTTTCGGTTGAGGTCAGTTCTTCCTGTAAAGCTAAGAAGTTCTGGTTAGCTTTAAGTTCAGGATAAGCTTCGGCTACTGCCAGCAGCTTGCCTAACGCTATACCTAGTTCTCCCTCTAGTTTGCCTCTTTCGGCGGCGCCGGCCGATGCCGCCTGCTGCGCCAAATTACGCGCTTTGGTCACCATTTCGAACGTTTCACGCTCGTGTTTGGCGTAGCCTTTGACCGTTTCAATGAGATTAGGAATCAGGTCATAACGTCGTTTTAGCTGGACGTCGATTTGCGCCCAGGCATTTTTTACCTGGTTGCGGAAACCCACCAGGCTGTTATAAGCACCGATAATCCACAAGAAAAAGATGACAACAGCCGCGATGATAATCCAGATCCACCAAGCCATATGATTTCCCCCTTTCTATATTTAACCGGATAGCTGACAGCTATCTTCACTTTAATCGCATCATTCCTTGCGATATTGAAACATATCACCAACAAAAGATAATAAGTTAGAAGTAGCGCTTTTTGCCTTTGATTTTGCAGCTAACTTATTAACTAACCCCTGCACTTCGCCTTTGTCGAACCAGATTCCATGATGTCTGGTGCAAACGTCGACCATAATGGTCTTCCCTTCGTCAATATAGGACTTTTTCATTTTGCGGCGGCAGGTGGGGCATTTGCGTTTCTTTTCGGATGTTTTTATTTCAGCGCTGTTAAGTAGGCTCTCGATATAACTCCGGTAATTCTCCAGACCTGATATTTCCAGTAACAACTCGAGTTCCCCGCCGTCGAACCAGACGCCTCGGCACCTGGGGCAATAATCTAACTCTATGTTCTTATATTCAACGGTTAACGCGCCCTTCCGGCACACCGGACAAATCATAGCTATATCCTCTAATACAATTATACGTGTTTCAAAGCTGGGTTACAATGCTTTGTATATTTAATGCGACGCTGGTATAATGTGACATTAAGTAATAACGCAATATAACGGGATTAGAAGGTGAAAATGGAAAAGTTTACGACGGTTCAAGCCATTATTGAAGTTATGAATGACAACGGTGTCGAGTTCGTATTTTTTAACCCCGGTATCGATAATGTACCGGTGCTGGAAACTTTAGCAGGTTATCAGGCGCAGGGTAAAAAGTCGCCCCGCTCTATCCTCTGCCTCGATGAGTTCGTGGCGATGACCGCCGCCCACGGCAGCTGGATGGCGTCGGGCAAGCCGCAAGTCGTAACCGTTCATTCGGAGCTTGGCGCTTTTCAAATCGGCGGCGCACTGCATAACGCGCAATGGGGTCGAGTACCGGTGGTGTTTTTCACCGAAAATCAAGGACCCGTCCAACGCACTAACTGGCGGGGCGAGGCTTTCGACCAGGGGGAAATGGTCAGGAATTTTGTTAAGTGGGACCAAAATATCGATTCTAAAGAAAATGTCGTTGACGCTTTTAAAAAGGCTTTTACTATCGCCACCACCGAACCATGTGGACCGGTTTATCTAACGCTGCCGCGGGAGGTTTTTTGGAGTACAGGACCACTTCCGCCAAGTAAAGCGTCTAAAGCACAACCAAAAGTGATATTAAAACCCGACGAAAAAGCACTCGCCAAAGCGGTGGAAATTTTAGTTAAAGCGGAAAATCCGTTAATCGTAACCGGCTATACCGGCAGGCATTTGACATCGGTAGCGGCACTCGTTGAACTGGCGGAGACGCTGGCAGCCCGTGTTGTGACCACCGATATAAGGGTAAACTTCCCCAACACCCACCCGATGGCAGCCTATCTTTCATCGGCGGTGGGCTTCGGTAATCCCCTATTAACTCAAGCCGACGTTGTGCTGGCTATCGATTATGACATGCATTATGCAGCGCCGCCGGTCGTACCTAATCCCAAGGCTAAAATCATTCATATCGATATCGATACGGTTAAAAAGGGCGTGCCGCTCTGGGGGAAACAGCCAGATATACAGATAAAAGCCGACTCGACTCTAGCGATACCGGAATTAACCAGACTTATCAAACAGAAATTAACCGAAGAAAAACGTCATCAACTGCAAAAACGTTATGCGGCATTCGAGGCAGAACATCATAAACTCGACCAGGAATGGCGGGCGTTAGCGATGAGTCACGCTAAAGCTAAGCCGATTTCTGCCCACTGGTTAAGCCATTGTATCGATGAGATAATCGACGACAACACAATTATCGTGAACCAGACGATTACGCCAGCCACGATTGTCGCCCACCAGATACATTTCGATAAACCCAGCATGTTATTATCTTGCGCGGGGGGCTGTATCGGTTGGGCACCGGGGGCGGCTTTAGGGGCAAAGCTGGCTAAACCGGATAAAACGGTTATCAGCCTGATGGGCGACGGCGCTTTTATCTTCGGCTGTCCTGAAGCGTCGCTGTGGTCAGCTAATTTCTATAAGGCGCCGTTCTTAGCCGTAATCTACGATAACCAGGGGTACGGCGCGATAAAAGGACTTTTCCGCGAGAAATATAAAGTGGCTAATATGGGCGCTGATATACCCAATCCGCCGGACTATACGCTGATAGCCCGCGCCAATAACGCCTACGGGCGGATGGTGGATGACCCCGCCGACGTGCCTGAAGCGCTAAAGGAATGTCTGGCGGTAGTACGCGGCGGTCAAACCACCGTGCTGGACGTTAAACTGGCTCCAGTCTAATAGAGTTTATAACGCTTGTGTGTTTTTAAAGTCAAAATCGTCCCAGACTTTACGTTCCGGTTCGTAAGGCGCCGCTTCGATGCGCGTTTTATTATCGAAAACCATCGTCATACGGTCTTTGCCGTAAACCGGCCACTTACCGATAGTTTTGCAGGATGGGTCGCCGGTGTGGACAAAAGCGATACAGGAATCCTGCATCTTAAGCGCCATATCTTGTTGTTCGGGACCGTTGCCGGTAAAATCGGGGTCCAACGTGCCGAAGAGGAAGGGATTATCCAGTCCATGCATCGCGCCTAGTATACCGCCCATCGCCGGCGATTTATAGGTAAAGAGGTATTTGTAAGCCGGAGCACCAAGGTTATACTGCGTCTCGACGAGACGGATGGTAGGTATACGGAACATCAGGTCGGAACTCACTGTTCCCAAAATATCAACCGGCGAAGCGCTGCTGCCGCGTTTTTTCAAAGCTGCACGATAAACCTCTATCATTTTGGGCGCCATGCCCGCCGGAAACATATTATTTAATCTATCGAGCAATCCGGCTTCATCCAGGTTCCGCATATTGGGGTCCATCGCCGAACTCATTTTTAGTTCATCAAGTGTGTTTCCGGTCAGTATGGTGATATTTTTCGCCGAACCTTTTTTAATCCGCTCGATGGGAAAATCAGGCATTACGTCGCCGTCAATAACCGGCATGAACGGCGTGATAGCGCCTTTAGCTTCGCGGAAGAACGCCCCCAGCTTCTCCTGTCCGTCCAACAGCTGCTGCGTCGTCAATTTGTATAAAGCCGTGATGTCTTTAGGGTTGACATTAATGAGTTTCACGAACTGCTCGGCGGCTGCCACGGCATTCTTCAGCGGAGCGACAGTATTAGTGGCGCCGCTGCGGCTGACTGTTTTATGAAACAAACCGCGCGCCCGGGGCATACTCAACAGGTCGCCGATGCTCATGCTGCCGGCGGAAAATCCAGCTATAGTGACGTTATCCGGATTGCCGCCGAAAGCCGCGATGTTTTTCTGCACCCATTCTAAGGCGGCTATCTGGTCGAGCAAGCCTTCGTTGCCGGTGGCGGAGATTTTATTGCCAGTAATTTCTTTAAGGTTCATGAACCCGAAAGCGCCCATACGGTAGTTAATGCTGACCAGAACGATATTGCCTCGCTTGGAAAGCGTACCTGTCTCTAGGAATGGCTCGGTGCCAGCGCCGATGATAAAAGCACCGCCGTGTATCCAGAAGATGACCGGCCGTTTTGCATCATCGAGTCCCGGCGTCCATATATTTAGATAAAGGCAGCCTTCATCCTGTAGCTCTTTGCCGAAATCCGGCATGCCGGGGGCAGCGATAGGCATAGCGTTCTGGGGAGAAATCGCTCCGTACTTTTTCGCGGGTCTAATGCCGTCCCATTTTTTCAGCGGCTGCGGCGGCAGCCAGCGTAAAGCGCCGACGGGCTGTTCGGCGTAGGAAATACCTTTAAAGACATAAAGCCCATCCTTAAACTCACCTTCTAACTTGCCATTTTTCGTGCTGACGATTGCCTGTTTTTCCGGATTCATCATTACCTCCAGATATTACTGAAAATATTGTCCTCTTATAATATCGCCTTATTATACCATTCTGCTAAGCTACGTTAAAATGAGTTTAGTGTCCTTTTTTACCAGTCGTCAATGTGCTATCATCAGATTGAAAGCTATGGCGATTCAAACCGAGTCACTACAATCAATGAAATACTTTACCGGCATCGATGCGGCGGAATTGAAGGCAATACAGCATCTTTTCCGTGAAGTACATTATGATAAAGGTTACCGTCTCTTATCGGAGGGCGACGTAACGAATTCGCTCTATTTCATCGTTTCCGGACTGGTGAAGGTTTATAAGACTTCTGAAAAAGGCAAAGAACAGGTGCTGCATATCGCTCCTCCCGGCGATTCGTTAAACGATGTTTCACTTTACGACGAAGGACCGAACGCCGCGGGGATGGTGTCATTAACGCCCGTGGTGCTTTACGCTATTAAAAAGAAGGACATCCTGCAAATTCTTAAGGATAACCCCCACCTCATGATGAACGTTATCCGCGCTTTAGCCGAACGCATCCGGCGCGACTCGAATCTGCTGGAAGACCTTTCATCCTCGCAGGTATTGGGGAGATTAGCCAAACTATTTTTAGGTCGCTATGGCGGCGAAGAGCTTAGAGCGGGGCTGAACCTAACGCAAAAAGACATGTCCAGTCTGGTTGGCAGTTCCCGCGAGATGGTCAACCGCTCGTTGAAAACCCTGGAGGAAATGGGCGGTATCCGTTTATCGCGTCGCCGGGTTTTCATCGTTGATAAAAACGTCCTGCATAAGATAGTCGAAGGCGGTCCTAACGCCGCTTAACCCCGATTTTATATTCTTTTTCCACTAAAACTCCAGCTTTATTACCCTCTAACATTCGTTTTGTGAAAAACATCACAATGTGAAATACTTCATTGATTACTTTATGCATTTCACTATATATTATAAATAGGACTTGCATTTTACAGACACCATGATATAATTATATATATTAATGCGTATATTTTTAATAATAATGCTACGCATTACAAATTGACAAAATAAGGGGTATACGAAAATGAGATGGGGAATGGTAGTAGATTTATCAAGTTGCGTACGGTGTTTCGCCTGCGTCGCCGCTTGCAGAATCGAACATTATCTGCCGATGGGCATTACCTGGCCTAAGCTGGTAGCACTAGAGACCGGCGGCGATAACCCGACCGTATCGACCTACTCCGTACGCTGCAATCAATGCGCCAATGCTCCCTGCGTCGACGCCTGCCCGACCGGCGCGACAACGCGTCGCGAGGACGGTATCGTCGTCGTCGACCAGAATAAATGCGTCGGCTGCCGCTATTGCGTCGTCGCCTGCCCCTATCAAAATCGCACCTTCCTTTCTAAAGATAAAGACCAGGGATTTTTCCCCGGCAGAGGACAGACGGACTTCGAAAAAGCCGGTAAGAAGCTTTACCGACACCAAATCGGCACGACCGAGAAATGTAATTTCTGCGTCGAGCGTATCGACGCCGGACTCGCTAAAGGACTCAAACCGGGCATCGACCGCGAGGCTACCCCCGCCTGCGTCAATACCTGTCCGGCACGGGCTTTGACCTTCGGCGACCTAGACGACCCCAATAGCGAAGTATCGCGTCTTATCAGGGAAAAGGGCGGTTTCCAACTACATCCCGATTATAATACCGACCCCTCGGTTTACTTCATCGATTCTAAAATCGGTAAGCGGGATATTGAAGTAGAACAACCTAAAAAATCTGAAGAAGCGATTGGAGTGGCAGAATAAAATGGAAATACATCAATGGATGATTAACTACACTCGCCAGACCGAGTGGATAGATAAAAGAGGTATTTTACTCTGGATAGCTTTTTACGCCGGGGGTCTGGGCGGGGGTTTATACCTGGTATCGCTATTCTTTAACAGCCTCTGGGGCATGCTCATCAGCTGGCTGATAGTCGCCGTTATCAAGGGCGGCACACACCTGCTCTTCCTCGGTAAACCCTGGCGCTTTTGGCGAATGATGTCCCGTCCCCAGAGTTCCTGGCTGGCGCGGGGTTTCCTTTTCGTCATTCTGTTCGTCGGTTCCGGCTCTATCCAGTTAATGCTTTCTCACTGGGCGCCCGGCAGCGTCTGGGAAAATCTTTTTAAGATATCTTCCGGCATACTGGCATTTGGCGTTACCGCCTATACCGGCATTATCCTGAAGAACATTAAGGGTGTACCGTTCTGGAACTCTATTTTACTGCCGATATTGTTCGTACTGTGTGGAATATTGGGTGGCTTCGGTCTATCAGTTGTTATCGCTTTAGCCGGCGGCGACGTTAACCTCGCCCAGGCGGAATGGGGCAGCCGTATTTTCCTGGTCGCTAACGCTTTAGTAATTATTATCTACCTCTTCCAGGCCGAGCACCGTGAAACCGTCGGCAAGCAGTCGGTGATGGAGCAACTCCGCGGCAATAGCGCCCCGATATTCTGGATTGGCATTGTCGCTTTAGGTATCGTTATCCCGTTAGGGATTGCCATCGCTAGCCTGGTTGCAGGCGAAATCGCTTCTTCGCTGATAATTTTCGGCGTGGTTTGTGAAATCATCGGCGGTCTGGCGCTGCGTTACTGTGTGTTGAAGTCCGGCGCCTATAAACCGCTGGTCGCTAGACCTCAATAGCGTCCAGCTTTAGTCGAACCCTTTTTCCCCTTATTGAAGTATTATTAGGAAGATTTGCTATGAGTGAAACAAAAATAATCAAGACAACCTGTAAAAGCTGTCATGGCGGCTGCGGCGCTTTGGTGACCGTGCAGGACGGCGTTATCGTGCACATCGAGGGCAATCCGGAAACGCCGACCCGCGGCACGATGTGCTCCAAGGGTTTATCCAGCATCCAGCATGTTAACCACCCCGACCGCCTGAAATACCCCTTAAAACAAATGGGCAAACGGTGCGAAGGCAAGTGGCAGCGCATTACCTGGGACGAAGCTTTAGACACCATCGAGCAAAAGATGAAAGAGTCTATCGCCAAATATGGTCCTCAATCTATCGCCGTGTCGCAGGGGACGGGGCGGGGCTATAACGAATACACCCACCGCTTTGCGCGCTCCATCGGTACCGCCAACATCATTACGCCGGGCTATATCTGTCACAGTCCGCGGCTGGGACTCTACGGTCTGGTGACGGGCTATGGACGTCTTTATTGCGATTACCACGGATGGGGCAGGGAATTTCCCAAAACCCAGATAGCCTGGGCTAAACAGCTGGAAATCAGCAGCGCCGACGGCGAAATGGCGGTTTGGTTTTTGAATAGCTTGAAGCACGTAAAAAACCTCATCGTTATCGACCCGCGGGAAACGGCGCTATCTTCGCGGGCGACGTTATGGCTGCAAATCCGGCCCGGCACCGATGCCGCTTTAGCGCTGGGGATGATTAACGTTATCATTAAAGAAGGACTCATCGATAAAGAGTTCGTCGAAAAATGGACTTACGGCTTCGACAAACTCAAGGAAAGAGTTGAGGAATACACGCCCGAACGGGTTGCGGAAATTACCTGGCTCAAAGCCGAAGATATCGTTAAAGCGGCGCGGCTCTTCGCTATCGACACGCCCGGTTGTATCCAGATAGGCAGCTCTTTAGAGCGTCAGGCTAACTGCGGCCAAACCCTGCGCGCCATTATCTGCCTTTTAGGTGTCACGGGCAATATCGAGCGACCGGGCAGCATGATTTCGTGGGTGCCGCCGTCGACCGGACCGCGTGAGGATTTTTTCACCGAAATACCGATTACCGACGAGATGCGGAAAAACATCGTGGGCAGCGATAAATACAAGATGGGCGCCGCCCGTACCGCGCACTCGGATACGGTCATTAAACAGCTACTCAATGGCAACTCAACGATAAAGGTATGGTTCAGCGTGGGTGGTCAGCAGATAATCCACCTGGCTAACACTAAAGAAGTAATGCAGGCGATTAAAAACGTCGACTTCATGATACACGTTGACCAGTTCATGGGCCCGATGGCGGAACACGCCGATATCGTCCTGCCGGCGGCGCACTGGCTGGAAATCGACGATATTTTCGATATGCACCCCCGCTTTATGATTGAGGCTCATAACAAAGTCGTCGAACCGCCGGGCGAAGCCTGGCAGGATAGCAAGATTTTTAACGAACTCGGTAAAAGACTGGCCCCGCAATACTGGTTTGAGAACGTCGA
>CAVXAM010000005.1:0-430682 GCA_963759785.1 uncultured Chloroflexia bacterium
GCATAGCGCTGCGCCCATCTCCTAAAGAGGAATGGGCGTACGGACGAATAGTGAGCGTGCGCTTCAGAGTTGTAAAGAATTCTGTGGTGTGAACGAATTAATTAAAGAAAGCAAAACTACGAAAATTAAACTAAACATATGAAAGCAAACCAAAAAGTTAGGAATGGAAAAAAAATGACAAAAAAATTGGACGATATGCCCTTTGTAATGATTAATCTGGACAAGCCGCGCAAGATACGATTCACATCGTGGAGCGTGGTGGAGATGGAATCACGGTACAAGCGAAAACTTGGGCCGATGTATAAGGATGTGCAAGAGGGCAATGTCGGTCTCGTGGATAACATGATATTGTTACGGGCAGGACTGTTGGAAGAGATGCCCGGACTTGAAAACTGCCCCACCCCTCCAGAGGGAAATATAATGCTCGACGCGAGCCTGGAGTACTTCACCCGGCTTTACGATGCAGACTGCGAAAGCGCTTCCCCACCCCGAACCCATAAATATTCGTCCCCGCCTCCCAATGCTTCAAGAGGTGTTCGATGGCTTTGTTCAGCTTGGGATTCTCGCTGTAATCCAGATACTGTCCTAACAGCATCAGAATATTCATGTCGTCCATCGGGCATGAGCCTTCGGGACTAAAGTTTTCGCCGTAGCAGTCCCAACCCCCGCCGGGCATCTGCGAACCCATCGTTGCCCGTATAAATTTAATAATCCGTGAGTCATCGTGATAATCCATCTTCGCCAGCGATGAGATTAGTATCGCCGACATGCAGAAATAATTGTCTTTAACGTTAGGCGGGATGGTAAAGGTGCCGTCGCGGGCTTGGTAGCGGAAAATCTCCTCTGCTTCGTTTTTTAACTTAAGGTCGCCGATGGTAAAGCCGATATCCGCCAGGAAAAATAAATCCCAGTAGGCTTTGCCCGTTTCGGTGTAATGAACCAGCCCTGATTTTATAGCGGGAATACCGGTAGTCTGGCTCTTAAGGCGGTTGACGATTTTTTGTATGGACTTATCCTGGAGCGCCGGCTTGACATCCGGCGTGTCATCTAGTAGCTGAAGTTCCACGGCGTATTTGAGCCAAGCAGGACCTTCCAGCAACCAATCGAGGACTTTTTTATCCAAGATTTTTCACGCCTGCTAATCTAAAGATTTCTCGGCATTTAGGTGAGGAAATTCTGACACTTATATTTTAACGCTTTTGGGGCTGGAGGTAAAGGGGAGGAGCGTTCCCTTTCCCCTTCGATTGTGACTTTTCTCCTATTATTAATTATGCTATTCTTGTATGCTGGTAACGTAGTATGATAAAGGAGGGTATATGAAACCAAGAGAGCTTAAAAAAGATATCTACTGCGTCGGCGCTATCGATTGGGACAGGCGCCTGTTCGATTCCCTTGTCCCCCTCCCCGACGGGACCAGCTATAACGCTTACTTAATCAAAGGCAGCCAGAAAACCGCCCTTATCGATACCGTTGACCCCCCGATGAAGGATGTGCTGCTTAATAACCTCAACCAGCTCGGTATCAAGCGTATCGATTACGTTATCTTCAATCACGCCGAGCCCGATCACTCCGGCTCCATCCGCGAAGTTCTTGAGAAATACCCGGAAGCTAAAGCCGTCTGCACCGCCAAGTGTAAAGACATCCTTATCGACCGCTTTATGGTTGCCGCCGACAGGTTCCAGACGGTCGAGGATAAAGCGACGATTTCACTCGGCGACCGGACGCTGGAATTGATCCATGCCCCCTGGGTGCACTGGCCCGAGACGATGCTGACCTATCTCCGCGAGGAAAAAATCCTCTTCCCCTGCGACTTTTTCGGCTCCCACATCGCCACGACCGATATGTTCGTCCGCGATGCCGGTCAAGAGTACGAAGCCGCTAAACGCTACTGGGCGGAAATCATGATGCCCTTCCGCCTCCAGATTCAGAAAAACCTGGAGAAAATTAAAGACTACAAGATAGATATTATCGCCCCCAGCCATGGTCCCCTGCACGACAAGCCGGAGTTCATCATTAACGCCTACCGCAGCTGGGCTTTCGATGAACCCGGTAACATCGTCGTTATTCCCTACGTCTCGATGCACGGCAGCACGCGCCGGATGGTGGCTTATTTGGTCGAGAGTTTGTCACGTAAAGGCGTCACCGTTAAACAATTCGACCTCGCGGTTTCAGACATCGGCAAACTGGCTATGGCTTTGGTCGATGCCGCCACTATCGTTATCGGTACGCCGACCGTCCTCACTGGACCTCACCCCGCCGCGGCTTATGCCGCCTTCCTGGCTAATGCCATTAAGCCTAAAGCGAAGTTCGCTTCCGTAATCGGCTCTTATGGCTGGGGCGGTAAAGCGGTGGAGCAGATCGCGGCGATGCTGCCTAATCTGAAAGTTGAAATAATCCCGCCGGTTATCATTAAAGGATATCCTAAAGAAGCGGACTATGAGGCTCTAGAAAAACTGGCGGATGCGATAGTTGCCAAACATAAAGAAGCCGGGCTTAAATAAATTATCTTAATGAAAGGAGCAGTATGATAAAAGTATCTAAAGAATCCAAACTTAAACCGAAGGAGGTCATCACTCGCGCCGTAACCTTTTTCGGACCCAAGGGCTATGGACTGGAATTGAGGGACGAGGACAAATGTAACGCCTACTTCGAGGGTGGCGGCGGTAGTGTTAGGGTAACAGCGGCGACCAGTAAAAAAGGCAGCTCGGTCGATATAGAAGCGGTGGAATGGGAATTCCAGGCGAAAAATTTTCTGGAAAAAATATAACGGCTTTTTAGTGAAGTACTAGAGGAGGCGAAAATGGCATACACGGCGAAGGATTATAGCAAACTCATCGGTATGGAGGGATTTAGCAACACACTTTTAAACAATCACTTCACGCTCTATCAGGGTTATGTTACCAATACCAATAAGCTGGCGGATACTTTAGTGACAATGCTTAAGGATGGCAAAACCGCTACCCCGGAATATGCCGAGCTTAAACGCCGTTTCGGTTTTGAGTTCAATGGCATGCGCCTCCACGAATACTATTTCGAAAACCTCGGGGGCAAAGACGCTTTAGACAAATCCGGACTTCTGGCAAAGAAGCTGGCGGCGACTTTCGGCAGCTACGAAGCCTGGGAGCAGGACTTCCGCGCTACAGGGGCGATGCGGGGTATCGGCTGGGTGGTACTTTATCAGGATGATGTTACCGGCGTTTTATTCAACCAGTGGGTTAACGAACATGAAGTCGGTCATCTCGCCGGCTGCCGACCGATACTCGTGATGGATGTTTTCGAGCATGCTTATATGATTGACTACGGCTTAAAACGTGCCGACTACATCGCGGCGTTCTTTAAGAATATCAACTGGAAAGCGATTGAAAACAGGATAAAATAACTCTTTTTAAGTGAAGTACAAGAGGGGCTGGCATCAGGTCAGCCCCTATTTCTTTTTCTTAACGATAACACTACTTAGTGTTTCCTGTAGCTGTTTAACACTATAAGGTTTAGCGATAACGGCTTTGAAGCCGTATTTTTTATATTCGGACATAATGGAGTCGGTAGCGTAGCCGCTGGAGACAATCGCTGTAGCATCAGGGTCTATTTCCAGCAGTTTTTTAATAGCCTCTTTACCACCCATCCCTCCCGGGATAGTCAGGTCCATGATGACGGCGTTAAATGGGTCGCCGGCTTTTTGGGCTGCCCGATATTTTTCTAAAGCTTCGGTTCCATCAGATGAAAGCTCCACAGAATAGCCCGCGAGGGTTAGCATATTATTCAGCATTTTACGTATCATTTCTTCATCATCCATAATCAATACCTTACCGCCCGCCTGACCATGACTCCTTACTATCATTTTCTTGCCTCCTTTGGTGGTCTTTTTCGTGGCAGGTAGATAGATATGGAAAGTTGAACCTTGATTCGGTACAGAATCGGCGGTGATGGTACCGCCGTGATTTCTGACGATGGAATAAGCTGTCGTCAAGCCTAATCCACTACCCCTTTGCTTGGTGGTAAAATAAGGTTCAAATATCCTTTGATGGTGTTCCGAAGATATACCTACCCCGTTATCTGTAACGTCAATACGAACGTAATCTCCGCTGGGTAGGGGTGGGACTCCGGCTTTCTTTAGAGTCACGTTTTCGGCTTGAATCTTGAGAGTCCCCCCGGCGGGCATCGCTTCGTCGGCGTTGATGACGAGGTTGTTGATGACCTGGCTGATTTGTCCCTCATCGGCTTCGATAAGCCAGAGGTCGTCTGGAAGCGATAGCTCCTGTTTTACTTTAGAGCCTCTTAAGGCGAAGGTCGCCGATTCTCTAATTATCCCGGCAATCTCGATTGATCTTTTAATGGGCTGGCCGCCTCTGGCAAAGGTCAATAATTGCTGCGTCAGGTCCTTAGAACGTAACGCTGCTTTTTCTACTTCATCAAGCATTTCGTATATAGTATCGGTAGGAGAAATTGATGATTTCACCATCCCGATATTCCCCATGATGCCCGTCAGGAGGTTATTGAAATCATGAGCGATGCCTCCAGCCAGTGTGCCGATAGATTCTAATTTAGCTGACCGCAGGCGTTCCTGCTCCAGGCGCTCGAACTCTTGTTGCCGGTCGATATTATACAGAGCAAAGGCAATATCGTTAGCTACTTCTTCAAACAGAACCACTTCATCGGCGTCGGCTAAAACTTCTTTAGGAAGCGAAGCACAAACGACACCGTAAATATTGCCATCGTACTCCAGCCTGGTAGTCATACTGCCGAAATCGCTGGAGTCCTTTGTAATAGGGCAGTCGGCACACATGGTTTTCGGGTCTTCGGTGGTGATAACCTGTGTTTTCTTCAGGGCTTTCAGGACGCACGACGGCAGATTCCCTTTCTTGAACTCTTCGACCATTGTCGTAAAGTCGCCGCTAGTGCCACTCATAGCATGTGTAATTAGCTTGTGCGATTCATCGAGCAGGACAATCCATGATGTATAAAAGCTACGGCTCTCTACCAGTGTATCGCAGACGCCTTGTATGAGCTTATTTCGGTCTTTTTCCCGCGTAATTAACTGATTAACGTTACGGATGGAACGCAGCGTTTTATTAAGGTAATTAATCCTTTGTTCGGATTGTTTACGCTCGGTGATATCTGTGAAGGTAGTATAAACGCGGTAAGGTTTTTTCTCGCCCTCCCTGAATTCAGGAATGGCGTTATTTAGTATCCACCTGTAACCTTTTTCTACAGGATTATAGACCCCCATTATTACGTTAATAACTGGTTTACCAGTACGTAGAGCTACAATAGATGGATGGTCTTCACTGGAAAACGCGGAACTATCTTCATGCAACCGCCTCCGCCGTGGGTCAAGTGATGTTTTGCCTATCATTTCGTCAAGCGTTAACCCCAGGATGCGTTCCGCCGCCGGATTAGCTGATATTACTCTCCCCTCGTTATCATGGTAAATTACGCCCTGCGCCATTGTCTCGAACAGAGTGCGGAACCTCTCCTCGCTTTCTTTGATGGCTTCCTCTGCTTGCTTACGCTCGGTGATATCCTGTGCGAAACCTATCATAGCGACCGGGTCGCCGTTTTTATCCAATACTGGTATCTTATCCGTCCGTACCCAGCGCAGACCGGTAGCGGACTCGTATTGCTCGATGATGTTAAGCTTAGGATGCCCAGATGCAAATACCTTGCGGTCATCATCGGCCATGCCTTGCGCGATATTGGCCGTATACAGGTCGAAAACCGTTTTTCCCACAAAGTCTTCTTCGGGCATGTTCATGGCTTCGGCAAACGCCCTGTTAACACGCAGGAATTTCCCTTCCAAATCTTTGTAAAATACCAATGCCGGCGAAGAATCGATAATAAGTTTAATTTCTTCGCGGTCTCTTTCTAATGCTTCTTCCATCCGTTTTCGCTCGGTAATATCGTGGATTATCAAGCTCGTTTTTTCTTTACCATCTTTATCCAAAAATACCTTGGAAGAAATGTAACCGGGGAATTTAGTCCCATCGGCGCGAAGAAACGTTAGTTCCCCGATATACTCACCGGTCTTTTGGCGTATTTCAAGAGCTTTCTTTAAACGAGAATCTGAAACATCAACTATGCCGGCTCTGCCGCCCTTAATAATTTCCTCTTCGGTTTTACCGAACATTTTACATGCGGCGGCGTTTGCCGCCAATACAGCACCGTTAGGGTAAGTTAATAAGATAGCGTCATTGCTATTTTCATAAATCGAACGATATTTCGTCTCGGATTCTTCAAGCGTTTCTTCCATCTGTTTGCGTTCGGAAATATCGCGGCAGACACAGAATATCAGCTTTTGTCCAGCAAACATGGCACCGTTGGTACTTATTTCAACGTCATAGATTGTGCCATCTTTACGGCGGTGCTTTGTTTCAAAATGGTCGCCCTTTTCATCAACCGTCCGTATCATATCAACGACTTGCTCGTGCGGATACTGGAATTCCCAGTCAAAAACGTGGAGTTGTTTCATTTCGTCCATGGTGTATCCCAGCATATCGGCGAAACGCTGGTTGGATTCGTATACATTGCCGTCCTGGTCGAGGATAACAATCCCGTCGCGCGATTGTTCAACAAGTATCCGCCGCCGCACTGCTTCGTCAGCTAAAGTTTCTTGCGCCTGTTTACGCCCGGTGATATCTCGAACAATCGCAATATCCAATTGTTCATGGTCAAGACTAACCAAGCTGGCACTGATTTCCGTGAATATTTTTCTGCCGTCTTTACCTATTAGAGTAGCTTCGTATCTACCCTGCACTTTTTTACCGGCAACTCTTTTACTATATAAATCAAAGACCATCTTTTTGTGTTCCGGAGCTATGAAATCGATGAAGGGTTTGCCTATTACGTCGCTCTCCTGATAGTCGCCCATTTCCAGCATCTTAGAGTTGCAGTATCGTACAATACCGTCCTGAATAAAGACAATCCCATCATTACTGTGCTCGACGATATTATGGAATTTCTCCTCGCTTTCTTTTAGTGCCGCCTGCGCCCGTTTACTCTCGGTGATATCCTCATACATCGCCATAAACTGCTGCTCCCCGCCCCACATCACCTCCCGGCGGTATAACTGCAGGTTTCTCACCTCGCCATCCGGTCGCCTGATACTTATTTCGTACTCCATGGGCACATATTCATTAAGTTTTCTCTTTTTCTTCCTTTCCAGATGGGCTTGATAGCTTTCCGGAGTATAGAGCACGCTACGCGGTACCGCTGCCATTTGTTCGGCGGTCTTATAACCGCAGATATCCAGTATCGCTTTGTTGGCGTATATTAATTTTCCGTCGTCGGTAACGATGCGTATCCCCAGCGGGCAGGCATCCACTGAATTTTTGAAATTCTGTTCCGAAGCTTTATATGCTTCTATTAATTCCTGGGCGTTACTGTAATCAACTTTAATGCCACTTTTCTTAATGGGGCGTGTACTCTTAACCGGGGTTGCTTTAGCTTGTTTTAGCTTGGCAATCAGTTTATCCGCCCGCGAGAGTTTTTTTTCAAGTTCACTATACGAAGGCTTTTTAGTATTCATGATACGTTACCTCGTTTGTAGGCTTGACAGCTGAATATTACGAAATAAAAAAGCACTCTGTATCGCTAGCATTTATTATCAATATTAAAGCGATACCAGTGCTTGATAACCCATTCAGTTCCCCCTAAATATTACATTCAGAGGTCGGGTGAATGCAGTAGCTTATTCGCGTCCAACAATCAGGTGGTTTTTAAGTGTATCCACGAACAAAAGGGGTTGTCAAGTGGCAAGTCGTGGTATCTTTAGGCTGACATGTGGCTATACAAATTGGGCGAAATTTACATTTATTGCATTCCTTACCATCGAGATAAAAACGGCAGTTAATAGCTTGATTGCTTGACACTAGAGTAACGTAATTGCTACACTTTTCTTGTTTCCTTAATTATAAAAAAGCGGGAAAATTGATAAAAATGAAAATAAAAAAAATCGGTATTCTATACCATCCAAGAGTAGAAACAACCCTCCTTAAAGCTAAAGAGCTGGAGAAATTGTTAAAAAAGCAGCAAATTACTGTCTGGATAGACTCCGCCTGGGAAAAAGAAAAGACCCAAGCCATGCTTGACGGTACCGACCTGGTGCTGACGGTTGGAGGAGACGGTACAATTCTCCGAGCGGTACAATCGATTATTCCAGGCAATATTCCGGTAACTGGCATTAATCTCGGTAAACTCGGCTTTTTAACCGAGCTCAATGCCGATGAAGCTACCAAGAAACTGCCCGAGCTGCTGGCAGGCAAGGGCTGGTTTGACCGGCGCTCGATGTTACAGGTCGAGCTAATATCGAAGGGACAGAAAAAACGCGTTTTTCATGCCCTTAATGATGTCGTCATCGGGCGCGGGGAAATCGCCCGTATTATCCGGGTCGATGTTACTATCGATAGCCAACCCCTGACCACCTACAGGGCTGATGCGGTAATCGTCGCCACAGCTACCGGCAGCACCGGCTACTCTTTAGCGGCTGGGGGACCCATCCTTCATCCCCAGTGTACTGATTGCCTGCTGGTAGCGGTCGCGCCGCATTTAAGTTTGTCATATCCCGTCGTTATACCCGAAACCGCCAAGATAGTGTTGCGTCTTAACACCTACCATTCCGCTACTTTAAGCATCGATGGTCATGTTAATATACCAATGGCCGATGGCGATACGGTCACGGTAAAACAAAGTCCCCAGGTCGCTCGGTTTTATCGAATTCGACCGCAAGATTCATTTTTTAGTACGTTGGAAGATAAGCTGAAAGGAAAACAAGGTGAGTCAGGTAGAAAAAGCTAAAATATCGGATGTCCCGCAAATACATAAACTCATTAACGGCTTCGCCGAAAAAGGGTTGATGCTTGCCAGGCCTTTAAGCGAAATATACGAGAGTATCCGCGATTTCTACGTTATCCGTGAAAAAGGCGAGGTCGTTGCCTGCGCTGCTTTACACATCAGCTGGTCAGACCTGGCGGAAATACGGTCCGTCGCCGTCGCTGAAGATAAGCAACGGAAGGGTCTGGGTGCGAAGCTGGTGGCCGCCTGTCTTAAAGAAGCCGCCGACCTTGGCATCAAGGATGTCTTTTGCTTTACTTACCGGCCGGAGTTTTTTAAAGCGCAGAAGTTCGTTGATATCGATAAAATGGAATTGCCGCGTAAAGTCTGGACGGACTGTTTCCGTTGTCCCAGGTTCCCCGAATGCGATGAAATCGCTTTAATTTATCATGCCTAAAAGAAAGCCAGTAGGCTCAACCGAAAGGGTACTCTCGAGCAAGTATATCCTGAAGGGGCATGCTATAAATCTGCGCGTTGAAAAAGTCGTTACCGCTGATGGCCACCGTACCACCCGTGAAATTATCGAACACCCCGGTGCGGTTGCCGTTGTTCCTATAGATAATGAAAATAATGTGTTGCTGGTTCGGCAATACCGCTCGCCGCTTAAGAAAGACCTTTTAGAGATTCCCGCTGGCGGTATTGATAAAGGCGAGGACGTTAAAACAACGGTTATTCGTGAAATGCAGGAGGAGATAGGCTACAAGCCGCAGAAGCTGGTGTTTTTAGCTGGCTTCTATTCTGCGCCGGGCTACAGCAACGAATACATGTATCTTTATATGGCGAAGGATTTAGTACCCTCCCGACTCACCGCCGAAGACACTGCCGGCATCGAATTAGTGCGCGTACCGGTTACTCAAGTAAAAGAAATGATAACATCAGGGAAAATCCAGGACGCCAAGAGCATTATTGGCTTATTGTTGATGTTGGAATATCTTAAGAAGAAATAAAGTGAAGTGTCATTGCGAGGAGTCCTTCCATAGAAAGACGACGTGCCTGCACACCGAAGTGCGTTCCGGCACGCAGGCGTGGCAATCTCATTATTCATTTTTATAGAACCAATTAGTCTACTACGCCTGCTGATTCACAATAACTATAAAAATGATTCTTGTCCCCACCCTTGGATCCCAGCTCCCGTATCAAGTACGGGACAAGTTTCGCTGGGATGACGCTCGGCGTCAATTCACCCATTTTAGCGGTCGCCCGCCGAGCAGGTGGATATGCAGATGCTGCACTAGCTGTCCGCCATCCGCCCCGTAGTTAATGGTGAGGCGGTAGCCTCTAGCTGAAAGACCCTGCTGCCGGGCTACTTTATTCGCTGCCGCCACCATTTTTCCCACTAACAATGCATCGGCGTCGGTCATCGCTGTCAGCGACGCGATATGCTTTACCGGAACAACGAGCAGGTGTACCGGAGCCGCCGGGTTGATATCGGGGAAAACGACGACGTCCTTGTCTTTATAAATGATGTTGGACGGTATTTCTCCGGCGATGATTTTACAGAAAATACAGTCGATATTTTGGGGGTTCATAAAAATCACCCCTTTTTCCGAAAATCGTCATTTAAAGGTCTATCCATACCTTGGGTGCGCCGGCAGGTGCTGGAGGTCCTTTCATATCAAGCACGGTGGCTTTGCCATGTTTCAGGATAAACGCGCCTACATAGTCCCACCCGTTTTCATCCACCCCTGGTTTATAGAAGGGACGCTTTTCCACAATTTCCTTCTTGACTGCCATATCTGTTATTTGCTGTACCTTACCGGCAACCCTAATCTGTACGTCTTTGGCCCAATAACAGGCTTCGATTTCCGGGTTTTTTACCAGCTGTTTATAAACGTCTTTGGGCGATTGCATTGAGAAAATAATGCCGTTTTCATCGGCTTGATAGGTACCCATGGCGCGGACGTGTGGCTTGTTGCCTTCCACGGTAGCCAGAAAAGCTACTGGGTTAGCCGTAATGAATGCCAGTATTTCTTTCTTGTCCATGATAATCTCCTTCTTTATTTATAGGTCAATAAAAGTGGTGGGGGCGGTCATGTTCTGCATGCTCCACGTTGTGGCTTTACCTTTGAGTCGCAGGACGCCCATGCCATCGTAGTTTTTTTCGTGGATCGGCTTCAAAAACTTGCGTTTGGAGACGATTTCCTTTTTCAGCGCTAGGTCTTCCACAATCTCTATCTTACCACGCACCCTTACCTGCGTCCCCTTGGCAAAATAGCAGACTTCTACCTCGGGATTTTTTGCCATCTGCTGATACACATTTTTCGATTTACCCGTGTAAAAAATCAACCCGTTTTCATCGGCGCGGAAAGTGTCCATGCCGCGTACTCTGGCGGCTTTGCCGTCGACGGTTCCCAGATATCCGATAGGATTTTTCGTAATAAAATCCAGAATCTCTTTCTTGTCCATAAAAAGCTCCTTTTTATTCATCGTATTTTGTTATTTTAGCTTTTTAATCACCGCGTCCGCTACCTGCGAGGTGCCGACAGCGCTGGGGTCGTCACGCCGCTCTTTCATATCATAGGTAACGCTTTTGCCCTGTTTAATCACTAAAGCGATGGCACTTTCCAGCCGGTCGGCGGCTTTAGTCTCCCCGATGTGCCGCAGCATCAGTACGCCGGAAAGCATCATCGCCATGGGGTTGACCTTGTTCTGGCCGGTGTATTTCGGGGCACTGCCATGCGTCGGCTCGAAAAGCGCTATCCCTTCCCCGATATTCGCCCCCGGCGCCAAGCCCAGTCCCCCCACCAGCCCCGCGCAGAGGTCGGAAAGGATGTCGCCGTAGAGGTTGGGGGCGACGATAACGTCGTATTCCTGTGGACGCCGCACCAGCTGCATGCAGAGGTTATCGACGAGGACGTCCTGAAATTGAATATCCGGGTAGTCTTTAGCCACTTCCCGCGCTACCGCCAGGAAAAGTCCGTCGGAAAACTTCATGATATTGGCTTTATGCGTCGCCGTTACTTTTTTACGTCCGTACTTGCGGGCATACTCGAAGGCGTACTTGACGATGCGCCGCGTGCAGAACTCGGTAATCATCTTAATGCTCAAACCGGAATCCGGTCTGATTACATTGTCTTTTTGCCGGTTGATGAACTCGATGACGCCTTTAGTTTCGGGTTTATCTCTTTCGTACTCCACGCCGGCGTAAACGTCCTCGGTGTTTTCGCGCACGATGACGATATCAACGTTTTTATAAAGCGTCGGAGCGCCGGGGTAGGTCTTACAGGGACGCACGCAGGCATAGAGGTCTAGTGCTTTACGCAGGGCGACGTTAACACTGCGGAAGCCCGTACCAACAGGCGTCGTAACCGGACCCTTAATCGCTACCTTGTTTTTTTTGATTGACTTTAAAACAGAGTCGGGCAGGGGCGTGCCTTCTTTAGCCATAACGTCAGCCCCAGCGTACGCCAACTCCCACTCGAATTTAACGCCGGTGGCTTCTAAAACACGCCGCGTGGCTTCGGTTATTTCGGGTCCCACTCCGTCCCCGGGGATTAGCGTTACTTTATAAGCCATTTGTTTCTCCATGTCATTCTGATTGAGTGTAACGACCGAAGAATCTCGGTGGTGAGTGGAAATACCCCACCCCATTCCGAGATCCTTCGCTACACTCAGGATGACAAATAGTCCTTACACCTTTATATCGCCGTGCCCCTCTACCGTCATTCCCGACCTGATCGGGAATCCAGCGTGTAATTCAAAGCCTTTCTGGATTCCCGCCTTCGCGGGAATGACGGTAAACATTACACCTTGATATCCCCATGTTTTTTAACGTAGGGAATCAGTCCGCCCTCATTAAGTATTTTAAGCATCACCTCCGGTATCTTCCCGAAGGTTAAAGTGTTGCTGTTGGTCTTATCTTTAACCGTTCCGGCGGTGAGGTCTATTTCTAACTCGTCGCCGTCGTTGATTTTATCCGTGTTGCAAATAAGGACGGGCAGACCTAAATTAATAGCGTTTCTAAAGAAAATCCGCGCCACGCTTTTCGCCAGGATGGCGCTAACGCCCGCCATCTTTATCACCAGCGGGGCATGTTCGCGGCTGGAACCCAAACCGAAGTTGCTGCCAGCCACGACAAAGTCCCCCGCCCTGACCTTTTTCGCGAAATTTGCGTCGGCGTCTTCTAAAACGTGCTTGGCGAGTTCGGGCAGGTTGCTGCGTAAAGGCGCGTACCGCCCCGGAATGATATGGTCGGTGGAAATGCTGTCGCCGAACTTATGCGCTTTGCCTCGCAGCATTTACATCACCTCCCTGGGGTCGATTATCTCGCCCTTAAGCGCCGACGCCGCCGCGGTAGCCGGAGACGATAGGTAGATAAAGCTTTTGGGATTGCCCATTCTGCCTTCGAAGTTGCGGTTAGCGGTGGAAAGACATGCCTCCCCATCGCCCAACGCCCCCTGGTGCAAACCCAGGCATGGTCCGCAGCCGGGCGGCAGGATAATAGCCCCGGATTCTACCAGAGTTTTAATATAGCCCTTTTCTATGGCTTCAATCATAATTTTACGTGACGCCGGCGCGATGATGAGCCGGACGGTTTTAGCTGGTTTTTTACCTTTAAGAATCGATACAGCCACGGCTAAATCCTCGAGCCGTCCGTTGGTGCAGGTGCCGATGACGACCTGCTGTATCTTCGTGCCTTTAAGATTTTTCGCTAAAGCGGTATTATCGACGCGGTGCGGTTTGGAGACCGTCGGTTCGAGCTTCGAAGCATCAATTGTTATCGTTTTTTCGTAGGTAGCGTCGGCATCGGCGGCTATCGCTTTAAAGTCTTTGCCCCGCCCCGCTGCCTTAAGAAACTGTTTAGTCGTTTCATCGGCGGCGAAAAGCCCGACTTTAGCCCCCGCCTCCACCGCCATGTTGGCGATAGTGAACCGGCCGCTCATGCTCATCTTTTTAATCGCGTTGTCGTGGAACTCCAGCGATTTATAGGTCGCGCCGTCCGCGCCAATCTTGCCGATTAAGTGCAGGATTAAGTCTTTAGCGATGACGCCCTTTTGAAAATCGCCGTCGACTTCGATTTTGAACGACTCCGGGACGCGGAACCAGTTTTTACCCAGACCCATCGCCACAGCTACGTCGCTCGAGCCCATGCCGGTAGCGAAAGCCCCTAACCCCCCCGCCGTCGTTGTATGCGAATCCGCCCCAACCACAACATCGCCCGGGCGGGCGTAGGCTTCCTGCACAATCTGGTGGCAAACGCCGTCGCCGGCTTCGCTTAAGATACACCCGCTCCGCCTCGAAAAATCCCGCAGCAGAATATGGTCGTTGGAGAGGTTGGCGTTAGGGCTCGGCGCCGCGTGGTCGATAAATAGAACCGTCCTTGAGGCGTTGGCTAGCTTAGCCATGCTGCTGCTCTGGAACTGGCGGACGGTTAACGGGCCGGTCGTATCCTGCGCGAAAGCAAGGTCTACTTTAGCGATGACGATATCGCCGGCTTTAGCGTCCGTATCGCTCTTTTCGCTTAATATTTTTTCGGCTAATGTCTTGCCCACTAATAAACTTCCTTATGACTAAGCTACATCGGTATGTTGCCGTGTTTTTTATAAGGGCGCGTTTCCTTTTTATCCTTAAAAGCCTCTAGGGCGGCGATGACTTTAGCGCGCGTTTCGCTCGGCTGGATGACGGCGTTAATGTAGCCCATCTTCGCCGCGACATAAGGATTATAAAGTAGCTCGCGGTAGCCTTTTATCAGTTCCTGTTCTTTAGCTTCTTTATTGGTGGCTTTCTCTAACTCGCCCTTAAAGATTATCGGCGTGGCTGCCTCCGCCCCCATCACGGCAATTTCTGCCTGCGGCCAGGCTAAAGTATAGTCCGCCCCCAGACCCTGACTGCACATGGCGATATATGCCCCGCCGTAAGCTTTACGTATAATCAAAGTAATCTTCGGCACGGTTGCCTCGGCGTAGCACCAGAGTAACTTCGCGCCGTGACGGATAATACCGCCCCATTCCTGATGACTCCCTGGTAAAAAGCCGGGTACGTCGGCGATGGTGAGTAAAGGAATATTAAAGGCGTCGCAGAACCTGATAAAGCGCGTCGCTTTATCCGAGGCGTTGATATCGAGGCAGCCGGCTAAGTAGCTCGGCTGATTGGCGATGATGCCGATGACCTGTCCGTTCATCCGCGCGAAGGCGGTGATGATATTCTGCGCCCACTGCCGCGATGGCTCGAAGAATTCTCCATCATCCACTATCGCTTTAATCACGTCCTTCATGTTATAGGTCTTATTCGAGTTTTCGGGGAGGATGGTGTTTAAAACTTTATCGGCGCGGTCGGGGGAGTCTTTAGTCGGGACGAAGGGTGGTTTTTCTTCGTTGTTGGACGGCAGATAGCTTAGCAGCTTTTTAATTTCCTCGATTGCCTGCTGGTCGTTATCGCAGGCGAACTGCGTCACGCCGCTTTTTGTGCTATGCGTTAAAGCCCCGCCCAGCTCCTCGTTGGTGATTTCTTCGCTGGTAACGCTTTTAACCACCGCCGGACCGGTAATAAACATATAGCTGGTCTTTTTCACCATAAAGACAAAGTCCGTCATTGCCGGGGAATAGACCGCGCCCCCCGCCGCCGGACCCATAATCGCGGAAATCTGTGGTATAACGCCGGAGGCGCAGGAGTTGCGGTAGAAAATGTTACTATAACCGTCGAGGGCGTTGATGCCTTCCTGGATACGCGCCCCGCCGCTATCGATGAACCCCACCATCGGCACCTTCATTTTCATCGCCATATCCATGATGCGGCAGATTTTCTTAGCGTGCATCTCGCCCAATGTGCCGCCTCGCGCGGTAAAGTCCTGGGCGTAGGCGCAGACGGTGCGTCCGTTTACTTTACCGAAACCGGTGATAACGCCGTCGGCGGGTATCGCGACTTTATCGAGACCAAAATTGCTGGAGCGATGCTGCACGAAAAGGTCGGTTTCCTGGAAGGTGCCTTTATCGTAGAATAAGTCCAGCCTTTCGCGCGCCGTCAGCTTGCCGGACTCGTGCTGCTTCTTGATGTTGTTTTCGCCGCCCCCCGCCTTTAGTTCAGCTTCGAGTTTAGCCAGTTTTTCATTTTCATCCTTCAAATCACATCACCTCACAACTGTAGCTTGAAAACAAGTAAATGATAACACAACACCTATTCACGGGCAAATGATAAAATCACTCGCCTCTCATCCGGCTGTTCTTTGCTGTAAAAGTCATTCTGAGGAACGAAGTGACGAAGAATCCGTATTTATTAAGACACGGACGGATTCTTTGCTACGCTCAGAATGACAAAATAGGCGTTACTTAATTATTATTTTTCTATTATTGGTGGTTAAAGCCATATCGGCTGACAAAAACGGACTGTTTTCTGCTGGATGGGACGCCAAAGCCAGCGCTTCGGCGCTGATGAATACGGCGGTGACGCTTTTATCGGCGTTCATGGTGATAATTACCGAGGTGGCATTACCCGATGCCGCCCCTTCCCAGTGGTTGAAGCTATAGCCGGTAGCCGGCACAGCCGTTAGTGTTACGTTAGCGCCGGTGTCATAAGTGCCGCTGCGGGGGAATACATATCCCCCTTCCAACGGACTTATTGTTACGGTCAGGGTGTAAGTTTTGATGAACACCGCCGTAACGGTTTTATTATCATTCATAATGACGTTAATAGAGGTAGAGTTGCCGGAAACGTCGCCTTCCCAGTGGTCGTAGCGGTAGCCTGATGCCGGTGTGGCGGTCAACGTTATATTGGAGCCGACATCGTAGGTACCGCTGCCAGGGGATACTGTGCCGCCGCCAATCGGTGTTACCGATACTGTCAAACGGTACGTCTTCACGAAGACGGCGACGACTGTTTTATCGGCGTTCATGGTGATTGTTAGCGAAGGATTATTGCCGGATGCGTTACCTTCCCAATGGTCGAAGCGATAACCGAATGCCGCGGTAGCGGTGATGGTGACACTGGTGCCTTCGTCGTAGATACCGCCGGTGGGAGATATTGTGCCGCCTGAAAATGGATTCGCTATCGCTGTCAGGGTATATGTCCTGATAAAGACGACGGTGATGTTCTTATCGCTATTAATCGTTAAGAGGATAGGGTTCGCCGTGCCGCTGATTTCGCCGCCCCACCAGCCGAAACGATAGCCTGCTGCCGGGGTTGCCGTGAACGTCACTTTAGTGTTCTTGGCATAAGTGCCGCCCGCATCAGGAGCAGGACTAACCGATACCGTCCCTCCGGTAAGGCTGATAATGTGGCTTGTTAGCGGTTGACTGTTGATGGTTACGATGTAGCGCTGTTCCCAATTAACGGTTATGTGTTTATCGCTGTTGATAGTGACGCTAGTCGGATTTGAGGCGTATTCGTCCGTGCCTGACCAGCTATCCCAGCCGTAACCGGGGTTGGGATTGGCTTGCATCGTTACTACGGTGCCATTAGCGTATTTATCATCAATACCCGGCGGTGGCGAGACTGATATTGAACCTTCGGGGAACAGGAGTATGCCATTGGTGACAGACTGGCCATTAATAGTAAGTTCGAAACGCCCCGAGAATGTCACCATGATTTGCTTACCACTATCCATCGTTATCTTCGTGGGGTTGCTATAATCGTCTTCCGTGCCCGACCAGCCTGCCCAGTCGTACCCGGCATTCGTATGGACGGTTAGAGTCACTTTAGTATTGCGGGAGTATTTACCGTCAACATTCGAGGGGGGCGGGTTAACGGTTACCGTGCCTTCGTCAAAACTCACGACCGCACCGATAACCTGCTGATTGTTAATGATTAGCGAGTAACGTACCCCGAAGCTGACTTTTACCGCTTTATCTTCGCTCATCGTTATGGTAGTAGGGTTAGCGTTATCGTTATCGGTGCCGTTCCAGCCGGTCCAATCGTAACCTGGGGCTGGTTCGGCGGTCAGGATAACGGCGGTGTTTTTAGTGTAATGTCCATTGCCTTGCGGGGCAGGATTTACCGTTATCGTGCCCTCGGGTAGAGTCAAACTGGGGTTGTTTACTTCCATATCGTTGATGGTCAGAGTGGTAACTGGCGTTCTTAAAAAATAGATGCCTAACGACCCTAAAAAGACTACCGCCACGATAAGCCATAACCACCATTTTTTGTACATGAAATAAAGCCGTATCATAGCGTAGATTACGGTTGACCCAACCAATACCGATAGCCCCAGCGTATAATCATTGAGCTCGAAAAAGATATAGGAGACTAGAGCTACGACACAAGGAATCCAGAAATATAACACGAGTTCGTGTAAGAATTTTTTCATCTATCTATCCTGAAAAGTTAAGGACGCTACTGCTAGCGCCCTCGTGAATTAGCGTATTATTTTATGACGGACTATGCAACATTATACTCATATAGTATAGCACTTTTGGAGAAAATTGTCCAGTTTTTAAAGCTAAAGGCGCCTAATCGCGGCGTCTTTCCTCCGTCCAGGGGTCGCCGTGCATATGATAGCCCGCCTGTTCCCAGAAGCCCGGCGCATCTTGAGCCATAAACCTTAATCCCGTTACCCATTTAGCGCTCTTCCAAAAATATAGTCGCGGCACGACCAGCCTTACGGGTCCGCCGTGCTCCGCCGATATCGGCTGTCCGTCGTGTTTTAAAGCGAAGAGGACGTCCTCCTGAAAAAAGTCCGCCAGCGGCAAATTGGTCGTAAAGCCTCCCGCCCCCTCCACCATGACGTACTTCGCTTCCGGCTTTATCGTTACCAGGTCTTTAACGACCGCAGTGCTGACTCCCTCCCAGAGGTTATCCAGCTTCGACCAGGTGGTAACGCAGTGGATATCGGAAAACACCTCTACCTTCGGCAGCGCAGCGAATTCCTGGTAAGTAAAGCTGCGTTCCTTTGCCACCAGCCCCCTAATATTAAACGTCCATCGCGCCGTTTCGATAGTATGGACCTTGCCGTAGTGCAGCACGGGCCATTTCTCGGTCAGGTGTTGCCCCGGCGGGACGCGGTTTTTCCTTAAAGTATCGGGACTGATGATGCGCTTTATCTCATTCATCTATTTCTAGTTTAGCACATTTGATATTAGAAACTAGAATTTAGAGTTTCCCCAACGCCCTAGAGGTGCTAAAATAGGTGATAAATGAAAACTTCGTTAACTCCCATAAAGTGCCGTGATACCGAGTTCCGCTGGGGCGAAAAGACTTATATCATGGGTATCGTTAACCTTTCGCCGGATTCTTTCTCCGGGGACGGCATCGGCAGCGATATCGAGCGGACGGTTGACCAGGCGCAAAGGATGGTGGCGGGAGGGGCGGACATTATCGACGTCGGCGGGGAATCGACCCGTCCCGGCACCGAGCCTACATCTAACGAAGATATTGAAAAAGAACTGAATTTAGTCATCCCCGCCATCAAGGTTCTTGCCAGGAAAATATCCGTCCCCATCAGCGTTGATACCTATAAATCACGCGTGGCGGAACAGGCTTTAGACGCCGGGGCGAATATCATTAACGATATCTGGGGGCTGAAGCGCGACCCCGCCCTCGCCCGCCTCGCCGCTAAAAGAGGGGTGCCGATTATCTTAATGGCTAACGAGCGCGACGCCCCGCCGAAAGCCGGCATCGTAGCGAAAGTTTTGGCGGACCTGGAAAGCGGGATTAAAATCGCGACCAAAGCCGGCGTCCCGCCGGAGAATATTATCGTCGACCCGGGTATCGGGTTCGGCAAGACTTTAGAGCAGAACCTGGAGCTGGTGAACCGGCTGGCGGAGCTTAAAAAGTTGGGCAAGCCTATCCTGCTGGGGACGTCGCGTAAATCGATGATCGGCTTGGTTTTAGACCTGCCGGCGGATAGGCGGCTGGAGGGAAATCTGGCGGTGACGGTGATTGGCATCGCCAACGGGGCGGATATCGTCCGCGTCCACGATGTCCACCAGACGGCGCTTGTCTGCCGGATGAGTGATGCTATAATAAGAAGGGGGTCAATCGGTGAATGATACAGTAACGGCTTATCTTTCGTTGGGGGCGAATCTGGGCAACCGCCAGGCTAATCTCGACCAGGCGCTAAAGCTGATAGGGGAACGGATGCGCCTCGGCAAAGTCTCGTCGATATACGATACGGAGCCGGTAGGATTGGTGAACCAGCCCCGCTTTTTGAACTTAGCCTGCGAGGTCTTTACCCGCCTCTCCCCGGAAGGTCTGCTGGCTTTACTCAAGGGCATCGAGCTGAAGATGGGACGCTATAGCCGCTCCGGCGAGCCCCGCATTATCGATATCGATATCGTCCTCTTCGGCGACCAGGTTATCAATACCCCGAACCTCGTTATCCCCCATCCCCGCATGCACGAAAGGGCTTTTGTCCTTATCCCCCTCGCCGAAATCGCCCCCGACTTCGTCCATCCCGTGCTGAAGAAGACGATTAAGCAGCTGGATAAAGCCGTTAAAGAGGTGCAGGGAGTCCTTAAGTTTAACGGGACGTAACGGTCGCAACCGTCATCCCGACGAAGGTCGGGATCCAGGGGAGGAGTAAGGGAGTGGATTCTGGCCTTCGCCAGAATGACAAAGAGGAAAAATGTACGAAATAACGGTAGAAAAACATATCGACGCGGCGCATTACCTGCGGGGCTATAAGGGGAAGTGCGAAAACATGCATGGCCACCGTTATAGAATAGTCGTTAAGGTCAGCGCGGAGAAGCTGAACAAAATCGGCCTCGCTTACGACTTCAACGACCTTAAGAAGCACCTGGGAGAGATACTGGAGCGCTACGACCATACCTGCCTGAATGACGTCAAGCCCTTTGATAAAATCAACCCCTCTGCTGAAAATCTCGCCGCGATGATATATAATGAACTGAAGAAATCCCTCGACTCCGCTCGGGACAAGAAACTCGGTAAAGAACCCTTCGACAAAGCTCAGGGTAAACTTGCCGGGCCTGAACTGAGCGCAGTCGAAGTTTACGAAACACCGGAACAGGGGGTGAAATATTCACTATGTTAGATAATATGGAGCAATTTGAAAAATTAAGAAAGAAACACCTGACAAAACTGAAAATCTATAAATACCTGGCGATGTTTGTGAGCGTAGCGGCGGTTTTATGTATTATCGTGGGTATAATTATCGGTTATAAGTTTTTGCCGTTTTTAGGGATTCTCCTGATTTCGGTCGGTCTCCCCCTTCTAATAACCCCGTTAGTTAAGGGGTTTTAGGGGGAGGGGAATATATCTATAGCCTGGGAGACACCGGAGCAGGGGGTTAGCTACTATCTATAATCAATTATTGTAAATGTGTCGCTTAAGTGCTCTTTTAACGTAGTTTGGTATGTCTATTTTCAGAATGTTAGCCTGCTTTTTTAAAGCTTCATAGACCTCAATTTCTTTGCCTTTCCACACGATATCAACACGTCGTATTTCTTGCATAGCTATATGTTTATATCTGTCTGGCATTGCCCAATAGCATAATTTACAAATTTCTGGGTCTTTATTTTTTATCCAATTATCACAATGTTCACATGACCAAGATTTGGCTCTATTACAAGATCCGCATAAAAGCATATAATCTTCTTTTTGTCTATTATTGGTTTCTATATCACCATAGACTTCATACGGAACTCGATGATCAACTTGTAGATAGCGATCTTCATATGATTCAAGACATATTGTGCATTTCCATCCAATATCATTAGCTATTTCTTGTTTGAATTGCTTCGAAAATGTTCGCCTTCCTGAAAGTTTTTCAAAACGAGCGTTTTGTGGATTACCAAAACGGTAAGCTCCTATTGATCTTCCTTCAGAGTCTTTCACGCGGAAGGTTTCTAATGGAATTCCCTCTTCTCTAACATCCCGGGCAGCTCTAGGAGGATGGTTGTAACCATATATTGTTTTTAGCTCTTCGGTAGTGATAAAACCGTTTTTAAGAATATGTTCGATAACGGTTTTTGGACGCTTATTTTTCACTCTTTTTATTTGATTGATAAATTCTAGAGGTAAATTTTGTTTACTCATATTACGCTTTCAAATAGGTAAAGTTGTTTTGATCCTAATAACATAGAAGGTGGGACTTGAAGATTTTCTCTAGAAACTAGTGCCGGTGATATATAAAGTGATTCATAAGTCATATAATTTCTACCTAATAATGTAGCCTGTGAAGATCTACCTGCTGCTAATTCAATATGTTTTAGTATAAGTGACTCAGGGAGTTTTTTGCCAAATGTTTTATTCCCAGTTCTTCCATCGTAACTTACAATATAAGATATATTTCTTTCATTCAAGTATTTAAGAGCTTTAACAAATCTATCAAATAATAAACCATTAAGATACCTTGGGTCTCTATCACCGCAAACACCTTGGTAAGGTGGATCCATATATACAATATCGCTAGTATTTACCATATCAAGAATTTTTAAGTAATCTCCAGTGAATATTTTGACTTTTCCGGCCATTAATTTTGACGTATTAAATATATGTTTCTCCATCTTATCCGGATTCATACCTTTTCTACGATTATCAGGGCTCTGATTAAACTCTCCTACAGAATTGTATCTTATTGAAGCTTTTACACATCGCGCTAATAAATAAAGAAAATCAGCTGTTTGTTTTTCTTTGTTAAACCTTTTTCTTATAATGTCATAGAAATTCCGTTCATTTCCTAATTGTGAATTCCAAATTGTCCGGTATTCGTTTGCAATTTTCTCCGGTTTATAAATTATATCTTCCCATAGGTTCATTAGGGGTTCATTCAAATCATTTAAGTATACAAAATTTACTCTTTTTAAATATAAAGCTGCAATAGATACTGCTGCAGAGCCAGCAAAAGGTTCTATTAACAGATCAACCTTTTTGGGGAAGAATGTAAGAATGGCTGGAGCTAATGCACGCTTACTTCCTTGATATGGTATTGGATGAGGTATTTCCATGTCACAATTATACAATAATATTCTATATTTTGTTATACTCTTTCCCTTTTTATTACTCCCCAACTTCACATAACTCTAAAAACAAATCATAGCTAAACCCTTACCAAAGCCTCTCCTTGCACCCTTGGGGGGATTACGCTAAAATGAAGCTGGTTATGCCTAGAGTGAAGCTATGTTAATTAACCATCCGGTTTTAGTCTTGAACCAGAGTTACGAGCCGCTAACCGTCTGCCGCGCCCGCCGCGCCGTCGTCCTCATGTGGGAGGGCAAAGCGGAGATGATTGAAAACGGCCTCGGCTATATCCATACGCTTACTAAAGCTATCGAGCTCCCCTCGGTCATCCGCCTGGCGCAGCTGGTAAGACGTCCCCACCGCCAGCGCAAGATGACCCGCTACGAGATATTCAACCGCGATAGATATACCTGCCAGTACTGCGGCGAGCAAAGCCGCCACCTAACGCTCGACCACGTGATACCCCGCTACCGGGGAGGTCAGCACACCTGGGAAAACGTCGTCAGCGCCTGTGTGGACTGCAATCGTAAGAAAGCCGGACGCACCCCCAAGGAGGCGCACATGAAGCTGATAAAGTACCCCGCCCAACCCACCGGCAGCCCCCTCTTTAATATCCCCTACCACTACTTAAGCCAGCGCGACGAATGGCGCAAATACCTGTACCAGTAGGCTTCAGTCATTGCGAGCCCTCACGCTTCGCTTAGGATAAACTCCGCGTGGCAATCCCCCCGACGAACAGTGAGATTGCTTCGCCTTCTTCTGCGGAAGAATGGTCTCGCAATGACAGTAAAAAGTGGGGGGAAAAGGGGAGGTGTAACGGATTCTTCACTACGTTCAGAATGACAGAACCGACTAGTAGCTAACGTCCTTCAGCGGCAGTTCTACCGTCGATTCGGTATCCAGCTCTACTATCACTGTTTCTTTAAGCGGATTATTTCCCACCACCGTCGCCTCGCCCATTGTCGTCGATATCCGCGACCCGACCTTCGGCATCTTTTCCTTCATCTCTTTATACTGCTCGCCCTCATAAGCCAGACAGCACATTAAGCGTCCGCAGGCTCCGGATATCTTCATCGGGTTCAGCGGCAGGTCCTGTTCTTTAGCCATTTTGATGGAGACCGGCGAAAACTCCGTTAAGAAGCTGGCGCAGCAAAGCTCCCGGCCGCAACGACCGTAGCTCCCTAAAAGCTTAGCCTCGTCCCGGCTCCCCACCTGGCGCAGCTCTACTCTTAACTTAAACTTCCCCGAAAGCCGCCGCACCAGCTCCCTGAAGTCCACCCGCTCCTCGGCGCTAAAGAAGAAGGTCAGCCGGTTGCCGTCTAAAGCGTACTCCGCGGAAAGGAGCTTCATCGGCAGCTTTAAATCGGCAATCATCTTGCCGCACTCGATTAAAGCCTCCTCCGCCTTGGTTTCGAGTTCTTTCTCTTTAGCGACGTCCTCCTGTTCGGCTTTGCGTATCACCGGCGCCAGTGTTTCGCCCGTTTCGTTGACCTGAACCCCTCCCGGTGCGATAACGACATGCCCCAGCTCCATCCCCCTAGCGGTCTTCACTACCGCGTAATCCCCGGCCTGTAAGGCGATATCGCCCGCGTCGAAGTAGTAGATTTTCCCCGCTTTCTTAAAGCGTATTCCTGTAATATTAGCCATATCTCATGTCCCCCGGTATTATCGGGGAACTTTAGCCTCCTCTTTCGGCAAATTAAGCATCAATACCTCTAAAGCCAGCCGCGCGTTAACATTTTGCTTTAGCTGAAGCGCCGCCGACTCGATACTTTTTATATAATTCCTTATTTGATTTAAACTGTAATCATGCGCTAATTTTGATAATTCGTCTTTCATGTCGATATTAGTAATCATATCGGGGCAGTTCATTTTTAGCAACATCAGGTCGCGCCAGAAATCCCGCCATGTATCCAGGGTATCATAAACCGCCCCCCGGTTTTGTGTAAACCCCGCCGCCAGCCGTCCGACGTAATTGAAGCGCTCTTCGTAATCTCCTTTTATCATACCGATAATCTGATTTAATATTTCCTGACGCTTGGTTAGTGCTTTATCGTCGTTAGCCGCTGCAATCGCCCAGCCGATACATCCGTGCGAAAGCCCCGCCAATAGCCTCGCCCGCTCCTGACTGACCTTGAATGTTTCTGTTAACGCTTTTGTCTCTTCGGCTAACGGCATCGGCTGCAGCTCGATACGCTGGCAGCGTGAGACTACGGTTTTTAGTAGTTTACGTTCGTTCGTCGCCAGTAAAATAAAGGTTATTTTGGATTCCGGCTCTTCGAGGGTTTTCAGCAGGCGGTTAGCAGCACCGATGGATAACAGCTCCGCCCCGTCAATGATAAATACTTTATAACTGCCCTCGAAAGGCGGTAAACTGGCATCGTGCAGTATCCCGTCGATTTGTTCGTTGCGGATTTGCTTACGCTCGGCGTCTTCCTCTTCGTTATATTCCAGTCCGATGACCTGGACATCGCTATGGGTTCCAGCTGCAATCTTCTTACAGGAAGAACAAACGAGGCAGGGTTTATCTTCCGCCAGACAGTTGAGCCCCTGCGCCAGGTTTAGCGCCAGGGTCATCTTGCCGATGTGCTGCGGACCGACGAAAAGATAGGCGTGAGAAAGGGTATCTGATTCCAGACTATGTTTTAACAGCGAGACCGCCCGTGCCTGTCCGATTACCTGCCACATGAAGAAACTCCTCGTTAACCAGTGTCGCGCCGGGTCAAGTCCTCTAGCTTTTCTCGCCGCCGGATAAGCCGCGCCTTGCCGTCTTTAACGAAGACAACGGCCGGACGATAAGCGGCGTTATAATTACTGGACATCGGCACGGCATAAGCCCCGCTCCCCGCTACCGCTAGAATATCGCCGGTTCTAAGTTCGGGTAGCTTGATTTCTTTAATCAGCACATCGCCGGCTTCGCAGTACTTGCCGGATATGGTTACAGTTTTAGTATCTTTTACCGTAGGTCGGTCGGCGACTAAAGCCTCCTGCACCGCGCCGTACATCGGCTGGCGGATGTTATCGCCCATACCCCCATCGACCGAGACATAGGTCCGGATACCGGGTATTTCCTTGATTACCCCCACCGTATAGAGCGCTATACCGGCCTGGGCGACGATTTTACGTCCCGGCTCGATGATTAGTTTCGGCAAATCAAGTTTAAGCTCGCGGCAAAGTATCGTGAACTTATTGATAATTGCCTCGGCGAAGGATGCAATCGGCGGCGGTACCTTACCAACTTCGTACTGCGCCCCAAAGCCTCCACCAATACTCAATATCTTGGTCTGGAAACCGTATTTTTGCTTAATCAACGCGGCGTAGGCTAGCACTTCATCCAATGACTTTAAGTATGGTTCGAACTCGAATAAGCCGGAGCCGATGTGAAAATGAAGTCCCTCGACGTTAAGGTTCGGCGCCGCTAAAGCAGTTCTCACGGCTTCGTCCCATTCGGCTTTCGGGATGCCGAACTTAGAATCGGCGATGCCGGTAGTATTATATTTATGGGTATGCGGGTCGACGCCCGGGTTTAATCTTAGCAGGATATCGACCTTTTTCTGGCCGGCGATTATTATCAGCATTTTAAGTTCCGGCAGGTTATCGACCACGATATCCCCGATGCCTTCTTTGACTGCCAGTTCTAGCTCTTCTTGAGACTTATTGTTACCGGGGAAGCGTATCTTCTTCGCCGGGAAACCCGCCGACCGTGCGAAAGCCAACTCACCGCCCGATACTACATCCAGGTCGAGTCCCTCTTCCTGCACCAGTTTAATCATCGCTTTAGCGATAAAAGCCTTGGGTGAATAGGCCACGATAGTGTTAGCGTAGCGTTTGCCGAACTCCGCCTTGAACTCCCGGCAGCGGCTCCGCAAATCGGCTTCGTCGAAAACATATAACGGCGTGCCGAACTCTTTAGCGAGTTCCAGCGTATCACAACCGCCGATCGACAGGTGGTCTTTTTTGTTCACTGCCGTCGTTAAAGAAAACACCGCTAACCGAGGAATAGCACTACTCGTAGTCATCTTCACCTCACACTTTAATGTTAGCAGTGACCTCCCCTCAAGTCAATGTATTTTACGATGCATCTCGTTAAAAGGAATGATTCAAAACTATAGTAGCGGGGAGTCAAAGAGGGGTGTCAACCCCTCTTAAAAAGTATATCCCCCTCTCCAACCAAAATAGTTATCGTAGTGTTTAGTATTGATGGTTGGAGAGGGGGTAAGGGGGTGAGGAAAAATATTTAGCATTTGTTTGCTTTACACATCAAGCAGCTTTGTTTACAATATTACTGTTATCTATTTTTAATGGAGTTATGACGATGATAAAAGCTGTGTTTTTTGACCTTTACCAGACGCTGGTGCATTACCAGCCTTCGCAGGAAGAGCTCGAGGCGGCGGCGTTAAAGAATCTCGGTATCGATACCACCGCCGACACCCTGCGACATCCCATGCTTACCGCTAACGAGTTCATCTATCAGCAAATCGCCAAAAAACTTTTGAGCCGCCGCTCCCGCGAAGAAACAATGGCGCTCTATACAGAATACCAGCGCATCGTCCTTAAAGAAGCCGGCATCGCCGCGGACGAAAAAATCGTCATGAGTCTGTTGGGGATGATGCAGCAGGCGAAAATGGACCTGGTTCTCTTCGACGATGTAATCGCAGCGTTAGACAACCTGAAAAAACGCAGCTTTAAATTGGGCTTGATTTCTAACATCGAACAGAATATGAACGAGACGCTGGATAGGTTAGGATTATCCGCTAGGCTGGATATCATCGTCACTTCACAGGACGCTGGTTTCACTAAACCAAAGCTGGAAATATACCAATATGCTTTAAATAAAGCGGGTGTTAAGCCCGAGGAAGCGGTCTATATCGGCGACCAGTATCAGGTCGATATCGTCGGCGCGAAGGGCGCCGGCATGCAGGGCATCCTCATCGACCGCGATAATTATTATCAAGAAAAGCTCGACTGCCCCAAACTCAAGAGTCTTAAGGATTTGGGGGATTATTTTAAGTAACCCATTGAATTGTTAAACGGGCATTCGCGGCACTTTCCCTCCGAACAACAGGTTTGATAGATGTGTATCAATCCCTGCTGCCGGCAGGCGGTATCAGCCAGATAACGTCCTATCCCCAGTTGCTGCCGCATATGCTTAATCAGCGTATTTTCTTCCGATGCACGGTAATCACGGTAAATATCTAACGCTTTTTCGTTATACTCTCCTCTGGCATAAACGAACGGCAAAAGAACATTAATGACGATATCCGCCGCCCGCTCCTTACCTAACAAAGCAGGAGCTATCCCCAGGGCTGGTATGCCAAAATCCATATAACAACCCCAGTACTCATCCGGAGTAACGATTAACCCTTTTTCTAACACACTGCTTTCGCCCGTGTTTATAACCTCTTTCAACTTCTCTCCCAAACCCACCAGCAGACTGGTTTTTCGGTAGCGCAAGAGTAGATGACTTATCGCCGCGATGCGTCGTACCGGATGGTTGCCCGGCCGGACTTTAAAGAAATTCCAATCTTTAACGGACATCACTGATGTTATACCGGAATCTGCCCGGAGATTTTCCAGCTTTACCTCCCAGTCATCAGAATGATTAATTTCATGATATTGCCCGTTGCGCTGTGACGGCAGCAACCCCGCTACCCCCATCAACCTTGCCTGGCACTGGGCGAGGTATTCGTTATCTGAATTGGACTTATCTGTTTCTAAATTCTCTAACGGCATCCGGCTGGCTAGTTCTGCCATGGCCGCTTTATTTTTCGAATAACCCAGCGCGGTCATGATTGCCTGATAAAGAGTCTGTCCCGCCCGTTCTTTAGTCAACACTTCTCTAAAGTGTGCCACCCGAGTAAAAAACCTTGTTTCGCCAGCTTTTTCTAAAGAGCCTGTTATCGAACCGATATTGTTACGATAACCGAAGTTGCGGCAGGGGATGGAGGATGATAGGTTAGTGTTATTACTGTTTTCGACATAGTCTTCTAAAGCCAGCGTCGGTACTTTTAAGCCATTTTCACGCATAATCGAGTTGGCCGTATCGTTTTGATAGACTACGTGGAGAATCACCCGGTTATAACTTGGGTCCTGGTGGTGGTGATGCAACCACCAGTCACTGGCTTTGACATGGATTTCGATATCGCCCTTGAGTTGCCCTTGTGCGGTGGCGATGATGGCGTCTTTAAAATCGGCGCCGCGGTCATCGTTGCGGCGACCGGGGTAGATTACAGCAATGGACTCGTCGGTCTTGGTTTTTAACGCTGCCCGGTATTGTAATATTTCCTGCCAGATTTGCACCACCTGCTTCTCGGTGATGGCGGTGGACATGTTTGTATCTCCTTAAGCACCCAAGGAGATAATACACGTTAGCGTGTAATATGTCAAGGCTTCTTTTTCGGCGGCGAGGCGTCGTATTTGAATTTTGCCTGCTCGGCGACCATGGATAGTAACGTCGCCGAAGCGCCGCGTGGTTCGTAGATACCGGTTTCCCATTCGCTGATGGTTTGCTGGCGGGTACCGAGTTTTTGCGACATTTTGCTCTGGGTCAATCCAAGGTGTCGGCGTAACGCCTGGATGCTGCCGGCATCCCATTGTTTTTTCTTTTGCGAAGTTTCTTTTTTCACGCCTTGATTCTACACGATGCCGTGTAAGCCGTCAATAGCAATTTCCGCATTCATTGCTCTCTTCTTTTCCAACCATCCCGATGAAAATCGGGATCCAGGTAGCACCGATTTAGCTGGATTCCGGCTTTCGCTGGAATGGTTTAATCCTAATTATTTTCTTTATTTCGGTTATTTTTTACCATTTATTAAGAAATGTCTTCTATTTGATACTTAAAAGATTTAGCAGAAAAATTAAGAAAATAAAAGAAAAATCAATCTCAATAGTTGTGTCTGACTGTATATTGCGTTAAAATAAGTTGCTATGAATTCATTTCTGCGGTATTATAATGATGTTAGCACTCTCACCCAGAGAGTGCTAAATAACGTCAAGACATATTCAATAAAAACATAGAAAGGAGGCTACCTATGGCAGCCAAACTACAGCCCCTGGCAGACCGTGTCCTGGTGAAGCCCATCGAAAAAGAGGAAAAAACGAAATCCGGGATATACCTGCCGGATACGGCTAAAGAAAAACCCCAGGAGGGAGAAGTCGTCGCCGTCGGGCCTGGCAAACTGGACGAAAATGGCAAACGGATTCCCATGGACCTCAAGGTCGGCGATAGAGTCATTTACGCCAAGTACGGCGGAACGGAAATCAAAATCGACGACGTCGAGATGATGATTCTCCGCGAGAGTGATATTCTGGCGAAGAAATCTAAATAATATGGGAAGGCAAGGACTCGTCCTGAAGGACGTATCCTGAAGGAGGCAGACAATGGCCAAACAAATTATTTTCGGTGAAGATGTAAGACACGCCCTGAAAAAGGGTATCGATGCTCTGGCGGATGCCGTGAAAGTTACCCTCGGTCCGCGGGGTCACTGCGTCGCCCTGGATAAAAAATGGGGTGCGCCCTCGGTTATCGATGACGGCGTTACCATCGCCAAGGACATCGAGCTGCCCGACCCGTTCGAGAATATGGGCGTGCAGCTGGTTAAAGAAGCCGCCAGTAAAACTAATGACGCTTGCGGCGACGGCACCACTACCTCAACTATTTTAGCCCATGCAATTATTTCCGGCGGTTTTAAGAATATCGCCGCCGGCGCTGAATCCCAGGCGTTAAAGAGGGGCATCCAGAAAGCCACCGCGGCCATCGTCGAGCAGCTTAAAAAATCCTCGACGGAAATCAAAGATAAGGCGCAGATTGCCCAGGTTGGCACCATCACCGCTAAAGACAAAGAAATCGGCGACTTACTGGCCGAGGTGATGGAAAAAGTCGGTAAAGACGGCGTTATCACCGTCGAAGAATCCAAAGGCACCAAGTACGAAATCGAGTACGTCGAAGGTATGCAGTTCGACCGCGGCTATGTCAGCGCTTATTTCGTCACCAACGCCGAGCGCATGGAAGCCGTTATCGAAGACCCCTATATCCTGATTACGGATAAGAAAATTTCCGCCGTAGCGGACATTCTCCCCGCGCTGGAGAAAATCCTCCAGGTTTCCAAGAACCTGCTCATCGTCGCCGAGGATATCGATGGCGAGGCGCTGGCTACGCTGGTGGTTAATAAGCTGCGCGGCACGATCAACGTCCTGGGCGTTAAAGCCCCCGGCTTCGGCGACCGCCGCAAGGCAATGCTCGAAGATATGGCGATTCTCACCGGCGGCAAGGTTATTTCTGAAGAGGTCGGGCGGAAACTGGATTCGGTTACCGTGGAAGACCTCGGCCGCGCCCGCCGCGTAACCTCCGATAAAGACAACACCACTATCGTCGAGGGCAAAGGCTCCGAGGAAGAAATCAAGGCGAGAATCAAGCAGATTAAAGCCCAGATTGAAGAGACCACCTCGGACTTCGATAAAGAAAAACTCCAGGAACGCCAGGCGAAACTGGTCGGCGGCGTTGCCGTCATCAAAGTCGGCGCTTCGACCGAAGTCGAACTCAAAGAAAAGAAACACCGCGTCGAAGACGCTCTTTCGGCAACCCGCGCGGCCGTTGAAGAAGGCATCCTGCCGGGCGGAGGCGTCGGCTTATTGAACGCCCTGCCGGTACTGGATAAACTCGCCCTCACCGGCGATGAAGCTACTGGCGTCGATGTCGTCCGCAAAGCTGTCAACGAACCCCTGCGCTGGATTGCGACCAATGCCGGTAAGGACGGCGCCGTGGTCGTTGATACGGTCAAGAAAAGCAAGAAAGGTGTCGGTTACGATGCCGAGAAAGACGAATACGGTGATATGGTTTCGAAAGGCATTATCGACCCCACCAAGGTAGTCAGGGTCGGTCTGGAAAATGCTGCCAGTATTGCCGTTATGGTACTGGTCACCGAAGCGCTGGTCTCCGATATTCCGGAAAAGAAAGAAACCCCAGCGATGCCCGGCGGTGGTGGTATGGGTGGTATGGGCGATTACGGAATGTAATTTTTTAACACCCATACAATCAATAAAATCAGAATAGCCCCGGTGTAAATCGGGGCTATTTCTTATTCCTTGCTAGTTAACAGCATTGCTTGTTATACTGAAAGTAGAGGCATAAAATGAATATGCAATCTAAAGAAAACTGCGGCGTTTGCGGCAAACCTTTAGTTTACGGTACAAAAGAAACTCTAAAGCGCTGCGACTTTTGTGGCAAAGAGCAAGCCACCCTGATATATTGTCCCGAAGGTCATTACATTTGCGACGCGTGCCATAGCCGTGGGGCTCTGGAAATACTTAAAGATGTATTAAACTCTACTAAAAGCACCGACCCGTTAGAGATACTGGAAAAAGTAATGGCCCACCCCGCCGTACCGATGCACGGTCCTGAACATCACGCAATGGTGCCAGCGATTATTATTATGGCAGTCAAAAACGCCGGTTACCTTGTGCCGGAAGGGGCGGTGGAAACAGCTATCGAAAGAGGTTCTAAAGTACCGGGCGGCTGGTGCGGGTCTTACGGCGTCTGTGGTGCCGCTATCGGCGTGGGTACTGCCGTCAGTGTTATCACCGAGGCGACACCGTTAACCGGCAAGACGCGGGCACAGGCTAACGAGGCGACCGCTTTCGCTTTAAGTAAAGTGATTGACGGCGCTCCGCGGTGCTGCAAAAGAGCCAGCCGTCAGGCAATAAAAGCCGCCGTTGAATATTTAAAGAAGCGGATGAAAATCAAACTTAAAATCAACACTAAGATTAAGTGCCAATACGTCTTGCGTAACCAGGAGTGTATCAAAAAAGACTGCCCGTACTACTAGAGTTTCAGCATTTCTTCCCAGTTGCCGTCCGGGTCGATAGGGCCTACCGCTGCCAGGTGGAGTTTTTCGCCAACCAATATTTCTTTAGCAATTTTTTGCAACTCATCGGCGGAAATCGCTTCGACGATGGCAATCACTTCGTCAACGGTCAGGATTTTACCGGTCAAAATTTCCTGGCTGCCCGTCCAGCTGGCGACGCTGCGGCTGTCTTCCATGCGTAAAAAGATACGTCCTTTAAATAACTCTTTAGCCTTGGTTATTTCGGCTTCGGGTATGCGTTCTTTGAGGCGTGCCAATTCCGCTAAAATCGCTTTAATCGCTACCCCCAGATTTTTATTATCGACGCCAGCCGATACCACCATCGCGCCGGTATCGAGGAAGTGCTCGGCGTAGCTCTGGATGCTATAGGCTAGTCCCAGCTTATCGCGGATTTCGGTGAAAAGTCGGCTGCTCATACCCTCGCCGAGGATGATATTCAGTAAATCTAGTTTAAAGCGTTCGGGGTGCATTAGTGATAGACCCGGTAAAGCCAGGCACATTTGCGTTTGCTCGGTAACGCGTTTTTCAATGCAGACGCGCCGCCCCTCCTTATCTTGGTAAGTTGAGTATTGTAGAGATGGTCGATTTTTCGTCCACCCCGCCGTCGCCTGGCTGACGGCGGCGACGGTTTCTTCGTGGTTGATGGCGCCGGCTATCGCCAGTACTGCGGTTTCCGGCTGGTATTGCCCCGCCATATAATCGAGCATCATGTTGCGGGTAATGCATGACACCGTTTCCTTACTGCCGGCAATATCGCGTCCCAGCGGATGCCCGGGCCACATTATTTCGTCGAGGAGTATCGATACCCGCGCCGCTGGCAGGTCTAAAGTCATGTTGATTTCCTCGATGATGACCTGGCGTTCTTTTTCTATTTCGGCGGGGTCGAATAAAGAGTTAAGCAGGATATCCGCCATTACATCGAGAGCCCGTCCGAAATGCGGCTCCGCCACCTTCGACCAGTAGACGGTTAGCTCCTTATCCGTACCGGCGTTAAGCATACCCCCCACCCCCTCGATGACCGAGGAAATCTCGGTTGAGGTGGGGCGTTTTTTGGTGCCTTTAAAACAGACGTGCTCGACAAAATGCGAGATGCCGGCTTCGGCGTCATTTTCGTAGCGGGAACCCGCCCCGATAAAAAAGTTTATCGCCACCGACCGCGTGGACGGCATCGGGGCGGTAATCAGGCGGAGTCCGTTATCGAGCGTAACTTGTTGGTACATAGTGTCGTAATTCTCTTTACTCTAAACTGTCGCTTTTCGACTGTCAACTCCGACTAGTCTAATTTACGTACTCGTTTCGAGGTGATTAATACTGCTAATGTAATAACAACCAGTGCTATCGCCATACTCGCCACCGACCACGGCGCGCCGATGCCTTCCGCCAGCATACCAGCGAAGAATGCCCCCAGACTGCTTAAGCCGAACCCCAGCATCAGGAAACTCATCACCCGGCCGCGGTGGATGGCGTCGGTATAAAACTGTATGAGTGAATTTCCCAGCGTCATCTGCACCGTGCTGCCCAAACCGATGAAGGCAATCAATATTAATGAAAGGTACCAATGGCTGGAGAAGGAAAAACCAATTAAGGCGATACCCAGCACGAGGCTGGAGGTAAGCAGTATTATCCCCCGCCGGCGATTCATCAGCGAAGCCATGACCAGTGAACCGCATATCGCCCCGACGCCGGATACGGCAATTAGCAAACCCATGTCGGTAGCGCTGACTTTTAAAATATCTTCAGTGAACATCGGGAGCAGCTGGGCATAAGGCGCGCCGAGGATAATTGCCGTGACGGTAAAAATCAATATGACGAAAATCGTCTTTTCGCTGCGGATATAGCGCCAGCTGTCGATGATTTCCGCCAGCGAGTTGGTGCCGGGATTTTCTCTGACCGGGCTAGCCGGCACGAAAAGAATAAAAGCCCAGGACATGACAATCATCAGCGTCATGATGGCGTAGACCCAGGCGAATCCGACGGCATCCACCAGGAAACCCGCCAGCGCTGGCGAAAGAACGCGGAAAACATTCATCCCTAGGTTGTTCAAAGAAATGGCGTTCATCAGGTGCTTCGGCTCGACAATCTCCGAAACAATCGCCGTACGCGATGGCAGCATAAAGCCCATCACTGCCCCCTGTAAAGCCCCGCTGACCACCAGCACCCACCACGACTCCGGATGCTCTGGGCTTAAGTAGCCGTTAAACAGGACGGCTGCCGTGGCTGCTGATACGACGATGGAAAAAATCTGGCAAATCTGGATAATGGTCTTTTTTTGGAATCTATCAGCCAGCACGCCGCCGGGCAGCGTGAATGCAATCATCGGTATGGCGTTAGCCAGCGCCAGGATGCCGAGGATAGCGCCGGACGGGTTGATGCGATAAACCAGCAGGTTGCGTGCCAGCATCTGCATGTTCATCGACGACCAGTGCCCGACCATCGAACCATAATAAAGGCGATAGACGCGGTTGGAAAAAGACGCGAAGGTCTTGGAAGGACTAAAGGACACCACGCTGCCGCTATACTGGGGTCTTTCGAAGTCGTCGCTACCCTTAAAGGGGTCTAGTTTATTACTCATGCGGTCTTTCGATAGAGGCAAATGGGTTTTAAATGGGATTCACTACCATTTTACATGAATATGAGGCTAGTGTCACTGGGACAGTGACAAAAATTTTACCTGTATATTTTTAAGAAATATCATAGTAAGAATAGGATTTGGATATCCCTTAACTGTTATTGTCACGGTTCACCGGCTGGACCGGTCACATCCGCATTGTTATTAAAGCCGTAGCTCTCCCAGTAGCCGCGGAAACTGGTATTATCGGATAGTTCGATGCGAGTAACCCATTTCGCCCATTTATAGCCGAATTTACTCATCGCCACCACCTGGAAAGGGAATCCTCTATCCGGAGTTAAGGTAATATCGTTGTCCTTTAACGCGATGATGATGTTATTTTCGAGAATATAACTTAATTCTAAAGAGCTATAGCCTTCCGGGACATCCGCGGTGTGGAAGATGACTATTTTAGCTTCCGGCTTAACAACGGCATCGGCGAAGATAGCGCTAAGGGCAGGGCCGGTCCATTTAGCGGTGAAATTCCAGCCTTCGACACAATCCAGGTCCATCAGTTGCGATATCTGCGGATACGCCTGTAAATCGGCGTAGGTCAAGGATAAGGGGTGCTCGACCAGTCCATCGACCGTTAACACATAGGTGTCTTTATCAATGTACTGGGTGCCTTTAAGGGCATTGTTATTCTGCTGGCTGATGGGCGTCAATTGATGCCCCATAAAGACTGTGGCTTCAACTTCGCTGCTGGGACTGGTTGTGGGCGTACTTGGTGTGCAAGCTGTCAGGATTGCAGGGACTATTAAAACCAGTATAACCGCGGTTATAATCAATCTAATTTTCATTTATCCTCCCGGGACGAAATATTGCATATAAATTGCCAGTGCCATAATACACGCTCCAATGGCTATTAGAGCACCGTTAGATAACCATACGATGAAAGGGCGGCGGCTGGTTATTTTCAGCCTTATATTGATCAATACATGTAGTAGAAAGAAGAAGGTCAGCGGTAAAATAAATGCCCGGTGAATTGTATCTGCCAGGCGCCGGTCAATAAGACCGAAGGATAGTTTATAAATGATTTCCGTTTGAGTAATGCCCCAACCTGAAAGCACCAGAATCACGGTGCTTATCAAAAGCGCCCAGGCACTGATACGGGAGATTCTTTTCAACCATAATTTCGCCATTTTTTATTGTCCCTCTATATTAGAATGGTAACATGTGCGTAGCTTTAATAATGTGATTTTCCTCTCACCTCCCCCATCTGTTATACTCTTATGTGCCATGAATCTAGCTAATAAAGTCTTAAAAGGGGATGCCGGCGCCGCCGCCCGCTTGATTACCCTCATCGAGGACGAGTCGCCGGAAGCCCTCGACGCTTTAGAAGAGCTATATCCGCATACCGGTAAAGCGTACATTGTCGGCGTAACCGGCGCGCCCGGCGTCGGTAAAAGCACTATCGCCGATTACCTCATCGATATTTTCCGCCAGCGGGTAAAAACCATCGGCGTTATCGCTATCGACCCCACCAGCGCCCTCACCGGCGGCGCTTTATTGGGGGATAGAATCAGGATGCAGCGTCACGCCGCCGACCCGGCGGTTTTTATCCGCTCCCTGGCGACACGGGGATGGCTTGGGGGATTAGCTAAAGCTGCCCTGGGGGCGTTGCATGTTTTAGACGCGATGGGTAAGGACATTATAATAGTGGAAACGGTGGGGTCGGGTCAGGTAGAGCTGGATATCGTTAAAGCGGCAGATACGACCCTCCTTGTTTTAACGCCTGGATACGGCGACGAAATTCAGACCATGAAAGCGGGCATCTTAGAGTCCGCCGACGTTATCGCCATCAATAAAGCCGACTACGAAGACGCTGACCGACTTAAGACTGACCTCGAAACAACGTTGTTGACGAAATCCAAAGACTCTGGTGGTTGGGTGCCGCCGGTTGTTCTTACGGAAGCGGTGAACGGAAAAGGTGTGGATGAATTAGCGGCAGCACTTGGAAAACACCGCGACTATCTCAAGTCCTCGAAACAATTAGTCCAGCGCCGCCGAGAAAGAACGAAACTTGAACTTTTAGAGACCGTTGAAACTCATTTGAAGGAAATGATGCATATACTTGATAATGGCGACTTTCTCGATAAAATCATTGATGACCTGCAAAAGGGCAAAACCACTCCCCGCCGCGCCGCCCGAAAAATCCTGAAACGTTTAAAGGAGAGCTAACCGATGTTAACGATACGTAAAGCGGAGCTTAAAGACCTGCCGGCGATTACCGATATCTATAATGAAGCCATCCGCAATACCTCCGCCACCTTCGATACCACCGAAAAAACCGTCGCCCAGCAAAAGGAGTGGTTCGCTAAACACGACGATAAACACCCGATTATCGTGGCGGTTGAGGATAACGATATTATAGGCTGGGCGTCGATGAGCGCGTGGTCGGACCGTTGCGCTTATGCTGATACTGCCGAAGGCTCGATTTACGTTCGCGAGGGGCGTCGGGGAAAAGGGGTGGGGAGAAAACTATCGGTAGCTATTCTTAAGGCTGGGCGCGAAGCGGGACTCCATACTGCTATCCTTAGAATCACCGAAGGCAACGACTCCAGCATCAAATTGGCGGAGTCGCTGGGCTTTAAGCATATCGGGGTAATGCGGGAGGTGGGTAAGAAATTCGGCAAACTGCTCGACGTTTACATGATGCAGATAATCTTCGACTAGCCAACCAGCAAAGCTTTTTCTAAACGTTTTATCAGGGATTTGTCAGCGCCCATCGTTTTAAGATAATCCGTTATTGAACCGTAGTCCCGGCGGAGGGTGGTTAATAAAAGCGTCATCGATTCCGGCGCCGCTCTCCAGAAAAAGTCGGGCAGACGCTTTACGTCATTCGGAACGTTGCTATGGCTTTCTAAATCCCGCCGCAGCGCGTCCATGTATTGGTCGGAAAGGGCGTAATCCTCTATAATATCTTTTTCGGCGACGCCGAGGGTGCTTAAAAGCATCGCCGCCAGTATACCCGTCCGGTCTTTACCGATAGCGCAGTTGAAAACCAGGGGATGGTTTTTAGCTTCGGCGATAATTTCCAGCGCCTGAACAATCCGTCCCCCGAAGCCCTCGTTCTTAACGATTTCCAGGTAAAACTCACCCATGTTAGTGAACGTTTTATAACGCCGGGCTTCGACATCCGTTGTTTGACCGCCGTCGGCGATGAAAGATATATTGTAGTATTTAATACTGGACCCGGCGGGCAGTCCTGTCCCCTGTCGTTCGACTTCAAAATTACTCCTCAAGTCCACGACAGCCGCCAGTTTGATTTCCTCGGTCAGCCGGCGGTAGTCATCCGGGTTTATCCGGGCGAATTCGCCGCTGCGAAAGATACGCCGCCAGGGAACGGTTTTACCACTGCGGGTGCGGTAGCCTCCGAGGTCGCGGAAGTTGGTGACGGACTTGAATCTAAGGTGTCGGTCGTATGGCTTGGTCATGATTATCCTGTTAGAGTGAATATCGGCCGAGCGCTTTCGCCGGCGGAATATTTATCACCGGGGAAGATTTTATTACCCATTTTCACTTTTTTACCGATTAGCTCCATCGAGGCAGCCTTGGGGTCGATGCCTTCGAGATTGCCCATTATCCAGGGTCCTTCTTCTAATTCAACGACAATGAGGATATAAGGCACTTCGCTTTCGCGTCCCTCCGCCGCCACAAAGACTGTTGTAAAGGTCTTTATTTTACCTTCGGTTTTTAACTCGATAACGTCCATGTCCGGACTCCCGCATTGATAGCAAGCCATCTTGGGTGGTATCGTTATCGCTTTGCACTCGCGGCACTTTAAGCCGAGCAGTTTATTCTGTTTCAGGGCTTCGTTGTAGTCTTTGAAATAGAGTTTCTGTTCCATCGCTACCAGCCCCTTTCCAATATCATATTAACTAACGTACCGCCGTCGCCGCCTAAAGTATCCGTTATGCCGATTTTCGCATCCGGCACCTGACGTCCTGGTTCTACCTCGCCCCGCATTTGTTTAACGATTTCGTAAACCTGCCCCGCCCCCGTCGCCCCGATGGGATGCCCTTTGGCTTTGAGTCCGCCGGAAGGATTGATCGCGACCTTGCCGCCGATATCGGCATCTCCCTTTTCCCAGGCTTCGCCGGCTTTGCCGTACTCGAAAAACCCGAGGCCTTCAGCGGCAATCAGGCTGGCGATGCTGAAGCAGTCGTGCAGCTCGCAAAGGTCGATATCTTCAGGCTTTCGCCCCGCCATCTTATAGGCTTGCTGCGAAGAGATTTCGCGCGCCCGGATACGCGGCAGAAAATCGTTCTGGTTACCGAGCGGTCCGTTGGATGCCTGCCCGATACCGGTGATATAGACCGGTTTTTTCGTCAGTTTTTTCGTCGCTTTTTCTGAAGCCAGCACTACCGCGGCGGCGCCGTCGGAGAAAGGACAGCAATCATGCAGAGTGAGGGGGGTGCAGACCACGAAGCTGCCGAGAACTTTTTCAATGGTCATATCGGCGTTCTTGCCGAAGAACTGCGCTTTAGGGTTAATCGCCCCATGCTTATAGGACTGTATCGTTACTTTTGCCATTTGCTCGCGGAGCTTTTGGAGGGGTATTTTATAGGTATCGGCGTAAAGATGGGTCAGCATAGCAAAGACCGCCGGGAAGGTAACGCCGCAGGGATATTCGTAACGGGCGTCGCTGAACATGGCGAAGGTACGCGTCGCCAGACCCGTGCCCATCGTCGCCGCTCTTTCAACGCCGCCGGCGATAACGATATCGTAATGACCGGAAGCTACGCCGAGAAAGGCTTCTTTAACCGCCATGCTGGCGGAAGCACAGGCGCCTTCATAGCGGTTAGCAGGGACGTATTTACAGCCGATGTTCTCCGCCGCGTAAGCCGCTATCATCCCCTGCCCCTCGTCGAAGTCCCCCAGAGCGTTGCCGATATATAAAGCCTTAATATCCTGCGGTTTAAGGTTGGATTCCGCCATTGCTTCCGTAGCAGCTTCGGCGAAGAGTTCAACCTCGGTTTTCGTCTGGGGTCCACTGAACTTCGTCTCGCCGACGCCTACAACAACCACTTTCTCCATACCTTGCCTCCTCGACGGGTTTTGGGGACACTCCAGATTACCGTTTTTCAATAGTGAGTGTCAAACCGAATATTGAAATTTACATAAATATTATATAATTGGTTTGCCTTAATATATTGCAGGTAACGAATTAAAACAAAAGGGGTAAATAACATGTCGAAAGAAGAAAACATTGCTATCATGGGATTTAGTACTGTTAAAACTGGCAGGGAAGAGGAATGCATTGAGTTAGCTAAAAATTTAATGCGGTCAACACATTCGGAAGATAAGGGATGTCTCAATTATATCTTTTTTCAGCGGATTGATAATCCCCGTGAATTTATCTTTTTAGAGCAGTGGCAGGACGTGTCTACGGTGCAGGCGCATATAAAGCGTTTAATATCTGTTTATGGACCTCCTTCATCAGGACAAGGGTTACCCGATGCATTAACTGAACCCTGGGAAAAATCGGAATTTGTCCCTCTACGACTGATAGAGTAACAGATTATATTAAAATATCCTTGGATAATTAAGAAATGAGGTAAATATTAAAATCCCGGTATCGGCGGCGTGGCGCATTTATGGGCGCTGGCGGCGTGCATTACCTGGATACGCTTTTTAAGTTCTTCCGGCGCTTTGCCGGTTAAAATATAGTTATCTAAAGCTTCGTAGGTAAAGCCCATCTCGCCTTCGTCCGTCTGTCCCGCCCAGAGTCCCGCTGACGGGGGCTTATCGATAATTTCCTGCGGGATTTTTAAGTATCGCGCCAATTCCCGTACGTCCCTTTTCACCAGATTGCCCAGCGGGAGAACATCCACGCCGGCATCGCCGTGCTTGGTAAAGTAGCCGACGGTTAGCTCGCTGCGGTTGCCGGAGCCGATGACCAGATACTTAAGCTGGTTGGCGGTATAGTAGAGGGTTATCATCCTTAGCCTGGCTTTAAGATTTGCCTGCGCCAGTTGCGTGAGTGCAGCTTCCGGTTTAAAGTCCGGCAGGATTTTTAAATAAGTGTCGAAAATGCCGTCGAGGACTACCGTTTTCGTCGGCACGGAGAATTTCTTAGCTGTCAATTCAGCGTGCTCTTTATCTTTTACGTTGCTGCGGCAGGGCATGATGAGTCCTAAAGTGTTCTTCGGGAAGGCTCTAATACATAACGCCGCTACTACCGATGAATCAACACCGCCGCTCATCCCCAAAACCGCCCCTTTACACCCCGCCGCCGCCACTTTATCCTTAATCCAATCGGTCAGTTTTTTTGCCATCAACTCCGCGTCCATGTATGGCTCCTTTTCCCCTGTGCTCGGCTTCCGTAGTATACTTACTTATAGTTTATACGGTAACGGGATTTTATACAATGGCGACTGATATTATCTTAAAAAACGCTAACGTTATCACGATGAATGCCGCGCAACCGAGGGCGGAGCTTATCGCCATTTCCGACGACTCGATATTTTTCGTCGGGGGCAATAATGAGGCGGAGAGGTTGACAGGACGCTCTACCCAGGTTATCGACTGCGCCGGCAGAACAGTTGTTCCCGGCTTTAACGACGCCCACCTCCACCTTTTTTCCCTGATTAGAAAGCTGACCAGCATCGACCTTTCGCCGCAAAAAGTCCGTTCCATCGCCGATATTAAAGAAGCGGTACGTAAAAAAGCTTTAGCCACCCCGCCCGGCCAATGGATTAGCGGCACCGACTATAACGAGTTTTATCTTGAAGGTAAACGCTGCCCCACCCGCCGGGATTTAGACGAGGTCGCCCCCAACCACCCGGTCGTCTTGAGTCACCGCTCCCTCCACGCCTGCGTGCTTAATTCGGTGGCGCTAAAACTGGCGGGGATAGCTAAAGAAACGCCGGAACCGCCCGACGCCCGTATCGAACGTGACTTAGATACCGGTGAACCTAACGGAGTGCTTATAAATATGCTGGGCTATATCCGCAGCCAGGTCATGCCGCCGTTAACGGACGAAGAACTGGCGGAAGGCGTCGCTTTAGCCGATGAATATTTACTTTCTAACGGCATCACCTCGTTTCAGGAGGCGACTGTTAGCAACGACATCGGGCGGTGGGAAACGCTCTGCGGCTTTAAACTTGACGGCGAAATATTAAGTCGTGTAGCGATGATGACGGGGTCGCCATACTGGAAGGAATTTCGAAAAAAGGGATTAAAAACCGGCTCGGGCGATAACCTGATGCAGCTGGGGGCGGTGAAGTTCATGCTGGACGTCGAGCCCAAACAATCGGAACTGAATGAGCTGGCATTAGAGTGCCATCAAGCTGGTTTCCAGCTTGCCTTCCATGCCGTCGCCGAAAGTATGGTAGCCGCCGCAATAACTGCCCTAGAGTTTATTAATCAGCATTCACCGGTAACGGGACGCCGCCACCGCATCGAGCACTGCGGGGAATGTCCGCCGCCGCTTTTAGAGAGAATAAAAAAGCTGGGACTGGTTATCGTTACCCAGCCTTCCTTTATCTATTATAGCGGCGAGCGTTACCTGGCGACGGTAGCGGAGAGTCAACTGCCCTGGCTTTATCGTATCAAATCGCCGCTGGAAAAAGGCATTATTGTCGCCGGCAGTTCGGATGCGCCGGTGGTGCCGGTCAATCCTTTAGTTGGCATTTATGCCGCCGTAACACGTCAGGCCGAATCGGGTCAGGTATTGCTGCCGGAAGAGGGGATTACCGCCGAACAGGCGTTAGCCCTTTATACTACCAACGCCGCTTACACATCCTTCGAGGAAAAAACCAAAGGCTCGATTTCTCCCGGTAAGTTGGCGGACACCGTTGTCTTAAGCGGCGACCCCACCCGTTTACCCCCCGAAGAGATAAAAGACATTAAAGTTGAGATGACGATGATCGGTGGGGAAGTGGTGTGGGAGGCTTAAGGGTTTGTCATTCTGAGGGAGTCCTTCCGCAGAAGGACGACCGTGAGAATCCGTTCCTTTTTCTAAGTTGTCCCAATCGCCGTGGCGATGGCGTTATCGCGTGAGTGCGATAGACTGACGTCGATTTCCTTTATCCCTAACGCTTCCGCTTGCTTTTTCGCCCGCCCGTTGAGTCTTATATGGGGCTTGCCGGTGGGGTGATAAAGCGTCTCTATTTCGCGCCAGGCTACCCCTCGATTCCCCGTCCCCAAGAGCTTCATCACCGCTTCTTTGCTGGCGAAACTCGCCGCTAGCGAGTGGGCGTGGTGACCATAAATACGCAGCTCGTCTTTAGTATAGACGCGGTTTAAAAAGCGTTCGCCGTAGCGTTCGATAGCCCGGCGGATGCGCGCTATTTCGATAATATCGGTGCCGATATAGTGCTGTCATCATTCCTTCTTCAATTGATGCGCGAGTTCGGTTCTTAATTTTTTCAGCAGGCGTAAAGGCGGCTTATCCAGCAGGCTGGTGTAGAGGGGAGTAATCGAGATGTTGCCCTGCACGATGGCCTGGATATCCGTGCCGTCGCTGCCGGATTCGGCTACCCTTTCCCGCACCAGCCGGTACTGTTTATGCTGTTCGCTATTGTCTTCGGTGACGGAGTTGATATGGCTGGAGCGGGCTAAGCGGGTGATTTTAACGCCTTTAACTTCCTCCAGCGGCAGGTCCGGCACGTTGATGTTAAGGAGTATTCTTTCAGTACTATTTTCCGCTATTTTCTGTGCTAGAGCGGCGGTGACCCGGGCGGCAACTTTAAGACCTATCGTGCTGTTTGGCGGGGCAGAAACCGCCAAAGCGGGGAGTCCCCTGAAGTATCCCTGCATCGCCGCCCCGACGGTACCCGAGATATAAACGTCTTCGCCGAGGTTAAGGTTGGGGTTGATGCCGGAAACGACCATATCCACGTTTTCTTCGATTAAGCTTACCTAACGCTAAAATAACGCAGTCCGACGGCGACCCATCGATAGCGTAGGCTTTAACGCCGTCCTCTGGGCGCACAAACCTCGCTGGCGTGCAGCGGCTGGAAAAGCGTTACCGCCGTGCCGATAGCGCTCCTTTCGCCGTCCGGCGCTACTACCGTTACTTGAGCGATTTTCTTAAGCTCCCGCACCAGCGTCCATAACCCTTCCGCCTGGATTCCGTCGTCGTTAGTGACCAGTATTTTCACGCTTGTAGTTTAACACGATGGGGAGTTTTACGGCAAAAAATACATGTCACCCTATTTGCCCCAACCTCTCCCGTTATGCTATTATCAAAATAAATTTAGGTACGTTAACTGATGCTGATTGTCACCTGTGTCAAGCAGGTCCCGGACACCACCCAGGTTAAGGTAGACCCCGTTACTGGAACTCTCATCCGAGAGGGTGTTCCCTTTATCATGAACCCCTACGATACCCATGCCCTCGAGGAAAGTCTCCGTCTTAAAGATAAATACGGCTTTCGTGTTGCCATTATTTCGATGGGTCCCCCTAACACCGAGGTCACCTTACGTAAGACTTTAGCCCTCGGCGCCGATGAAGCCATCCTCTTAAGCGACCGCGCTTTCGGCGGCGCTGATACTTTAGCCACCAGCATGGTACTCACCGGCGCGATTAAGAAGCTGGCGGAAAAAGAGGAGCTGGCGATGGTTATCTGCGGCAGGCAGACTATCGACGGCGATACCGCGCAGGTAGGACCCGGCATCGCTACCCGTTTAGGCTGCTCCCAGCTAACGTTGGTCGACCGCATCGAAGAGGTAGACCTAAAAGCGAAAACTGTTAAAGTGCGCCGCAAGCTGGAAGGCCGGCACGAAGTCGTTAGCGCCCCCCTCCCCGCCATGATTGCCGTGCTGCGCGAAATCAATAGCCCGCGCTATCCTAATGTGCCGATGCGTTTAGCGGCGGAAGATGCCCCCATCACCCTCTGGGACAATAAAGTCATGCAGATGGACGAGGCAACTATCGGGCTTAAGGGTTCGGCCACGCAAGTTCGCAAAATCTTCTCGCCGCAAAGGGCTAAAGGCGAAATCCTCGGCGGCGAAAGCGATAAACCGGAAGACTCCGCTAAATTACTAATCGAAAAAATGGTTGGGAAGGACTTATTGTCCTTATAAAATAACATGGTAGAAGAACCGAAAAAACTAAAGCGTCCCCGGGGTTCGATTAGGCTAATCCCCGGCAAGTGCATTGCCTGCGGCGCGCGCTGCCAGGCGGAGTGCAAGTTCGACGCCATCACGATGAATGATAAAGGCGAGCCGATTATCGACCTCGCTAAATGCACCCGCTGCCAACGCTGCATCAGGATTTGCCCCGCCCAGGCTATCGAGGTTATTTACACCCCCGAAGAACAAAAAATCCTCGATGAGCTAGCGAAGCAAAAAGCCGCCCAACCCACCGCAGCAGAAGCAGTGCCGGAAGACCCGCGCCTGGCGAAACTTAAAGAATACAAAGGCGTCTGGGTTTTTACCGAGCATACCGAGGGCAAGCCGGCTGAAGTCTCCTGGGAGCTTTTAGGTGTGGGTGGCGAACTGGCTAAGGCGCGGAATTCCGAGATTTGCTCCGTGGTTATCGGCGATAATGTCGAGCACCTCGGTAAAGAAGCGTTCGCTTATGGCGCGGCTAAAGTTTATCTGGTCGATGACCCGGTCTTCCACTACTACCGCACCGAGTCGTATTACAAAGCATTTTGTTATTTGATTGAAAAATATAAGCCGGAAATCGTGCTCATCGGCGCGACGGGTCTGGGACGCGATTTAGCCGGCGCTATCGCCACGAATCTCCAGACCGGTCTTACCGCCGACTGCACCGGACTCTCCATCGATGACAAAGGATTTCTTTTACAGACCCGTCCTGCGTTCGGCGGCAACATTATGGCGACGATTTTAACGGAATTCACCCGACCCCAGATGTCAACCGTCCGTCCGCACGTTATGCCGATGCCGGCTAAAGACACCTCCCGCATCGGACAGATTATCCGTGATAAGGTACCCATCAAAGAAGAGGATATCGCCGCTAAGGTTCTGGAAATTATCGGCGATAAACAGCTCGAAAGCGTGGACGTCGCCGCGGCGGATATCATCGTTTCCGGCGGACGCGGCATGTGCAATACCGAAAACTATAAAATCCTCCAGGAGTTGGCGGATGAGCTGGGTGGAGTGGTCGCCTGTTCCCGCGCCGCCGTCGAAGCCGGCTGGATGCCTTTAGAGCGACAAGTGGGGCAGACCGGTAAAACCGTCCGCCCCAAGATTTATTTCGCCGTCGGCATCAGCGGCGCCATTCAGCATTTAGTCGGTATGCAGGACTCGGACACGATTATCGCCATCAACCGCGATAAACAAGCGCCGATTTTCGAGGTCGCTACCTATGGCATCGTCGGCGACCTTTTTCAGGTGATTCCGGCGATAACTAATTATATTAAAGAAAAACGAAAACAAAAGGCTGGCAGGGCGTAAAGGAATAAACTATGTCGGCAACAGTAATAGCGTTTATCATCGTGCTGGTTATCGCGGTAGCATTGTTCGCTTTCAGCTGCTTCCAGCGTTTTAAACTGGTCTTAAAAGGCAGACCGGATAACCGCTTCAATGCTTTCTTCAAACGCTTCTGGAACATGCTCTATTACGCCTTCGGGCAGCGGCGGGTGGTGAAAAAGCCTTTCGGCATTAACCACTTCGTTTTATTCTGGGCGTTCATGATTCTCCTTATTTCCAATACCCAGTTCCTGCTGAACGGACTTTCCCCCGATGTTATTAGCTTTTCGCGTCTGCCTGACGCCGCCTATTTCACTTTAGCCTGTATTTTCGATATCATGTCCCTCCTCGCGTTAATCTCCGTGATATTAGCGATTATCCGGCGCTTTACCTTCCCACCCCCTTATACCGAAGCCCGCTCCCGCGACGCTTTCGTAATCCTCGGTCTGGTGGCGGGTTTGATGATTGCCTTTTTCGGCATGAACGCCTGCGAAATTGCTGCTGGAGTGGATAGAGCCGGTGTTTATATGCCCGTGGCTAATCTGGTTGCATCATGGCTGCCGGCAGGCGCGGCGGGACTCGATACTGCGGCGCGGGTTTTCTGGTGGTGCCACGCCGTTATTTTACTTTCCTTCCTCAATTACCTCCCTTACAGCAAACACATGCACGTACTGACCTCGATTTTCAACTGCTTCTTTATGAGCCTGGAAAAAGTGAAAACCCAGCCCCGCGAGGAGTTTAAGAAGGGCAACACCTTTGGTGTGGGGCAGGTGGAAAACTTTATATGGAAGGGCTTGTTCGATTCGTATTCCTGCACCGAATGCGGACGCTGCTCGGATTCATGTCCCGCCACTTTTACGCAAAAACCCCTCCAACCACGTCTGTTGATACACGATATAAAGATGAACCTCTTGAAAAATGCCAACAAGGATGGACATCCGGAACTCCCGCTAATCGGCGAGACAGGGGAGGGCAGCGTTAAGGAAGAGGTTATCTGGGAATGCACCACTTGCGGCGCCTGCATGGAGGTCTGTCCGGTCTTTATCGAGCACGTCCCCCGTATCGTGGATATGCGCCGCCACCTGGTAGAAATGAAAGCTAAATTCCCCGATGAACTGCTTTTACTCTTTGAAAATATGGAGCAGCGGAGCAATCCCTGGGGCATGGCCCCGGCGGAACGCACCAAATGGGCGGCGGACATTAACGTTAAGCCGTTTGAAGCCGGTAAGACGGAATATCTTTTCTACGTCGGCTGCGCGGGGGCTTTCGATGCCCGCAACCGCCGCACGACGCTTTCGATGGCGAAGATTCTCGATAAAGCCGGCATCTCCTGGGGCACTCTGGGTCGGGACGAGATGTGCTGCGGCGATAGCCTGCGTCGTCTCGGCAACGAATATGTTTTCGACCGCATGGCGCAGGCGAATATCAAAATGTTCGCCGATAAAGGCGTTAAGAAAATCATTACCCAGTGCCCGCATTGTTTTAGCACTTTAAAGAACGACTATCAGCAGTACGGCGTTAAACTGGAGGTCGTCCACCATACCGAATTTATTAACAGCCTGATTAAGGCAGGCAAACTTAAGTTGAATACGGCGGCTGACCTCGGTAAAGTTATCTACCACGACTCCTGCTACCTGGGACGTTATAACAACGTTTACGACGCCCCGCGTGAGGTTATCGCCGCGGCTACCGGTGCTTCACCATGTGAAATGGAACGCAAACGCGATAAAGGCTTTTGCTGCGGCGCCGGCGGCGGTAGGATGTGGATGGAAGAAAAAGAGGGCACTTTGATTAACGTCGCCCGCGTCGAAGAAGCTTTAACTAAAGAACCGAATACCGTCTGCGTCGCCTGCCCCTATTGTATGACGATGTTCGACGACGGACTTAAAGATAAAGAAGCCGCCGATAAGGTGCAGGTCTTAGACCTGGCGGAAATTGTCGCTAAGGCGCTGGCAGAGTAACCTTAGTCGTCATTCCCAACTTGATTGGGAATCCAGCGTTTTTCTTCCCCTCTTTTCCCCTCTGGATTCCCATTTGCATGGGAATGACGGTGGTTAAAAAACGTAAACCGTTCCGGCGAAAGCCGGAATCCAGTTAGTCCGATGTTACCTGGATCCCGATCCCGTATCAAGTACGGGACAAGCTTTCATCGGGATGGTGAACGATTTCTCCATTTTTGACTTTAGAGATTTGACCCCGTATCAAGTACGGGGCAAGCTTTTGATTATATTTTTAGGTATTTCTCCTGATTTCAATCAGTCTGCAATATCCTGTATAATAAAATGTGGCTTCAACAATATCCCATCTATTCAAGAAAGGAGTTGGTCCTGATGGTTAAAGAGCTTCCCGTTATTTACTTTCAGGCATCCGCCTGTACCGGCTGTGCCGTGACGATGCTGAATACCGCCAGCCCAACCATAAAAAACGTTCTTATCGACCAGCTGGCGCCGGGCGTGCATATCAGTCTGAAGTTTCATCCGGTCGTCATGGCGGCGGCTGGAGACCTGGCGATTCAGGCGATGGAAGATACGGCTAAACGCCAAAAAGGCGAATACGTTCTCGTGGTGGACGGCGCAGTACCGACGGCTGACGGCGGTGTTTATGGAGTAGTTGGCGAAAGGAACGGCAAACCCATCACTATGGCGCAAAGAGTGGAGGAGCTGGCTAAAGACGCCCTGGCGGTTATCGCGATGGGCACCTGCGCTTCATTCGGCGGTATTCCCGCCTCCCCGCCCAACCCCACCGGCTGTGTCTCCGTCCAGAAATTCCTCGCTTCCAAAAAGATTGTCAAACCCCTGATTAATGTCGCTGGCTGTCCGCCCCACCCCGACTGGTTCGTGGGGACGGTCGCCGGTATCATTTTAAACGGCTTGCCTAAAGCCGAAGACCTCGATGATTTCCTCCGTCCCAAGGCTTTTTACGGCAAACTGATTCACGAAAATTGTCCCCGCCGCGCCTATTTCGACGAAGGCAAGTTCGCCAAGAAACTCGGCGACGACGGTTGCCTTTACGAAATGGGCTGCAAGGGTCCTATCACCTACGCCGACTGCCCGATACGGCACTGGAACAGCGGCACCAACTGGGTCATCGGCGCCGGGGCGCCCTGCAATGGCTGTACCCAGCCCGAGTTCCCCAACGAGACGGCGCCTTTCTATGAGAAACTCGTTGATGTTGAATTACCAATTGTTGGGGCGTATTGGGCGAAAAAGGAGGTGAAATAATGGCTAAAATCGTCATCGACCCCGTCACCAGGATTGAGGGTCATTTAAAGATAGAGTGCATTGTCGAAAACGGCGTCGTTAAAGACGCCCGCGCTACCGGCAACCTTTTCCGCGGACTCGAGTTAATCCTTAGAGGACGCGACCCGCGCGACGCCCAGATAATCGCCCAGAGAATTTGCGGCGTCTGCCCCCAGTCCCACGGCATCGCCGCCACGCTTAACCTCGATAGCGCCTTCGGCATCGCCGATAAAATCCCCGATAACGGACGCATCATCCGCAACCTGATTCACGGCGCCCACGTCGTTCAGGACAATGTTCTTCACTTCTATCACCTCGCGGCTTTAGACTACGTTAACGTCGCCGATGTCGCTAAATACGAAGGCAACGATTCACAGCTAAACTCAATAAAAGACTTTATTAACCGCGGCGCTTTAGAGCCGTTCCTGCCCCGCTACGAGGGTGATTACCGCCTGCCCCCAGCCGTCAATCAGCAAGCCGTTGCTCATTACGTCAGGGCTCTAGAAATCCGGCGCATCGGTCATGAAGCTGTCAGCATCTTCAGCGGAAAAATCCCCCATAGCGTCGGCGTCGTTCCCGGCGGCGTTACTACCCATCCCACCGCCGATAATATCATGGCTTATATCTGGAAAATCAAAATCCTGCAGGATTTCGTAAATAACGTATATATTCCGGACGTTTTAGCCGTCGCCGGCGCTTACCTGGACTACGCCGAAATCGGCGTCGGCTGCAAGAACCTGCTTTCCTACGGCATGTACGACCTCGACGGGAAGAGCCCGGACTACGCCACTCGTGAAAGACTCTTTAAACAGGGCATCATCGGCGCCGACTTTAAGCCGGGCGCTTTAGATACCAGCAAAATCACCGAACAGGTAAAACACTCCTGGTACGAAGATTCGACCACCGGTCGCCACCCCTCCCAGGGTGATACCAGACCGCAGTACGGCAAGGCGGACGCTTATACTTGGGCTAAAGCCCCCCGCTACGACGGTAAGGTTTATGAGGTCGGTCCTGTGGCGCGTGTCGCGGTTACCTACGCTAAAGGCGACCCGAAGATGAAGGAACTAGTCGATGGAGCTTTAAAACAACTTAAAGCCAAACCGTCCGTATTATTCTCCGTCTTAGGCCGTCACCTGGCGCGGGCACTTTCCGCTAAATTTATCGTAGATAATCTGGAGGGTTGGGCACTTTCGCTTAAACCTGGCCAACCCGCTTATGTTGAATATCAAATCCCGGAAGAAGCCAGCGGCATGGGCATTATCGAAGGCTCGCGCGGCGCTTTAGGGCATTGGATTGAAATCAAGAACAAGAAAATCGCCAACTATCAGGCGGTCGTCCCCACCACCTGGAACATCTCCCCGATGGACGATAAAGGCCAGCACGGTCCTATCGAGCAGGCTCTCATCGGCACTAAGGTCAAGGACGAAAAGAATCCCTTTGAGGTCGTTCGCATCATCCGCTCCTTCGACCCCTGTATCGCCTGCGCCGTCCATTTCGTTACGCCTAAAGGTCGGGACCTCGGTCAATACCGGGTAGTGTAGGTAAAGGAGGAGCGATGTTATATTCAGAACAAAAAAATATCGATGAAATAATCGCCTATCTGGAAAAAGACAAAAGCGTCTTTATTGTCGGCTGTGATGGTTGTGCGCAGTCTTCCGGTAGCGGCGGACCCAAGCAGGTAGAAGAGATGAAGCAAAAGCTGACGGAAGCCGGTAAAAACGTCACCGGTGCTAAAGCCATCGATTTTCTCTGCTATAAAGCCCTGGTCAAATCTGGCCTTAGGGGCAGAGTCGAACAGGTTAAAGCCGCTGATGCGGTATTGGTGCTTACCTGCGGTATCGGCATCCAGGCCGTCGCCGCATCCGTCAATAAGCCCGTCTATCCCGGTTGCAATACCGTTAACTTAGGGGGCATCCGGGGGGAATGGGAGGGCATCGAACGCTGTTTCGAATGCGGCCAATGCCTGCTCTATCATACCGCCGGAATTTGTCCCCTTACCGCCTGTACCAAGAGCCTGGTCAACGGGGCGTGCGGCGGAGCTAAGAATGGAAAATGTGAAATTTCTCAAGACCGCGACTGCGGCTGGGAATTGATTTATAACCGACTAAAGGAACGGGGCTTACTTAATCGCCTGAACGATATGATGAAACCCCTCGACCACCGTAAGTTAATGCCCCGCCCCGAAATGATGTCCACTTCGCTTTATGCTTTAGAGAATCCCCCCAGGGTGGAAATCCCTGCTCCCCCGGCTAATCCGGCGAAGGAGGTGAAAGCGTAATGAGCCTGCAATCTAAACTGGAATCAGGACAGTTCGCGGTCTCCTGCGAGTTCGGTCCCGTCAAGGGAACTGATATTCACGAAATTAAAGAAAACATCGAAATCCTAAGGGGAAAAGTAGATGCCGTTAACGTTACCGACCAGCAGAGTTCGATTATGCGTATGTCCGGTCTGGCTACCGCTGCGTTGGCGGTGCAGGGTGGGCTGGAGCCGATTTACCAGATGACCTGCCGCGACCGCAACCGTATCGCCTTGCAGTCCGACCTCCTCGGTGCGTGGGTATTAGGCATTAAGAACGTTTTAGCTTTAACCGGTGACATGGCGGCTAAAGGCGACCACCCCCAGGCAAAGGACGTTTTCGACCTCGATTCGGTGACGCTTTTACAGACCATCACTCGCCTTAATGAGGGTTTCGACCTTTCCGGTAATGAACTTAAAGGCAAGCCCGCTTTCTTCCCCGGCGCGGTGGTTAAGGTGGAGAACAATACCGAGGCTTCTTTTGAACTCCAGATTGCCAAGCTGCAAAAGAAAATCGCCGCCGGCGCCAAATTCATCCAGACCCAGGCCTGCTATCAGCCCAAGTCATTTGAAAAGCTGATGAAACGGGTCGAGAAATTTACCACTAAAGTCCCGGTGATGGTCGGTGTTATCCCGCTGAAAAACGCCGGTTCCGCCCGCTACATGAACACTAACGTGGCTGGCATCTATGTTCCGGACGAACTTATCCAGAAGATGGCTGACGCGCCGAAGGAAGACCGCGAGAAGGTCGGCATCCAGATGGCGGCAGACCTGATTAAAGCTATGAAAGGGATGTGCCAGGGCGTGCACATCATGGCGGTCAACTGGGAAAAGAAAGTGCCGGAAATTATGGCGGCGGCGGGACTTTAAAGAAACGTCATTCTCGGGCTTGACCCGAGAATCCATATAAAATCCCCGACTTCTTACGAGGCCGGGGATTTTTGTTTTTAGAAGAATGTCATTCCAGCGTAGGCTGGAATCCAGTAAATAATCCAATAAGATATTGAATTCTAGTGATGGATTCTGGCCTTCGCCAGAATGACAAGGGGAAAAGGAGGGGCGTAACTGCCTCTCCCTTTGAAAAAGAGCCTGTCCTGAGCGAAGCCGAAGGAGAGATTGAGAGGGATTTATTTCACCACCCGCTTCAAATAATCACCCGTGGCGGACTTTTTATTGCGGGTGACTTCTTCCGGGGTGCCGGTGGCGACGACGTAGCCGCCCTTATCCCCCGCCCCCGGTCCCAAATCTATAATGTGGTCGGCGTTTTTAATCACGTCCAGGTGGTGCTCGATAACGACCACCGTATTGCCCGCGTCAGCCAGTTTTTGTAAAACCGCCAGTAACGCCGCCACGTCGTCGAAGGAAAGCCCGGTCGTCGGTTCGTCTAAAATATAAAGCGTCGAACCGGTCGAGCGGCGCGATAATTCCGTCGCCAGTTTAACGCGCTGCGCCTCCCCGCCGGAGAGGGTCGGGGCGGGTTGACCTAAATGAATATAGCCGAGTCCGACGTCATTTAAGGTGGTGAGTTTATTCTTCAAACTCGGTATGTTCTCGAAAAACTCTAAAGCCTGCGCCACGGTCATATCCAGCACCTCGGCGATGTTCTTGCCCTTGAACTTAATCTCCAACGCCTCCGTGTTATAACGTTTTCCTTTACAGACCTCGCAGGGTACGGTAACATCCGGCAGGAATTGCATTTCTATCTGGATATAGCCGTCGCCGCCGCAAGCCTCGCAGCGACCGCCCTTAACATTAAACGAAAAGCGGCCGGGTCCATAGCCGCGGAGGCGCGCTTCAGGTACGGAGGCGAAAAGGTCGCGCATCGGCCCAAAAGCGCCGGTATAGGTGGCGGGGTTGGAGCGGGGAGTACGCCCAATGGGCGACTGGTCGATGTTGATAACTTTATCGATATTTTCCAGCCCGAGGATAGCATCGCAGTCGCCGGGACGCTCTTTAGAGCGATAGAAAATCTGCGCCAGTTTACGGTAAAGAATTTCGTCCACCAGGGTGCTTTTACCGCTGCCGGAAACGCCGGTAATGCAGACGAACTTGCCGAGAGGAATGGCGACGTCGATATTCTTAAGATTATTTTGGCGGGCGCCTTTGATAACCAGTTCCTTGCCGTTGCCGGAGCGGCGTTTCGGGGGGAGGGGTATAACTTTAGCGCCGCTTAAATATTGCCCGGTCAGGGATTTTTCGTTCTTCATAATATCTTTTAAGGTGCCGGTAGCGACGATATAACCGCCGCGTTCGCCGGCGCCGGGACCCATATCGATAATGTGGTCGGCGGCGCGCATCATCGCCTCGTCATGCTCGACGACCAATATCGTGTTGCCTAAATCGCGCAGACGCTGCATCGTCTGGATAAGGCGATAGTCGTCGGCGGGATGGAGTCCAACCGTCGGCTCATCGCAAACATAAAGCACCCCCATCAAGCCGCTGCCAATCTGGGTGGCAAGGCGGATACGCTGTGATTCCCCACCGCTTAAGGTCATCGAAGCGCGGCCGGTGGAAAGGTAGTCCAGCCCTACGTCTTTGAGAAAACCGAGGCGCGTTCTTATTTCTTTAAGTATCTGCTGGGCAATCATCATCTCACGCTCGGTGAGGATGCTTTTAGCGATTAGGTCCGTCCATTCTAAAGCCTGGGTCACGGGCATATCGCAGACATCCATGATATTTTTATCGCCAATGAGGACGGCTAAAGACTCCGGTTTAAGGCGCTTGCCATTGCATTCCTCGCATGGTCTATAAACCATATAACGCTCGTAATTTTCGCGGGAACCTTCGGATTGTGTATCGTGGTGGACACGCTCCAGAGCGTTGATGATACCTTCAAAACCCTCGGGGCGGCGGACAATACGGCCGAAACGGCGGTAAGTGCGTATCGGTCCGCCCTCGCCGTAAAGCAGGACATGCAAAGCTTTTTCATTGATGTTTTTAAGAGGGGTATCCAGCGAGAAATTGTAAGTCCTGGCCAACTGCCGGACGCGCCAGAGATACCAGTTATGCGTCGCCCAGGGGATGATAGCCCCCTGTAAAATGGAGAGTTCCTTATTAATAACGAGGTCAGGGTCAACAATCTGTTTAAAGCCTAAACCGGTGCAGGCAGGGCAAGCGCCATAAGGGGTGTTAAAGCTAAACGTGCGGGGAGCAATTTCCCCCAGGCTGATACCGCAGTGGACGCAGGCGAGGTGCTCGGAAAATAGCATCTCCTCTCCGCCGACGATGGATACCAGCACCGTACCGCTGCCCAGTTTTAGCGCCGTCTCGACGGAGTCCGAGATACGGGTGCGGTTACCGCTATCACCGACGACGAGGCGGTCAACGACGACCGCGATAGAGTGCTTTTTATATTTATCTAAAGCCCCGATGTTTTCCGATAATTCGTGTATTTCGCCGTCAACGCGGACGCGGGCATAACCCTGCCTACGGAGGTCGTCGAAAACCGACTGATACTCGCCCTTGCGGTCGGTAACCATGGGCGCCATGACCATGATACGCTTGTCCTGCGGCAGCTTTTGCACGGCGTCGACGATTTGCTGCACGGATTGTATCGTGATTTCCCGTCCGCACTGGGGACAATGAGGATGCCCCACCCTCGCGAAAAGGAGCCGGAGATAGTCGTAAATTTCAGTGACCGTGCCGACGGTGGAGCGGGGATTCTTGCTGGGTCCCTTCTGGTCGATAGAAATCGCCGGGCTTAAGCCGCCGATAAAGTCGACATCCGGTTTTTCCATCCGCCCTAAGAACTGGCGGGCGTAAGCGGAAAGGGATTCCACATAGCGGCGCTGCCCTTCGGCGTAAATGGTATCGAAGGCGAGGGTACTCTTGCCGGAGCCGGAAACGCCGGTAATGACGACCAGTTTATTGCGCGGGATAACGACGTCGATATTCTTTAAATTATGTTCGCGGGCGCCTTTGATGATGATGGAATCGGACGGCATGTTGAAAACCTCCAGACAGTATTTTACCACAAGAAAAAATGAAACACAAGTTCTAATTTATAAAATTTTTAGGTGAAAAATTACAGGTTAAAGTTCGAGGAAAAAATATATTTAAACGAATTTATCGTTTACGACAAATTGTGCGTATTGTCTGTTATATCTTGAACGTGTAGTCCAATAACGCTATACTACATATTATATCTAGGTATACCGATAGCCGAATATATCAAGGATAGGGGCGATATTGAATGGAAAAGGATAATAGTAAAGTGAGGGTAGTAGTGACCGGCCTGGGAGCGGTAACCCCTATCGGTGTTACTACGTCTGAAATGTGGTCATCGCTGGTGAAGGGGAAGTCGGGGGTTGGTGTAATTACCAGTTTTGATACTACGCCGTTCGAAACCAAGATAGCCGCCGAGGTTAAGGACTTCGATGCGGAGATTTATGCCACCAGGAAACAGGTACAGCGCATGGACCGTTTTACCAAGTTCGCCGTGGCTGCCAGCATGCAGGCGGTAAGGGAAGCCAATCTGACCGTCGATGAAAAAAACGACGCCGAAAGTGGTGTTGTCATCGGTAACTGTGTTGCGGGGCTGCTATCGGTTTGCCAGGAGTTGAAGGTATTAGCGGAACACGGTCCACGCCGAATTAACCCCATTCTGGCTCCGACGATGATACCGGATGCTCCTGGAGTACAGGTATCATTACTGCTGGGGACCAAGGGCATTAATTACACACCGTCGTCTGCCTGTTCCAGCGGCGCCGACGCTATAGGACAGGCTTACGAAGCTATATGCAACGGGCGCGCTACTATTATGATTGCCGGCGGAACCGATGCCCCGATACTTCCGTTAGCTATCGCTGCCTTCGGTAATATCCGGGCGCTGTCTACGAAAAATGAGAATCCGGAGGCGGCTTGCCGGCCCTTCGATGCCAAAAGGGACGGCTTTGTGATGGGCGAGGGCGCCGGCGTAATGGTGCTCGAGGAAGCCTCTTACGCCGAAAAACGCGGTGCGCCGATTATTGCCGAACTCGTGGGGTATGCTAATACCAGCGACGCTTTTCACCTCACCGCCCCGGACCCGAATGGAATTAGCGCCATCCGCGCCGTCCAGCTAGCCATGGAGCGAGCGGGTGTCTCACCCGATGAGATTGATTATATTAACGCGCACGGTACCGCAACGATTCTCAACGACCGCACGGAAACAAACGTTATTAAAAACGTCTTTAAAGACCGAGCCAAAAAGATTCCTATCTCTGCCAGTAAATCGATGCTCGGACATATGCTGGGAGCAGCGGGAGGGATAGAAGCGGTCATTGCCGTTTTGGCTATACGGCATGGGATGATTCCACCAACCATCAATCTGACTAACCCCGACCCCGAATGCGACCTCGATTACGTGCCTAATGTAGCGAGGCAAGCCGAGGTTAATACGGCTATTTCTAATTCCTTTGGGTTCGGGGGGCATAATTCGGTATTGGTATTCAAGAAATACGCATAATTGTCTTGTATAATTCATCTAAACCCCACCTGTAAAAGGGCTAAGGCGGGTAATCGTCTTCTCTTGACCATAGCCACGTTTATTGCTACACTCAATTAATCGGAGAGCCATAAAAATTATGAAAATAGTTACCGCCGAGCAAATGCGGAAGATTGACGACAAGTGCACACAGCTGGGTGCGCCGGTTAAAGTCCTGATGGAAAACGCGGGTAAAGCCGTCGCCGAAGCGGCGCGCGATTACCTCGGTGACGTTAAAAAACAGCGTATTCTTTGTCTGATTGGCGGGGGGAATAATGGCGGGGATGGACTCGTTGCGGCTCGGTATCTTAAGGGTTGGGGGGCTAAAGTAAGCGTTTACCTTTGTAGCGCTAGACCCGCCAGTGACGCTAACCTCAAGCTCGTCCAGAAAAAAAATATCACCTGTATCGCAGTTAAAACCGATAAAAACCTCAAGAAGTTCGATGGTCTTTTAACGTCAGCTACCTGCGTTATCGATGCTTTACTGGGGACCGGCAAAATGCGTCCGTTGGAAGGCGTCTTTAAGCAGGTTCTGGAAAAAGTAAATGCCGCCAAACAAGAAAATAAAATAAAAGTCATCGCTATCGATTTACCGTCGGGCATGGACGCCGATAATGGCGATATCGACCCCGACTGCCCTAGTGCCGACCTGACGGTAACGCTGGCTTTCCCTAAAATAGGACTCTATAAATTCCCCGGGGCGGCGAGGGTGGGTAAAGTAAAAATAGCCGACATCGGCATTCCTGAAACATTAGCGGACGATATCAATATCGAGCTCCTTACCGATGAATGGGCGGCGAAGACCCTTCCCCAGCGTCCCTTGGACTCGAATAAAGGCACCTTCGGACGGGTGATGATTAACGCCGGAGCAACTAATACCATCGGCGCCGCCTATTTAGCCTGCAGCGGGGCGATGCGGGTGGGGGCGGGACTGGTCACTTTAGCTACTGCCGGCAGCTTAATCCCGATTATCGCCGCCAAACTATCCGAGGCAACCTACCGTCCTTTACCGGAATTACGGCCGGGCATCGCGATAGAAGGCGCGCCAATGTTACAAGAACAATGCTTACAATATAATGCTTTACTAACCGGCTGCGGATTGGGCCAGGACCCGGCAACCGTAGAATTTTTAAGCGCTTTATTAAAGAAATCGCTGCCGCCGCTGGTCATCGACGCCGACGGGCTGAATATACTAGCTAAATTACCGGAATGGTGGCGACAGATAGCGGATAATACGATAATCACCCCCCACCCCGGTGAAATGGCGCGGCTCTGCGGATTAACTATTGATAAGATACAGGCGAACCGCATCGGTATCGCCCGTAAGTTCGCCGCCATCTGGCAAAAAACCGTCGTCCTAAAAGGCGCCTTTACCGTTATCGCCGCTGCCGACGGTAAATGCCGAATCAGTCCCTTCGCCAACCCGGGGCTGGCTTCGGCGGGGACGGGTGACGTTCTGGCTGGCGTTATCGTGGGGCTGGTGGCGCAGGGACTAAAGCCTTACGATGCCGCAGCGCTGGGGGTCTACCTGCACGGCGCGGCAGGTGATAAAATAAGAGATGAAATCGGCGACACCGGCATGATTGCCTCCGACCTTTTACCGGCGCTGCCGGTAGTGATTAAGCAATTGAAAAACAGGGGTTGATGAGGAGGGTATATGCTGCTGGTCTTTGATATCGCGAATACCAATATTAAATTCGGCATGTTCGATGGGGATGAACTAAAGGCGACCTGGCGTATTTCGACCGGCGTCCAGCGTATGGCGGACGAATATGCCGTTATGCTCCTTAATATGCTCAAACAGGAAGGCATTAATCCGAAAGACATTAAAGAAGGCGCAATGAGTTGTGTCGTGCCGCCGCTGCTAACGACATTCCATGAATTATTCCAGCGTTATTTTAATATCAAGCCACTGGTGGTGGGTCCGGGCGTCAAAACGGGGGTACGGATACGCTATCCTAATCCGCGGGAGGTAGGCTCCGACCTTATTGCTAATGCGGCAGCCGCGCTGCACCTTTATAAGCCGCCGATTATCGTCGTGGCGTTGGGGACGGCTACTGCTTTTGCCATCGTTTCTAAAGACGGCGACTATCTGGGCGGAGTTATTGCACCCGGCCTGGGCATTTCCGCCGAGGCGCTGTATACACGCACCGCCGCTTTACCAAGGGTGGAACTGGTCAGGCCGAAAAAAGCTATCGGCGATAATACCCAGGCTTCCATGCAGTCCGGCCTTATCTTCGGCTGGGCAGGGTTGGTCGAGGGTATCGTCGGCAGGATACATAAAGAACTGGGCGAGAAGGCGATGGTCGTGGCGACCGGCGGTTACGCCGACATTATCGCACAGGAGACCAAAGCCATCGATGAAGTTAATTCTAATCTTACGCTCATCGGGGTTAAGGTTATCCACGATATGAACCGGGAGTAATACAAACTCCTCTCCCTTGACGGGAGAGGTTGGGTGAGGGTGAAATAAAAAATCCCCCTCACCTTTTATCCTCTCCCGCGGAGGGGTTCATCCTGAAGGTTCACCCTGAAGGGAGAGGAAATGATGAGGAAATCAACATGTTAAAAGGTAAAACCATCGTACTGGGGATTACGGGGGGCATTGCCGCCTATAAAGCCGCCGACCTCGCCAGCAAGTTAACGCAGGCGGGCGCGAAGGTCGAGGTCGTGATGACCGAAGCGGCGACGAAATTCATCACTCCCCTTACGCTAAGAAATATTACCCACCGACCGGTCGTGACCGATATGTTCGAGCTGGCTTCGGAGTGGAGCGTGGAACACGTGGCTTTAGCCGAAGCCGCTGATGCGGTGGTAGTGGCTCCGGCAACGGCGAATACTATCGCCAGGTTAGCGGCAGGTATCGCCGACGATATGCTGGGGACGGTGGTGCTGGCGACTAAGGCGCCGGTGATAATCGCTCCGGCGATGAACGATTTGATGTACAGCAATAAAGTGACGCAGGAAAACGTCGCCAAGCTTAAAGCGCGGGGTTTTAGCTTTATCGAGCCGGAGTACGGACGTTTAGCGTCGGGCAAAATGGGTAAGGGGCGACTGCCGGAAACCGCGACGATTATCCAAGCAATCGAGAAGGTATTGGGACAGAAGCGCGACCTGGCAGGCAAACATATCGTTGTAACAGCCGGGGGCACGCGCGAGCCAATCGACCCGGTGCGTCATATCGGCAATCGCTCGTCCGGCAAGATGGGTTACGCTTTAGCCGAGGCGGCGCGGGATAGGGGCGCTAAAGTGACACTGATTGCCGCGAACGTGAATTTGGAAGACCCATCTAATATTGAAATTATTAAAGCGCCGACGGCTTTGGAGATGCAAAAAGCGGTGGACGGGGCAGTAAAAAAGGCGGACGCTTTAATCATGGCGGCGGCGGTGGCGGACTATCAGCTGGAAGTAATCGCTAAGTCCAAGATAAAAAAGGACGCCAAGCAAAACCTGACGTTAAATCTAGTGAAAACGCCGGACATTTTGGGCGGGGTCAAGGGTAAATTTATCAAGGTTGGTTTTGCGGCGGAGAGTGAAAACCTTGTGGCTAACGCTAAAAAGAAACTGGTCGAGAAAAAACTGGACCTGATTATCGCTAACGATATTACTAAAGCCGACAGCGGATTCGACGCGGACACCAACCGCGTTATTATTATCGATAAAAAAGGCAAAACCGAAGAACTGCCTTTAATGAGTAAACGCGAGGTGGCGGACAAGATATTGGATAGGGTGAAGGGGTTACTCAAATAAATGAAAATCCGACCCTATAAAAAGTCCGACGAAGCCGCCGTCATCGAACTCTGGCGGAAGTGCAATTTAGTAAGACCGCAGAACGACCCGAAAAAAGATATCGCGAGAAAGTTAAAGGTCGATCCTGACTTATTTTTAGTGGGGGTGGAGGGAGATAAAGTTATCGCCACGGCGATAGGCGGCTACGACGGACACCGGGGTTGGGTCAATTACGTCGGCGTCGACCCTGACTACCAGAGACAGGGGTTGGGAAAACAAATCATGGAGGCTGTCGAAAAAGCGTTAATGACTAAAGGCTGCCCTAAATTCAATTTATTAGTGAGGACGGATAACCCCGGCGCGATAAAATTCTACGAAAACCTCGGGTTCAACCGAGAAGATTGCGTCGAAATGGGGAAAAGACTGATACCCGACTAAAAAGTGAGACTAAAGTTACAGCCGGCCAAAAAAGCTGGTGTTATCTTAATTAAGTAAAAGAAAAAATCATCGGAGGTGAGGTTATGTTTTCGAAAGTTCTGGTGCCGTTAGATGGTTCAAAAGTTGGAGAAGCCGCCATACCGGTTATCGAACAGCTTATCGACAAACTTGCCAAAGGAACGAAGGTCGAGGTTATCCTCATCGGCGTGATAACGCTATTACGACACTGGGTGGTGGTCGGGGAGGCAAGCGCCCCGGTTTCTTATACTGAAGAAGAGCTTCGGCTCATCAAACAAAACGTTGAGAAATATCTGATTAAAACCGGCGAATCGTTAAAGAAAAGAGGTGTCGCTATACAGACGATGGTGAGTACCGGTAACGCCGCCGATGAAATCATCAGAGCTGCCGATGATACTAAAGCGGACCTGTTAGCTATGTCCACGCACGGCAGGTCGGGTTTACGCCGCCTGGCGTTCGGCAGCGTTACAGATAAAGTTTTGCATCACTCGAAAATACCGGTATTGATGGTTCGCGCCGCCGAAGGAACCGCGAACGAATAAGGTTCATGTCATTCCGGGCTTGACACGGAATCCAGGTGGGGTGGGGAAAAGGGTGGACCGGATACCGGTTGGAATTTACCCTGTACTACGATACAGGGCCGGTGTGGTTTGGTATAACTAGGGCAAGTTTGAACTAAAGTCGGCGGCGAGGACTTGTTTTACTCCCTTTTGCCGCCACTGCCGTTTTAAGTAGTCCAGAGCTTTCTTGGTGTCGCTGGCGATGCGGGCTTTTTCGCAGCGCTTAAGGCGATATTTAAACAGCCAGTAGGTGAACTCTTTCATCTCGTCGAGGGTAATGGACTGGAGCTGGAGATGTCCTTTTTCTTTACGGAACTGCTTTAAAAGGTCGTCTTTGTCCGTATCGTAGACGCGGTGATAGGCTTCATCATTGGATTGAGTTTTTCCTAATCCCTGCACCCATTTTTCTTTATCGATAGCTTCCTGCACGGCGAGGAGTAAGGCTTCCTCGACAGTCACGCCGTAGAAATAATTAAGATACTGGCCGTATTTCTGGTCACCGATAAGCTCCTTGATTGCCGCCGCGTCCAGCGTCATCGGGGTCACGCCGTGGAAGAGCAGGGCGTCCATCTCGTCTTCCGGCAAAAGTCCCTCGACCGTGCCGCAGAGCCGCTCCGCTAAAAGCAGCCAGTCGAAAGCCTCGCCGTCGATGAGGTAAACATAGTAGCGGTCGTTAAAGTCCTCCGCTGGACTGGACCACAGACCGATCGCCCCGAGCAGCGATAGGTACCAGTTTTTGCCGGAGGCGATGGATTCTTTAAAGTAACGGATAGCCTCGGCGTCACTGGCCGTGCTGGACTCCGTAGCGATTAAACGGTTTTCTTTGGTAGTCATATAAAACCTTAAGCGGGCGTCCTTTCTGCTTGCTCCGCCTTGAGTTTTTCGTAGAACGCGAGCTTGCCGGTAGCGACAATCTCGGTAAGCTTTTTTATTATCGCTTCCCCCGCCCCGGGTATCTCTTTAAGCCGCCCCTCCGCCGCCAGTTTAGCCACCGGCTCTTTAAGTTCGTTAATCGACCGCGCCACCTTTTCGTAAGCCCGGATTTTAAAGATATTATCCTTCTTGAGCTTAAGCATCGCGGCGATGTCGGCGAAGATAAAAGAGATTTCAGCGTTGGTCATGGCTTTGTACAATAAATTTTATCTAATCCTTGGTCAGTAAATAATACACGAATATCCGAGTCAAACGATGAAGATAATGTGGTTTTATTTGCTGGATTTAACCATAATGGATGCATAAACAATTTTTTTACAATGGCTGTAATCCTGTCCTTTTCTATATCTGAAAATTCTTGTCTATAACAAATTGGTATGTTCAATTGTCTTCCCGCTAACATTGAAAGGCCGTAGTCTAATGATGCTTCTAATATATCAAGCCAAACACGTACAGTATGATCATAATAGAAATTTCTAGCTAATTTATGTTCTTCAGATTCTGGGTTAGCAGGATTCCATCTATTTTCCAGGCTTTCTTTGTAGATGGTATCTAAAATAGATGCAAGATTATTTAATTCGTCTTCACGGTGATTATCTGGATGCCCAGTCGGAAACTCTATAGGTTCAAGTTTAGCGAATTTCCTAATAAAACGTTTTAAACTAGAATATAATAACGGTTTCGCACGTTGTTCTTTTACTACTCTAGCAATTAGATTATTAGCCATTTGCGTTTTGTCGCTTAATCCGTCTATTATGCACGCCTCAAGAAATTGGTTTCTCTTTGCCTTAGCCTCAAGTCCGATTATATCCTTTTCACTATAAGGTTTATTAGGATTTCCGCCCCGAAAAGTTAAAATTCTAGCTTGATATACATCAGCCATCTTTTTATCTATGTGACTTGGTTGATATCTTTGTTGTACAAATTTAGTATGAGCTTCTAAAACAGTATTTCTTAACCAATTAACGTCTGGATCGATGAATACAAGAAAAGGTAATTTTTCTTGACGATTACCTATTATTTGAGCAATTGCTTTATGTTGTCCGTCGAAAACTTTTATTTTATGTTCATGAGTATCTAGTCGTGCTAAACTAGGTAATAACTGAGGGCATTCTCTTAAATGAAAAACCAGGCCTGTAATTCTACTATCTACTGGTCTTAATTGGATTTCATCGTCACTTTCAATGTCTGCCGGTGATAATTCGTGATAAAAATAATACCAATCTTTACCTTTAACATTTTGTTTATATAATGTAAGCTTCTTATTATTAAATGTTATTTCCATGGTCTTTTCATTGATTTGCACATTAACAGTTTTCGCAACAGGACAAATATCTTTTAGTTCCCTCACCCTGTCAAGAAGCTCTTTGATTCTTAATTCTTCTTTATACTCTATGGGGGATTTTATACCTTTAGCTTTATGACAATTACGTTTTCCTATTAGAATAGAAGCGTGTACAGGTGCAAAATATTCTAAATCCTGAGAGTATCCCTTCCCAAAAGCATAAATATGGTCAAATTCAATCTCGGTATCGTCATAGTCGTCAAAATTTTGTTCACAAATATAACATTGAGGCCATTTTTTTCTTAAATGTTTCTTCTCTTCCGCCGTTAAAATACGTCGTTTTTCCGTTGTCATAAAAGTTCACCTCTCTCTCATCTTCCGTGGCAGTGCTTATATTTCTTGCCGGAGCCGCAGGGGCAGGGGTCGTTGCGGCCGACCTTTTTGGTTCCGGAGGTAGCTCTAGGGTTGGTGTTGCCGGTCGAGCCCATATTGGCTTTAGCCATCGGGGAAACGGGCGCTTGGGTCCGCTGCACCAGTCCCACGTGGAAGATAACATTTGCCACCTCGTGCTGGATGGTCTCTAAAAGCTCCCCGAATTTCTGGTGGCCGGACATTTTATACGCATCGGCCGACTTCATTTGACGTAGCGTTTGCCAGCCTGCCTGGAGTCGTTCGTGCTCCATCGTTGTCAGGTGTTCAATCCAGAGTTTATCAATCATCTGGAGCATCACCAGCCGCTCGAGGAGTCGCGATTTTTCAGGTCCTAACGTTTTTTCGCGTTCTTCGTAAATTTTTATCGCCAGCTCGTCCATTTTTTCTTCGATGTCTCTTTCGCCCATGCCGGCGAGGGCGTCAACGTTGAAATCGCGGGGGAGGGGCATCAGGCGGCTAACGTCTTTTATCAGTCCGGCGATATTACCGTCCTCGCCGAACTCGCCGCGGGGATGCGATGCGATAATGTAGCCGATTTCCTTATGCACCATCTCCAGGATGTTGGATTTAAGGTCGACGCCGGAGAGGACTTTATTCCTTTCGCGATAGATAACGTCGCGATGGGTGTTGACGACGTCATCGAACTCGACGAGGTTTTTACGAATATCGAAATGGTAGCCCTCGACGCGCTTTTGGACGTCGGTAATCATATTGGTAATCATTTTTTGTTCAATAGGCGTATCTTCGTCCATGCCCATCCAGCTCATCACGGTCTTCATGCGGTCGCCGCCGAAACGGCGCATAATGTCGTCCTCTAGCGAGATATAAAAGCGTGACTGACCGGGGTCGCCCTGACGTCCGGCACGGCCGCGCAACTGGTTATCGATACGGCGGGCTTCGTGGCGCTCTGTGCCGACAATGTGGAGTCCGCCCAGTTCGATGATTTTATCGTGCCGCTGCTGCCATTCGGCGAGTTCTCTTTCGTACCTCTTCAGCGCTTCAGGGTCGCCGTCTTCCGGTTTTTCTGGTTTCCTGCCGCCCAGCACGATGTCCACGCCGCGGCCTGCCATATTTGTCGCTACGGTAACCATACCCGGTCGACCGGCGTTAGCCACGATTTCACCTTCTTTAGTATGCTCTTTAGCGTTAAGCACCTGGCAGGTGACGCCCTGCCGTTTCAACATTCCGCTCAACAGCTCTGATCTCTCAATCGAAACCGTGCCGATGAGGATGGGGATGCCTTTAGCATTAAGGTTCTTGACCGTCTGCGTTACCGCCCGGAACTTGCCCGCCTCCGTTTTATAAATCAGGTCGGGCTGGTCTTCGCGTATCATCGGCATATTGGTCGGGATTTCGGTAACTTCCAGCTTATAAATTTTAAAGAACTCTTCCGCTTCGGTAGCGGCGGTGCCGGTCATGCCCGCCAGCTTTTCGTACATGCGGAAGTAGTTCTGGATGGTAATGGTGGCGTAGGTCAGCGATTCGCGCTGTACTTTAACATGCTCTTTAGCCTCGATAGCCTGGTGCAGACCCTCCGAGTAGCGTCGGCCGTACATCTTGCGTCCCGTAAACTCATCGACGATGATAATTTCATCGTTTTCGACGACATACTGGCGGTCGCGATGATACAGCGAATGGGCTACCAGCGACTGGCGGAATATTGACTGGATATCATTCAATTTTTTAGCTTCATCGAAGCTTAAGGTAGGGTTATCCTCGGCGTTTTCGCCGCCGAAAAGGTCCTCTACTCTCATATGAAAAGAACGCGCCAGCTTGTCCTGTCCCCGTGCCGTGGCCTCGACGTAATGGTCTTTTTCGTAGGCGATAAAGTCCACGGTGTTTCTAAGCTGCTCCAATTCTTCCTGTTCCTGGGGTGAACGCGACTTGGATTCGTAAGGGAGTACCTTGCCGTTCATGCGGCCGACGACATCACCGATGGCTTTATAAAGCTGTCCCGACTCCTCCGCTTGACCGCTAATGATAAGCGGGGTGCGGGCTTCATCGATTAAGAGGTTATCTACCTCATCGACGATAGCGTAATACAGCGGACGCTGCACGCGTCGTGATAGCTCAACCACCATGTTGTCCCTTAAGTAATCGAAGCCGAAGTCGCTGGAGGTGCCGTAGGTGATATCGGCTTCATAGGCTTCTTTACGTGAAATTGGGCGGAAGTGGCGCCAGAGGTCTTTTTCCTTACCGGAATCGTAGGTCGGGTCGAAAAGGCGGGAGGGAGAATGCTCATCCGGCGACTGCATGGGGTAAATACTGGCGACGCTCACGCCTAGAGCGTGATAGATGGGTCCCATCCAGTAGGGGTCGCGCCGGGCGAGATAGTCGTTAACGGTGACGAGGTGGACGCCGCGGCCGGTTAGAGAATTGAGGTAGATGGGGAGGGTGGCGACGAGTGTTTTGCCTTCACCTGTCTTCATCTCGGCGATTTTGCCCTGATGTAAAGTTACGCCGCCGATAAGCTGGACGTCGTAATGGCGCTGACCGATGGTACGTCGGGCGGCTTCGCGAACAGCGGCGAAGGCATCCGGCAGGATTTCGTCTAAAGCCTCCTGCTCCCGTTCTTTACACTCCTTTTCGAGCTGTTTTATTTTATCCTCGGTGCGCTTTACCTGTTTATCCGCTTCTTCTCTATCGTATTCTCCCATCGCTTCCCCGAAGCGCTGCTGGGCTTCTTGCAGCTCCTGTTGGGCGGCTTCGAGTTTGGGCTGGATATCACGGGTAAACTCCGCTATCTGCGCCTTGAACGCGGCGGTTTTCGCTTTAAGCTGCTCGTCGCTAAGGGCTTGATATTCCGGCTCCAGCTTGTTAATCATGTCGACATAGGGCTGGAGTTGCTTTAGTTCTTTTTCGTTGGAATCGAACAGTCCGCTAAAAAAATTAGGCATCTTTATTACTCACAATCAGTTCTCTGGCTTTTTTCGCCAGGGATTTTAGAACCATTACTTTAACTTCCCCCATACCGTCCATCGTTAAAACGTGGACGGAAGGAGCGGCGTTAGACTTAAGGAAACAGGGGATATTAAAGCTTTCCAGCAGGCTTTTAATGACCTGCGCCTCCATGGCGTTGGGGGCATCATAAACCTGGACCATTTTTTCGTTACTCTGCAAACAAGGCTCCTACGGATTGACCGGTATGGATACGTTTAATGGCTTCGCCCAGCAAAGGAGCGATGGAGATAATCTCGATTTTTTCGTGCCTTTTTTCCGGAGGAATGGGCAACGAATCGGTAACGACGACCTTTTTTACGTTGCAGCTGGCGATATTTTGAATCGCAGAATCGGAAAAAACAGCGTGGGTGGAGCAGGCGTAAATATCTTTTGCGCCTTCTTGCGCTAGAGCTTCGACGACGCTGACCAGCGAACCGCCGGTATTAATCTCTTCGTCGACGATGAGGGCGTTTTTGCCTTTAACGTCACCAATGACTGTCAGCAGTTCGGATTTATCTTTATTGCCGATACGCCGTTTTTCCATGACCGCCAGGGGTTTTTTCATCCAGGCAGCGATATCTCTAGCTTGTTTGGTGATGCCGAAATCGGTCGCCACCACGACCAGATTTTTTAACGCTTCCTTTTTCTTCATTTTAAAATAGTTGGTCAGGAGATGAAAAGCGGTAAGCTCATCGACGGGTATGTTGAAAAAGCCCTGGATTTGGGCTTTATGCAGGTCGACAGTAAGGACGCGGTTGGCGCCGGCGACGGTCAGCAGGTCGGCGATAAGGCGGGCGGTAATCGGGACGCGGGGCTGGTCTTTTTTGTCCGACCGTCCGTAAGCGTAATAAGGTATCACAGCGGTGATGCGTTTAGCGGAGGCTCGTTTCATCGCATCTATCATGATAAGAAGCTCCATCAAGTGACTATTGACCGGGGCAGAAATGGGCTGGACGATAAAAACGTCCCGCTCCCTGACGTTATCCAGCACACGCACGAAGGTATTATCGTTGCTGAACTGCATAACCTCGCATCTGCCTAAGGGTATGTGGAGGAAGCGCGTTATCGCTTTAGCTAGTTCTGGGTGTGCCGTACCGCTGAATACCCTAAGCTTATCGTTCATGAAAAATCTCCTCTCGATACCAAGGTTTTCCGCATTCTTATTATAGCACTAAAAAGGGGCAAGCTCACGCTTCGCGAAGTTACAAATACCAAGAGACAAACACCAAATAGGCAAGAGGAGGGAGAGTATATATCATCATAGTTCACACCCAAAACTACTACGCCGTCATTCCAGCGAAGGCTGGAATCCAATGATGAATCTACTAGTTGGTTGGAGTTTTAAATGGATTCTGACCTACGCCAGAATGACATTGAGAATGAATAGGTGACAAGAGAAAAGGTCTTTAAATTAAAATATCCCGCAGGGTTTTTAAGTTAACGACGTCTTCCTTATTATATTCGCAGAGCTTATTCAGGGCGTCGAGGTCGAAGGAATCGACGTACTGCCACCAGAGTTTCACGGCTTCGAGTCCATTCATGTCTGGCAGATTACGGTTAATGCCGAGTTGAACTTCCACTCCCTTCAACCCCCCGTATAAATTCTTCCGCCAGCAATCGTACATCAGGTCGCGGTGGGGGAAAATGGCGGATAAATCGATGCCGAACTGGGAGTGGAGGAACGGCAAGTCGAAGCGGCTGCCGTTATAGGTGTAGATGATGTCTACTCCTTCGAGAGCTTCCAAAATAGCGTCGGCGGAGATGTCCCCACCGACGAACTGAACGAAGTCGGTAGTATCGCCGCGGCAGAGATAAATCCCGACCACCGTTATTTCGCTAGCGCCATACATCAGGCCGGTGGTCTCGATATCGATATAGGCTTCGACGGTGTTTTTCATCGTCAACCATCATTCTAATAGCTCAAACGTATTTTAATACCGCGCTGGTGCAGGTATTCTTTAAGCTGGCGGCAGGTGTATTCGCCGTAGTGGACGATAGAAGCTACCAGGGCGGCGTCGGCATGACCCTCGGTGAGGACATCGTAAAGATGTTCCGGTTTACCCGCCCCGCCCGAAGCAATGACCGGAATACTTACAGCGTCCGCAATCATACGGGTAAGCTTAAGCTCATAGCCGTCTTTAGTGCCGTCGGCGTCGATAGAATTAACAACCAGTTCGCCCGCCCCCAGTTTCTCCCCCTCTTTCGCCCACCATAAAGTGTCGATACCGGTCGGCGTTACCCCGCCGTTAATCACTACCTCATAACCGGAGGGGATTTTAGGGGTGGGACTAACGCGCCGGATGTCCATCGAAAGGACGGTACTCTGTGAGCCAATGGCGTCGGCGATTTCCGTTATCAGCTCTTTACGCTTGACGGCGGCGGTATTCACGTTGACCTTTTCGGCGCCGGCGTTGCGTAGCTTCGTGGCGTCTTCCACCGAGCGGATGCCGCCGCCCACCGAAAAGGGAATAAAAATCTGCGAGGCGGCTTTTTCAACGAGGTCGATGATAATGTCGCGGTTTTCGCGCGATGCGGTGATGTCGTAAAATACCAGTTCGTCAACCCCGTCTTCGTAATACTGGCGGGCTTTAGCCACCGGGTCGCCGATGTCTTTCGTATCAACGAAACGGACGCTTTTCGCCAGCTTATCGCCGCGGACATCGAGGCAGACTATCAGACGTTTGCTTAACATAACAAACTCCACTTTATCCTACCGTCATTCCAGCGAAAGCTGGAATCCAGAGGGGAAGGGGGGTGTGGATTCTGGCCTACGCCAGAATGACATTATTGCATGTTTTAGTTGTTACCTTCCCATTTTGTGAATCTCTCCAATAACGCCAGACCAAGTCGCCCGCTTTTTTCGGCGTGAAACTGGGTAGCGAAAAGGTTCAAGTAGCCCAAAGCGCAACAGAACTCCCCGCCATAGTCGGCGACCGCATAGACGTTTTGTTTATCTTTGGGCTGCGGATAAAATGAGTGGACGAAGTAAAACTCGTCGCCCGCTTTAATGCCGTTCAGCAGGGGATGGGGCTTAACCACCTTTACCTCATTCCAGCCCATGTGGGGTATCTTAAGGGATTTATCTTTAAGCATGAAGCGGACGGTTTTCCCCGGCACCAAGCCGAGGCATTTTTGCGGTCCTTCCTCCGAGCTATCGAGGATAATTTGCGCGCCGATACAAATGCCCAAAATCGGCACGCCGGTTTGAAAGGTGTCCTTTATCGCTTTGTCCAATCCCGTCTTTTTTAAGTACGCCATCGCGCTGGGCGCGGCACCAACCCCCGGGAAGATTATCTTGGTGGCTTTAGCCACGAGTTTAGGGTCGCTGGTGATAAATGCATCTGCCCCCACCTCTTTACAGGCGCGGAGGACGCTCCTGATGTTGCCGGCGTTATAATCGATAATAGTAATCATTTGCCACCCGGTGTCATTGCGAGACCATTGACGACGAAGTCGGAAAGGCGAAGCAATCTCGTAGGTTTGATTAATATAACCAGTGAGATTGCCACGTCGCTACGCTCCTCGCAATGACAATTTTAACTTTTTTCTAGCTCTTCCGCTAATCTTAAAGCGAACTGGTCAGTCATCCCGGCGATATAGTCCACCACCCCCCGCTCGGTAGTATCGGCGTGCAGGCGGTATTCCGCCGGCAGCTTAGCCGGGTGTTTATTAAAATACTGCCAGAGGAATATCACGACGTTTTTAGCTTTGGCAGCCTCGGCGCGCTCCACAGCTGGATTATAAACCCGTTCAAAAAGAAAGTCGCGCAGTTTATCCGCCGCGGCGAGTACTCCGGGACTCATCTTTATCGCCGGTTGCTCTTTAATTATATCACTTACACGAACGTCCCACGAGGTTCTAATGATATCGGTGACCATGGTGTTAATGCGCTGCGAATGAGAACTACCCAGCACCTTAACTGCCGCCTGCGGTATATCGGTTTCTTTAAACAGGCCGGCTCTAACGGCGTCACCGATATCGTGGTTGATATAAGCCACCATGTCGGAAATTTTAACGACCTCCCCCTCTAAAGTGCCTACTTCCCCCCATTCTTTACCGAGAACGGAGACCTGCGACTTCGAGTGGTTGATAATGCCGTCGCGTACCTCCCAGGTTAAGTTAAGTCCCCGCCCGTCTTTTTCCAGCAGGTCGACGATACGCAGACTCTGTTCGTTATGGCGGAAGCCCTTTTCGTAAAGCTCGTTAAGCGTATCCTCGCCCCAGTGCCCGAAAGGGGTATGCCCCAAATCGTGTCCCAGCGCGATAGCTTCGGTTAAATCCTCGTTAAGGTTCAATGCCCGGGCGATAGTGCGGGCGATTTGCGAGACCTCTAACGTATGGGTCAGGCGGGTCACATAATGGTCGCCGAGGGGGGCGATAAAAACCTGCGTCTTATGTTTTAAACGACGGAAAGACTTACAGTGGATAATGCGGTCGCGGTCGCGCTGGTAGCAGGTGCGGATGGGGTCGGGTGCTTCGGGCTGTTCCCTGCCTTTAGAGAGCCGACTTTTCGCGGCATGGGGCGATAGGCTTTCTTCCCTTTCTTCGGAGAGCTGACGGATATTTACGTTACTTATCACTTATTCCACCCATTCCGGCCACGTATCGTGGTACGGGGTAAACTACAGCCGGAATCCAGTTAATTCCGGAGTATCTGGATCCCGACTTGCGTCGGGATGGTTATTAAAAAAGTTGTTATCAATAATTAAATTACTATTTATTCTTACGATATGCAATACCGCCAATCATAAAAAGACAGTCGTCATCGATGAACTCGGTCGTACCGCCCATCCGCGCCGGATATTTATCTTTTTCGAAGTAGTCGCGGAAGAGTTTTTCGTATACCCTCACGTCCTGGATGTTTTTCATCCGGACTTCGACACTGACCAGGTCCGCCAGCGTCAGGTTGAACTCGGACAGGGTTTTCTTGAGGAATTTAAAGGAATCGTGGAACTGGGTAGTAAAGTCCGGTCCGAAGCCGCGGTGCATAGCGAGGAAAACATAATCCCCCGCCGCCACCGCCTGGGAATAACTAAAGGGGGTGGGGAGGTACTTTATGCCGATCATAACATCCTCCTGAAAACGAAAAGGGGCGGAGTAAATTCCGCCCCTAGAATAGCACAAAAGAGCTAAAATGTCTACTTGATGCCCAGCTTGGCTTCGGCTTCGGCGATAATATCGCGGGTGACGTCAATCATGTCCGGACTAACGGATACCGACGTAACTCCCCACTCCACCAGCTTTTGCGTGATTTCAGGGTAAACGCTGGGCGCCTGGCCGCAGATGGAGCAGGTAACGCCCTTGGCTTTACAGGTCTTGACGACTTTCTCGATAGAAATCATTACAGCCTCGTTGCGTTCGTCGAAGCTGCTGGCTAATTTGGCGCTATCCCTATCGATACCGAGCGTTAGCTGGGTGAGGTCGTTAGAGCCGATAGAAATACCGTCGATGCCGGTGGCGATGAATTTATCCAGCAGAATGACGTTGGAAGGCACCTCGCACATCATCCAGAGTTTAAAGGTCGGCGAACGCTTTAGCCCCTCCTCCGTCATGATTTTAATGGTGCGCTCCATCTCGGATACGGTTCGCACGAAAGGAATCATCACCCAGAGGTTATCGTATTTTTCGCGAACTTTCTTAATCGCGGCGAGTTCCAATTTAAAGGTAGCGATATCGGTGATATACCGCGAAGCGCCTCGGTAGCCGATCATCGGGTTTTCTTCGTCCTGTTCAAATTTTTCGCCGCCCTTGAGCGCTTTATATTCATTGGACTTAAAGTCGTTGGTGCGGTAGACCACCTGGCGGGGATGGAAGGCTTTAGCGAACGTAGTCAGACCGACAGCCAGCTTATCGACGAACTCCTGTCCGCGGCCTTCTTCAATCATGTGGCTGGGGTGCTCGCCGATTTCGGCAACCATGAACTCGGCGCGTAAAAGCCCGATGCCGTCAACGTCTCTTTGCGCTACTCGATCGACGATTTCTGGCTGGGCTAAATTAGCGAGGAGTTTAGTCCTTGTTTTTACCTCGCCGCGGGCGCGGATTTTAACATCGGTTTTAACTTCAATCCTGCCGGGGTAAACCTTACCGTTAGAACCGTCCACGGTAATGACTTGTCCGTCTTTCAGGATAGCGGTGGCTTTTTCACAGCCGACGACGCAGGGGATGCCCAGCTCTCGGCTGACGATAGCGGCATGGGCCGTCCTACCGCCGCGGTCGGTAACAATAGCCGCCGCACGCTTCATTGCGGGGACGAAGTCGGGGGTGGTCATCTCTGCCACCAGGATATCGCCTTCGAGAACTTTATCAATATCTTCCGGGGTAGGAACGATTTTTACCGGGCCAGAAGCAACGCCTGGGCTGGCGGGGGCGCCAGAAAGCAGTACCGGCGCATCGATATCATGAGAGGTTACTTTGCCTTTATGAATGGTGGTGACCGGGCGGGTCTGGACGATATAGATTTTACCGCCCTCTTTAGCCCACTCGATGTCCTGCGGGTGGTCATAATGTTCTTCTAACGTTTTTCCTATTTTGGCCAGGAAGATGATATCATCGTCGGTTATTTTCTGTTTCTCCTGCTCTTCTTTAGTGAGGTTTATTTTTATATTTTCGTCTTTACCGTGGGCGCTGATTTCCTTGACCAGCTTCCATTCCTGTTTCTTAATTTCCTTGGAAAGGATTTTCACGTCTTTTTTATCGACGGTATAATGGTCGGGAGTAACGTCGCCGGAGACAATCATTTCGCCCAGCCCCAGCACCGCTTCGATAGTGATTTGAGTCGCATCGCTGGTGTTAGGCTCGATGGTGAACATGACGCCGGAGGATTCCGACTGCACCATACGCTGCACAGGCACGGCGATACCGACCTTGAAATGCTCGAAGCCCTGCTCCTGGCGGTAGAAGATAGCACGGGCTCCGAAAAGCGATGCCCAACAGTCCTGTACGGCTTTGACGACGTCCTTTTCGCCTTCGATGTTAAGGAAGGTTGCCTGCTGTCCGGCGAAAGATGCCTCCGGCAGGTCCTCGGCGGTCGCGGAAGAACGAACTGCCACCAGCCCCTTACCCATTTTAACGTACGCCTGTTCGATTTCTTTAGCGGTTTCTTTGGGCATTTGCGCATCGGTGACGAGTTTTTGGACTTTGAGGGCTACTTCCTGGAGTTGTTTGCTGTTTTGAATGTCAAGGGGGTCGAGGAGGGATTTAATTTTATCATGGAGATTGGCTTTATCGATGAAGTCAAAATAGGCAGAGGCGGTGACGATGAAACCAGGGGGGACGGGGATGCCGGCATTAGTCATTTCGCCAAGGTTGGCGCCTTTCCCCCCGACGAGGGGTATGTCTTTCTTGTTAACCTCACTAAACCAGACTACCGCCTTGGAACTCTGTCGCATAAGTTGTCCTCCGTTATTAATTGGGGGTGATAATGAGGTAGGATGATGATTCATTATAGCAATTTTATTCATAGTTTTTCAACCTCTTTTCCTAAAAAAACAGCCAACATTGACATTATCTGTATGCCGGATTAAAGGGGCAATAAAGTTACCCCCAGATTAATTTACTTAAAACACCAATTTGGTATTTTAATACGTTTGACCTTACATAAATTCATACTATAAAACGCAATGCGCATTATTAGCATATCGTGTCAAATGGGAGGGTTAATAATAGAGAAACAGATAATAACCGATGAAGAAAAGAGAATAAACAATAGAAAAAAATCGATTTTGAAAATGTACCAGATGTTTAATAACCGGGAGGCGGGGTGTAGTGCAACTTGTTAACAACCGAGAAATGAGGAGTAAAGCGCTACTAGAGGATTTACCGATGTGTATGGACCTGATGTTTCCTCCAGGCAGATAATCACGACCAATATTATAAGCACTATAACTATTGCTATCCAAACAATAATGAGCTTCTTTTTAGTTGACGGAGCAAACTTAGACGCCTTAAAAACCCTGGTTTTAGGTAAACGTACCTTCGGTTGTCGAACCGGGGTCACTTTGCTTTTATTATCCACGACAACGCTCTTTAATGCCTGGCACATCTCCGCCGCAGATGAAAAACGCTGGTCGATGTCCAGTTGTAAATGCCAGAAATAGTCAATACGTTCCATATCTACTTGGCATACATACGGTTAAATATTTATGCATTATTTATTTGACAGGGCTGATAATTCGGGTTTAGAATTAAAAATACCGAGGTGTGATTAGGGGAAGGGAGGTTTTAGATATGATTGAGATGACCATTGATAGTATCAGGGTTAGCCTGGTGAATTACCAGCGCGTGGTAATTCTTAAAGAAAAAGTCTCTGACCGTTATCTGCCTATCTGGATAGGCCCATCGGAGGCGGATGCCATCGCTGTTAAGCTCCAGGGTGTCGCCTTGCCCCGTCCCTTAACCCACGACCTGTTGAATTCGGTTATCGATAATCTCGGTGGCGTGGTCAATTCCATCATCGTCAACGACCTGAAGGAAGATACGTTTTTCGCTAAAGTCATCATTGATACCTCCGGCAAGCAAATGGAGATTGATTCGCGTCCCAGCGATGCCCTCGCTTTAGCGGTAAGGACGGGCGTACCTATTTACGCTGACGAATCGGTATTAGATAAAGCGGGTGTCCTACTGGATGGAGAGCAAGGTAGACCTATCTTTGATGAAAAAGACATTCCCCGGGGTAAAATATCCAAGGTCAACGATGAAGATATGAAAAAGAAAATGTCTGCTTTCTACGACTTTATCAATACCCTTGACCTGGATGATTTCGATAAACGTAAATCCTAAATCTAAAGATAAAAATCATGGATTCGAGAGCCCCGAGAAAATCGGGGCTCTTTTTATTTGACAATATTTTTACATGATGTTAATATGCGTTTAATACTTTTCAATCCGACCGAAATATGGAGGGATGATATGGCTATCGACGGAACTTATAAGATTGAGATCGATACCCCAATGGGCAAACAGGAATCAACTTTAACGCTTAAAACAGACGGTAATAAATTAAGCGGCAACATGGAAAGCATGTTAGGCAAGATGGATTTCAGCGGCGGTACTGTTAAAGGTGATGACTTTGCCTGGAACATGGAAATTACCAGTCCCATGGGCAACATGAAACTGGAATATACCGGTAAGGTATCCGGCAACGAAATCTCTGGCCAGGTTAAAGCTGGCGATTTCGGCTCTTCGCCGTTTAAAGGTAAGAAAGTATAGCTCGTCCTTTTTCGTATTTTGCGCGACGCTTATAATTACCCAAAATAGTATTCAAAAGGCACGTTTGAATCATAATCAACTACGTGTTGTTCTATTATCATACTTAAATCCAGTGTAAATCGGTATTCAAGCATCACCATTTTTGACCCTTAGGGCTGGATTCTGCTATTATACTTTTGTATTAAGCACAGCGAGGTCGGTATGGATAAGTGGATACCGGCGTTAAGGCTGACTGGTATTGGTTTTTATATCGCCTTCTGTATCGTTGGGGGAACCCTCATTGGCTGGTGGCTGGGCGATAAACAACCTTTATATATGATATTGGGTCTGGTGGCGGGTTTAATCGTTGCTTTTTATGGAGTTTACAGGATGATTCGCAGTATCATCAATGAACAGAAAAAGCGGGAGAACAGCTAATGGCTGAACCTAAGAAACGCGGTTGTCTCGGTTGTTCTTTCCCTGTTTTAATCATTGTTGTTATTGTTGCCCTGGCGATTGTCGTCATTGGCTTTTTAGCTGGTCCGCTGGGTAAAAGCATCCTCGGTGATGTTGGCTTACCTTCCTGGTTAAGTGTGCCCGCGCCGGAACCCCACCTCTCCGCCCCGGTACTTTTCCATGTTTTCGGCTTGCCGATTACTAATACCATTCTTGCCGGCTGGATAACCTGCCTTTTCCTGATTATCGGTTGCTGGCTGATAACCCGCCGTATGAAACTAGTACCGGGCAGGATACAGGCGGCTTTCGAATTCGTGCTGGGCTGGGTATTTGATTTATGTGTCAGCGTCGCCGGAGAGAAAAACGGACGTAGATTTTTCCCGATTATTTGCACCATTTTTCTCTTCGTGGCGTTTAACGCCTGGTTGAGTTTAATTCCCGGATTTGGCTCGGTATTGTTCGGCAACCATGAACTACTGCGCGGAGCGAACACCGACGTCAACACCCCGCTAGCAATAGCCTTAGTTTCGTTTGTCTTCGTGGAATTTTACGGTCTGAAAACACTTGGCATTAAGTATATGGGTAAATTCATTAATATGCGTGGATTTTTCCGGAGTGTTGGGCTTATCTTCAAAGGTAAGGTTAAACAGGGTTTATCCGGGCTGTTTTCCGGCGCTATCGATATGTTCGTGGGGGTGCTGGAAGGTTTAAGTGAGTTTGTCCGTATCATTAGTTTCACCTTCCGTCTCTTCGGCAATATGACGGCGGGAGAAATCCTGATTATGGTGGCGGCTTTCTTGTTGCCCATGGCAATTAGCTGGGTAGTCTATGGCCTGGAGTTGTTCATCGGCTTTATCCAGGCGCTGGTGTTCAGCGGTTTGACTCTCGCATTCGTTTCTATGGCGGTAACCTCGCATGAAGAAGAAGAGGCACATTCGTAGTATATAAATAGGAATCATATAAGGAGGAACAAATATGGACCCACAAGCAGTAAAATTTTTAGCAGCTGGTCTGGCTATGGGGCTGGGTGCCCTGGGACCGGGCATCGGTATCGGTATCCTTGGTTACGGCGCGATGCAGGGTTTGGCGCGTAATCCTGAAGCCCGTGGTCCCATCATGACCAACATGCTGATAGCCATTGGTATGGCAGAAGCTATCGGTATTTATGCCCTGATTGTGGCTATCATCCTGGCTATGGTCGCGTAAAAAAACCGGAATAAATACGGGAGAATAATATGGAAGAAAGCGGATTACCAACATTTTTAATGGTTATCGCGGCTGCGGCTATGGTTATCGGGGTGATGGTTGGTATGTTTGCCGTCACCTGGCTGATTTTATTAAAGTAGACGATTTGCCGCTATCCAGTTGGAGGCTAATGTGGAAGGACTAGGTATAAGTTTACCGACGTTGATAACGCAGGTGGTGACCTTTATCATCCTGCTGGTTGTGTTGCGTTTTGTCGCCTATAAACCGATTATGCGCATGCTTGATGAACGCTCGAAGCGGATAAAAGAAAGCGCTGAGCAGGCGGAAGCCGTTAAAGCGCAGTCGGTAAAAGCCGAGGAAGACCTGAAAAAACAGATGGAACAAGTCGGCCGCGAGGGACAGGAACGCATCGACCCGCGCCATTAAAGCTGGCGAGGATATCAAGCAAAAGGCGCAGGAAGACGCCAAGAAAGAAGCTGATAAACTCATCATCCGGGCGCGCGCCGAAATACAGCAGGAACGCGATGCCGCCGTTAGCGAGGTACGCCGCGAGTTCGCGGACTTAACGGTATTAGCGGCGGGCAAGGTAATCGAAAAATCCCTGAATAAAGAGGAGCACCGCGAGCTTATCGACAAGGTACTGGAAGAAAGCGGTACCCTAAAAAAGAAATAGACGGTAAACTATCATGGCGAAAAAGGCAAACGCCCGGCGCTACGCGCAAGCGGTATTCGAGATAGCGCTGGAGAAAAAAGAACTGGAACGATGGCAGACTGACCTGCAAAAGGTCGTCGCTGCCATTAGCGATGGCGATTTTCTCGCTGCGTTAGAAAGCCCGAAGATAAAATTCGAGGATAAATCTCGTTTTATCAAAAAGCGGCTGGGCGATATTAGTCCGTTGGCTTTTAATTTAGTGCAGCTTTTAGTATCACGGTCAAGTATCAACATTATGCCGGAAGTCGCTCGTGAATATAAAAACCTGCTGGATGAACACCGCGGTATCAAGGCGGCTGAAATTATTACCGCCGTGGGTATTGACGATAAAGAAAAGAGCAAACTGGCAGCGAAACTGGGCGAACTGGTTGGTGCCAAGGTTGAAATATCGTCACAGGTGAAGCCGGATATTTTAGGCGGAGTGGTCGTTAGGGTCAGCGGCAAGCTGCTCGACGGCAGTACCCGCAGTAGGTTAACGGCTTTAAAGAGAGATTTGGTGAGTGGGGAAAGAAAAGGTTAAAAAACACGTTTTAATGTCATGCTGAGCGGAGCGAAGCATCCGTATCTTAAGCAAACGGATTCTTCGTCGTCAGGGAAGAAAGGGACTCCTCAGAATGACACAACTCTTAAACATGTGAGGTAAAGGAGGCAGCTAGGATGGCACAACGAGGCGAAGATATCGTTTCTATTTTAAAACAGCAAATTGAGCAGTTCGGTACCGCCGTAACCATGGTGGATATCGGTACCGTCATCGAAATCGGGGACGGCATCGCCAGGATTCATGGTCTGGCTTCGGCGAAGTATAACGAACTGCTGCAGTTTCCCAATGATATTATCGGCATCGCTCTAAACCTCGAGGAAGATAGCGTCTCGGCCGTAATACTAGGCGATTATACTCATATTAAGGAAGGTGACGAAGTTAAATGTACCGGCCGTATCGCGGAAGTGCCGGTCGGCGAAGGAATGATTGGACGTGTCGTTGATTCGCTCGGACGTCCTTTGGACGGCAAAGGAACAATCAAGACGAAAAAGACCCGCCCTATCGAGCGCGTCGCGCCTAACGTCGTCCTCCGCGCCCCGGTGGATACGCCGGTGCAGACCGGTATTAAAGCGGTGGACAGCATGTTCCCCATCGGGCGGGGACAGCGTGAGCTTATCATCGGCGACCGCTCGACCGGTAAGACCGCCATCGCTTTAGACGCTATTATCAACCAGAAGAGCGGTGACCTGATTTGTATTTACGTTGCTATCGGGCAAAAGGTGTCGCAGGTAGCGCGCGTTGTCGCCACCCTGACTAATTACGGCGCTCTGGAGCACACCATCGTCGTTACCGCCAGCGCGTCGGACTCCGTGGCTTTACAGTATCTGGCGCCTTACGCCGGCTGCGCTATGGGTGAGGAGTTTATGGAGCAGGGCAAGGACGTTTTAATTATTTACGACGACCTTTCCAAACACGCCTGGGCTTACCGCCAGCTTTCGCTATTATTAAGGCGTCCCCCGGGTCGCGAAGCTTACCCCGGCGACGTATTTTACCTGCACAGCCGTCTGCTGGAAAGGGCGGCGAAGTACGATAAAGAATACGGCGGTGGCTCGATGACGGCGCTGCCGATTATCGAAACGCAGGCCGGCGACGTTTCCGCCTATATCCCCACCAACGTTATCTCGATTACCGACGGACAGCTTTACGTCGAATCCGACCTGTTTAACGCCGGTATCAAACCTGCTCTCAATGTAGGTATCTCGGTATCGCGCGTCGGTAGTAAAGCCCAGACCCCGGCGATGAAGAAGGTAGCATCGCGTCTAAAGCTGGATATGGGACAATACCGCGAGGTGGCAGCCTTTGCCCAGTTCGGCACCGCCGAACTCGATAAAGCTACGCGCATGCAACTGGAACGCGGTCAGCGTATTCAGGAGGTCTTAAAACAGGGGCAGTTTGTCCCCGTATCGCTGGAAAAGCAGGTCATGATACTTTATGCCGTCATCAACGGCTATCTGGATGATATTCCGTTGAATCGGGTCGCTGCTTTCGAAGCTGATTTTTACCGTTTTATGGAAGCCAGCTATAAAGAGGTCGGCGCGTCTATCGCTAAAACTAAGGATTTAAGCACTGATACTGAAGAGAAACTGAAAAAAGCGATTCAGGAGTTTAAACAGGGGTTTGAGAAATAACATGTCATTGCGAGGAGCGAAGCGACGTGGCAATCTCATCGTATGAACCTCCCTGATGACAGAAGGCAGAAAGTTATGAAAGAAAAAGAAATGGCTTATTGCGGTATCGTGTGTGCTGAATGCGGCGCATATATCGCCACTATGAAAAACGATGATAAACTGCGACAGGCGCAGGCGGAGAAGTGGGCTAAACAATATAATATACCCATTATGAAAGCCTCTGATGTTAACTGCACCGGCTGTGATTCCAAAGGTGTTAGAATGGGTCATTGCGCCGTGTGCCAGATACGCACGTGCGCTGTAGAAAAAGGCTTGAAAAGCTGCGGGTATTGTGCAACTTACTCGTGTGCCAAACTGGAGGCAGTTATTAAGCATTATCCAGCCGCGAGAGAGGCTTTAGACGCTATAAAAAAGGGGAAGAAATAACCCATGCCGGATATCAGGAAAGTCCGCCGCCGCATAAAAGGCGTCCAGAACATCGCGAAAATTACCCGCGCGATGGAGATGATTGCCGCCTCCAAGATGCGGAAGGCGCAGGAGCGGGGTTTACAGGGACGGCCTTACGCTGAAAAAATAAGGCAGGTTATTGCTGACTTGGCGGCGCTGCCGGATATCGGGTTGCAGCATCCGCTTTTACAACGGCGTGAGATGAAAAAAATAGCCATCGTCCACATCACACCGGATAGGGGACTATGCGGGGGTCTTAACGCTAACCTGAACCGGCAGCTGGCTAATTTTATCCTTAAACAAAAAGTGCCGGTCGAGGTGGTTGCTGTTGGTCGTAAGGGACGCGACTTTTCAACGCGTAATGCCTGCACGTTGTGCGCCGAGTTTACCCAGCTAAGCGACCGGCCGGCTTATTTAGATACCCTTCCCATCTCCAATATCGTTATCGAAGAATACACTAAAGGCGTGGTCGACATGGTGTACATTTCTTATGCCCGCTTTATTTCGACGATGGTGCAAAAACCTGTGATGCAGCAGCTGTTGCCCGTCCAGCCGGCCGAAATCCCCGGCGGGCAGAACGTGGACTATATTTATGAGCCGGGGGCGGAGGCGGTTTTAGGCAGTCTGTTGCCCCGCTTCGTGGAGATGGAAATTTACCACGCTATTTTGGAATCTATCGCCAGCGAGCAGTCGGCGCGGATGGTGGCGATGCGCAATGCTACCGATAGCGCTACCGAGCTCATCGGCGACTTAACGTTGCTTTATAACAAGGCAAGACAGGAATCTATTACCAGGGAACTATTAGATATAATCGGTGGGGTGGTGGCATTAGAATGAAAGAAATAGTGTCATTGCGAGGAGCGTAGCGACAAGGTAAAGTGAGGTTGTTATGGCAAAAGGAAAAGTAGTTCAAGTAATCGGCACGGTAGTAGACGTCGCATTTCCGCCCGATAAACTACCGACGCTTTATAACGCTATTGAAATTCAAAGCGGAAAAAATAAAATCGTCCTGGAAGTTCAGGACCACCTCGGCAATAACTGGGTCAGGTGTTTATCGCTTTCGCCGACCGACGGTCTCGAGCGCGGGGCGGAAGCTAACGATACCGGCGCGGCTTTAAGGGTGCCGGTGGGGCGGGGAACTCTGGGGAGGCTTTTCGATGTCATGGGAACGCCTCTGGATAACCTTGGTGCTGTTAAGGCGGAAGAAAAATGGCCTATCCACCGTTTAGCGCCGTCATTCGAAGAACAGGAAACCTCTACACAGGTACTGGAAACCGGTCTTAAAGTCATTGACCTTATCGTCCCGTTCACGCGGGGTGGTAAAATCGGGGCTTATGGCGGCGCCGGCGTCGGCAAGACGATTATCATACAGGAGCTTATCCGCAACATCGCTACCGTGCACGGCGGCTTTTCCGTTTTCACCGGCATCGGCGAGCGCTCCCGCGAAGGTAACGACCTCTGGCGCGAAATGAAAGAGTCCGGCGTTATCGACAAAACGGTGATGGTCTTCGGGCAGATGAACGAGCCGCCGGGCGTACGTTTACGCGTTGGTCTAACGGGCTTAACGATGGCGGAATACTTCCGCGATGTCGAGGGGCAGGACGTGCTCCTCTTTATCGATAATATCTACCGCTATACTCTGGCGGGTATGGAAGTATCGGCGCTATTGGGTCGCATGCCTTCGGCGGTAGGCTACCAACCGACCCTCGCTACCGAAATGGGCGAACTGCAGGAACGCATTACCTCCACCAAGAAGGGCTCGATTACCTCCTTCCAGGCTATTTACGTCCCCGCCGATGACTATACCGACCCCGGCGTGGCGACTACTTTCGGGCACCTGGACGCAGTCGTCGCGTTAGAAAGGTCAATCGCCGAGCAGGGTCTTTACCCCGCCGTCGACCCCCTGACCTCGACCTCGCGCATCCTCGACTCCAATGTCGTTGGCGAGGAGCATTACCGCGTCGCCCGCGAAGTACAGCGTGTATTACAGCGTTATAAAGATTTACAGGATATCATCGCTATCCTCGGCGTCGAGGAGTTAAGCGAGGAAGACAAACAGTCCGTTGCCCGGGCGCGCCGCATCCAGCGGTTCTTATCGCAGCCGATGTTCGTCAGCGAAGTTTATACCGGCCGCCCCGGTAAATACGTCAAAATCGAGGATACCGTCCGCGGCTTTAAAGAAATCCTCGAGGGCAAGTATGATGACCTGCCGGAGCAGGCTTTCTATATGGTCGGCGGCATTGAAGAAGTCGTCGCAGCCGCTAAAGCTTTAGGAGCAGGGAGCAATGCCTAAACTGAAGATAGATATCGTAACCGCCGAACGGGTTGTTTATTCGGCGGAAGCGGATGCCGTTATCGCCCCTGGCATGGAAGGGCAATTAGGCATTTTACCCCACCACGCCCCCTTAATGACAACACTCCAGGCAGGTGAGCTGGTGGTGCGGCGGGGTAGCGAGGAAGACAGCATGTCGATTTCCGGCGGCTTTTTAGAGGTTCGTCCCGACCGTGTTATCGTTTTAGCTGACCAGGCGGAACGCGCCGAAGAAATCGACATCACCCGCGCCGCCGAAGCGCGTCAACGCGCCGAGGAACGTTTGAAGGATAGAAAGGTCGCCGGCATCGACGAAATCCAGGCGGAAGCCGCTTTACGGCGGGCTTTAGTGCGGCTTTCGGTAGCAGAGAAGATTCAGCGACGGCGTAAAGTTTAGTTTTTCTTAATATATAAAATCTAAAGCCCCGATATATGTCGATATATCGAGGCTTTTTTTAGATTGTTGCTATTCAATGTGCCTGTTTTTTCTTAGTGCAGGCGGTCATGTCAGAGACGTTTTCCCCGTCTCCCCTTCAAGAGTGTTTTCGCGGGTTTGACTACATGATTTCTAGTCTAACTCTGGTCTGGGCTTTAGCGGCTTTAACCCGAAGCAAAGTTCGCATTGCCTGGGCTATCTGGCCTTGCTTACCGATGATTCTGCCTTTGTCTTCATCGGCCACGCTTAGTTTAAGCGTGATACCCTCTTCGTTGGTCTCCTCAACGACATTCACTGCATCCGGGTTGTTGACGATACTCTTGGCGATGTACACGACTAGGTCTTTCATGATTTCTCCTTGACTGGTTTGAATTTATCCATGATACCTGCCTTACCTAGTAGTCTGGCAGTGGTGTCCGTCGGCTGGGCGCCCTGCTTTAGCCAGTACAGGGCTCTTTCTTCTTTAACCACGATGGTTGCCGGTTCGGTTTTGGGATCATAATTCCCGATAATTTCAACAGTGGCACCATCGCGGGGTTTACGGCTATCAACGACAACAACTCGATAGCTGGGCTGTCCTCTTGCCCCCATGCGGCGTAGTCTGATTTTTAACATGTACTCCTTGACTTTCTAGTTACGAACTTTTTACGTTCACTATTATGCATGAAAAGGTAATATCTGTCAATGGCGGGGCATCAGATATTGGATTTTATTGACTTTTAGATTCATTTGGGACTCTTAATGAGCACAAATGGCATCTTTTTGGCGGTTTTTTACCGACTTATGCCAACGGGTTTTAAGGCTGACGTTGACAACCCCGCCCCCATGATGTATACATAGGTCGGATATAGTTTTTACTGGAAAGTAGGCTGCCATGGGACTTTTCTCTTTTATTAAAAAGGTTTTCGCCGGAGAAAGCGCCGACGACGAAGAGCTGGACGCCATTCGCCGACGCCATGGTGTTGTTTTAACGGCAAAGGAAAAAGCAGAAGCTAATAAGCCGATGACGGAAGCCGAGAAATTTGCCGAAAACTATGACGTCTGGGAAGATCTAGACCGCTACCGGATGACGTTTTTTATCGGGGGGTACCTGGCGAAGAAGTTCCGCCCCATCGGCGAGGAAAAGGTTAAGCGCGATTTAGAAAAATTAGAGAAAAAGCGGCAGGAAGAGGCGAGGAAAAAGGCTAATAAATAGTCCCCCGCCCCGTTGCAATATCTCACTATATCAGACTAAAGATTCACCAGCCTATCGATAAAAATCACCAGCGGCGCGATAACGCTAACCGCCCCGACGGATATCAGGATAATCGCAAAGAGGTTATAGCGCGTTTCGTAGCCTTTGAAAATCGAGCCGTCGTAGTACTGACTGACGCCCTCGTCTTTATAGAGTTTCACCAGACCTTTATTGAGTTTCGCCCTTTGCTTTTTGTTTTGCAAAAGAGTCGTTACGGAAAACACGGTAACGGCCGCCGCTGCTAAAATACTGACGCACATGATAATCGTGTTGGCGACGTTAAAGACGACGGTTTTGGACAGGCCGAACAGGCCGGCGGCGACTGAGCCGGTCGAACTCATCGCGAAAACCATGGCGGTAGTGAAGAATATCAGCGTTACCACGATAGCGATAACGGAGATTTTAGTATCGAGCCGGTTTGCCTGCTGAAACTCATTGCTGACTTGCTGATGAAGGACCATCCGGGTTGTCTGCTTTGCAGTTTGGTTGAACTGCTCGCGCATTTTTTCTTGCGCATCCGTTTCCTTGGTACTTTGCTTGCGAATTCGTTCTGGCATATACACCTCCTTACGACTTAAGAGTTTGGATTATAATAGGGTTTTTAGGAGGGGATTGTCAAACGGTCTTTAGTTTCTCCCGGAGCGCTACCAGCAATATGCCTGGTCCCGTGTGAACCCCCAGCGCCGGTCCCAGCCGGGCTAACGTTATCTGGGCTTCATCGAATATCGTACCCAGTCGACCGATGAGGGCTTTGGCTTCGTCAAGCGTGGTGTTATAGACCACCGCTAAATCCTGTATTTCCGGGGTGTTTTTTACATACTCAAACAGCATGTCGATGCCCTTATTACGACTGCGTGCCCGACCCGCCGGTGTCAGCACGCCGTCTTTGATGGTCAACATCGGCTTGATGTTTAGTACCGAGCCTAATAACGCCTGCATCTTGCCGATACGCCCGCCCAGAGCCAGGTACTTTAGCGTATCAAGGAGTCCGAGTATACGGATGCGGGGAATCATTTGCCGTACCTCTTTGGCTATCCGCTGCAGGCTCATGCCGGATTTAGCCATCTGATCAGCCGCTATTGCCAGCTGCCCCAGCCCCATTGTAATTACCTGTGAGTCGATTACCTCGATAGGGCATATATTGCCTACCGCTTTTTTGCCGAGTAACGCCGAGTTGTAGGTGCCGCTTAGCTTGCTGGTCACATGAATGGAGAGTATCCCGTCGGCGGTTTTACTTAGCTCTTTATAGACATCGATAAAATCCTGCGGAGCTGGCGCGGTAGTATTGGGATGGATAGGGCCTTGCATTAGCCGGCGGTAAAATTCGTCCTGGCTGATGTCCACCACGTCGCGGAAGACCTCCTCCCCGAAACGCAGGTAAACCGGCACCATAGTGATGCCGAGCTCTTTAGCCAGTTGCGGCGGCAGGTCGGCGGTAGTATCGGTAACGATTTTAACAGTCATTTCGTAAACCCCCCTTGTAAATTAGCGTTTATTTGACTTAGTATAACAAAACACACTGGCGGTGTAAATTAGGTTGGGTAGGGGAAGGGCTAAACCTCTCCCCGCGTTTAGAGTTGGGATAATGATAGGGGTTTTTAAGGGGGTTGTCAAACGATAAAAAAGAAAGAATTACTCGATATTTATTAAAGTTCAATTATTATTTATATTCTGTACCATTATATTTTTTATTCCTTCAAGCCATTGTTTTTTACTCTTAAGGAGTTTTGGTAATTCTTCTAAAGTGGTTATTTCTACAACATAATTACCGAACCATTCTGCGTATTTGTATTGTGGTGAAATATAACCAAAACATATTGGAATATGGTTGATCTTTTTTAGAATTGTCTTGTTATTGGAATTCAAATAAGCTTCAAATAATTGACCATCTAAGATGATTATAGGTTCAAATAATGCTAAAAAATGATTTTTTTCCTCACGGACTTCATCTTTAGTCATTTCTTGATACATTTTTTTTGTTTGCTCAAATGCCTTTACTGAAGAACTAAGAGCATCAAAAATAGCTAAATCATTGTTTTGGAATGATATGTGATATGAATGCCCATAGTTTACAGATTTACTTTTAGTTGACTTGGCATAAAATTGTTCAGAAGGAAGAATTTTATAATTAATATTCTCTGAAACTGAAATTTTCTCCAATACTTCTGAATCAAGATATGAAGCTTTTGTTGAAAATACAATCCAAGGTTTACTAGTTTTTTTAACAGAACATACTAAAACATATTCAATAAATACAGACGGTGCATCATTGGATATAGTATCTGTAGCTATAAGGTCTATTTCTCTACCCTTTTTTTCATCTTCATCAAGATAATAAAACATTATATCTAACTTCTAAAAAATATTTTTCTAGTATTTTTCCTGCTTTTAGTTCACTAGGGTATCCAGTTTCTCCAATATCTTTTAAAATTTTGTCTTTTATTGTCTTTTTATTACGAGTATTCATATTATCAATTCCTTTCTATCTCCCCCTCTTCTCTACCGCATCCTTATAAATCTTCCCTAAGCCCTTGCCGTGCTGCTTTATCTTCTGCTTCTTCTTGCGCAGCTTTTCCTCGCGCTTATCCTGCCGGGTAGTTTCGCTATCGTTTCCGGGTGAACTGCTGACCATCTTCAATCACCATTTCCTTGCGGAGTTCGACAATCCGGTCCCTGATTAGTGCCGCTTTTTCGAACTCTAAAGCTTTGGCGGCTTGTTTCATCTCCGTCTCTAAATCGCGCACCAGCCGGGCGATGTCTTCGCGGGTAATGGGCGCTTCGGCATCATACTTGCCCTTCTTTTCCGCCACCGCCGCCACCTTAACGCGCTCGATGATGTCCCTGACCGCCTTGTGAATGCCCTGCGGCGTGATGCCGTGCTCCTTATTATAGTCCTCCTGGACCTTACGCCGCCGCATCGTTTCGTCGATGGCTCCCTGCATACTCTTGGTGACCGTATCAGCGTACATGATAACGTGCCCGTCGATATGGCGCGCCGCCCTGCCCATCACCTGGATTAACGACCACCTCGACCTCAAGAAGCCCTCTTTATCGGCGTCGAGGATGGCGACTAAAGCGACCTCCGGCAGGTCGAGACCCTCCCGTAAGAGGTTGATGCCGACGATAACGTCATAAACGCCGAGGCGTAAATCCCTTAAGATTTCCACCCGCTCCAGCGTATCCACGTCGGAATGCAGGTAATGCGTCTTGATGCCCATTTCGACGAGGTAATCCGCCAGCTCCTCCGCCATCCGCTTGGTCAGCGTGGTCACGAGACAGCGGTTCCCCTTCTCCACCCGCGACCGTATCTGCTCCAAAAGGTCGTCGATTTGCCCCTTGGTCGGCTTGATGTCGATGAGCGGCTCCAACAGCCCCGTCGGCCTGACTAATTGCTCCACTACCTGGCTGCTGTGCTCGTATTCGAAAGGACCCGGCGTCGCCGACGTGTATATAACCTGGCTAAAGCATGCCTGGAACTCCTCGAAGTTCAGCGGGCGGTTATCGAGGGCGGAGGGGAGTCTAAAGCCGTACTCGACCAGCGTTTCTTTGCGCGAGCGGTCGCCGCGGTACATGCTCCGAATCTGCGGCAAGGTCATGTGCGATTCATCTATTATCAATAAAAAGTCCTTGGGGAAGTAGTCCAACAAAGTGGATGGCGAACTGCCCGGCGGTCGTCCGGTCAAATGCCGCGAATAGTTCTCGATACCGGAGCAGTAACCCGCCTCCGTCATCATCTCCAGGTCGTACTCGGTGCGGGCTTGCAGGCGCGCCGCCTCGACTATTTTGCCCTGCGCATTAAGCTCTTTAAGCCGCTCCACCAGCTCCACTCTTATCGATTCGATAGCTCTGGTCATCATCTCGCGCGAGGTGACGAAATGCTTGGCAGGGAAGATGCTGACGTCGTCCAGTTCTTTCAAAATTTCGCCGGTCAGCGGGTCCAGAGACGTTATCTTATCGATATCGTCCCCGAAAAACTCGATACGCAGCGCCAGCTCCTCGTAAGCCGGCTGTATCTCTAAAGTGTCGCCCCGGATGCGAAACTTCCCGCGCGATAGGTCGAGTTCGTTGCGGGCGTACTGCATGTCCACGAGCTGACGCAAAAGCTGCTGCCGTCCGTAGTGCTGTCCTTTTTTCAGGTTCGCGACGAAGCCCTGATATTCGCCCGGCTCGCCGAGACCGTAGATGCAGGAGACAGACGCCACGATAAGCACGTCCCGCCGCGACAGGAGGGCATGGGTAGCGGCATGGCGGAGTTTATCGATTTCCTCGTTGATATCGGCGTCCTTTTCGATGTAGAGGTCTTTATGGGGGATATACGCTTCCGGCTGGTAGTAGTCGTAGTAGCTGACGAAGTACTCCACGGAATTATTCGGGAAGAACTCCTTAAACTCGCTGGAAAGCTGGGCGGCGAGGGTCTTGTTATGACAGATAACGAGGGTGGGACGCTGTACCTTTTCGACGATATTCGCCACGGTGAAGGTCTTGCCGCTGCCGGTCACGCCTAAAAGCGTCTGGTGCTTATAGCCCTTTCCTAGCCCCTCTACCAGTTTATCCACCGCCTGGGGCTGGTCGCCGGTCATGCGAAAGTCGGAAATGATTTTAAAGTCTGGCATGGCAATACCTATTATAGCACAGAAGTTCTAATGGGGGTATAGGTCTGATAAAAACCCTCTCGGTCTCCCTTTATGAAAGGGAGAAGTTATTATCTCCCTCTTTTATAAAGAGGGATTAAGGGAGTTTTTTCTCACTCTGTTCGATCGGGACAATCCCTCGACAGGCTCGGGATAAAAAAAAGAGGAGCGGCGCCTTAACCAGGATTTCCTCCTTTTTATTTTATAGGTCCTGGAGTCTGCGCCGCCCCCCTTACGCTAAGGAGAGCTAATTTTGGTGACTATTTCATGTTATCGAGTTTCTCCCAAAGCTTCGCGGCTTCGAGGTCGTTTTTCGAGGTCGCCAGCATACGATATACGTTACGGAACTGCCAGTTGTTTTTTGCCTTGCCCTCCGCCACTATCTTGCGGGCTTTAGTAACCGCCCAGCGCGTTTGTAGGGGCTTTAGGACGTACATGCTGAAGGCGATAACCGCCCAGAGACAGAACAGCAGAAAGATAGCGAAAAGTAGATAAGGTACTGACGGCATCCGGACCTCCCGATAAGAGTATTTTCTATCTAAAGTATAAGAGCGGTGGAAGCGAGCGACAACGGGGATGGCTTTAGATTAAATGAGGGTTTGTTTCTACACCAAACTGTGTCAAGCTATGTTAAGATGAATGATAGTTGTCATTGCGAGGGAAGCGCGGCAATCCCTTAGACTAAACTGAAACGATGATAGGGATTCTCACGCCTGCGTGCCGTAACGCACTTCGGTGTGCAGGCACGGTCGTCCTTTGCGGGGAGGACTTCCTCAGAATGACAATAGGAGGGGTGACAAGCAAAAAAGGGGACGGCTTCTTCCGAAATTTCTTCCGGTTTTCGCCGTCCCGTTTTTACCTGTTGGAGCGATTTTCCTTTAACGACGTTTTTTAGTTTCCGTTTTTTCTTTTCGTCTTGCGACTACTCTGTTTTCTCTTCGACTACTTTTTCCGTCGCGCAATTCTCATAACTTTTTCGCTTTTTGGGTCGTCTTTCGACTTCTCTTACTCGCGTTTTCCGTTATGTTTTAATCAGTTGTTCCTCGCTTTTTCCTTTCACAATTTTTTTCGTCTTTGAGCCATCGCATTTTGTATCTGCTTCGGTCTCACGACGTATATTGTAAAGGCGATAACCGCCCACAGGTCTAATTGAAAAATATATCCTTGTAGAGTATAGCTATGAGCGGGAGGGGTAACAACGGGGTTAACACGCATTTAGTTGAGGGTTAATATCTATGTCAAACTGTGTCAGGCCGGGTTGAAATGCGTCATTTATGGTGAGTTTATCGAACCACTAATCGATGCCGATCATGACGCTAGAGGCTTTAACGATGGCGTAGACGTCTTTACCGGGCTTGAGTCCCAGCCTTTCGGCGGAGGATGTGGTGATGATGGAAACCATCTCGACCCCGCCGACGACTTCAACGATAATTTCCGAGTTGACCGCTCCCGACGTGACCTTTTTGACCTTGCCTTTAAGGACATTGCGCGCGCTGATTTGCATAGCCCACCTCACTTAACTCTTTAGTTAGAGTGTATAGTATTATAGCACAACGTTCGGTAAGAAAAGTCACAAATTACTGGAAATCAAGACTCGTAAAAACCCTCTCTGTTCTCCCTTTACAAAAGGGAGAGGATAAAACGTCCCTCTTTCGTAAAGAGGGATTAAGGGAGATTTTGTGTATTGTCATTGCGAGGAGTGAAACGACGTGGCAATCCCGCAGACTGTATCAAACAAAGATAGAGATTCTCACGGTCGTCCTTCTGCGGAAGGACTCCCTCAGAATGACAGGAGCGAGAGTGGGATTAAGAGATTTTTCCACCCCACCCCTTTACCCCAAAAGACGTGATTATTATTGTTATTTTATGATACCAGCTTTATGTAAGAGTTCTTCAATTAAGGCGCGGTATTGAACACGTATATTAAGGATATCCTTTTGACGGGCACAGAAATACATATTGTGTGCAGATAAATCACAACCCATCTTGAAAGATTTTAGAGTTTCTTTTGAATTTGATGTAAGAGCAAGAGGTCTATTATTGACTGCTTTATTTATTATTTTGGCTAGCTTCAGGAAAGTACCATCTTGATCTTTGATTTCTTCCTCGATGCCTATTTTTATGTAAGAAAGAATAAGTAATGTTTCTGCCAAGCGACGCATTAATACTAGACATCCGTCGTATATTTTATAATGATATGCTTTATTGATTTGATCAGCTATTCGTTCTAAAAAATCACGAGTGTCTCTATATATCTCAAAAGGAATTATATCGTCTTCATAATCTTGTGCTGAAATCCTATAGTCAATAAGTAATTCTTTTGGTAGACTTTCGATATAATCATTAATTCTTTTAAATGAATTACTTGATTTGTTAGTCATTGTCCTTCGTTAAAAGATACTTTTTCATATTCTCAAAAATAAGTTTTATAGTATCAGCATTTGTATCTGAAGCTATATTAATTCCTATATTAACTATGATATTTGGCTCCAAATCCAGATTGTGCACTATTTTTTGTTCTCTCTTGGCCTCAATAGTTTCTTCTTTAGTAGATTCTGGTTGAATTGACTCAGTTTCAACGGAGAACTCTGCAAGGCTACATAGAGTAGTAAAAGTTGATACCATTTTGTCAAGAACAGAGGTAGTTATGCCCGTTTGTGTTTTGAAATAATCTTCGATATCTTTCTTGTCTAATTCATTGGCATTACGATATACATCAAATATATGTTTATAAGCTATCTTGATACCTTGTCCAAGTACTATTTTATATTTACCACCTTGGTATTGAGCATATAAATTTGTCGGTATTCCAGCAGTGTCTAGAAATTCCATGTCTTTTAAGATGTCAATACAAGCTGAATATTGGTCATTTTTCAATAACCAATTTTTGGTGATGTGAGTTGTTGTAAGCTTGGGTGGACGATTTGTTTCACGAATTTTTTTTAATATATTTATTATGTGTGATGGAGAATATACATACCTATATCCTATTTTCCCTGGCATATTCACCTCCCAATGGTTATACTCTTTTCATTCTACACCCTTTTGTCAATTTTATGGCTTTTTACATCTCCATCAAGCTAAAGCCGCTCTTTTTATCCGGCAGGCGTTTGACTTTCGCCCCGGTAATCTCGTAAATAATCGCCTCGCCGACCAGCCAGGTCTTAACGCCCGGACGCAGGCATCCGGTTAAAGTCCTCCCTCCCCTCCCTAAAGACGCGTGGATATGCAAAACGGGCTGGCCGTCTTTATCCGGCGCGATAATGCCCACCCCCTCCACCTCGTGCGCGCCGTCGACGGGGAGTAGGACGGGTTCGGGCGGCATCGCTTTAGAGTCGCGCGGTCCCACGACTACCTGACCTGCCCCGATTCCCCCGATTAAGATAACGTGCCCGGTTTTAATGCCTTTTTCTAAAGCAAACCGCTCGATGCAGTCCGGCACGATATCGCCGTCTTCGAGTCTTAAGACAAAGACCCGCCCGATTTTACCTTCGGATGCTTTCATGTTCCCCTCCCACTGTCATTGCGAGCCATTCCCGAAGGGAAGGCGCGGCAATCTCATTTCTTAAACAGATATCGTCTGGGAGATTGCCACGTCACTGCGTTCCTCGCAATGACGGTAAACCGTCACTTACTCCCTAAAAACTGTAAAGCCAGTTTGACCTTTTCCTCCAGCTTGAGCTTCGAGTCGGTGGGGAGGTTGGCGACCGCTTTCACGGCTTCGGCGGCGGAGTAGCCTAAAGTGGTTAAAGCCGCCAGGACGTCGGCGTTTTCCTGCGTCGCCTGCGTCGCCGGAGCGATGACCCACCCCGCACCGATTTTCTCCTTAAGCTCCAGGATAATGCGGTTGGCGACCTTCTTGCCGATGCCCGGTATCATGTCCAGCATCTCCACGCTGCCGGTCGCTATCGCCGTCGAAATCTGGTCGGGGGTAAGGGCGGAAAGCATCGCCAGCGATAGCTTGGGTCCTAGTCCCGTCACGCCTAATAGCGTCTCGAAAAGCCAGAGCTCTTCGGTGGTAGGGAAGCCGTAAAGCGCGATATTATCCTCGCGCACGTGCATGTGAGTAAAAACTTTCACCTCGTCACCCGACCGACCAATGGTAGTCAGGGAGGAGGTGGGCATAAAGACCCTGAAGCCCACACCCCCGACGTTAATCACCGCGGCGTCGCTATCTAAAGACTCAATCTTACCGTTCAAACTGGCTATCATTGTCACTCTCCCTGTCTCGTCAATAGGCTATTGATATGTATTTCCTGCGCGTGGCAGATGGCAACCGCTAAAGCATCGGCGGCGTCGTTGGGCTCGGGGACTTCCTTTAAACCGAGTTGGAGGCGTACCATCTCCTGAATCTGCTCTTTGGTGCCGGCGCCGTAGTTAGCGACCCGCAGCTTTACCTGGGCGGGGGTGTATTCAAAGGCGGGGATTTTTTCACCGGCAGCAACGAGGAGGGCTATCGCCTGGGCGCGGCCAATCGCCAGCGCCGTCCTGACGTTCTTGGCGACGAAGGGCTGCTCCACGGCGATGGCATCGGGCTGATGTTGCCGGATAACTTTAAGGAGTTCATTATAAAGGCGATAAAGTCTATCGCCTATGGGGGATTTTTCGGGGACGGTTATCGCCCCAAAATCGACCAGGGCAAGTTCCGTATCCTCGCCCTCTACCACGCCCCACCCCATTACCACCGTGCCCGGGTCGATGCCTAATATTTTCATTTCATGTTCTTAAAATTACGAAGCCGCCTGGATGGCAGCCATCACGGAGTCGGGAATATCTACGTTAGAATAGACGTTTTGCACGTCGTCGATTTCCTCCAGTTTATCGAGGAGTTTTAAAGCCTGCGCGCCGGCTTTTTCGTCGAGGGTGACTGAAGTTTCCGGCACCATCTGTAATTCGCTGGATTCTACCTTAAGCTTCGCGGCTTCGAGCGCCGCGCGGACCTTTTCCAGCGTGTCCGGCTTGGTATACACTTCCATAATACCGCTGCTGACGTTAACATCCTCGGCGCCGGCGTCGATAGCGGCTAGTTCCAGGTCATCGGCGTTAGCGCCTTCGGCATTGACGGTAATCACGCCGCGGGATTTGAACATCCAGGAGACGCAGCCGTTTTCACCCAGGGCGCCGCCGTGACGCGTAAAGGTGCTCCGAACTTCCTGTACGGTGCGGTTGCGGTTATCCGATAAAGCGCTGACCAAGATAGCGACGCCGGAAGGACCATAACCTTCTAGAGTCATTTCGATGAGACTGCCGCCTTCGATGTTGCCGGTGCCTTTGCTGATAGCCCGGTCGATATTTTCCATCGGCATATTGCTATCGCGGGCTTTCTGAACAGCCAAGCGCAGCCGGAAATTCGTCGCCGAGTCGCCGCCGCCTTCTTTAGCGGCGATGATGATTTCTCTGGTTAGTTTCGTAAAAAGGTTGCCCCGCTTAACATCGTCAACCCCTTTTTGGTGCTTTATTTTAGACCATTTAGAATGACCTGACATCGTCGTGTTCCTCCTTGGTTCCTCAAATCCCCCTAAGAGATAATTCTAGCATAAAATGGCAAGGGGTCAAAGCGCAAATGAAAATGATTATTAAATAATGAATAAGTGACCAAATTCAACCGAAACTATATTGTCATTGCGAGGAGTACATTCGCTTCGCTCAGTATAAACTATAAGCGACGTGGCAATCTCGTTGATAGTACCAAACAAATGATAGAGATTCTCACGCCTGCGTGCCGTAACGCACTTCGGTGTGCAGGCACGGTCGTCCCGAGAGTAATCGAGGGACTCCCTCAGAATGACAAGGCGGTTAACCCAGTTTTTTCTTCAAGTCTTCTCTTAATTCGCGGATATGTTCCTGAAACACTGGCGAGTCTAGCGTATCGGTGGACATGATAATTGCGTCCTCGCGGTTATCTAAATAATATCCCCGCCGTACCCCCATCTGCACGAAGCCGTACTTACTGTAAAGACTCTGCGCCACTAGATTCGAAGCGCGTACTTCAAGCGTCATAAAGCTGGCTTTCAAATAGATTGACAGGTCGATGGTGGCTATCAGCAGCAACTCGCCGAGTCCTTTACCCCGGTATTGACGACGTACCGCCAGGTTAGTGACATGAGCTTCGCCAGCCATCATCCAGATGCCAGAAAATCCGATGATATAGCGTTGCTCCGGCGGCGGACTTTCCGGAACAACATCGCGATTTCGCCGTAGAAAAAATCCAGACAGAAAAGAAAACCGTTTTTTAGGCGGGGCGGGCGGGATATCGACCTTTTTCATATCGTCGTAAGCAACGAGGTAATGAGCTATCTTATTGTTCAGTTCCTGCTGATAATTAGCCGGCGGCCATTGGGTGGGGAAGGCTTCATGGTCGATTTCGTTAACCTGCGCGATGTCTTCTTTAACCATCGGTCGTATGGAATACGTCAAAGAAATCTCTCCGTTTTCTTAAAAGTCTCGTTCGATGTGCCATTGTAGCATATTTTTACGATGACGCAAATATTGCTATGAGCTTATGTTTTTGACAATTTTTGAAATGCGGGGATATAATTTCGCATATTGTTTCATATGAGGATTCGATGGAAGGCATTAAGAAATATACGCATCAAGACCGCGAGCGGATTATCCAGGAGATGATTCCTTTAATAAAAAAGAAATTTGGCAAAAATCTGGTCGCCCTAGCCGCCCAGGCTTCTTTCGCCAGAGGCGACGATTATGACTATTCCGATTTGGAGTTAAACGCTTTTTTGAAAAAGAAACCCCGCAATAAAAAATCGCGAGGTATGTCTAAAATCAGGGACGGTATTCTCGTCGAACTCACCTGGATGACAAAGGAAGAATATATTAAAAGTACGAAAGAGGTTACCAAGGAGTGGTATCTCGCTGGTTCAGATACATTAGTGCCGATTATCAACAAACCATTTATCGATAAATTAAACAAATACAAGGTAGCCGATTTAGAGAAAAAATGTCTCCGCCAGGCTGTGATTCACTGGCATCAAGTTCAGGAAGCTACCGCTAAAGTCCTCAACGGCATCGGGCAGAAAAACCGAGAGCACATACCGTATCTCATGTTATGGATGCTTGATGGTATGCTAATTTCGTTATCGTTACTCAACCATACACCATATATCACGGCAGGCAAATTTATCACACAGGCACGATCCTTTAAATTAAAACCTGAAGGCTTCGATGACCTGTTGGATGTCATTAATAAAGGTGATTACCAAGATTTGGTAGCGCTAGAGAAAATCATCAGGACTGTCTTCGAAGGCTTCGAGAAAATATATAAAAAGCTTGGCTGCCGACTTTACCAGGATAACGTCGACCCGTCGATTACTGACTTATGAAATATATCCAACGCCATAAATGGCACGTAACCACTGCCGAGGCAAGGGCGATACAGACGGACTTAGCTTCTAAAGTTTCGCGAACCGGCGTTATAACTAACCCGCGCTTTATCGCCGGCGCCGATATTTCGGTCAATCGGTTCAGTAAAACGGGAAAGGGGGCGGTAGTGGTTTTAACCTACCCCGCCCTGGAGATAGCCGAGGTACAGGTAGTGACCGACCGCATTGAATTCCCTTATGTGCCTGGTTTGTTATCGTTTAGAGAAGCGCCGTTAATACTAAAGGCTTTTGAAAAGCTAAAGACTGCGCCCGACCTTTTACTGGTAGACGGGCAGGGAATCGCCCACCCGCGGCGCTGCGGTATCGCCTCTCATTTAGGACTGTTTTTGGGGATACCAACCATCGGCTGTGCTAAGTCGCGGCTGTGCGGCGAGCACGAAATACCCGGTGCTAAGGCCGGTAACTTTGCCGAGCTTAAGGATAACGGCGAGGTTATCGGGGCAGTGGTACGGACACGTGATAACGTAAAGCCGCTCTATGTATCTATCGGACACATGATTGACCTCCCTACGGCGATAAAGTGTGTGGTGGCTTGCTGCCGGGGCTATCGTCTGCCGGAACCGACCCGGCTGGCGCACCAGGCGGCGGGGGGTAACTTAAAGAACACTCTAGCGTTAAGATAACTGGAATATGGTAATATAGAAGTAATATGCCAGACATAACAGATAAACTCAAAGATTTACAAAGCCGGGTCGCCATGGCTATGGAGCATCTTTGACGTCCCAAATCTAGAAAAAGAAATCGTTAAGCTAGAAAAACAATCCTCCCAGCCCGAATTCTGGCAAAACCAGAGTAACGCCCAAAATGTCATGCGCCAGCTCGCCGAAAAGAAAAAGACCGTACAGCAATGGCGGGGACTTGAAAAAAAGCTGGCTGATGCCGCCGAATTATTAACTCTATCGGCAGAAGACGTTGCTCTTCAGGCAGAGTTAACTAAAGAGCTAGATGACTTCGGCTCTCAAATCGATGCTCTCGAATTTCAGTTGGCTTTTAGCGGCGAGTATGATGCCCGTAATGCTATCATCACCATACACGCCGGGGCGGGGGGCACCGAATCGCAGGACTGGGCGGAAATGTTGATGCGGATGTACCTGCGCTGGGCAGAACGCCGCAGCTTCGGAACCGAAATACTCGATACCTCACCGGGGGATGAGGCGGGGATAAAGCGAACCGTTATCGCCGTTAAGGGCGAGTACGCCGCCGGCTATTTAAAGTCGGAACACGGCGTGCATCGGCTGGTACGGCTATCGCCCTTCGACTCCGACCACGCCCGACATACCTCCTTCGCTTTGGTGGAAGTGATGCCCGAAGCCGAAAGCGACATTGAGGTTAATATCAAACCGGAAGACGTTAAGGTGGAGACTTTCCGTTCCAGCGGGCCGGGCGGGCAGCATATGCAAAAGACCAGCAGCGCCGTCAGGCTGACGCACCTGACGACCGGCATCGTCATTTCCTGCCAGAGTGAACGCTCGCAGCATATGAATAAGGATTTCGCTTTCAAGATTTTGAGGTCCCGCCTGCTGGAGCTAGAAATTGAAAAACAGGCAGCCGAAAAGGCTAAAATCAAGGGGAAACGTATCGATGCGGGGTGGGGCAATCAAATCAGGAGTTACGTCCTGCATCCCTACCGCATGGTCAAAGACCACCGCACGGACTATGAGACAAGCAATACCGAAGCCGTGCTGGATGGCGAGTTAGATGGTTTTATCAACGCCTACTTAAGGTCTATAATAGGTAAGAGAGAGTAATTATGAAAAAGAAGTTTTTTACGATACTGGTCGTCGTGTCGCTGCTGGCTTTACTAATACCCGGAACAGCCCACGGGGTTAGCGGATTAACGGTATCGCCCTGCCTGGCAATGGTGAATTTCCCGGCTAGCATTACGATAAGTATCGGTGCTGAAAGTAACGTTAATATCACCGATATCCGCCTGCATTATACCGTCGCGCGTCAAACTTTCGTTGATGTAATTTCCGAAGCTTATATCTCCTTTGCCCCGGCAACAAAGGTGGAAACACAGTGGGTCTGGGATATGAGAAGGACCGGCGCTTTACCGCCGGGGACGTTAGTAACTTATTGGGTAACCGTGACCGATGCCAACGGCGACCAGGTCGAAACACTGCCGGGTGGGATTCATTTTAACGATAATCGGTACCAATGGAAGACTATTAAACAAGGGCAGGTAACGCTTAACTGGTATAAGGGCGACGATACATTTGGGAGTGAGCTGATGGACGCTGCCCAGAAAGCGCTAACCAGGCTGGCGGATAATACCGGAGCCGAACTGGCGAGTCCGGTAAGTTTTTATATCTACGCTAATACTGATGATTTTCAAGGAGCGATGATTTATCCCCAGGATTGGAGTGGCGGGATGGCTTTTTCACCCTACGGGACTATCCTCATCGGCATCGACCCTGATACGGAATTAGATTGGGGCAAGAGCACTATCGCTCACGAGCTAACCCATCTGGTGGAGTATCAGGTTACGGCGAACCCTTATAACTACCTGCCCATCTGGCTTAGTGAGGGTCTCGCGATGTTTTCCGAAGGCGATTTAGATGTATCCCTCTCGCTGACGTTATCCTTTGCTGAAGCCAATGATTCATATCTCTCGGTCCGCAGCTTGTGCAGTCCGTTCCCCGCCGATTACAATCAGGCGGCGCTGGCTTACGCCGAAAGTTATAAAATCGTTTCTTACCTGATTACTGAATATGGGCGGGACAAGATGCTGGAACTGCTGAACGTTTTTAAACAGGGCAGCGGTTATGACGAAGCTTTATTAAAAGTATACGGCTTCGATATCGATGGATTGAATACTTTATGGCGTACTGAACCGGTGGCGGTAACCGGTAGCTAAAGCCATTAAGACATTAAACTTTGTGGGAGGTTGTGGCGAGGGGCTTGGGAGTTTCTGCTTTAGTATTAGGGCTGTTTTTTTGTGAGTTCATCAACTGCAGGTCTTTTTTACTGTAAGTCGCGCCGCACTGGATGCACTCGATAAAGATGCCGTAGATATCGCTCTCTATCGAGAGGTCGCCCCCGCATCTTTTACAGGCTTTTACCTGGATAATACTAAGCATTTTACTCCTTGAGGTTTCGCTTACTCTGATAATATTGAATGCGCCGTTTTTTATAAATCCAGTCAACCCTCAATCTGCTGACCCCGTACCATCAAATCGATTGGTGGTTTACACTTATTATTTACACTAAAATGGGTTGCTTTGTCTATAAATGAGGTGATAGACTAAGGCATCATGAAAAAGCAGGATACATCCAAGCCAAAATCGATGACGATTCATGATTTGCCGGTCGCCGATAGACCACGCGAAAGACTGCAAAGAGTTGGGGTGGAGGCTTTATCGGCGCAGGAGATATTAGCGTTGATTCTGGGACGCGGCATTTCCGGCGAATCGGTGATGATAACAGCGCAGCGCCTGCTTAAACAGTTCGGCGGACTTAAAGGGGTAGCGGCGGCATCGCTGGAGGAGCTGGCGCAGGTGCGGGGCATCGGCATCGCTAAAGCCTCACAGATAAAAGCCGCTGCGGAACTGGCGAAGCGAGTCGAAGGCTATAGTGAAACAGCTGATAAAACGCCATTGAACACACCTGAAGCTATCGCCAATCTGGTGATGGGACGACTTAAAGATAAAAAGAAAGAATATTTTTTAGCGATATTACTTGATACTAGAAACCAGTTAATTAGAGTGGCGGAGATTTCCATCGGCAGCCTGGATACCAGTATCGTGCATCCCCGCGAGGTCTTTAAAGAAGCGATTTCTGCCAGCGCATCTTCGGTAATCTTCGTCCATAATCACCCGTCAGGCGATACCGAGGCTTCGGAGGACGACATTGCACTAACGAAAAGGCTGATGCAGGCGGGTGAAATCGTGGGTATCGATGTCCTCGACCATATAATAATCGGCGGGAAGAGCTATACCAGCCTGAAAAGACTGGGTCTGTTTTAAAACTCTTCCCGCTTGAAATAGCAATCCTAAAATATTCAGGGATTAACGTTCGTGACGTTCGCGCATTATCGGTTTGGTTTTATCTTCCGGTACGCGCACGTAATCTGCCGTTAGCGCGATATCCATGAAAACGATAGGCTTACGGATGATTCTGAACTCCAGCGGCGTATGCACCATGCCCTTGGGAACATAGACGAAGCAGCTCTCCGTGATGACCAGTTTTTTCTGTTTACCTTTTTCACCCAGGTAAAGCCAGACCTCAGCGTCGAAGTCGTTAACGTGAGTGGCGTCGGCATTCTGGAAGGCTAAAAACTGGTCGAAGTCGTGGGTATGGGGGTCGTTAATCATCAGGAAAGGTTCGGTAACGCAAAACCAGTCCATACGATAGCCGGAATTCCACTCATGTCCCCAGATATGGAAGGACTTGGCGGTGAGTTGCGGGTAAAGCTTGGTGAAATCCGCTACGGGTTTACCTTTATAATACTTAGCGAACTCTTTGGGGATAGTCATTTTGCACTCCTTATTGTAATGGCGTTTGCTAATGATTATAGGTTGATACGAAAAATAATTCAAATGGGTTACTAATCTGCTGGTGCAGGCGTTATATATTTATGATATATTGAAACTAGGGAGCTGATTTTTATGTTCCAGAATTTAAAAACGCCAGAAAAAATACTTTTAGTGTTTGCCGCTTGCGCATTAGTGGCGTTTATCGTTGTCTCGGCTATGATGGTCCGTTCCTGTGTGCCGACGATAATGCCAACGACAACACCAACGACAACACCAACGACCACTGGCGGCGGCACTTTAAAATTGTACGGCACCGACCCAACCACCCTCGACCCAGCTCTTTCATCCGACACCGGTTCGTTTCTATATATTATTCAGATATTCTCCGGGCTGGTTAAGCTCGATGATAATCTGGAGCCGGCACCGGATATTGCCGAGGGATGGGATACCAGCGAGGATGGCTGCACCTTTACCTTCCATTTACGCGATGACGTAACTTTCCAGGACGGGCGGAAGGTGACCGCAGCCGACTTTAAATATTCCTGGGAGCGCGCCTGCGACCCGGCGACCGGTTCGATAGTAGCCAATACTTATCTCGGTGATATCGTCGGGGCGAAGGATATGGTGGCGGGCAAAGCTAAAGAAATCAGCGGCGTTAAAGTTTTAGACGAAAACACGCTGCAGGTAACTATCGATGCGCCCAAGTCCTACTTCCTTTCTAAAATGACTTATCCGACGGCGATGGTGGTCGATAAAAACAATGTTGCCAAGGGCGCAAACTGGTGGCGGCAACCTAATGGCACCGGACCTTTCAAGCTTAAGGAATGGCAGCAGAGCAGTAAACTGGTTCTGGAAAGGAATAATAATTACTATGGCCAGGTAGCCAGCCTGCAATATGTCGAAGTCCAGATGTATACCGGCGATGAAATGAGTCTATATGAAACTGGCGAAATCGATGTCGCCGGCGTTTATAGTTCTACTATCGATAGGATTACCGATAAAGAAGGACCTTTCTACAACGAATATCATGTCTCGCCCCTATTAAATTTTAGCTGGATTGGTTTTAACGTCACCAAACCGCCTTTCGATGACGTTAATGTGCGTAAGGCTTTTACCATGGCTATCGATAAAGATAAAATAATCAACCTGACGCTGCGGAACATGTTAAAGAACGCTAAAGGCGTCCTCCCACCCGGTATCCCCGGCTATAACGAAAACCTGGCGGGACTGGAATATAACGTCGATAAAGCTAAAGAGCTGATTGCCGCTTCGAAGTACGGCAGCGTTGCAGAATCTGCCGCTGATAACGTTGACGACCTCCGGATACGGCGGGGAGATTGGTCAAACGCTGGAAGCGATAATAACCCAATGGCGCGAAAACCTGGGCGTGGAGGTGAAGGTGAGACAGCTCGAGCCTGATTTTTATCTCTATCACCTTAAGGAAGAAGTGGATAATATGTACGATATGGGATGGATAGCCGATTATCCTCACCCGCAAGACTTTTTGGATTTATTATTCGGCACCGGCGTGGACTATAACTACGGCGGCTATGCAAACCCGGAATTCGACGCTTTACTGGCACAGGCAGGGGTTGAACAGGACACTACCAAGAGCCTGGAGATGTATCGACAGGCGGAGCAGATGCTGGTGAACGATGCCGCGATTATCCCGTTATGGTTCGGGGTAAATTATATATTGGTCAAGCCCTATGTTCAGGGATACGAGCTTAACGCCATGGGCTATGTCATGTTCAACAAGGTGAAAATTTTAGAGCATTAGTCTTTCTGGATGCCGTAGTATAGCGGAATTGTTTAGATAAAGAAAAAGGCAATGGCAATTAATATATAGACGTTCTATAAGTATTTTTCCATCCAGAGTTCGTCATAAAATTTACCGTTGACCAACATATCTTTTTTAAGCAGTCCAACCGGTGTAAAACCGAACTTCCGGTAGATGTGTTCGGCGGCTTTTTGCGTAGGATTGACGCCGATTTTTATTTTAGTAAGCCCTTTAGTGTTTTTGATTTCTTCTATCGCGGCGGCGATTAGCTGTTTGCCGATGCCTTTATCCCGATATTCGCTACGCACGTAAACGCCAAAAATTTCACAGACATGTCTGGTTTTTAATCGGTTATTCTGGAAAACGCCAGCCATACCGACCAGGTTATCATTATCGCTAGCGAATAAAGCGTTCTTGATTCTTTCACGCCAAACGGACTCGGGGATTAGCTGTTCTTCTTCATACGAGCTGGAAAATGCCACCGGTTCGTTTTTCAGGGCTTCCAGACGTAAGTCCCGATAGTCTTGCCAGCGGTCTGCGTTGAGTTTTGATATTTTTATCATTTGGTTATTCAGCTACATGTAAAATAAATCCCTCGACTCGCTGCGCTCGCTCGGGATAAAGCGGAGGGGGTGGCCAACTACGCTCCGAAGGAGTTTTGTTGGCTAAAGGATTCGCTTATTCCGAGCGAAGTCGAGGAAAACCCAAGATTAACTGTTCCTTTTTCGTTCTCGGCCAGTTCTTTATTTGCGCTTCCCTCCTTTTGGCGTCAGAAATATTAGCGTGTTTTTCGCTATATACCAATTTAACGGGACGTCGACCTCGTGTATATTTTGCTCCTATCCCTTTATTATGTTCTTGCAGCCGGTGTTCGATATTGTTAGTAATGCCGGAATAATATGAATCATCACGACACTTGAGGATATAAAAATACCACTCTTGTTCCATTTTAACTCAATGTGATTAATCAACGTATTGAGATAAATCCCTCGACTCGCTGCGCTCGCTCGGGATAAAGCGGAGGGGGTGGGATTCGAACCCACGGTCCTTCAAGAGGACAACGGTTTTCAAGACCGTCACCATAGGCCACTCGGACACCCCTCCATGTAAATTTTACCTTACCACGTTAGGTTTATTAATTTCGTCTGGCGTAGATCTGCGACTGCCGCCGTCCTGGGCGAAAACCTGGCCGGTGATATAGCTGGAAGCGTCGGAAGCTAACAGCACCGCCAGCCCGGCAAGCTCACTGGCTTCGGCCATACGGCCCATCGGGATTTCCGCCTTGCAGTATTCCTGCATCATTTTTTCCATCGCTTTCTCCATGTCCGCAGTGATTGGTGGTTTAGGTCCGGGATTATTGCGGCCGAGCTCGGACTTATGCATTCCCGGGGCAATGCAGTTAACGCGGATGCCGTCTTTAGCGTATTCTATAGCGGCGATGTTGGTGAGAAGAATTAAGCCGGCTTTAGCCGCCCCGTAAGCGGCAGGCCCGACCTCCGGCACTTCAGCGCGCAGTCCGGCGATAGAAGAGATATTGATAATCGAGCCTTTTTTATTTTTCACCATGTGTCCCAGGACGTGCTTCAAGGCCAAAAAGGCTCCGCTTAAATTCGTATTGATAACGGCATCCCAGTCCTCGGTAGGGGTCAGGTGAATCGGGACGGGCATCCGGGCAATGCCGGCGTTATTGAAAAAGATATCGATTTTACCCAGCTTTTTCACCGCTTCATCAACCATGTATTTAACTTGTTCTTCATGGGTGACGTCGGCTTTGATGGCTATGGCGCGGCGGCTGTATTTGCCGATGATTTGTACCGTTTCTGCCAGTTTAGCTGTCATCGCGTCCCACGCAGGCAACATCGGCCCCGAACTGCGCCATCGCCTCGGCAAAAGCCCTGCCCAGGCCGCGGCTGGCGCCGGTAATGAGGGCTACCTTACCCGTGAGGTCAAAAATCCCTTTATCAGCCATTTCTTTTCTCCTTGAAAATGATAATTTCTGGGTCTATTCTATCACTTTCCTAACTACAGGGGAATAACGGATATTTTAGCGATTTGCCTTTGGCACTTTAGACCGCGTGCGGTGAGGGAGCCGAGCAAGGTAATGCCCGCCCCGACGTACATCAACGTGGCGTAGCTCCAGGCTTGGGAAACGGCGCCCCCGATAAAGGGTCCGAAAACGCCGGATAACGCGTTAACCGAGTTCATCAAACCGGAAGTCGTTCCGTACTCCGGATGTCGCCTTAAAAGATAGCTTAACGCCCCGACGAACATGCTGGAATAGGCGAAAGCCAGCACCAGTTGTATCGGTATCAGTTGCCAGTATTGAGTTCGCCAAACCATAAGCAACGAAGACGCCAGCCGAAAGAATCAGTCCTATCTGGAACATCCGGGCTGGATTGAATTTTTCGACCAGGCGCATAAAAACGATTTGCCCGACCATATTGGTGACCTCGACGAGAGCAATCCAGAGTTTCGTGGCGCCGATGCCCGCCTGATATAGCGGCCAGACAGCCCAGATGGCGTTACCCCCCAGTTGCCTCAAGAAAAAGGCGAGATATATCTTATAGTCGGCTTTGAACAGTCCCACCGGAATCATAGCGACCTTCATGTGGCTGATGGCTTTTTCCTTAAGCAGGAAGGAGATAAGAAAAGCGATGAAAGCCACCACAGCGCTGGCAATAAAGAGCGAAGTATAGTTTTTCAGTACCAGTGCCGTTATTGCGCCTAAGAGCCATCCCAGTGCGCCGTAGGAGATAAAGCTGCCGATTTGCCGTTGGTTTTCGTAGGTGTAAGCCATGATGACCGAGGAATTGATGCCGAGGGCGAAACCGATAAAACTCCTCGCCGCTAAAAGGGTCATCGGCGTTTGGGCGAGTAACTGCGAGAGGTAGGATAGCGCCGTCAAGCCCAGCCCGATACGAATATAATTCATCCTGCCGTGAATATCGGACAGCCTGCCGAATAAAAAGGATGATATTAGGAAGGCGATACCTGATGCCGCGGCGATTAAGCCTACCTCGAAGTTCGAGGCGCCCTTTTCCTGGGCATAAAGAGCGATAAAAACGTTCGAGGTTTCGACGGCGTAGTTGGAAAGCAGGTTGATGGCTGCCAGGCATAAAGGAATCGTAGCCCACGAGGGAGGGTTAAAGCGGCGCATATATATTATTATAACGTGTGAGGAGGGAGGAGAGGAAGTTAATAATTATTTTTTCACGCGTCGTCGGATTTCAAAAGTATTAACCACCTCCCCATCCGGGCATGACGCTATAACCATATCCGGGTCTTGTTGCCAGGGAAATGTCCCGCCGGTCTTTAGACCAGAGCGAAAGGGAAAATGGAGTTGTAGGCGAACCCACATATACCTTGTGGTGGGAAATAATCGAATTTCCATTCCTGGCCGATCTTTAAGCCGGCATGGCAGGGCTGTTTATTCGCTATTAATTTAATGATGACTTCATACTCTTTGGTTGCCATAATCTCACTCCTGTAACATTATAAATACGAGAGTATTATACAGGGGTGCTAGTTAAAAAGCTATCAAAACAGTACGCCACACCATTAGCGTTATGCTAAAACGATGAGGCGTACGTGATTCTATGTTATTTTTTTATTGGCGTTTTTTTATGCTTTGCGGAAGACGTAGAAGCCGGCAGCTGCTACACCTACGCCCACACAGATGCAAACAATACCCATAAACTGGACGAAATCAACGGTGCCGATGTTGGATTTAGCCAGCCCGAGCAGCGCTCTCTGCGCGGAAAGATAATTATACATGTCGCTGGGCATAGCTTTTCCAGCCTGAATGTTGGGCTCTTCAGCCGCCCTAATCTGGTCATGTTTTACTACCACCGCATCGTATTTGGCGTTCAGATGGTCGAGCGGAATGGGAGCTATCGAGTCGGCGACTTCATTTCGGCCTGAACTCGCCTGCGGGAAAAACAATATACCGAAGACAACTCCGACCAGACCCAGGATGATGATGATGATACCGAGTACGCGCATGAAATGATACCTCCTTAAACGTAATACATAGAATTACTAGGTATCATAACGAAAAAAACAAAATGTGTCAAGTGGCAAAAACGGCCAAATAGAAGCTGATGTATAAAATCAAGCAAATCGAAAGCAAAATATGTCAGGCTACTCTTTACCATAATACGCAGATAACATATAATTAGGCAGAGCCAGCCCCGTTTTTCGGGGTGGTTACTACTTTGGTGCGGGGAAGATATGCCATCAAAATTTGAAGATATTAATGAGCAGAGAAAGCAAAAGCTGGAACGCCTGCGCGTCGGCGGTATTGACCCTTATCCTCACCGCTTTGAGCAGACGCATACGGCGCAGGGTGCCATAAAACTATTAGAAGAGCAGGAAAAAAGCGGTCAGACTAAAGCGGAAACGGTCAACGTAGCCGGGCGGATAATGGCGGTGAGGAAAATGGGCAAAGCCTCTTTTATCGATATCCGCGACGGCTCCGGCAAAATCCAGCTTTTATTCCAGACGACGAACTTAAAAGACGCCGAACTGGAGGTTTTTAAAGAACTTGATATCGGGGACATCATCGGAGTGACCGGCACATTATTGCGTACCCGCACCGGTGAACCTACGATTTCGGTTACCAACTTTACTTTACTTTCAAAATCGCTGCGGCCCTTGCCGGAAAAATGGCACGGCTTAAGCGATATCGAAATCCGCTACCGCCAGCGCTACGTCGACCTCATCGCTAATACCGAGGTCAAGGACATTTTTAAAATGCGCAGCCGGATTATCACCGCCATGCGCCAGTTCCTCGACGGGCGGGGCTTTATCGAGGTGGAAACGCCGGTGTTACAGTCCTCGGCCGGCGGCGCTTTAGCCGCCCCCTTCATCACCCACCACAACACCTTCGACCGCGATTTGTACCTGCGCATCGCTAAAGAACTGCACCTAAAGCGGCTCATCGTCGGCGGGTTCGATAAAGTCTACGAAATCGGGCGTGATTTTCGCAACGAAGGCATCGACACCGAGCATAATCCGGAATTCACCATGATGGAAAGCTACGAGGCATACGCCGACTATACCGACGTGATGAAAATGGTGGAGGAAATGATATCCTTCATCGCCCAGCAGGTGCTGGGTACGGCTGATATTAAATACGGCGAAAATAAAGTTAACCTAGCGCCCCCCTGGAGGCGCGTAACGCTGCGGGACATTATTAAGGAGCATACCGGCATCGATTTCGTGGTGTATCCCACTGCCGACGGACTACGCGAGAAGATGCGCTCGAAGAAAATCGAGACCGACCCCCAGAAGAACTGGGCGAAGCTGGTAGACGATTTACTAAAAACGGTTAAGCCGAAGCTTATCCAGCCGACTTTCGTTCACGATTACCCGGTCTCGATGTCGCCTTTAGCCAAAAATAAACCGGGCGAGGAGCGGGTGGTGGAACGCTTTCAGATATATGCCGGGGGACTAGAGTTGGGCAACGCCTATTCCGAGCTTAACGACCCGGTATTACAGCGCGAGCGCTTTATCGAGCAGATGCAGGAACGGCATGGCAATGACGCCGAAAAATGGACCATTGACGAGGATTTTTTAGCGGCTTTAGAGTACGGTCTGCCCCCCACCGGCGGGTTGGGCATCGGTATCGATAGACTGGTAATGTTATTGACCAACCAGCAGTCTATCAGGGAAGTGATACTCTTCCCGCAGTTAAGAGAGAAGGAGTAGTCCTATGCTGGACATTAAAATCATTAGAGACAATCCTGACCTCGTTAAAAAGGCGATGGTAAATCGCCATGAGTCTGCTGACATTATCGATGAAATCCTGCGTATCGATGTTGATCGCCGCCAGAATATCGCTAAGCTGGACGGCTTAAGGCAGGAGCGAAAAAACGTCTCTAAAGAACGCGAAAAAGCCCAGGAGCGGGGTCGTGCCCTACGCGCTGAAATCCAGACTTTAGAGGATGAAGTCAATAAGCTCGAAAAACAGCTCGAAGACCTGCTCCTCCAGATTCCCAATATCCCCCAGGCCGATGTTCCCCTCGGCAAGGACGACACGGAAAATGTTACCGTCCGTACCTGGGGCGAGCCGAAAAAATTCGATTTCAAGCCAGCGCCGCACTGGACGCTGGGCGAAAAACTGAATATCATCGACTTCGAGCGGGGGGTTAAGCTATCCGGCACGCGCTTTTACGTGCTTAAAGGGATGGGGGCGAAACTTCAGCGTGCCTTGATTTCCTTTTTCCTCGACCTGCATACCAACGAGCACGGCTATAAAGAGATATATCCGCCCTTTATGGTCAAACGCGAGTGTATGGTTGGGGCGGGACAGCTCCCCAAGTTTGTCGAAAACATCTACCACGACGCCGAAGAAGACTACTGGTTCGTGGGGACGGCCGAGATACCGCTTACCAACCTCCACCGCGATGAAATCCTCACCGCCGAAGAATTACCGATTCATTATTGCGCTTATACCGCCTGCTTCCGCCGCGAAAAAATGTCCGCCGGTAAAGATACGCGGGGCATTAAGCGGGGACACCAGTTCGATAAAGTGGAACTATATAAATTTGTTACTCCGGAAACGTCCAATGATGAATTAGAAAAACTCACCCATGACGCCGAGGACGTCGTGCAGAAGCTGGGTTTAGCCTACCGAGTCCGTGTTCTTTGCACCGGCGATATCGGTTTCGGCGCTGTTAAAAGCTACGACATCGACGTTTGGGCGTCGGGCTGCGAGGAATGGCTGGAGGTCAGCTCCTGCTCTAACGACGCCGATTTCCAGGCGCGACGGGCGAACATTAGATACCGCCCCGCCCCCGACGCCAAACTCCAGTTCGTCCATACCCTTAACGGGTCGGGGATAGCGCTGCCGCGGACGCTGATTGCCATCATGGAAAACTACCAGCAGGCAGACGGCTCTATCGTCGTGCCCGAAGTTTTACAGAAATACGTCGGGGCGAAGGTTATTAAATAGTTTTTTTGTCATTGCGAGTCCTTCCGCAGAAGGACGTGGCAATCTCTTAGAAAGTACTAAACGAATGATAGGGATTCTCACGGTCACTTCGTTCCCTCAGAATGACTATACAGAACGCTTAAATTGTAGTCTCTGTTCCCTCAAAGTATCGAGCCAGGCGGCGGAGCGCACCTCTTTTTCCAAAAGGTACTTAAAATAGCCGCCGATAACGTTTTCTATCTCGCGGCCTAGGTCGGCGTCAATCTTTAGAGGAGTAGCCGACGAGAACTCTTCGTTCTGTAAGAGCCGCAGCACTTTTTGCGCATTTATCGAGAGGGGATAAGAGAACGGCTGGTTCATGTTGCATTCACTGCAAAGCATACCGCCGGCGGCGGGACTAAAGTAGTTGGTGGCGGGGTCTAAAGGACGGCGGCACTTTACACATTCCTTAAGCTGGGGACGGTAGCCGACGCTATCCAGCAGGTGCAGCTCGAAATAGCGTAAAACCAGGTCTTTATTTTCTTCCTCGCAGAGACGGTCAAGCGTTTCCAGCATTAGCTGGAAGAGTCCGTAATTTTCCTGGTGCTCGGCGGTGAACTGGTGGATAAGTTCGGCGACATAAAGCCCGCAGGACGTTAGCCAGAGGTCGTTTTTCAGGGGTAAGAAAGCGTTGATAGTCTGCGCACCGGTAATGGTATCGATATTGCCCCGCCCCCGTGAAAAAGACACCGCGCTGTGAGTGAGGAGTTCCAGATGCCCCGCCATCTTACTCTTGGGCTTGCGCAGACTCTTGGCGAAGCCCTGTATCTTGCCGAGGCGGGGGGTAAAGAAGGTGAGGATGCTGTCCGCCTCGCCCAGCTTCGTCTTCTTAATGACGATGGCTTCCGTTTGGTATTCACGCGGGTCTGGCATGGCAGACTCCCTAAAACTCCTGACGTCCCTCTAAAGCCCTGGTGAGGGTGACGTCGTCGGCGTACTCCAGTTCCGTGCCAAAGGGGAGTCCGCGCGCTAAACGTGTTACTTTAATGCCGAGGGGGGTGATAACGCGCGAGAGGTACATCGCGGTCTGCTCGCCTTCCATGTTGGTGTTGGTCGCGAGGATGACCTCTTTAACGGTGTTGTTCTGAAAGCGGGTGAGGAGTTCTCGGATTCTAATATTATCCACGCCAATGCCTTCGGTGGGCGATATCGCGCCGTGGAGGACGTGGTAAAGTCCCTTATAAGCGCCCGTATGCTCTAAAGCGAGGATGTCCTGTGGTTGCTCGACGATGCAAACCTGCGAAATATCGCGCTGGGGATTACGGCAAATGGGGCAGGGGTCGCTCTCGGTAACATTACAGCAGACGGAGCACAGGTTGACCCGCTTCTTAAGCGAGACCAACGCCTCGGCGAGGGTTTTGGATTTTTCTTCCGGCGAACGCAGCAGGTGGAAGACGATACGCTGGGCGCTTTTGGGTCCGATGCCGGGGAGTTTCGCAAACTCCTGCACCAGTCTGCCGATAGCGTCATTAGCGGGGATAGGTTCTTGTTTGGTCACTGGCACTCCTTATAGTTTCCACGTCATTCCAGCGTAGGCTGGAATCCATTTTATGATATCACGAGAAAGCAATTTTTAAGTGGATTCTGGCCTTCGCCAGAATGACTATAGTGATTTACATCAATCCCGGAATCTTTAGTCCTCCGGTTAACGCCCCCATCTTTTTCGCGGCGGCGTCCTGGGCTTTAGCCTGCGCCTCTTTAACGGCGGTCAGCACTAAATCCTCCAGCATCGTAACGTCTTCCGGATTAACGACTTCTTTTGCTATTTTCACCGACTGTATCTGCAGCTGGCCATTCATCACAACCGTTACCGCTCCGCCACCCGAGCTGGCTTCGACAGTCATCGTCGCCAGTTCTTCCTGCGCTTTAAGGAGTTGCGTCTGGAGTTTTTGCGCCTGCTGCATCATATTTCGATTCATCATTTCTGTTCCTCCGTATCGATAACGCGGGCGCCCCAATTTTTTACCGCTGCCTTAACGAGGTGGTTATTCTCGTGCTCGTAAACGCAGCGCACTTTACAGGGACGCCCCATAAAACTGCTGACGATTTTTTCCGCCATTTTCTGGTTTTCGATTTTCTCCATGTTTTCTTTATGCATCGGATATTTGAAAGAAAGCACCAAAACGTCTTCCGCTATCTCTTTCGGCCGGGCACTCCTTAATAGAGCCGCAGCCGGCGTTTTACCCATGCCGTCCGGTGCTTCATTTATCATCTTGCTCCACTGGCTCTGCAGTTGGGCGATGGGGTTGCCGCCAGTCAGGGGACTGCTCGCTGACTTTTGAGTCGCTGGTTTTTCAGCGACGGGCGGATTAGATGGCGGGTCGGCGGTAGCCATTTTCTTTTCTTCGGGGCGGACCGGTTTTTGTTCGGGGGGTGGGGATGCTTTGGGGGACGCTTTATAAGATGCAGGTTCGGGCTCCGCTTTACGGATGGGTTCTTCTCTTGTCTCGGTTTCCGGTATGATTGAATCGACTATCGCCAGTTCCAGGGGGAGGGTAGCATAGCTATCAAGATTGAGTTCAAGCTGCCCGAAACGTTTCACGGCTTTTAAAATTTGCGGTAAAGTGGCTTTGTTCGCCAGCTCTTTAAGCTCTTTAACATCGTCCTCGGTCATCTCGATAGATTCGCTGGAGCCGGTTTTGACAAGGAGCAATAACCTTAAATATTCAACCAGTTCGCGATGAAATTGCCGCAGGTCGAGTCCGTCGTTGTTAACATTATTTAGCGTGGTAATTCCGGCGGCGGTGTCTTTATTGATAATGTGCCTCACCAGTTCCTTGGTGCGACTATCGCCGGAAATACCGAGCATTACCTGGGCGTGAGTGAGTTTTAGGTCGTTACCGTAGAAGGTATTAAGCTGCTGTAAAAGATTCAAAGCATCCCGCAGGCTGCCGGTGGCTGCCCGGGCTATTAAAGTTAGGGCTTCCGGTTCGGCGTTAATGCCCTCGCCCTTGCAGACGCGGGTCAGTTCGGTAACGGTATTCGTTAGCGTGTGGCGGTGAAAGTCGAAACGCTGGCAGCGCGAGAGGATAGTCGGCAAGAGTTTTTGGACTTCGGTCGTCGCCAGGATAAAGACGACGTGGGGCGGCGGCTCCTCCAAAGTTTTCAGCAGGGCGTTCGAGGCGCTGGTGCTTAACATGTGGACTTCGTCGATGATATATACCTTTTTCCGCGCTTCGTTAGGGGCGTAATTAACCTTTTCCCGCAGTGTGCGGATATCGTCGACGCCGGTATTGCTGGCGGCATCTACTTCTATCACGTCGAGAGCCCTGCCTTCGGTAATCGTCTGGCACATCACGCACTTATTGCAGGGCTCGCCCTTGCCGTTATTCAAACAGTTTATCGCTTTAGCCAGGATTCGGGCGGTGCTGGTCTTGCCGGTGCCGCGGGGACCACAGAAAAGGTAGGCATGAGAAACGCGTTCGGTAGCCAGGGCATTGATTAAAGTTTTGGCGACATGCTCCTGTATTTCCGCGAACAGCTGCGGACGCCATTTACGATAAAAAACTTGAGAAGCCATTATGGCTTTATTATACTCCAAAAAGGATTTTTACCCAAGAGGAATTCTACCGTCATTGCGAGGAGCGGAGCGACGTGGCAATCCCATTGTGTGGCCTACATTCCAGATGGAGATTGCCACGCGGAGTTTACCCTGAACGAAGTGTGAGGACTCGCAATGACAGAGGCAAAAAAAGAGTCCCGATTTTTAGTCGGGACTCTGATGCTGCATAAATCGTTTCGTTTATAGTAACGAAGGAATATCCCTCGAAATATCATCCAGGGCTCTTAGTTTGCTTTCGGATTCTTCTTGACGCCGTCTGAACTCGGGGATAAGGTTGGAAGAACGGGTATAATAGTTCCTGACCTTTTCGACGTCGGATAGCTCGGAGAAAAGAATCGTTACGTCAACGACGCCGTTATCGCGCGGGTAATCGCCGTTACGAATGACGGCTTCCGGCGCGATTTCGCGCATATAATCGCCAACTTCTTTAATCATATCCAGGTTCAATTCCTTCGGCGGACCCGAGACGAGGTATAAAGCCCGTCGCGCCTCGGAAGGATTGCATTTCATCGATAACTCGCTGATAGCTTCATCCATCGCTCGAATAGCCTTCTGGGTTTCGGTGCTCCTTTTACGGTAGTCGTCGTGGTTTAGGTCGGGCAGTTTAAATGATGGCATGGCAGTCTTGCCGTAGCCGATAGCCGTCCAACCGACTACTGTCTGGATAATATCGCCGGCGTCGAGCAATTTAGCGCCGATATTTTTCGGCTTTTTTTCCTCACCGGCGCAAAGGATGTTATAGAAAGGATTGACAATCATGTTATTGATTTTCGAGAGGTTCGAAAGTATTGAGGAATCTTTACGGACGTAGCGCTGATTATCAGCCAGAAAGACGGCGTCAGCGACCGAGTAGCAGGATTTTAGACAGGTGGCGACGTTAAAAACGGTTCTTTCTTCGGTGGATTCTTCGTGTTCGAAAGGCAGGATAAGCAGGTTCCAGACGGGTTTATCGAAATAACGTTCTTTTAAAAACTTGGTAACGACCGAAACAGCGCCGGAACCGGTGCCGCCCGCCGTACCGGCAACGAGCAGGAAGGCGTCAGTCTCGAAAAACCTCTTGATACTGCGCAGGTTATCGATGATTTTATCGGAGTCTTCTCTAGCTATCTCGGCGCCCATCTCGTTGACCTTGCCAACGCCATGGCCGCCGGTTTTCCGTCCCCCGATAAGGATTCGATGGTGGTGGTCCTTACCAATACTGGTTAATCCCAATAAATCAGAAGCATCGGTGTTGACCGCAAAACAGCCTGTGATAATGTCTATGCCGCGTTGGATGTGGGCTCTACCATTAAGACGGGCAAATTCATCAGCAATTCTACCGCCGCACTGGCCTAATCCGACAACTACTAATTTCACAATTCACCTCGAATTTAAACTTATTTCATGAGAATTAGTCTATTTGTAGCATAATATAATAACGTTCCAAAGTCAATTTGGATAGGGGTCAAGGAGATGGATTTTACTCTATCAGAGTTTGGTATGTGAATAAATAAAGAAAAATATCATTACTTTATTGAAAAAGTGGCGTGTGAAGCATATAATAGTCTAATATCAGATAGCTTTTTAAAGAAGGGCGTAAAATGACTGCAGAGTCAAAAGAAGAAAATAAGGATATCAACCCTGGTTCGGATAAAGCTGTAGAGAAGGCTAAGGAGGCGGTTGGGGAGGTTAAAGAAGAGACGGCTAAATCAGCCGAGGCGACGAAGAACGCATTGCACCAGGTTGAAAAAATCGAAAAAGAGGCTAGAGACGCCGTCGAAGACTCGACAATGGCGGTTCAAGACGTAATCCTTCGGGCGGAAAAAATCAGCCAGTATTCCAAGGAAGCGATGGTGACTACCTTAAGAGCCGCCGACGAAGCTATCAAGCGGGCGGAGGAAGTTGCCAAGCGCCCTAAAGAAACCGCCGAGGCGATGGTTAACGCTTTCAATGAAGCTATCGCCCGCGCCGAAAAAATCGGCCAGGAAGCGATGCAAGCGGCGGAATCGGCATTATCGTTATCGCAAAGCGGCTTATCCCGTATTGACGAAGTCAGCCGCGAAGCCAAGAAAATCGCCGAATCGGCTAAGGGAATATCTCAAAAAGCCGTCAATATGGTCGAAGCATCGGTAAAAGGGGCGTTGGAGGCGGCTGAAGAAGCGGTAAAAATGGCTCGCGATGCCACGGCACGGGCCGAGAAGATGGCTCGTGAAGCCCAGGAGGCCGCTGAAGTTACCACTAGAATCGCCAAAGAAACCAGCGCTCGGACGGATAAAATCAGCGAATTCAGCCGTCAATCCGTTGAAAACGCCGCTAAATTGGCCGACGAAACCGTTATGCGGGCAGAGGTACTTAGCCGGGCAGCCAAGGAAGTCGCCGAATCCGCCCAAAAAACCTCTAAAGAAATGATGAGCCGGATTGAGATAATCAACCGCGAAAATAAGCAGGCTATCGAAATATCGCGGCAATTAGCCCAGCAAACCATCAATAAAGTTGAAGAGGTAGTCCAAGAAGCGCGCACGGCAACGGAAGCCGCCATTGACGCTACCGAGGAAGCCATTACCCGGGCGGAACAAATCAGTCGTGAAACTAAGGAAACTACTGCAGCGGCAGTACAGGAAGCCCGCGAAGTAGCGGAAGCTCTGATTAAAGACGCTAAAGAATCCGCCGATAGGACGATTAAAGCCGTCAGGGACGCTACGGAAGTATCGGCGAAAGTAGCCAGGGAAGTTGCCGGACTCTCAATGTCGGCATTCCAGACCGCCATGAGTCGCGTCGAACCTAACAAAAGTGCTCCTAAGGAAAATATCGAAGCGCCGTTAAAAACTTACCAGGAAATCCTTAGGGATAATGTAAAGAAAGAACCGGAAACTGAAGCTTCGCCTGCCGAAACACCCGCCGAAGAAGGAGTCTTAAGTAAAGAAACTATCGAAGACAGCAAAGCCGAGATAGAAGCTCTTAAAAAAATGCTGGATAAATTAAGCAAAGAGGAAAAAGCCGAGAAAAAACAAAAAGAAATCCCTAAAGCCGCCCCGCAGGAATCGCCTAAAGAAGCCAAGAGCAAAATGGCGGAACGTCTCGAGATGCTGTCTAAGATGTACGACACCAAGAAACAGAAACAAGAACAGCAAAAACCTAAAAAGAACGAAGATACTGATAGGTAAGATTATACCGGTAGTTAAGACTCAATAAACAGTAATTTCCTTAAGGGACAGAATCAATACTATTCCCCTCGATAGTTGCGTTAGAGCAAAGAGGGGATATCTTTTATCGAAATATCGATGTCTCGCTGGAAGTTTATCGCGCCTTCCTGGCGTTTCTTTAGTTCAGAGATAAGAGAGAGTGTCTTGTCGAAATAACTCCGCACTCTTTCCATGTCGCTCATTTCCGACAGGATTAAGGTGACATCGAGGTTGCCTTTTTCTCTCGGGTAGTCGCCGCTCCTGATGATGGCCTCTGGCGCGATGTCCTTAATGTAAGTTCCCAGTTGTTTTACCATGTCGACGTTGATATCTTTAGACGGGGCGGAGATGAGGTACAGCGCCCGTTTGCAGTCCAGGGGGTTACATTTAATGGATAAAGCGCTGAACGCTTCATCGAGAGCGTATTTGCCGCGCTGGGTTTCTGAAGCTTTATTGCGAAAGTCGTGCGATGACCTGGAAAAAGGATTAAAACCGATACTCTGTGAGTGGCCGTAGCCCAGGGCGGTCCAGCCGACCAACGTCTGGATGATATCGCCGGCGTCGAGAATCTTGGCGCCGATATACTGCGGTTTTTTCTCCTCGCCGGCGCAGAGGAGGTTGAAAAACGGATGGACAATCGTTTTATTTATGTGGGCGAGGTTAACGGTGAGGGGTGAATCTTTCATAACGTAGCGCTGGTTATCAACCAGGAAGATGGCGTCCGCTACCAGGTAGCTGGACTTGAGACAGGTTGCGACGTTATAAACCGTCCGGTCTTCGGTAACGACCTCGTGGTCGAAGGGGAGGATAATGAGGTTATAGACCGGTTTTTCAACATAACGCTCTTTTATCTGCTGCGTAATAACAGATATTGCGCCGGAACCCGTGCCACCGCCGGCGCTGGCAATCAGCAGGAAGGCATCCGTTTCGCCAAAAGCGGCGTTATTCCTAATAGCATCGATGACTTTATCGGCGTCTTCGTGGGCGATTTCCGCGCCAAGCTCATTGATTTTACCGACGCCGTGACCCTGCGTCTTTTTGTTACCGATAAGAATGCGTTCGTTAGATGAATTGATGATGTGCAAACCGCTAAGGTCGGCGATATCGGTATTGACGGCAAAGGTACCGGTAATGATATGCAGACCGCGCAAGCCTTGCGCTCTTTTATTTAAACGGGCGAATTCGTCGGCGACTCTGCCGCCGCACTGCCCGAGACCAATCACTATTAATTTCATCGTTCACTTTTACTGTGGTTAATCATCTATTTTACGGATATATTTTACGTAATGTCAATTATTACGAATGGAAAACAATGTAGTCATACTATTACAAACGTTCAAAAATGGGTTTAAGATAGTCCTCGGAGTTGGCTAATAGGGCGTTTTTTTAAGGCTGTCCGTTCCAGCTCTTTTGTCGCTTCGTAGCCTACAGCTAATAGCCGGTCTCGCTTTTACCCTTAAAGACCCTTTGAGGCGATAAAAGCTACCGTATCGCCGAGGCGGCAGCTATAGCCCCACTCGTTATCGTACCAGGCGAGTATCTTTAGCAGGTTGGTGCCCATCACCATCGTGCTGGGACCGTCGATGATAGAGCTGTTGGAGTTGCCTTTGAAATCCATACTTACCAGTTCTTCATCGCAGAACTCTAAAATGCCCTTCATCGGTCCCGCGGCGGCTTTCTTAAACGCCTGGTTAACCGATTCGACGGTGACGCTTTTTTCGGTATTGCAGACGAAGTCGATAACGGATACGGTCGGGGTCGGGACGCGCATCGCGATGCCGTGAATCTTGCCCTCCAAACCTTTAACCAGCTTGCCGACCAATTTGGCGGCACCGGTGGAAGTCGGCAGGATGTTAAGTCCGGCGGCGCGGGCGCGGCGGATATCTTTATGGACGGTATCCAGGATAACCTGGTCGTTAGTGTACGAATGCACGGTGGTCATCAGACCGCCGGTGATTATAAAGTTTTCGTGGAGCACTTTCACCGGCGGAGCGATGCCGTTGGTGGTGCAGGAGGCGTTAGAGATAATATTGTGCTTGTTGGGGTCGTAGTCTTTTTCATTAACGCCGAGGACGATGGTGGCGTCCTCATTTTTAGCGGGGGCGGAGATGACGACCTTTTTAGCGCCGGCATTGATATGGGCGACGGCTTTTGTCGCGTCGGTAAAGTGTCCGGTGGACTCGATAACGATAGTTACGCCGAGGTTTTTCCAGGGGATGGCGGCAGGGTCGCGTTCGGAGATTACCTGGATTTCCTTTCCATCGATAATGATGGACTTTTCCTTGGCGGCAACTTCGCCCGGGTAGCGGCCGTAAACGCTGTCCCATTTAAAGAGGTGGGCGTTAGTCTTGGTATCGGTGAGGTCGTTGACGGCGACGACCTCGATATCGTCCTGATGGCGCTGGAGAATAGTCCTTAAAGTTAAACGGCCGATTCTGCCAAATCCGTTGATACCAACCCGCGTTTTCAACTTAACCTCCTAGGAAAAACGATACGATTACATATCTATTTTACACCAAGACGCGCCCAAAAAACAGCGCGTTCGGATTTATCGGTATAAGTAGATTTACTTCTTTTTCTTTTGCCTTTCTATCATATCTAAGAACGCTTCAATACGGGTTTTAACGTGCCCGTTGAGGAAAAAGTCGGCGTTGCCTTCCAGCGTTAGGACTGGTAAATCGATAGCGCTCCGCATCACGATATCGCCGATGCCACGGTGGCAGAACGCCTGGACATAGTGAATCACGCCGTCGATATGCCGCTTCTTTATCTCGGCTTTGATGTCGGCGAGGCGTTCGTTAATAGAGTAGGGGTAGGTATATTTGGTGTACTGCTCGGTGAGGTTGTTGCCGTCCGATGGCATGGCGAACTGGCGCTGGATTTCGTTAAAGACGACCCGTGCGCCGTGCTTTTCAGTATAGGCATAAAGCTCGCGGGCGTAAACCGGCGGCACCCCGATATAAGCGAGCCTGATTTTATTCTCATACGGTTTTCTTTTAGCGACGGTGTCCAGTAGAGTTTCCAGGTCTTTTTTGAATTTGGCAGCGTTCCCATTAAAGTCCGAAGATGATACTAACCAGAGGTGGTTTTCGCCGCCGCTGACGGTATTATTCTTCCAGGTTAATTCGTCCAGCTTTAGAGCGAGGTCGCGTGCCGGCTGCAGCGTTTTTCGTACCTTTTCGGCGGCTTCGAGCGTCGTCCCGAACGTCGCCGCCAGCTTTTCTAAAACATAGTCCATTTGCTCTATATCGGGTCGTTCTGGGTAGGCGAAGGGCATGGCGTTGTTACCCTTAAGTTTTAACACTTCCATCAGCATAATGGTATTCGAGCAGTCGCCGCTGGTGACGCATAAAACGTCGTCGATTCGGGAATCGAGACAGACGCCGTAGATACCCTTAATCCAGGCGCAGCAATTTAAAGGAAAGCCGTCCCGTTCGGCGATAGTAATGTAGTGGGTGGGATTAGGGGAGGAGACGAGGACATTATTCAGGTCGACGGGCTGGTAGCCGGCAGCGATGAGGACTTCCACCGGCACGGTGGTGGTAATGCCGATTTTTTTCATAACGGGTCTATTATATCACTTCTGTTTATAATAGAAGACGCCTTCTCTAGAGAATTTATCGACGCGTCCCTCCGACGCCATCATCTCCAGGTGGGCGAGGGTCTCGAAGACCGCCATTCGCTGGTGGAAAGGGGGTAGGTCTTGCCAGCCGTTATTTTCACCCCAGCTAATCTGCTGGGCGATGCGGTAAGCCGTTTGAGCTCCTGATGTCAGCGTCTTTAGTATCTCCAGGTTGCGCAGGTCATGGTGGTGAATGATTTCATCGATGCGCGCCTTGACGTTTTTAAAGGGCTGGTCGTGGCCGGGCAGCGTCAGGTCGATATCCAGCTTCTTTATCTGCTGCAGCGACTCGATATAGCGTCCCAGCGGATTATCGATTGACTGCGGATGCAAGCCGACGTTGGGGGTGATTTTCGGCAGGATATGGTCGCCGGAAAAGAGGATTTTTTTCTTTGGTTCGTAAAGGCAAATGTGTCCCGAGGAGTGGCCGGGCGTCCAGATGGCGCGGAAGCTGAAGGTCCCGATATCGATAATTTCGCCGTCGTGGAGGATAACATCGGGCGGGGTGGGGACGATAAAGTTTTCGAGTCCCAGAGAGGCGTCCCTTAATACCTCCGTTTCATCAACCGAAGCGCCGTTACTTATTAGCTGTTTATCGGTCAACGCAAGTAGCTCGTTCATATCGATATAACGCGGTCGGATATAGTCTTTTTCAATATCGTGCATGTAAATTTTCGCGCCGGAAAGCTGTTTTATATGTCCCGCCATGCCGTAATGGTCGGGGTGGACGTGGGTGACCAAAATCTGCTTGATATCCTGAAAACCAATTTTATGTTTTAACAGGTAGTTGTGGAAAGTGCTGAACGATTCATCGGTATTCCAGCCGGAGTCAACGAGGAGGTAGCCCTTCTCCCCTCGGATGAGGTAGGTGTTGATATATTCGAGGTTTGAATCCTTCACATTGATGGGCAGCTTAAGCCAGTGAATACCGGGGTATATTTCAGACATCTGTTCTCTTTTCTATGTGTCCCTGAATTCCCGCTTTCGCGGGAAAGACGGCTAAATAAAAATACAAGTAACATGTCATTCCCAACTTGATTGGGAATCCAGAGTCATAATAAATCTTCATATAGATCTTTCCACCCAGGATTTTCTTTCTCTATTAGTTCCAGTTTCCATTTCCTATTCCATCTTTTCAGTCGTTTTTCTTCGGAAATAGCTGACTCAATATCATCGCATGACTTATAATAAACTAGTGAATGGACTTTATATTTTTCAGTAAAACCATCTACAAAATCGTTTTTATGTTCATAGACACGCTTTATCAGGTCGCTGGTCAATCCGATATAGAGTGTACCATTACGTTTACTGGCCAGGATATACACATAACCGGGTTTCGTTTTATGCATTTCATCGGCGTCCCTGGATTCCCATTTACATGGGAATGACAATGGTATTATCTCTTTATGTTATAAAACGCGTTCATGCCGGCGTAGTCGGCGGCGCTGCCCAGCTCTTCTTCGATACGGAGCAGGCGGTTATACTTGGCGGTACGCTCGGAACGAGCCGGGGCGCCGGTCTTTATTTGGCCAGTGTTGAGTCCCACCGCCAGGTCGGCAATAGTTGTATCCTCGGTTTCACCGGAGCGGTGGCTGACGATAGCTGTCCAGCCGGCTTTTTTCGCTAACTTAATCGCTTCCAGCGTCTCGGTCAGCGTACCAATCTGATTTAACTTTATCAGCACGGCGTTAGTGGCTTTAATATCAATGCCTTTTTTAATACGACTGACATTAGTCACGTAGAGGTCGTCGCCGACGAGCTGAACCTTTTTGCCCAGCTTTTGCGTCAATAACTGCCACCCCTCCCAGTCGTCCTCCGCCATACCGTCCTCGATAGAAATAATCGGATAGTCATCGCACCACTTGACATAATAATCTACCATCTGCGCCGAAGTCAGTGTCTTACCCTCTCTAGCCAGCACATATTTACCGTTCTTATAAAACTCGCTGGCGGCGGGGTCTAAAGCGATATAGCATTGCTTGCCGGGTTTATAGCCGGCGGACTCAATGGCGGCGAGAATCGCTTCCACGGCGTCTTTATTCGAGGGGAGGGAAGGGGCAAAGCCGCCCTCGTCGCCGACGTTGGTGTTCAGTCCCTTGCCTTTAAGCACCTTTTTCAGGGCATGGTAGACTTCGGCGCCCATCTGTAACGCCTGACTGAAACTTTTCGTGCCGGCGGGCATCACCATGAATTCCTGTAAGTCGGTAGAGTTTTCGGCGTGCTTGCCGCCGTTTAAAATATTCATCATCGGGACGGGCAGGGCATAAGCGCCGTCGCCGCCGAGGTAAATATAGAGCGGCATGCCCTTAAGACTGGCGGCGGCATGGGCTACCGCCAAAGACGTACCTAATATTGCATTAGCGCCGAGCTTCGATTTATCCGGCGTGCCGTCTAACTTAATGAGGGCGTTATCGATGGCTGACTGGTCGGTAACGGGCATGCCGGCGATGGCTTTAGCGATGGTTTTATTAACGTTACTAACTGCCTTGAGAACGCCCTTGCCGTTATAGCGTTTTTTATCGCCGTCGCGTAATTCGAGGGCTTCATACTTGCCGGTGCTGGCGCCGGATGGCACGGCGGCGACGCCTAGCGTTCCGTCCTTAAGCTCAACCTCCACCTCGATGGTGGGGTTGCCCCGCGAATCTAAAATTTCCCTAGCCCTGACCGTTTTTATCGTCGACATTTTACTCTCCATTACGTCGGTATAATTGGTTTATTGATAGCCGCCATCGCCTTATCCACGGCGTCTTTAGCGTTACTGGCAATGATAATGTTTTTATCCGTCTCACCGTCAATCGCTAAAGACCAGGTACCCAGACCGATGACGGGGATGCCGGCCTGTAAAGCGTAGCCGATTTCCGTCAGCGTGCCGTAACTCCCGTCGATAGCGATAACCGCTTGGGATGACTTTACCACCGCTACATTACGGGCGTAGCCGATGCCGGTGACGATAGGTATCTGCACGTAAGGGTTAGCCTGCTCGCGGTTATCGCCGGGAAGTATCCCGATGGTCAGTCCCTTTTCCTCGATAGCACCTTTGCAGGCGGCTTCCATTACGCCCTGCATTCCGCCGCAGACCAGCGCCGCTTTACGCCGGGCGATTTCGCGTCCCACTTCCTCCGCCAGTTTATAGACATCCTCGGGGACCTCGCTCCCGCCGATAACGCCGATAATCGTTAGTCCTTTTGGCATAGTTAATCGCCTTTACTCGATGTTGTAATTATAGCATCGGGGATGGAAGGGGGCAAAAGATGAACCAGCTAATTATACTTATTCATCGCGTCAGTGATGCCTTTAGCAAGGAGAAAAACAATAGCTTCGCTGACCCGCGGGATGGTTTCGTCGATGATTTTCTTCTCTTCGGCGGTGAAATCGCTAAGCACATATCCGATAACCGCGTCCTCTTGAGGGGGAGTATTATCCGCCTCCGGCCGCCCGATACCGACCCTGACGCGGTAGAAATCCTGCGTGCCGATATGGGCGATAATCGAGTCGATGCCCTTATGTCCGCCGGAACTGCCGCCCAGCCGCAGCCGGATTTTACCGGTAGGGAGGTCTAAATCGTCATGGATAACAATTAGGTCGGCTGGCGTAATATTAAGTCTTTGCAGTAAAGCGCTGACAGCTTCGCCGCTGGCGTTCATATAAATCTGGGGGCGCGCCACGACTACTTTATGGCGTCCGATATTGCCGATGCCGGTGCGGGCGTGTCCCTGCTTGCGGTCGAAGTCGATTTTGTGCTTTTTCGCCAGGTAACTGACGCACATAAAGCCGATATTATGGCGGTTGCGGGCATATAAAAAGCCCGGGTTACCCAGTCCGACGATTAGTTTCATGAGCCTGCTTTCTTTAACAAATCTAAGAATTGCTGTTCATCAAGTTTTTCGATACTTAATTCATTAGCCCGTGTCAACTTTGAGCCGGGGTCGGCGCCGTAAACGACGTAATCCGTTTTGCGGGTGACGTTATCTTTAGCCGAGCCGCCAAGTTCCTTGATTTTAGCCTCCGCTTCCTGCCGTGTAAAGGTTTCTAGTCGCCCCGTCACCACGAATTCCTTGCCGGAGAAGAGCAGGTTTTCCTGTTTCACGGTGGTTTCTTCCGTCTTAACACCCGCCTCTTTAAGACGACGGATAATTTTAAGATTATCTTCTTCGCGGAAAAAGGCGGTAATGCTGTCGGCAATCTTAGGCCCGATAGCGCTGATGGACATCAGCCTTTCTCGCGAAGCGTCTCCTAAAGCGTCAATGCTGCGAAACTCATTAGCTAAAGTTTCCGCCATTTCTTCGCCGACGTGTTTAATACCTAGAGCGAAAATCAGACTCGCCAGCGGCCTGGACTTGCTGTTGTTGATGGCGTTGATGATATTGGCGGCGCTTTTCTCGCCCATTTTATCGAGTTCGGCAAGCTGTTCAGCTTTCAGATAATAGAGGTCGGCGGCGTTTTTCACCAGACCTTTGCTAAAAAGGGTAGCGCTGATATTTTCGCCGACGCCGCGGATATCCATCGCGCCTTTCGAAGCGAAGTGCTCGATGCGGAGCTGCGCCTGGGCGGGACAGGCGGCGTTGGAGCAGTAATACATTACCTCGCCCTCGGGCTTAACGACTTCGCCGCCGCATTCGGGGCAGGCAGGGCGTCCCTTTTCTTTATTGTATATCTTCTTCAGCAGGTCGAACTCTTTTTCCTTGCCGGTGCGTTTTTCTTTAACGGGTCCGACCACTTCCGGGATAACATCACCGGCGCGCTGGATAATCACCGTATCGCCAATGCGGACATCCTTGCGGTGGATATCATCTTCATTGTGCAGGGTGGCATTTTTAATGGTTACGCCCCCCACCGCCACCGGCTCCAAGATAGCATAAGGATTTAGCGTACCCGTTCGCCCGACGCTGATGCCGATATCGAGGAGTTTGGTGGTAGCCTGGATGGCGGGGGGTTTGTAAGCTATCGCCCACCGCGGCTCGCGACCGACGTCGCCCAGCTCGTTTTGTAGGTTAATCTGGTTTAGTTTAACGACGATGCCGTCCGCCTCGTAAGGCAGGCTTTCGCGCTGCTTTTCCCAGCCGCGGAAGTATTGTAGAGTCCCTTCAATGTTTTTTATGAGGCGTATGTTGGGGTTGACTTTAAAGCCCAGCGACTTCAGCCATTCCATTGTTTCCCAGTGCGTCGCTGGGGTGGCTTTGCCCTCGGCATAGCCCAGCATATAGATAAAAATATCCAGCGGACGCTTGGCGGTAATACGAGAATCGAGCTGTCGCACCGAGCCAGCGGCGGCGTTACGCGGGTTGGCGAAAAGGGGTAAATCCTCTAATTCGCGTTCTTTATTCAGCTTAAGAAAACCGGATTTAGGGAGGTAGACCTCCCCCCGCACCTCGAAACGCGGTGGGGCGTCTTTAGGGACGGAGAGGGGAATACTGCGGATGGTCCTTAAGTTCTGGGTAATGTTCTCCCCCCTGAACCCGTCGCCGCGGGTCGCGCCGGTGGCAAACTGGCCGTTAACATAGGTTAAAGCCACCGCCAGACCGTCGATTTTATGCTCGCAAACAAAGTCGAACGGGCGGCTACCGACCAGCTTTATCAGGCGGTTATACCACGCCGTCAGGTCGCCATCGGAAAAAGCGTTAGCCAGGGAGAGCAGGGGATAAGTGTGGTCCACAACACCGAAAGCTTCTAAAGGCGCCGCGCCGACGCGCTGGGTAGGGGAATCGGGCGTTAAAAATTGGGGATAGGCTTCCTCGAGTCGTTTTAGCTCCTGCATCAGCCGGTCGTATTCGGCGTCGCTGATTTCCGGACTATCTTGGACGTAATAGAGGTAGTTATGATGGTTGATTTCCGCCCGGAGTTTTTCTATTTTTGACTTTATTTCTTGCTGACCAGCCACAAAAAAGCCTTATATACAAATCTTTCCTAAAGTATAGCACAGACGCGGAGGTTTTTTTACGTATTGTTGATATTTTTATCAGCCATGTTTATCAATCGTTTTGTACGTACGGCGTAAGCTAAAACAGAAAGAAATATAGCTATGTCAACAGGACAACGTTCTACGAGACCGCTTGCCTATTTTATTGAGCAGAGCAGGAAGCGGGATAAGCTCGACACTATCCTTAGGGCGACTTTTTTGTTCTTCCAGCTAGCCGACTTTATATTAACGTTAGTCGCGGCGCGGTTCGGCTGGGCGGAGCTTAATCCGTTAATGCAGGGCTCGCTCGATTCTCTGTCCAAGATGGCGATTTTCAAGTTCGCCGTACCGGTGCTGATAAGCTGGTTTGTGCCGGGACGGTGGCTGGTACCGGCTATCCTGCTGCTATGCGGGATTCTGGGGTGGAACATCAAAGAGATAATTTGCCTGGTGATGTAGCCTAATCTTATCTTCTCAATTATCCAGTGTAAACTTTACCTTATCGCCGTCTTTAAGATTGAGTACCTTGCGCAGTTCATGCGGGCTGACCAGTTCAACATCGGTCTTAAGGTTTGTCACCCAGGTAAAAATAACCAAACAGGCGGCGTATTTTTTGGCCACTGTTACCCGACGGTAATATACCCCCGTTTCGCCTTTATATTTAATCCCCTGTTTCGCCGGTTCGAAGTCCCAGCCGATATCGGCAAATTTTAGATATCTTAAAAGTGGTAGTTCAATGGGTTCCAGTAATTTGATATTGAGCGTACCCGGTATTACGCGTAGCCCGATTAAAGAGTTAAACGATTCCAGAAAGCCCGGCTCCGACATTGCGGTCGCCGCTCCTCCCCGCCCCGACCTCACGATACCCTGATAGATGTGCTTTTGTTTATCGAATGAAATCTCTCTAAGCCAAGCCATCGGGGTTACTCGACTCTTCTTAGTTCGAAAACTACGGGGTTATCGGCGTCCGGGCAGGCGACCCTGGCTTTAAAGGGGTCTTTTTCCCAGGGGAAGGATGCGCCGAATTGTAAAGGCTCGGCGAAGGGGAATACCGTATAAAACGCCCAGGGACACATCCCAGCCGGCGTCTTTAGCGGGTCGATGACGAACTCGTCCCCGACCTTATGGCCGGCTTCACAGGTGCCTTTTTGCGAGACTACCCTGGCGATTATTTTCGTCATATTTTAAGTTCCGCCTTTTTTGGGCTTTAACTCCGTTTTCAAAATCTCCAGGAAGTGATGTTCGCCGCGGCTGACGATTTCCGTCTTAACAAGGTCAAGCCGTTTTTTAAAAATCGGGCCATCGACGACTAAAGTATGGAACTCGCCGGCTTCGCCGCAGGGGGTGATGTCTTTATTCAACGCCGCGACATCGGTGATAAGTTTTTTATCCAGCACCCGGCCGAGAAATTCCTTACCCATTAAGTCGGCTTTAACGGTGATGACGATAGCTTTAAAACCGGCATTAATAAACTCCTCCAGTAGCTTCGACTGATTTTCTTGCCAGAGGGGCAGTTGGGCGGTCATACCGGCGGCTTTACAGACTCTTTCCACCCACTCGCGGTGAGGCTCGAAGTCGATATCCCCGAACACGCCCATTTCGACGCCCCGCCGCTTTAAGTCCTTAAGTTTTTTGATAAAAACAGCCTCGTATTCTTCGTCGACGGTCGGCTGCTGGATGATAGGGATGCCAAGTGCTCTCGCCTGTTCCTTGATTACAGCGGCGCGGACGCCGTGACTCCGCGAGCGTTTTTTATCTTCGCTAACCATGTTAAATAAGTAACGAATATTATGTCCGGCTTGCTTCGCCCGGTAAAGCGCCAGGCAGCCATCCTTGCCGCCACTCCATGAAACAAATACTTGAGACATTAGACCACCTTTTTAGGATTTAAGATGAGACATGTCATTCAGCAGGGTAATGATAGTGTTTTGAGGGAAAGTTTCCACGATACTCAACGAACCGCGGTCGATGCGGAATTGCTGCCAATGAGAAATATCCAAACCCAGTAAATTACAGATTAAAAGCCGTAGCGGTCCGCCGTGCGAGACGATGACGACGGTATCATTAGGCTGAAAGGCGTCCAGTTTTTTAATAAAGGTTTTCACCCGCTCGTTAAGCTGGTCGAGGGTTTCGCCGCCGGGGAACGAAACAGCTTTCCAGTCAGCCAGTTCGGCAGCCAGGGCTGGATAGAGCTTTTCTATTTCTTTAAAGGTCAAACCTTCGGCATAGCCGAAGTTGCATTCACCGAGTTCATCGCAGGTGGTAATTTTCATATTATGACCGGCGGCGATGATTTCGGCGGTATTGAGGGCACGGCTTAAGGGACTGGAAAAGAGGGTTTTAATGTCTTCATTAGCTAAACGCGCCTGTAATTGTCTTGCCTGTTCGATGCCGGCATCGCTTAAAGGAATATCGGTCTTGCCCCAGAAGCGGTCGTTGGCATGCAGCTTGGTCGTGCCATGCCGTATCAGTATCAATTTAGACATGATAGACTCCTTATTCTTCTTCGCCGGAACGTTTTCGCAGCCGTAGCTGGGGATAGGAGGAAATAACGCGTTTGAGCGCTTCGACCTTTTTCTTTATGTCGGCTGGGACTGCTTTGTCAGCGAGTAGTTCGTTAAGCAGCGACGGGTCGAAGCCCCGCACCTTTTCCCACCACCCTAAAGGTTCCAGGATAGCCTTCACCTCTGCCTCGTTAAAGCCGGTTTTTTCTATAAGCTTGTAGGTGATTTCATTTTCGGTGCCGAAAACGCGGTTCAAGCCCTCGGCTTTACAGTAGTCGATAATCGTCTGTCGGACTTCTTCAAGGTCGGCTTCCAACTCTTTTATCTGCGCCTGTAATTCGGCGTAGCGTTCGACGGATTCAGCGGCAGCGATGCCGGGTAAAGGCTTTTGTTTGGGGGGTTGGGGAGCGGTGACAATATACTGGTGGCGGTAGTAGGGGCAGTGCTCGGCGAAATCGCAGGGGCAAAAATCGTTTTCGGTGGCCGGGAAGTTCGCCTGATTGATATTCTCGGCTACATCAAGCACCAGGTTACGCGCATCGTTGATTTGGCTTTGTTTTCGCGGCGGGCAGGTGCAAGGTGTATTGGAGCGGAGGTGATACAGCGTCAATTTTTCGACCGGGAGATTCCAGGTCTGCTCGGCAGCCATTTGATAAATCGTTAGTTGCAGGTTGTTTTCCAGATATTCGGTGGTAAAAAGCTCCTGATTGGTCTTGTAATCGATGATGGCAAGTCCGCCGCTATCCAGCTTATCCACCCTATCGATAAAGCCCCGCAGCTTAATACCTTCGATATCCAGCATAAAGCTGCGTTCTAGCGCTACCGGGATACGGAAATCGGGGGTGTGAATCTCCCAGAAGCGCGTTAGAATTTCCTTACCGAAGGCTTTATGTTTCGCTTCATCCTCGGGCGAGGTGAAGCCTTGCGATAGCCAGCTTTCCTCGTAAAATTGCAGTAGCTCTTCTAAAGAAGGGGCGGGGGGCGTACGCACTTTAAAAAAGCGCTCGACGCAGGAGTTTAAAGTCGTACCGAAACTAAAATACCATTTTGCCGAGGGCTTAAGACCATCGATGTACTGCAGCTTATAGCACCAGGGGCATTGTTGATAAAGGGAGATTTGCGTAAAGCTAAGGGCTCTGATTATCAGCCTCCAGTTATATCCGGTCTAACGTAACGCCTTGATAAAGTCATCCAGCGTTAAAGCAGCGAGCGTCATCGTCTGGAGTGTACCGCGGGAACCAAGCTCCATCGCCACTTTAGCGATGACCTCATTATTCGGGGCATCCAGCACGTTTATAAAGTCGTACTGCCCGAATGTTACGTACTGGGCAAGGATTTTTACGCCCATAGCTTCGACTTCTTTGTTGACCTCTTTAATCCGGTGGGGATTGGCTTTTACCGTTTTCCTGCCTTCATCAGTCAGGTTACTCATCATAATATATAATGCCATAGCTACCTCCTGCCTCGAAACTGATGATATATATCTGGATTATATGATGTAATATTCGTTTTGTCCATAGAGTGGTATAATGTTAAATGACAGGGGGCAGACGATGAATGACATTATCAACGAAGCCTACCAGATAGTGCAATGCAAGGAATGTCCCTGGTATAAGGCATGTGTGATACCGATGAAGTTTACGACCGAGGACATCCGGCGTCAGCTGGAACAAGCGGCGCCCGGTTCGCCATATTCCGCAGCCGATGGACCCCACCACCCAGAACTTGCTTATCGAGCATGGCTTTAGCGGCGCAGAACTCGCTGCTGGAAGCCTGTCCCGTTTTTATACAAAGATTCCGCGCCAGTCAGCAGCTTGCCCAAAAACTTAAAGAGATAATGCTTAACTGGGGCTCGAAGAAAAACCCGCAGCAGAATAATGTTAAACTGCTAGATCAGTAATTAACCAGGCGGCGGTAGGCGGCGGCGGGGTCGGGACGGTTGAAAATAGCACTCCCGACACAAATAGTATCAACGCCCGTTACGGGCGATTTCTATAATGTTTTCTTCTTTAACGCCACCGTCGATACCTGTTTCCATCTTGGGGTAGATTTTACGGAATTCAATTATTTTATCCAAAACCCCGGGAATGAATTTCGCCCCGTAAAACCCCGGCTCGACAGAGAGGAAGAGGACGCTATCGATTTTTTTACCAGCGGGGCAAAGTCCTTGATAGTCGTCTTGGGGTTAACGGCTAAACCGACCTGTATCCCTAGTTTTCTGATTAAGCTGATAGTCTTTTCTAGATCCGTCTTACACTTCAAAGTGAAAGATGATTTTTTCCGCCCCCGCCTTTTTAAAGCCCTCCAGGTAGTCCTCCGGGTGCTGCACCATTAAGTGCGCCTCCCATTTGAATTTTGGTTTCAGGGCGGCAACATCCTGATAAGAGATACTGCGCGACGGCACGAACTCCCCGTCCATGATGTCTATCTGGGCGAAGTCGGTAAAGGTCTCTGCCTGACGCACCAGTTTTCCTAACATACGGCGTCGTTAGCGAGGATGGCGGGGACGATACGAATATTTTTCGTCATCGTCGTCATTTTAGTTTTGAAACGAAGTCGGTGTCAAATTAGCGAGTTTATCGAGCACTTCTTCAGCTTGTCACTCCGTAGCTGGCTGATGTAAAATATTAAGTAGCGGTGTTTGTTTGTGTGAGGTATCTCTAAATGCCAATTTATGAATACGAATGCGGTCACTGCGGTCATCATTTTGAGTTAAAACAGGGCTTTCACGATAAGCCCCAGGCTGCCTGCCCGAAGTGCCGGAAGAAAGCCAAACGCGTCTTTCACCCCACGCCGATTATTTTTAAAGGCAGCGGTTTTTACGTTACCGACCATCGCAAGGGCAGTGAACCTGCCGCCAACCCCGCGTCGAATCCTGCTAAAGAAAAAACGGAAACAAAAAAGAGTAAAGATTGAAAGCGCTGCTGCAGCGGGTAAGTCAGGCTTCGGTTAAAGTCGCCGGCGAGGAAGTAGGGAGGATTGGGCAGGGACTGGTGGTGTTATTAGGGGTAGCTGTCGGCGATACCGAAAAAGACGCGCAATATCTGGTGTTGAAAATTATCAATCTTCGCATTTTCACGGACGCCCAGGATAAATTCAACTTATCGCTTCTCGATGTTAAAGGCGAGCTTTTAATGGTCAGTCAATTCACTTTACTCGCCGACGCCCGGCATGGTCGCCGTCCCAGCTTTACCGACGCCGCCCCGCCCGAAAAAGCCGAAATGCTATTCGACTACGCCGTCGGATTGGCTAAAGAGAGCGGTATTCAAGTGGCGACCGGACGCTTCCAGCAGCACATGCACGTCGAAATCCATAACGACGGACCGGTTACGGTGATGTTGGATAGCCGCGATAAACTGGGATAATATTCCCTAAAACCATACCGGCGAAAGCCGGTATCCGGTTTTCTTATTACCCCTTTACCCCTCTGGATTCCCGTTTACACGGGAATGACGGTAAACAGAAACTGTAAACTTATGTCATTCCCAACTTGATTGGGAATCTAGGGGGTGGGGGGGGTAAAAGGACGGTACGTTTTAGGTATTTCAATCGATTGCAATTGCATGCGTTTGATATTATAATAGGTCATGAGTTGGGGGTGGTGGGTATTATTATTTTTTGTCTTTCTAGTTGCAACTAATTGCAATAAACGAATAAAGAAGGAGGAAAATCATGGCTTGTTTCTTAGTTCCCGCAGGCGAAGCTATCGTAACTACCGTGATTCAAAAGGTAGTCGAAAAAAGAGAAAATAAAGCCGGAACCATTAGCGCGAAATGGAGTAAACGATTAGGCTGGTTGAATATAATGCTCTGGGGCGGTACTTTGATGCTGGCGATAGACCATATCATCAGCGGAGAAATCGTTGCCTATCCGCCATTTTTAACCGCCTTACAAACCCCCGGAGATACTGCTGTAATGCTTCGCGAAATGGCTACTACTGGCGTCGCGATGGCGGCTGCCGTAACGGCTGTCTGGGGAATCATGGTCCTAATTGCTGAAATGAAATCCAGGGTTACACCCAAAGCCAAAACACAGACGGTCAACTAAATCAGCTTTAGCGTCTGGGTTTCCATCTCGAGGCTGATGTCTAAAGCTTTATAAGAATGGGTCAGAGCCCCGATAGAGATAATATCCACGCCGGTTAATGCTACCTGGCGGACATTATCCAGCGTGATGCTACCCGAGGCTTCGAGGGTGGCTTGGCCATTAACGTTTTTAACGACTTTTTTCATCTCCTCGATACTCATATTGTCCAGCATGATAATATCAGCCCTGGCTTTTAGCGCCTCCTCCGCTTCATTAGCATTCGTTACTTCGACTTCGATAGTGATGCCGGCGGGGGCGTTTTTACGGGCTTTAACGATAATGTCCTTAAGGTTCATCCCCATGGCGCGGCAGGCGGCGATATGATTATCCTTAATCAAGACAGCTTCCGCCAGGTTCATGCGGTGGTTCTGGCCCCCGCCCATCCGTACGGCGTACTTTTCTAAAGCACGGAGACCCGGGGTGGTCTTGCGGGTATCATAGATTTTAGCGTCGGTGCCTTTAATGGCAGTTACATATTGCGCCGTCGTCGTGGCGATGCCACTAAGTCGCTGTAAAAAATTGAGCGCGGTGCGTTCCGCTTCGAGGATGCTGATGATGCTGCCGGTGATGGTAGCGGTAATATCACCCGGCTTAATTGCCGCGCCGTCATTAACCAGTATATTGACATCTAACGTAGGGTCGATTATCTCGAAGACGCGTTTGGCTACGCCGATACCGGCGAGGACGCCTTTTTCTTTTACCAGCAGCGTCGCCTTGCCCGTGAGATCGGGTGGTATCAGCGCTTCGCTGGTGACGTCGCCGCGGCCGCTATCTTCCTCTAAAGCCGCGTTAATCGTGGCTTCGAGCTGTCTTTCCGATAACGGAGGATTATTTAACTCTTGTTTCATCCCTTCGTAACGCCACGCTGCTTTTATTGACGCGGAGTGTCGTGCCGGACTCTACTTTAATGACCACGTTATCATCGCTGACGTTTTCGATGGTGCCGTAGATGCCGCCGGCGGTGATGACTTTATCGCCCTTTTGTAAACCCTGCATCATTGTCTCTTGTTCTTTCTGGCGTTTACGCTGCGGCCTTATCATCACGAAGTAGAACATGGCGAATATCACGACCAAAAAGGCGAGCATCGGCCAGATGCTTCCCCAGGTGCTGGTTTCGGATTCTCCAGTTGCGTTGGCACTGACCACCGAGGTCGACCCTGTGCCGAATAAACAGCCACTGCTTAATACCAGGACGGCGACGAGCAGTCCGGCAATGAGACAAATTTTTAGTATCTTATTCATTATTCCTCCAATTATACTTTAGCTTCGTCAAGCTTACCCTGCAGCGACCAGGGACTGGTTTTTTCGATTTTAATGTTTACCAGTCGCCCGAGGCAATCCCTGCCGCTGCTAAAAAATACCGGTATATCGGTACGGGTTCGACCATACCATTTCCCTTTATTTTTACCCTCCACCAATATTTCTACCGTCCTCCCTAAAAGACGGGCATTAGCTTCGGTCTGTATTTGTTTTTGTAGCGATTCAACTTTAGCGAGTCTTGCCTTTTTCTCCTCGAGCGGTACATCGTCTTTGAGTTCTCGGGCGGCTTTAGTACCGGGGCGGGTTGAATAGGCTGCTACATGAACTGTAGCAAACTTTATCTCGGAGAGCAAGTCTAGTGTTTGCCGGAACTGCTTTTCACTCTCCCTTGGAAATCCGACGATGATATCGGTGCTGATAGCGATAGCGGGGATTTTTTTGCGTATTTGTTTCACAAGCTGGAGGTATTGTGACGCAGTATAACCGCGGTTCATCATTTTAAGGATAGCATTGCTGCCAGCCTGCACCGGTAAATTTATCTGCTCGCAGACTTTATCTAAAGTACCGACAGCCTCGATAAGCTTTAGACTCATATCTTTAGGGTGGTTGGTGAGGAAGCGCAGACGTTTTAGTCCCTCAATTTTATTAAGTTCGGTGAGTAGGTCGGCAAGGTCCGGCTTGCCCTTTAGGTCGTGTCCGTAAGAGTCAACGTTCTGCCCCAGCAGGATAATCTCTTTAGTGCCCCGCCGCGCCAACTCCTCCACCTCACAGACGATTTCATCTAAAAGCCTGCTGAGTTCACGTCCGCGACGGTAGGGGACGATGCAGTAGGAGCAGAAATTATCGCACCCCTGGCTGATAGCGACGTATACGCTTGGCGTTGGACGTTTCGGTAGTGAAGGTGTTTCCGCTTTATCCAGCCACGGCGGCTGTTCGCCGGCTTTAAAGAATTGGTCGATGAAAGGGAATTTCTTATGCAGGCCGGTAGTATCGGAATCCACCATGCAGCCGGTGAGGGCTAAAAGCGTTGGCGGTTTTTCTTTTTTCAGGTGGTTGAGGTCATGGAGTTTATTCACGACCTTATCTTCGGCGCTTTGGCGCACGACGCAGCTGTTCAGCACAATCAGGTCGGCGTCGTTAACGCTTTTAACCGCCTTATACCCCAGCCCTTCAAAGCGGGCGGCAAGGCGTTCCGATTCGGCTTTGTTCATCTGGCAGCCGATGGTCCAGATATGATAGCTTGGCATATTAATAATATACTATGAATGGGATAAAGCCCCTCGACTCACTTGTTCGCTCGGGGTAAAAGCCCTTCGACTTCGCTCAGGGTAAAGCGGAGGGGGAGGGATTCGAACCCTCGTCCCCAGTTTCCCGGGGAAATCGCTTAGCAGGCGACCGCACTAGACCACTATGCGACCCCTCCTCATTAGCGGAGAAAAGGAAAGATTCAACAATTAATTATATCTTAACTGGGAAAGATGCTCAATGATTTGAGATGAATTCTACTTCCGCGCCGCCCCGATGATTTCCTTAAGGCTCTTTATCCCCTCTTTTTCCATGAACCGGATAATCCCTTCCAGGATATCTAAAGAAGCCCGCGGATTAGGGAATGTCGCCGACCCTACCTGTATCGCGCTCGCCCCCGCCATTATAGTACTCTAAAGCGTCCTCCGCCTTCGTAATTCCCCCGCACCCCACCACCGGTATCTTTACCGCCCCCACTACCTCGTAAACTAATGCCAGCGCTAACGGCTTTATCGCCGGACCGGAGAGTCCTCCAGTGCCGTTAGCGATGATGAGTTTTCGCTGGTTAATGTCTATCGCCATGCCTTTAAAGCAGTTCACCAGCGATACAGCATCAGCCCCGGCAGCCTCTACCGCTTTAGCCACCGCCGCGACGTCCGGTGCGTTAGGTGTAAGTTTCACCAGTATCGGTAAGGATGTCGCCGACCTGACAAGTTTAACTACTTCTGCGGCGCAGTCCGGGCTCGCCCCGAAGGCGGCGCCGCCAGCGCTAACGTTGGGGCAGCTGATATTAACTTCGATGCCACTAACGCCTTTAACGCCGTCCAGCTCGCGGGCTAGCTTGCCGTAATCCTCGACATTATCCCCGGCGATATTAACAATAACCGGCACCCTCCACCCCGCCCAGACCGGCGCCTTATCTTTTATAACTGCCTTGACCCCGATATTTTGGAGTCCAATTGAGTTGATAACGCCTGAAGTTGTTTCTACCAGGCGGGGCTGTTTATTGCCCTCGCGGGGTTTTAGGGTGGTGCCTTTACAGATAATGGCGCCCAGCCGCTGGATATCGAAAAGCTCGCTGTATTCAATCCCGTAGCCGAAGGTTCCGGATGATGTCATGACGGGATTTTCCAGTAGCAGTCCCTTTTTATTTTTCGGGGCTAATTGCACTTTTAGGTCTGGCGACACTTTACTACCTGCCTGTTAAAAGTCCTGTCAGAAAGCTTACCAGACTATACTCCATGATGCAAGTCAAAGCAAAATGAGTGGCTATTTAGGTGTCAACCCCCAGATACCGTTGGTGTTGACATGCTAGCACAGTATTTTGCAGGAAGGTATCTTTATGTTTGAGGCATTATCATGTCGGCTGTTTTAGAATTAACCCGCGAATCATCACTGGGATATAAAGCTCGTAAGCTAAGACTGGCCGGGCACATTACCCGCCAGAAGTTGGCGCATTTATCCGGTGTTTCGGTCGAATCCATCGACCTTTTTGAACAAAGCCTGCCGGTACCGCTGGATTACCGGCGTCGTATTCTCCAAACTTTATGGGCAATAACAAAAGGGTGACGTTATTAGCGTCACCCTCGGTGTTTGACTATTAACCAGGTTACTTCATCTGAAGTCTTCTCTAAGTCCTCCTGATAATCGACGGCGTGAGTCGTCGATTTTGGTTTCAATATATTAAGTTCTCTTAAAGCTGACCTTAGTGCAGGTTAACGTATTCACTGACTCTGGCAGGTATTGTCCGTTCGATGCTCAATACTGGGCCATCTGGCGGCTTGACCATCAGAGTGAACCGGTGATAAGGTCCGATACTAACATTGCCGGTACTGGCCAGGTCGACTTGTAGCAGGAACAATTCATTCGGGTCCAGTAGATTATCACCATTTATGTCGGTCAATTTAAACAACGTCCAGTTACATGAATTAATGATGGTTTCGTCATCGGCATAGGTGATTACCACCATCTTGGTACCATTATCTGTCGTATTGAAGTCAACCGGGCTGCCAGCAGCAGGAATGCCTACGGTTAAATCGATTTGCGTCATCGATCCGTTTTCCATTTTAGCGATAACGTCGCCTTTCAGCTGCAGGACACTCATCGTTGACCCCAAACCGCTAGTGATGGCTTCCTTGGCTTTTTGCGAGGAAAATAGACCAGCGGACAGTACCACGTAGGCGAACACCGATGCCACGATGACAAAAGCTATCAGGACGATGGCGGTTTCCAGACCGGTGATACCCTTTTGGTCAGCTTTGAACCTCTTTAACAACTTCTTCCACATAGTGATGACCTCCTCTTTTAAAGAGTCAGACCACTGCTCGCGCAGTGTTGATCTTTCTTTTGCTTCGCTATCTTTTTACTCGATAGCGTATCAAGAATAACAGCAGGGCAGTAACTAACACATAAAAATCGAGGGTTGGCATATAAACATTTCATTACAACTATGCGCGGTTACCGGGGTAAAAAAGAAGATAAAAATACGAAGCGGATAGGTTTATTTTGGAGTAAAAATGACTCTATTTTTTCAAGAGTTCACTGCAGGGGAACTGATTGTCGGTAAGTTTATCTGATAGACTTAAGCAGCAATCCTGGCATAAGGGGTATGTTCGGCAAACTTCTTTAGCCAGGCGAACCAGGAGTGCGTGATATTCGTTAAAAACAACGGCATCAGGCGATAAGTTTTTCATAAATATCGCTTGCCAGTTTGCATAGCTATCGTTACGAGGTTTTATTCCTAATCGTCCGAAAATACGTTGTGTATAAGCGTCGATAACGAAGACCGGTTTATTACCGGCGTACAATAATATGGAATCAGCGGATTCGTCACCGATGCCGAAAATACCGAGGAGCTGTTGGCGCAGCTTTAAAGTATCTTGAGCGAATAATTTTTCCAAACTATCATTAAAATACTTGCCGAACCATGTCGCGAAGGCTTTAAGCTTACTCGCTTTAACGTTAAAATAGCCGCAGGAATAAATCAGCGATGCCAGCTCGTCCTGGGAAAGTTTTCGTAAAGCGTCCGGTGTAAGTACTCCAGCCTGCTTGAGGTTATTAATGGCTTTTTCAACGTTCGTCCAAGCGGTGGATTGCGTTAGTATAGCGCCGACGATGACCTCGAACGGTTCTTCGGCAGGCCACCAATGCTGGGGACCGTATTTTTTATAAAGACGTTGATATATGTCAGGTAGAACTTGATTTAATAATTGAGTATCCATACCCCTAAGACAACGGTGTCATGGTCAGGAGTTTTTTCGCGATTTGCGGATATTCGGCGATGAATTTTAACTCATCTTCCACCAGCGGCTTGTGTGATTCCACGTTAGCGTATCTGGCTAATTCTAGAATTTCGTTGGCTTCATTGCGGCTTTTATCTTTAAAGGAGATGTTTAATTTCCCCATGACATGGCTAAATCCGGAGATGCCGCTATATTGCCCGGTGATTATTTCGCGTCCCGTCTCGACGGAAATCGGTTCGCCGCGCCCCAGTTCCTCGTAGCTATAAAGTTCGTAGTTACCCGGGTCTTTCAGCACGCCGTCGGCATGAATGCCGGATGCGTGGGCGAAGGCGTTGGCACCCACCCCCGGCTGGTTAATCGGTATCGGCACATCGAAGGCGTAACTGGTGAATTTAGCTATCTTGGACGCCATTTTAAATTTGATGTCACCGCCAAGCTGGTATTTATTAACAAAGCCCTTCGATTTCGTTAAGGCGAGGATTACGGCTATCAGATCGGCGTTGCCTGCCCGCTCCCCGATGCCGTTAATGGTAGTGTTGATATAGGCGTCCCGACCTCCATCGATAACCCCTTTTGCCCCAGCGATAGAGTTAGCTACTGCCATCCCCAGGTCGCCATGGCAATGCAGTTCGATGGGCATTTTTATGTTCTCCGCCAGCTTTCTGGCGGTTTCGTAGATGGTAAAAGGATTATCGTAGCCCAGGGTATCACAGTAACGCAGCCTATCTGCCCCGGCCTCTTTAGCCGCCAGTCCGAACTCGATGAGGTAGTTGATATCAGTACGTGATGCATCTTCGGCATTAGCCCCGACGGATTTTACCCCGTATTTTCGAGCTAGCTTAACCGCAGCAACCATGTCCTTGATAACGCTAGCTCGACTCTTTTTCCCTTGGAATTTACCGCTAATCATCTGGTCGGACGTGGAAATAGATAGGTTAAGGTGCTCGATTTTGGGTACTCTTTCAAAGGTCAGTTTCACGTCCTCGGTAACCGCCCTAATCCACCCGCCCAATCGGATTGGCTTAAGGACGCCCATTTTCGCCAGTTCCAGGTTAGCCAGCAGGTAATTCGTCTCATGCCTGGTGGTAGGGAAGCCGAACTCTGACTGGAAGATACCCATTTCGTTCAGGTAGATATTGATCATGGTTTTTTCCAGCTTGGAAAGTCCCAGCTTGGCTGTCTGTACGCCGTCGCGGTTCGTTACGTCGATTAGATATATTTTATTGGGCATTAGCGTTCCCTCATATACAGGCGCGGTTAACGATTGTTATATATGTGTATATTAGCATAAGGTAGACTCACGGGCAATATAATATCGGTAATAATAAGGAAACACAGCCTGCGAAGTTGTATACTGCAATTATTCGAGAAAGATGCCTAAAGACAAATTTGGTTTTCGTAAGTGGGCGCCGACTTATGATGAACAGGTCGCCAAGGCTTCGCCGACTAACGAATGGATGTTCGGCGGCTACGACCACGTCCTGGACAAGGTTGTGGAATACTGCCAGTTAGGAGCAAATGATTATTCTTCCGTTTTAGATATCGGCACCGGCACGGGTAATTTGGGCGCCCGCTTTTTACCGCACGGACTAAAGGTTACAGGTATCGACCCCTCGCCGGATATGTTGAAAATCTGTCGTAAAAAGTTCCCCGCTATCAAGGTAATGACCGGCGGTTTTCTAAAGTATCCCCGCGCTTTAAAAAAAGTTGACCTGATAGTTTCTGCTTATGCTTTTCATCATCTAACACCAGAAGAAAAAGCGAAGTCAGTCCCTTTGATGAAAAACCTGCTAAATCTAAAAGGACGTATCGTTATTGCCGACTTCATGTATCAGAACACCGCCGCGATAGAAACTACTAACCGAATTATCCGTGAAAAATACGGCGGCAATATGGCGCAAACCTTTATTGACGAGTTCGCGGGAGTGTATGACGACCTGACGCTGGCTTTTAAAAAGGAAGACTTTAGAGTTGACGGCGAACAGCTGACGGTATCCGTCTGGATAATACGGGCCTGTCTTTAACGTTTTTCCCCGCTACCTCCCCCTGGATTCCCATTTACATGGGAATGACGAATAAGGATGGAATAACACGTCATTCCCGACCTGATCGGGAATCCACCCGTTTCGCTCTATTTATGAAAATTTATGAAAAAATATGAATAAATGTATTGACATATGAAAAAATATGAAATATAATGATAATAACAAGCAAAGTGCACGTTGTTTGTTTAAGAAAATCAGGAGGTTCAACATGGGTGAGTTTAAAAAACTTTATACGGTCGAAGACATCGCGAAGATGACCAGCTTAACATCCCGTACTATTCGGAATTACCTTAAAGACGGCAGCCTGAAGGGACAAAAAATCGGAGGACAATGGAGATTTACCATGGATAATATCAAACAGTTGTTTGGCAACAGTAATTTTTTGACTGAATACAGCAGCCATAGAAAACAGCAGGTCCTGGACTTTATCGACGGGGTTAACACCGATGTCGAAGGAGAAATCCAAGTTTGCACTATCGTCGATTATTACTGCGAAAACGCTAAAGCCGGGTTTAAGATGTATGAAAAACTGGTCAAGGTTATCAACAGCCGAGAAGACAACACCCCGCCAGCGAAATTCGATTATGAATTCATCGAAAAAGAAAACAAAGCAAGATTTACCTTATTCGGTGACCCGGACTATATTATTAAGACCCTGCAGTTACTTTAGAAAATTTTTAAGTGGATGATATCTGCCACGTGTAGGGATTTATGCGTGGCAGATATTTTTTTACAACCTCTTTTTTGGTATTGTCATTGCGAGCCATCCCGATGAACTCGAAAACCTCCTTGTGAATCGGGAGGCGTGGCAATCTCTTGGATAAATGTAATTTGATGATAGAGATTGCCGCGTCGCTTATAGTTTATACTGAGCGAAGCGAATGTACTCCTCGCAATGACAAAGCCTTAATCTCGTTTGACACTCTTTTAAACGGGTGGTATCTTAAAACCAATGAATGTCGGTGTCGCTCGTATCAGCCTGCGTATCCCGGAAAATATGGATTTAAAGGGTAAACGTATGGTCGTTAAGTCCATCATCGGGCGGGTTAAGTCGCGCTTCGATGTCGCCGTAGCCGAAGTGGACGATAACGACAGCTGGCAGGTGGCGACTATCGGCATCTGCTGTATCAGCAACGATAAACGCCATAGTAACGAAGTCCTCTCTAAAGCCGTCCACTTTATCGAGACCGGCGGGTTCGACGCCGAGTTTCTCGACTATTCCACCGAAATAATCGATATTTAAGGCAGGGATGCATGGAAATCCAGGCTTTCCTCAACCATATCCGCGGGCTGAAGAATTACGCCAATCAGATTGCCCATATCGAGCATATCGCTCCACGCCGCGCCGCCTACGGCAAGCTCGACGAACCCTTAGAGCCGGCGTTACAGGATTGCCTCGATGCGCATGGTTTTTCTCGTCTCTACACCCACCAAGCGGATGCCGTGAACCACGTCCGCGCCGGCAACAACGTTATTATCGCCACTTCCAGTGCCTCGGGTAAGAGTCTGGTTTATAACATTGTCGTCATGCAGGCGATGTTGACCGAACCCGCTGCCCGCGCCCTCTATCTTTTCCCCACCAAAGCCCTCGCCCAGGACCAGCTGCGTAAGTTGAACGAGCTTTTTTCCCCCGCCCTTTTACCCCCCGAAGCCCTCGCCACTTTCGACGGCGATACACCGCGCTCGGAAAGGGCGGATGTCAGGCGGCACGGACGTGTTATCCTGACGAACCCGGATATGTTGCACGTCGGTATCATGCCCAACCACCAGCAGTGGGCGACCCTTTTACGGCATCTTAAGTACGTCGTTGTCGATGAAGCCCATATTTACCGCGGCGTTTTCGGCTCGCACGTTGCCTGTGTCTTACGCCGCCTGCGCCGTCTTTGCCAGCTTTACGGTTCTTCGCCGCAGTTTATCCTTTGCACCGCCACCGTCGCCAATCCCGGCGAGCACGCTTTAGGATTGACCGGTCTTCCCTGCGAGGTGGTCGATAACGACGGCTCGCCGCGGGGCTGGAAGGACTTTGTTTTCTGGAATCCGCCCCTGATGGATGAAAAGAAGACCGCCCGCCGCAGCGCCCACTGGGAGTCGACGAATATCTTTACCGAGCTGATGCTGCAGGGCTCGCGTACTTTGACGTTTACCCGCACCCGTCGCCTTTGCGAGCTTATCTATATTTACGCCCGCGACCGTCTTAAGGAAGGGAGCCATGAACTCTCGAAACTGGTGATGCCTTACCGTGGCGGCTATATGCCGGAAGACCGCCGCCGCATTGAGCAGGAATTATTCGGGGGGAAGCTGTTGGGGGTGGTGGCGACTAACGCTTTAGAGCTGGGCATCGATAGCGGGGGACTCGAAGCGACGATACTCGATGGCTACCCGGGCAGTATCTCGTCCACCTGGCAGCAAGCGGGGCGGAGCGGACGTAGCCAGGGCGAGTCTTTAAGCTTTTTGGTCGCCTGGGATAATCCCCTCGACCAGTATTTTATGCGCCACCCGTCCGACTTTTTCCGCAAGGGCTTCGAGCATGTTTTAGTCAACCCCGCCAATCCCTATATCCTTAAAGCCCACCTGCTCTGCGCCGCCTGGGAAAAGCCGCTGGAGGCTTTAGATGAAAAGATTTTCGGCGAGGACTTTGAAAAACAGCGGGACGCTTTGGTGGAGGAGGGGGAATTAAGGGAGCGGCGCAACAAGTGGTACGTTGCCCCCTCCCTCACGGCCCCCGCCCCCAAAATCAATATCCGCTCCTCTTCCGGCGAAGACTACGCCGTCGTCGATGTCGCCACCGGCTCGCTGATGGAAACGGTCGAAAGCTCGGTCGCCTTCTTCCAGGTGCACCCCGGCGCTATCTATCTGCACCAGGGCGATTCCTACCTGATAACCAAGCTCGACCTGACGAATAAGGTCGCTTACGCCGAGCCGACCCGTGCCAACTACTACACCGAGACGAAAGAAATTCATAACCTGCACGTGCTTAAAGTAAGGAGCACCAAAACGGTCGGTCTGGTTAACGTTAGCGTCGGGGATGTGGAGGTGACGATTGACGTCGTCGGTTTTAAAAAGTATCGCCAGTTCTCCGAGGAGAATATCGGCGACGAGCCTTTAGACCTCCCCACCATCCGCTTTAACACCGTGGCGCTTTGGTTCGATATCCCATCGCAGGCAATCGCCCGCATCGCCGAAAAGGGTCAGGACTTCGCCGGCGGGTTGCACGCTACAGAACATGCCGCTATCGGTATTTTACCCCTCTTCGCTTTATGCGATAGAAACGACATCGGCGGCGTTTCCACCCCGATGCACCCGGATACCGGCCGCGCCGAGGTCTTTATTTACGACGCCTACCCCGGCGGCATCGGCATCGCCGAAAAGGGGTACGATATGATAGAAGATTTGTGGCAGGCGACCCTGCGCGTTATCGCCGAGTGCCCCTGCGAAGACGGCTGCCCCTCCTGCGTGCAGAGTCCCAAGTGCGGCAACAACAACAAGCCCTTAGATAAAGCGGCTGCGCGGGTAATTTTGGAGGAGTTACAGGGAGGGTAAACTATTTAGGTTTATTGAGGCAAGAATAATTCCGGTTCTTTACGGACAGCCGTCAGCCTTTCTATAAATCCTTTTAACCACTCATCAAATTCCGGGTCAACTACCTTTTTCGCTCCTTCCGGACATATCTTGATGCACCTGAAACACCGCAGACACTTTGTAGATTCAGTGGTAAAGTCATTATAGTCTATAGCTCCCCAGGGACAGTTTTCCGCGCATACCCCGCAGCGCGTGCAATCTTCGGTCGTGTTTATTTTAGTATGTTCAATCAAAGGGTTGGTTATGGCAGGGTTAAACCCCTGTTTTACGTAAGGATAATTACCCTTGACGGACAGCGTGCCGGTTAATGTTTTTTCTATTTCCTTGATTACTTTTCCACCGAAATCTTTAGCGATTTTCAGGTCTCCAGCATCCGGTCGTCCGGTTGCTATTTTCTTACTGAAGGTGTGCTCGCCGATGAATGCGGCTCCGGCAATCACTTTAAACCCGCGTTCTTCTAATCTTATCTTCAGCTCGATTAAAGCGTCTTCATATTCGCGGTTGCCATACATCACCAGGGCGATAGATGGGGTATCGTTACCCTTTAGCCCGGAGAAGAAGTTATCAAGATTCATAGGAAGTCTGCCGCCATAAACCGGCATGCCGGCCACTATCAGGTCGTTCTTGGTGAATGTGTGACTGCTGTTTTGTCGTGATTTCAATGTCGTCAGGTCGATATTTTCGCAAGGTAAGCCGGTGCCTTCCGCAATAGCTTTTACCGCCTTTTCCGTTGTGCCTGTCGGGCTTAAATAGACCGTATAAACTTTTTTTATATCCATATTTCATCTTAATAAGGCGATATTTTAAATGATAATAGCATTTTTTAAAAGATGTTTCAAAAGTCGTTAACTCTTCACTCGTCTCCCTCTTTCGTAAAGGCCTGTCCTGAACGATGCCGAAGGAAGGGATTAAGGGAGTTTTTAAAAACCCTCTCAATCTCCCTTTACCAAAGGGAGAGGTATTATTCGCACTTCCCCTTTACCCCTCGTCTCTTGTATACTTTATCTCGAGCGTAGTCGAGAGATGTAAACTGTTAACTAAAAAGGAGCCGTCCTATCAACATCTTCCAGAAAGTCCTAAAGAAAACCCGCGATTCCTGGTTCGGCAAAGCGATGTCCCTCTTCGACCGTGTCTCTATCGGTAAAGAGGTCTGGGACGAGCTGGAAGAGTTGCTTATATCCGCCGATGTCGGTGTCGGCACTACTGAAAAACTCATCAATACCGTTAAAGAGCGTGCCGCCGACGAAAAACTGGACGGCTCTAGCGTCCGCGGTATCCTTAAAGAAGAGATGGTGAAAATCCTTAATCTCCCCTCTCCTATTCCCCCCAACGTAACGCCCCCGGAGGTAATACTCGTCATCGGCGTTAACGGCAGCGGCAAGACCACCTCTATCGCCAAGCTCGCTTATTCATATAAAAAAGAAGGCAAAAATGTCCTCCTCGCCGCCGCCGATACTTTCCGCGCCGCCGCCATCGACCAGCTTAAGAAACAGGGGGAGCGGGAGGGGGTGGACGTTATCGCGGGACAGCCTAACGCGGACCCCGGTGCCGTAGTTTACGACGCCTGGCAGGCGGCCAAGAGCCGCGGAGCGGACATTCTCATTGTCGATACCGCCGGACGCCTCCATACCAAGTTCAACCTGATGGAAGAGCTAAAGAAAGTCAAACGCGTGGCTGTCAAACTGGATGCTACCGCCCCGCATCAAGTAATCCTCGTCCTCGATGCCACCACCGGCCAGAACGGACTCGCCCAGGCGCGCTACTTTACCGAAGCGGTCGGCGTCACCGGCATCTTTATCGCCAAACTGGACGGCACGGCTAAGGGCGGCATCGTCCTGGCGATTTGCGACGAGTTGAAACTCCCTATCCAGCTCATCGGTGTTGGCGAGGGACTCGAAGATATGGTAACCTTTAATGCGACGGACTTCGTCGAGGCTTTGACCTCTTAAATTCGCCACAACGTCATTCCCGCGCAGGCGGGAATCCAGGCGGTGTGGGGTAAAAAAGAAAAGCGAGCATAAAAATGATTTACATTAGTATCGACCCAATTGCCTTTCACATCGGCTCCCTGTCTATTGGCTGGTACGGTATTATGGTGGCGCTGGCGGTATTTACTGTAGTCGGCTGGCTGGTGCTGGCGGTGAAAAAAGACCCCCGCCTCAACTATAATATGGCGCTTAACGCCGCCCTCGTCGGCATCCCGTCCGGTATTATTTTCTCCCGCCTCCTCCACATCATCGACCAGTGGGATTATTACTGGGCGAACCCTGGAAAAATCATCGGTGGGGAAGGGCTAACGATTTGGGGAGCGGTATTAGGGGCGGCTTTAGGCATCTGGCTTTATAACTACTTCAGCAAGCATTCCTTCGCCCACATGGCGGATGTGCTGGCTCCTGGCATTATCCTGGGACAGGCAATCGGCAGGGTGGGTTGCACTATCCTCGGTGATGACTACGGCTTCCCGACCTCACTGCCCTGGGGATTCGTTTACACCAGTCCCAACAGCCCGGCTTTTTGGCGGTATCCTCAAATGAATACCCCCACCCACCCCGTCGTTCTCTACGAAATAATCTATTGTCTTATCGTCTTTGGAATTTTATTGCTACTTCGAAAAAAACTTAAGCCGGATGGTTCGTTATTTACCGTCTATCTGGCGCTTTATGCCATCTGGCGCATCAGTAGTGACTTCCTCCGCGAGGGGTCGAACTTTCTCTTCGGTTTACACCAGGCGCAGATTATCGGCATTATCGTGCTGATTATCTGTATCGGCCTCATAGCCTGGCGCACGCGTTGGGTGAAAAAGGGGGAGGAAGCGGAGGTAGTACCCAAAGAAAAAAATGCTACTTAAAACACTGTCAGGAGAAAAGTGTATTGTCATTCTGGCGTAGGCCAGAATCCATATAAAAATCAGGAAATCTAGGGTATTCTAAATAGATTCCAGCCTTCGCTGGAATGACATTTTGCTGTTAACCTTTGTGCCGGTTAATAAACGCCAGCTTCCAGTTAGTATCCGTTCTTACGCCGCCGATAGCGCAGACCCGGATATCGTCGCCTTTATAAATGGCGGCTGAAATCTCGTAAATAAAGTCGGCTATCTCCTGCGGCGTGCCGGCGGTAAACTTAAGCTCCGTCGGTCCTTTATCCGTCTTAAAAGGTGCCGGGTTTTCCATATCACCTTGATAGGTGGAGACACCGAGCATCACGCCCTGTTTCGGCGTTACTTCCCAGGTAAATGCCGGTTTGTCTGCCGTTTTGATGCTGACGATATAAACGGGTTTTTTATCGCCGCTATTCGTAATGACGCCAGAAATGCGAGGCGTTTTGAGACTATCCGGCTCATAGTTAGCGCCGTCCATTATTTTCTTTAAATAGTCTTTAGCGGGTCTCGCGGCGCAGTGGTAAAGCAGGCGATACATCTCGAAAACAGCTTCGGTCTGGATGCCGTTAGTCACCGCCAGGAGCCCGATAGTATTATCATATTTCACCGCCGGGTAATGCCGGAGCCAGTCGTAAGGCTGGTTGCCGATTGGCTCATTATAGATGCCGTTTTCCATCGGTTTAACGCGGCGTTCGCGGCTGGTTGGACTACGCCCCGTAACCAGATAAGCGAAAGCCGGTTTGCCTTCTTTCGTCTGCCCGAGGAATAGCTGCCTGCCGGGATACGGACCGTTCGGATTTTTCATATATTGCTCCTATCAGCCGCTCTTTTTAAAGTCCAGGATATTCAGTCTTAGTTGCTTTTTGCCGCCCCAGTTATCTATCTCCAGGTTATAAACGACGTCAATATGCGGCGCGAATTCACTCTGGTGGTTAGCTAAACGGAAAGCCACCGCGTCCCAGACCGAGCCGGCTTGTTTAAGCTTCATCCGCAGGTGGTCGTTGCTGTTGCCCATCGTGCGTCTTTCCAGTACATCAACCCCGCGGCTTAAGAAAGTGGGTACCGGGTTGCCATGCCCGAAAGGCGCCAGCGTCTGCGTGGTGGGGTAAGTATCCCCGCCGAGTTCGTTGAGCTTAACTTCGGCATCGATATTAAGGTGCGGTCGTAATTCAACACCGACCAGTTTTTCCGCCACCAGCGCGGACAACTCTGCTTCGAATTGCGGCAAGTTCTCGATCGGCATGGTAAAGCCAGCAGCAGCGGCATGCCCGCCGTAGCGCGAAAAGTAGCTGCTAAATTTATGCAACGCGGCAATGATATCGAACTCCGGTATACTGCGACAGCTGCCATGACAGATAGTATCCGCGGTATGAATGACCACCGAGGGACGGTAAAATTCTTCGGTCAGCCGGCTTGCCACCAGACCGGCGATGCCCATCGGATATTCTTTATCGGCGGTTATCAATAACGGCGGCAGCCCTAAAGCGATGACCTGCTCGCGGGCTCTGGCTAAGGTAGAGGTAGTGAGGTGTTGTCTTTCCTCGTTCTTACGAGCCAGCCAGTTCGCCAGTTCTTGCGCTTCTATATCCGACTCGGTTATCAGCAAATTATAGCCGGTCAGCCCATCGGCAAGTCTGCCGGCGGCGTTAAGGCACGGCGCGATAACCCATGAAATTCGGTCGGCGTCGATGGTGCCGGCTTCCAGCCTGGTCAGGTTAATCAGTTCGCGGATGCCGGGGCGAGGGTTGGTGTTGATTTTATTAAGTCCCTCTTTGATGAGAAAACGGTTTTCGCCCAGCGGCGGCGACATATCGGCGATCGTGCCGATAGCGACTAAATCCATCACGACGTTGAGTTGGTCTTCTTTACCGAGGTTCTGGAAAAGCCCCTGCAAGAGTTTAAAAGCCACCCCCACCCCCGCCAGATTAATAAACAAATCCTTCGTTCCGTTTACTTTAGGATTGATGATGGCGAAAGCCTCGGGGACTTCGTTCAGGGGACTGTGGTGGTCGGTGATGATAATATCCAGCCCCATATGCGTCGCTCTTTTTACCTCGGCTATATCGGTAATGCCGCAATCGACGGAGATAACCAGGCTTACCCCCTGCTCCTGGAGTCTTTTCAGTACCGGCGTAGTCAGACCGTGACCCTCCGTCTGGCGGTGGGGGATATAAGGGATGGTTTTCCCGTTCAGCAAAGATAGTCCCTGAACGAGCGCGGCGGTAGCGGTAATGCCGTCGGCATCGAAGTCGCCGTAAATACCGATGGTCTCGCCCTTAAGCAGCGCCTGATAAAGCCTGCCGACGGCTTTTTGCATATCCGGGAAAAGGTAAGGGTCGCCCACTAAACTTCGGTCGCTGGCGAGGAAAGCCGGGAAATCCTCGGGTCGCGTAACGCCGCGATTATGCAGTAGTTGGATTAATAAAGGAGAATAACGCGCAGAGCTGTCCTTATCCGGAAGGACGGTTACCGGTGGTAGTAAATTCCAGCGGCAATGACTCAAGATTATGCCTCGGTATATTTTTTTAATATCACGACAGAATTATGTCCCCCGAAACCGAAGGAACTGGTAAGGGCGGTTTTAACATCCTTCTTCCGGGCGACGTTAGGCACATAATCCAAATCGCAGGCGGGGTCGGGATTTTCGTAGTTAATCGTCGGGGGGATAATTCCCCTTAAAATCGTCATGATACAGATAGCCGGTTCAAGCGCTCCGGCGCAGCCGATTAAGTGACCGGTCATCGACTTGGTCGAGCTGATGGGCACTTTATAGGCGTAGTCGCCGAGAGCTGTTTTGATAGCTTTAGTCTCCATGACGTCGTTAAGCTGGGTGGATGTGCCGTGGGCGTTAATATAATCGATTTCTTCGGGTTTGATATTGCCCCTTCTCATCGCCATCTGCATCGCTTTAGCCGCCCCATCACCGCTTTCTAACGGCTGGGTAACGTGGAATGAATCGGCAGTGGCACCGTAGCCGACGATTTCCGCCAGGATATTAGCGCCGCGTTTTATGGCGTGCTCTAGGCTTTCAAGGATGAGGACGACCGCGCCCTCGGCGAGGATAAAGCCGTCCCTATCTCTATCGAAGGGACGGGAGGCTTTTTGGGGGGCATCGTTTCTGGTAGAAAGGGCTTTAAGCTGACTGAAGGCGGTGACACCCAGCGGATTGATAATCGCTTCGGCGCCGCCGGCAATCATTACCTCCGCGTTACCGAACTTTATATATTCCGCGGCTAAACCGATAGCGTCCGACCCGCTGGAGCAGGCGGACGTCATGCACATGTTAGGTCCTTTAACCCCTAAAGCTATCGAAATTTGCGCCGCCGCGATGTCGGCAATCATCATCGGCGCTAGGAAGGGACTAACCCTGTCCGGCCCTTTTTCCACCAGCACCCGCGCCTGTTCGAAAAGCGTGGTCAAGCCGCCGATGCCGCTCCCGATAAAGACTCCGATATCATTTTCATTGGAGGCGTCGATGGTCAGTTTGGCGTCTTTGACCGCCTGGAAGCCGGCCGCGACCGCTAGTTGGGCGAAACGGTCCATCCGCCGCGCTTCTTTCGGATTAACGTAGTCGGTGGCATTGAATCCTTTAACTTCGCCGGCGAACCTTACCGCTAAGTTCGAAGCGTCGAAAAGGGTAATGTAGTCGATACCTGATTTGCCGGCGATAAGGGCTTCCCAGGTTGTCGCCATGTCCAGTCCCAACGGGGTAAGCGCGCCGATGCCGGTAACTACAACTCTTTGGGTTTGACTATCGATGGCAGGAACCTCCTTAAGCGGGTGGGGCTTGAAAATGTTGAGGATTTTACACTTATTTTTAACATATTTAACGATTTTTTTCAAGTTGGCTGGCTTCATACAATTGTCATTGCGAGCCATCCCAATGAGCTTCTTTACTTCTGCGAATTGGGAGGCGCGGCAATTTCTTGGATAGTATAACGACAATTATTGAGATTGCCGCGTCGTCCTTCTATGGAAGGACTCCTCGCAATGACACATCCCCCACCCTCTTTTTGACCTCTTATATTTACAAACGTTATAATTTTTATAGAATATGAGCACAAAATCACGTCGTCCCACGGTTGCTTTAGACAGCCTCGGCTGTAAGCTGAATCAGGCGGAGATACAGTCTCTAGCCCGCCAGCTGGAAGCCGCCGGCTATCGTTTGGTGGACGCTGATACTAAAGCGGATATTTATATCTTAAATACCTGCACGGTGACGCATGTCGCCGACCGCAAGTCGCGTCATCTCTTAAGAATGGCACGGCGCCGCAATCCGAGTGCCCGCCTTATCGTTATCGGCTGTTACGCCCACCGCGCCCCGGAAGAACTCTCTAAAATCGAGGGCGTCGAGCTCGTCCTCGGCAACGACCGGAAGATGAATTTATTGAATTTATTGGGAGAAACGAAACAATCTTCAGCCGTCCCCTCCGGACCCCACGCCTCGCGCCGCACCCGCGCTTTTTTAAAAATTCAGGACGGCTGTAAGAATTTTTGTACCTACTGCATCGTGCCTTACGTCCGCCAGCGGGAAATAAACGTGTCGGCGGATAACGTTTTAGCTTTAGTCAAAGGTTTTATCGCCAACGGTTATCGCGAAGTGGTACTGACCGGCACCGAAATCGGCGGTTATAAGAGTAATGACGTGACCCTGGTAGGACTAATAAAACGTATCCTCGCCGAAACGCCCCTCCCGCGCTTAAGGCTTTCTTCCCTTCAGCCCCACCATATTACCCCCGACCTTATCGAGCTCTGGCGGGATGCGCGGTTGTGTCCCCATTTTCATCTGTCTTTACAAAGCGGCAGCAATGCTGTTCTAAAGAGGATGAACCGGCGTTATACGGTCGCTGACTATCGTAATGCTGGTAAACTGATACGTAAAATGGTGCCGGATGCGGCGATAACTACTGACGTTATCGTGGGCTTCCCCGGCGAGACCGATGCGGAGTTTAAAGAAACGCTCTATTTCTGCCGTGAGATACAGTTCGCCCGCATCCATGTTTTCCCCTTTTCCCCCCGCCCCGGTACGGCCGCCGCCACCATGCCCCAGCAGATTTCGGACGTGGTCAAGAAAGAACGCAGCAACCAGATGCTGGCTCTATCTAGAGAAAGTGTTAAAGCTTTTCAAGAACGCTTTATCGGCAGGTCGATGGACGTTCTCTGGGAGCAGAAGTCGCAGGGCGTCTGGTCGGGTTTAACCGGCAACTATATCAAGGTCTATACCAAAAGCAATAAAACCTTAACCAACCTCATCCTCCCCATCAAGCTGGTAAAGTTTTATAGAGATGGGGTGTGGGGTGAAATCGTTAAATAAAACATCAGAAACCATCCCGACGAAAGTCGGGATCCAGTCGTCTTTTCATCCCCCTCCACCTGGATTCCCGCCTACGCGGGAATGACGGTAAAATACATTCAAAAAGCCACGTCATTCCCAACTTGATTGGGAATCCAGTGGTTTTTTCATTTTTGTTTGGTTATTGGTTATTCCCAGTTATTTTTGTTATAATTCAGATATAGCTCGGTGAAATCTCGAGGGCAATTGCCTGCCCGTTTTTTCGTTTCCTTTCTTGTTGAGGGTGAAGGTGTTTTTATTATAAGATTGAAAAGGATTATGGAGGTCTAACATGGCTGCGAAAATGAATCTGGAAGAGTTCGCCAAAACGGCGGAAAGAATTCGGGAGAAAGCTAAAGCGGAGGGACGCCTCCTCGAGAACCCCTCCGAAGAAGTCCTGCGGGCTTTAGTGGCTAAAGAAGAAAATGTCGTTAAGACTATTTATAACAATTTCGTGGCGGAGAGCGAGCCGACCTCCCGCTCGCAGATGTTCACCAAAAACAGCGTCGACGACGAGTTCGGCGAGGATGAAATTAAGCTACTGCAGAACTGCGAAAAAGCCCTGGCTAAAGAAAAAATTATCTCCATCGACCGCATCGTTGGTAATCCCAATAGCGACACTGTCGTTCGGCTTCTCGTCCCCGCTAAGTTCGCCCATGTCGCTTATGGCGGCAAGAACCTCTTCGCGCCGGTGTATAAGCCGGTGAAAAAGCCGGACTACCAGATTGTCTTTTTCGGCGATAGCGCCTGGCACACCAATAAATCTAAACCCCTCCCCCAGAAGGATATCACCATCCGCCTGGCTCTGCTCAACGACGGGCGGGTCGTGAAAATCGTGCGCAACAGCAACTATATCGGCGAATATAAGAAGGGCGTTTTCGCTTCCGAGGACTGGGTGGCGAAGACCAACCGCGGCGGCATCTTCCTGCATGCCGGCTGCCGTGAGGACTATCTCCAGATGTCGCACGGCGCCTATAAGTCGGTAAGGACATTACTTATCGCTTTGAGCGCCAATGGCAAAACCACCACCACCTGTAAAATCCTGGCGCGTAAAGGGATGGAGCGCTCCTGGCTGATACAGGACGACGGCGGCACGCTGATGCCCGACGGCTCTTTCCACGGCTTCGAGGCGGGCGGCGTCTTCGTTAAGACCGAGGGCGTTAATCCCGGCGAGCAGGTGGAGATTTTCTACGGGCTGCTGAAAGCCGAGACGGTTTGCGAAAACGTCTTCGTTAAGGAGGATGGGGACTTCGATTTCGAGAACTTCGAGCGGACGTCCAACGGCAGGGCGGTGGTCTTAAGAAGGGACTTTATGCACGCCAGTCCGTACATCGATGTCGAGTCGGTTGATAATATCGTGCTAATTACACGCGGACCCAACATCCCCGCCATCTGTAAACTAAACCTCCAGCAGGCTGCCGCTTTAATGGTGCTGGGGCAGGCGATGGAATCCTCTGCCGGCGACCCCACCCAGGCGGGTAAAATCAGGACGGAGTTTTTCTACGACCCGTTCGTGGCAGGGGATAGGGCGCAGCACGCCAACCGCTTTTACGATATCCTCCAGAATCTCCCCCACATTAATTACTATCTAATGAACACGGGGTCCATCGGCGAGGGCTATCACTATAAGAAAATCGAAGTCAAACATACTATGGATGTCCTCGATTCCCTGCTGCGGGGCGGCTTAGAGGACTGGATGGATTCCCCCTCCGGCTTTAAAGTGCCGACGGCGATACGGGCGGTTGACGATATGCTGGTGCACCCGGAAAAGCTTTACACCGTCGCCGAGTTCGAGCAGAAGCAAAAAGAGCTTAACAAAATCCGCTACGAAGCCATCGAGAAAATCGGCAGCGGCTTAAACGCTAAAGTGCGCAAGGTCTTTGGGAATATGAAATAACTAAGTTTTTACGGGATATTGAAATGCCCCCTCTCAAAGAAAAGGAAGGGGGCATTGTTATTGCAGGTATATTCTTAGTGTGTGTACTAAATTTTTATTAGAATTTCTATAGATAAACTTGACTACAAATCCAGAGAGCTTTATATTGTCATTACTTATAATAATATAGAAGGTGAAAAAGGTGATTAAACTTTCTCAGGGAAGTATCTTTGATAAGAAATGTGATCTTTTAGTGATACCTTGTGACGATGGTGGTGGTGTGACTCATTGGGTACTTTCAAATTTAAAAGAAAATGGCTTGCCATTTCCTCCACAAAATATGTCTTTTGGTAGAGTATCTTTTGTTGACACAAATCTTAAGTTAGAAAATGCTGAGGTTATTGGCTTTGCAGCGTCTGTAGAAGCAAGGCATGTATATTCAACTAAAGAATCAATATTAAGTATTGGTAATGATATTTATCAGTATTGTAAACAACATAAATTACGTCAAGTAAATATACCTTTACTTGGGACTGGGGCTGGAAAGCTCTCCGTATTTGATTCATTTGACTCATTAATATCAGTATTGGATAAAGAAGAAGATATTGAAACAACTTTTGAAATATTTATTCCTTCTAAAGATACATACAATACGCTTAATGTTGAATATTCAAAAATTCTCGAGAAGGTAAAACAAACACAGATAAGAAATCCGAGAGTATTTATTAGCTACACCGGTGATGATATTGAGAACAAGAAATGGGTAAAGGAACTAGCAATAAAACTTAGAGAAAATGGCGTAGATGCAATAATCGATATCTTCCACCTAAAACCAGGAACTGATTTACCACAATGGATGACTAACGAAGTAATGCGAGCAGATAAGGTCCTCTTAATTTGCGAATCTAATTATATGAAAAAGGCTGATACACGCAAAGGTGGTGCGGGGTGGGAAACAATGATAATACAAGGGGATATGTTATTACAAGGTGAGAGTAGAACCAAATATATAGCTATTGTTCGCGAACCAGAAATCGACAAAGGACTACCAGTCTATATGAGGTCTAAACTAGTATTTCACTGGAAAAAAGATAAAAAAATGAGCGATGAAGATTTTAAATCACTTTTATATGCGATATTTGATTGCGATATCACCCCTGAATTAGGAAAGATACCTATTGATATTACAAAAAAATTATCAAAGAGGAAAAAATAGCGTGTTATTTCAACTTTAGAATTTCCCGCGCCTGGAGGGATTCGAACCCACGACCCTCGGTTCCGAAGACCGATGCTCTATCCACTGAGCTACAGGCGCACGAAGCTAAATTAGGTGTTTACTACTAGACATAACTAAAATCTGCTACTAATTTGCTACTAATTGACATATTATTATTGCGTATCCGGCTTACTAAAGACAACCTCATTATGCTTGATTCTCATAGCCTCGTCAAACCTTTTTGCCGCTGCTTCTTGAAGTCCTGGGGCTACATGGCTATAGGTATCAAGAGTGATTGAGATACTGGAGTGACCTAGCCTTTCCTGGACTATTTTAGGGTGTATTCCCTGTTTCAGCATCAGGCTGGCGTGAGTATGGCGAGCATCATGGAATCGTATATATTTGATTCCAGCCCGTGTAACAGTTTTACCCCAAGCATGAGATACCGTATTGGGTAATAATGGCTCCCCGAGGTTACTGAACACATAATCAGTTTCCGAGAGTACCTTATCTACCAACAAAAAATTCGCTTCCTGTGTTTTCCGATACTCATCCAGAACTAAATACGCAGAAGGTGGTAAAGCTACGGCACGCTTTCCCATTTTTGTCTTTGGACTTCGTAGAATAACTTTGCCGCCCTTGAGGACATGCAGACTACGGTTAACGTATACCTCACTCATTATAAAGTCAATATCTTGCCAGCGTAGGGCAAGCAGCTCTGATCGTCTCATACCGGTAAACAAAGCAAGGTAGAATAAAGCATAATAGGGTGTCCCTTTAGCGACTTCGAGGAACTTATTAACCTCTTGTTCGTTCCAGGTCTGCATTTCTACCGGTTGTGCTCGAGGACAACTCACAGAATCAGCTGCGTTACGATTTATTAGTTCCCATTCCATTGCAGTCTTTAGAGCTTTGTGTAATATGGCGTGATGATGACGGACCGTTTGGGCGCTAAGACCGCTCTTTCGTTTTTCAGCATAATATCTTTGAAGATGCTCAGGCTTTAGCTGACTAAGCATTATCATCCCGAATGCCGGAATTAAATATTTGGTTATTACGTGTTCATACCCTTCGACAGTTTTAGGAGATAGATTGGGTTTAGCATAATCATCTAGCCATCTTCTTAAGAAGTCGGCTAAGGTAGTTTTGGCAGGATTGATAAAGGCGCCGGTATCGATTTCGTGGAGAATCTCTGCTAACCGCTTCTCGGCGTCCTTTTTACTGCCCTGGACCGTAAACCACTGGTATTTATACTTTCCAGTAATTATATCTTTTCCTGTAGCAATCTTAAGTGACCAGGTGCCTTTACGTTTACTCCGTTTTACAATGTGCCCTCTCATTTTCTACCTCCCTTTTATCTAACGACTATTATTCGGGTTGGATGTGGTACTGGGATTGGTTGATTTTCGATACTATTTTCAAACATTTTCTTAAGCACTCCGTAACTATATGATGATGCCACTTTTTGTAGCCTTTGGAAATCATCCAAAGCATCATCGAACCACCTGGTATCCGATTCAGTTTTTGACAATTCACAGATTTTTTCATAATGGGCATACCAGAATGATGCTAGATATAAGCAGCCTGGTTTTTTTAATGATTCAAAATTGTAAAGACGAGCTGCCCATTTGGCCTGTCGAATAGAAAATTCTATTTCCTCAAAATATTCTACTCCCCACCATATAGCTTCCATAAGACTAGGTATTGCTTCAGTTGAAATAGGGTATTTCGCAAGAGTGCCTATATGCCAGGGAGCGTCAAGAGGATTTGGTAAATCATTACTTTCTTTGTTACGTTTGCGGATATCGACTAATAGTTTTTCAACAACACTTAGACTTGGCCAGCCATCACCATATTTACTGATGCGGCGACTGACTTCAGCCTGAATTTCTTTGGCTCTCCAATCTGAGTGTTCAAAGAAAACTTGAGCAATCATATTTTTTACATCAGTTGTAATAATTGGCCCTTTTGCCATTAAAACTCTCCTAATGCAATATATGCAACATTATAAGAAACAAATATGCAAAACAGTGTGTTGTATTTCATCAACTCAACGCTTATTATAAATAGTATGAACTAGTTTTGTCAAGTGTCGTGGGATATAAAATGGCAACAAATGGAAGATTAACTTTAACAGTCCCTGAAGCTGGTGAATTACTAGGGATATCAAGAGCCCAAGCATACTTGATGGTCAAACTTGGGCGATTGCCGGTCATCAGGTTAGGGCGCCGGATTGTTATTCCAAGAGCCGCGTTGATAAAAATGTTGGAATCCGTAATGCCTGAAAGTCAGGTATAAAAATAATAGACTAACAATATTTATTTTGGGAAAATTTGTTAAGTCAACTCTAACACCATGAAAAATTTTCATTAAAATATTAGTCTTGTTGAAGGAGTATTATCGTGGTTAAATGTGACATATGTGGTAAAGAATTCAAAAATACTCAGGGTTTAAGAGGACATAAAAATTTCGTTCATAGTGATAAGGTCAGTAGTATAAAAAAGCCAGTAACTCAGCAACTGAGTAGTGAACTGGAACAGCCGGTGACTAAGCTCGAGCTACTGGAGTTTAAACTCCAGCAACTCGAGACTAAACTTGAACAAGTCACCAGTATTGCTCAGCAAGCTAATGAGTTAGCTGAAAAAGCTCTCAGTAACAGCAGACGAGTACCTTATTATATTGAGTTACTCGAGAAAGCAGATGAACATATAGAAAAACTAGTGAATGAACGAGTGAACAATTTGAGAAGTGAGTTTGTTAATAAAATAGACAAATTAGAACTGCGAGTTCGTAAGCTAGAACCTCCTCATTGTACTGTGTTGAAGAAGCCCGATCGACTTGTACTTGGAACAAAAAGAGTGATGACAACAGATTCAACTTAGGTGTTTAATTGAATCTATAATTCAATGGTTCATATTACGTTCAGGACGAAGCTTAAAATATGCCACGACAAGAAAAGCAGCCCAAAGCCATAGGTAAGGTATTGCGAGATAATTGACGAAGGTCTTGCTATTAAGTATCAGCGCTGATGTATTGACCTCGAAAACCGCATTTACCATCCCGGCTAACATACTTCCGATTATGCCAATTGCTAAACCGTTCCAATTTCTTTTAGGAAATAAACGTAAGATATGCCAGCAGATATAAACAAAAACCACAGCAGCACCTACCATAGCTATGCCACCCAAAAGCCCCGCATCAAAATAAAGTTGGAGATAAGTATTATGGGCATTAAGCGCGTATTTTCCGCCATTACTTCGGTACAATTCATACCAAATACCTAAACCTGGACCGGTGATGATGTGATTATTAAGGAAATTAATGGTATCTTGCCAAAGATTAATTCTTTCGGTTATAGAAGAAAGTGGAAACATTTTAGTAACCCAGGTTTGAGCCAGTGATGAATCTTTATTCAATGAGGCGGCTATTGCCCAACCGCCGAATCCTATTACCGGGATTGTTACGGCTAATGTCCAGAGTTTCCGGCATGTAAGAACAAAGATAATGCCAATGATGACTGATAACCAGGCGCCGCCGCTGCCATTCAAGAAGAGTAAAGCCAAAAAGAGAAATAGAGTTCCTATTATCCCTAAACGTAGCCGGGACTGTCGCTGAAAAATAGTTAAAGCTAATAGGAATGGTATGGCTATACCCAAAGCAGCGCCGGCAGTATTATATGAAGGTTTAAAAGCACCGATTTTTGGGATTATTTTAGGCAAATGGGAAATCCATTCATTGAAGAAATAGTATCTGTTATCTCCTTGGAAGAATGTATATATCGTTAGACCAAGTATTAGCAGGCACAATATACCCCCCAATATTAGCCAGTAATTGGCTTTAGCTTCGCTATTACTAACTATCCCATAAAAGATGAAAATACTTGCCAGATAAGTATGCAGTCCTGGCCAGCTAACTACTTTGTCAGGGGAGACGAAATAGCCAATGATTATTCCAATGATAAAGACCAATATAGGTATATCAAATGGAGTTCGCTTGAACAGCTTACCGGTACGCCAGAAACGAATTACCCAGGGGATGAGTGCAATGCACCAGCTTGTCCAAAGAGGTGGATTACCGACAAGGAACGTGAGATATATACCTGTAGCAAAAAGCGGCTGAGCTGCCAGTATAACGTCACTCAGCTTCCCCGCAACTTGTTTCATCTTTTTAAATAACCAATACCTTAAAGAGTTAGTTTGCCTTATTATATCACACTCAAAAATTTGCTCTTGAGTCATTTTCAAACGAAGACCTGCCAAGAGCCTCTCTAATAAAATTTTACTTTAGGATTAGCGTTCCATACCGCACAATCGTATTTTTTGACAAATATGTGACGAATTTTTGTACCATTGTGACTCGTCCGTAAGTAGCCTTCCCTAGACTTAAATTGTGAATTATAGATACTCGGTAAAAATCATAACACCAATTAGTGATATTAACGGAACGTTTATTTCTCCAACTCGTATTGTTATCGGTTGTTTACCGAGCCTTCTGTAATTTTATTAACAGAAGTAGGAATAGGTTTGAAGTAGCCAAACAAGGTACAAGGGAAGTTAGCAAAATGTTACGTAGAAATGCGAAGTTTTTTATAACCATAATAGTAGTAACGCTATTAGCCATTTTGGTACCGACTATTGCTATCGCTGCTACGTCTGAAACAAACGCAAATTCCACGGAGCCTATTGAAACGAATCTGCCACAGAAAGGTATAAATTATCTATCGGAGTGGCATTGGTATAATCCCAAATATACCACAGATGAGATACTTCGGAGAGATTTTTCTCGTTTCGAGAACGATGGGATAAAATATATCAGCCTCCCTCTCTGGTGGAATCGGCTGGAAGGCAATACCAAAGGTGACTACACAGGTTCAGTCTGGTATGGAGATGCGGTTCTAAAGGATGTTAAAAGGGTTATTCAAATTGCCCACGAGTACGACATTGAAACTATGGTATCAATGCAGACCTTGTGGGGTTCAGATAGCAAATGGTGTACTCCAGATTATGTAATTGACCCGGTGAACCAACTCAATGAAGGCCTGGCTATTGTAAGAAGTCAAGAAATGCAAGACGCATTTCTTGATATGTTTTCTCACACTGTAAATTATTTAAAAGGAACTCCAGGCATCTGGTGCTGGGCACTTAACGAACCTTGGTATTCCCCGAAGACACTACCAGCACCATTCGAGAATATAGACCAGAAGGAAAACTTCATTACTTTGTTTCAAAAAATGAAGAACATCGTCAAACAACTAGATGGAAGGTTATTTACCGTGCGTTTCCCCACAGTACATAAAGAACCCCAATACGTAACAGACATCTTTGTTGATAACTGGAATTGGGACGAAAGAATCTTCTCAATTCTGGACTTTGTAAGCTTCACTACATATCTCCCAGATAATTCTTCGCTTATTAAGGACTGGGAAACCATTATACGTGGAAACGTATTAGGCTGTGTTAATAAAGGCGCCAAGGTTTGGATATCGGAATTCGGTAGTAAAGATGGCGATAGTGACCAAGGTATAAAGTCATTTAAAACAATGCTTGATTATTTAAAAACCTTACCAATTGAAGGCATGTTCCCTTGGTCATGGAGAAGTGACATTGATGATGAAAAATTCGAACCATTAGGTGTCAGGTATAATATATGTGCAAACGCGGATACTGGAATGGGTGGCCCACGTTACTCTATTTTTATAAATGAACTGGCAGTGTCTCAAAGTATTCCCTAAGCTTTTATCTTGCCAGAATTTTCAAGGTTTTCTGATTTCGTGATTATGTGTCTCATCACTAGGCATTAATTACTGCCTGGTAGGGATCTATTTTCACTGTGGTTCTTTTACGTTTATCCACAAGTGGAGTTTCTCATAAGGCTCCGTATTTTCTCCTATAAAGAGAAGAAACTCCACCTTTTGATCAACACCGGTGTATATCGGCGAAAAACTAACATCTTGCTCCCACTTTTCTGCTTGGGCAAGATAGATTGACCCTAAATGCGTGATACTCTCCCCATTAATAGTAATCTCTATCTGGTAACTTTGTGTACTTTGGCTATTATTTACTATACCCAGGAGTATGTTGATGTTCTCACCAAGAGTTACCTCCTTAGGGTAGTTTTCAGCATTACCCTGTTCCCCAAGAATGTAAAATTCTGTAAATAATTCCCCAGTCTTAGGTTCTAATGAAACATAGGTTATAATCCCTAAAGTTCCAATCACAGCTAATATTAACAATGCAATTAATACCTTATTCCAAAAACTCTGGGAAGCCCAAGAATAGGATAACCACAAAAAGCGAAGACGTTTAAAATTAACTGAAAAACGTTTAGTAAGTATCAGTTTTTGTCTTCTATACCAAGCAAACGCGGCCATTACTGAAATGAAAATAAAGATTGATATTACCATGGAGTAAAGAGTTACGCCCCATGGTGTATAGTTCATAATAAGTCCTATTAAAGGTACGACTGCGATACTAAGGCCAAAACTTAATGCAACACGTTCAAAGTTACTTAGGGAATCCTTTTGGGGAAATAAAGCGGCAATTAAAACGTAACCTGGGGAAAAAACAACAAATAATAGCCCTAAAATAATGCGTATTACACCTGAGGTAAAAAACGCTAAAGGGATAAGCAATAGAGAAATTATGATAATTATCAATAACTCCATGACTAATAACCATCCTCACTATATATTTGATTCGATAACTTTATTGAATTCTTCAATTTAAATACTTTACTTTTACTCATTCAAGTTGAATTTAAAGTGAATATGTTTTCTCCAAATTATAGCAAGAAGCGAAAGAAAATAACAAAAATAACACCAATGGGACCAAGAATTTATAGCAAACTTAAAGTAATGAAATACCTTTCCCCTCCACAATTAACATAAAAAAAATTATTGATTGACATGGTTATTCTGCTATGTTAGATTGATAGCGTGTTTTAATTATATATATTATATATAATTGAGTTTATTTGCGTATTAGAAGAGAGTAAATATTTTTATGTTTACAGCATACAACATGAAAGCAATGATATTATGTAGGGGTAAGGGAGTTAGACTTAAACCGCTTACCAATACCCTTGCCAAACAACTTGTGCCCCGTAGCTAATAAAACCATATTGTTCTATGTATTGGATAAGGTTACGGCTTGTGGTATTAATGACATTGGTATAATTATCTTGCAGGAAACGGGGGGCTCTATCAAGAAAGCTGTCAACGATGGCTCGCGATGGTAGGAAGCTTTAAAGGATTATATGATTGCAAAAGGTTATATCGAAAAGAAATCATAATGAAAAATCAACCATAATATCACAATTAATTGAATTAAATGAATAATCGAAGTAACGTTAAGTGATAAAAATAAACCAAGTTACCTCCTATATTAAAGATCCTTTACGAAAAAACTCAGTATTTATGATAGCCACATCCGTGTCAACGGCTATCTTGGGCTTTTTATTTTGGATGTTAGCTGCCCGCTTATATCACACTGATGAGATTGGGTTATCTTCAGCCATTGTTTCAGCCGCCCAGATGCTCGCTGTTTTTTCCGGTTTGGGGTTTGGCATTGGTGTTATCCGTTTCCTACACCAAGAACAAGACAAGCGATTGATGGTGAACACCGTTTTCACTATTACGAGTATCTTTTCATTTATATTAGTAGCAGTTTTTGTGGCTGGATTAAATTTATGGTCACCGAATTTACTCATAATCAGACAAGATGCATTAATGCTAGCTATTTTTATTTTGTTTACTGTCTCTGCCAATTTACAGAGCCTGCAAAATAGTGTGTTTATTGCTTTTCGTTCCACGCAATATAACTTGGTTCAAAGTCTGATAAACGGACTTAGAATACCCTTTCTGTTTGTATTAGTCGGATTTGGGAAAGTTGGAATTCTTTCACCATTCGCGTCTGCAATGTTTATCGCATACTTTATTACCAACCTATTTTTACGAAAGGTATATCCGGGATACAAACTTTTTCCTTCAATCAGTACGAAGATAGCCCGGAAAATAATTCGTTTTTCGCTGGGCAACTATATCGGTGATGGCTTTAGGCTTTTACCTTATTTGTTATTACCGATAATCATTATCAATGTGCTTAATCCAGAAATGAGCGCTTATTTCTTTATTGCGTGGACAGTAGCTAACCTCTTTTTTGGAGTAGCATACTATACTAGTTTCTCGTTCCTTGCTGAAGTCTCTAACAACCTGCAAACAATTCGTCATCAACTCATTAAAGTAACACGTTTCGTTTTTCCAATTTTAGGAATCGCTATAATTTTAGTATTTTTCCTTGGACATGAGTTACTTTCTTTATTTGGCGGAGAATACTCAACAGAGGCTGAAGGTCTATTACGTATACTTACCATTTCCAGTTTGAGTGTAGCATTCAATGAATTGTATATCTCGGTTAAGAGAGTGGAGAAGAAGATCAAACCTATAATATGTGCTTATGGGTTTGTCGCATTGGTTACTATCATCGGGGGTTCTTTATTGCTAAAATCAACAGGGCTTAACGGTACCGGTTATGCCTGGCTGGCAAGTAATTTATTAGTGAGTGTGATTGTATTGCCCTCGATTATAAATCGTTTTTCGTCGAAAAACGTATCTCTAGAAAAAGCTAATCTGGTAAAGTGATGAAGAAAAAAACGTTTAAGATACTCATTACAGGGATACATTACTTACATTGCAATGGTGAAACGGCAATACTCATTGGTTTAATATCTAGTTTGGAGAAGCGTTTCCCTGATGCGCATTTTTATATTGGTTCAATCGGCGGGAAATTCGATGGACTTCAATCTAGTAGAGTATTCCCGGATATCATTAACAAGCTCCATCTCATTAGGGTTCCAGCATTGAAGGGATTACACTGGACGCTGCGTGTCCTGATGCTTTTTGTTAGATACTTTTTTACATATCCAAAATGTGATGTTGTAATTCATATCGGTACGGACGGATACAGTAATAAGATATTACCTAGTAAACTGTTATCATGGCTGTCAGTATTAGGTCATAGTTATCAATTAATGTTAGGGCATTTTTGGGGCAAGCCGGTTATTGGAGCTTCAATGACTATTGGGCCATTCGAAGGTATTTTTTCTAAATGGATAGCTAAGACAACCTTGAACCAGGTAGATCTTCTTACCGTTAGAGAAGATAGTAGTTTAAGTTATCTTAAGCAACTTGGCATAAAATGTCCGATGTATTTGGTCGGGGATTTGGCATTCCTTATGGAACCCGTGGATAAGAACAAAATGGCTAGTCTCCTTTTAAAAAATAATCAAATATCATCGGAAAGGCATTTAGCTATCGTAGTACCGAACTTAATTCAACAGCAAATTTCCGCTCGAAGCACTCGCGACTGGAAGTCGAACCCTTATCTTAGGTTTATGGCTGATTTAGTCGATTATCTCCACAGGATTGGACTACAGGTTATCCTTTTAGCTCAAACCACGGGATTTAAACATAACGATGTAATAACCTGCCAGCATATACAACAACTTTCAAAGGTAAGCCCCCCTATTGTTGACAATACAAAATACACTCCTCAAGAAACAAAAGGAATTATGCAGTTATGCGATATCGTTATTTCTGGTAAATTACATGCCACTATATTCGCTGTTTCCGCGGCAGTTCCTGCTATAGCTATTATGTCCCAACACAAAGTCAGGGCGATAATTGGTGATATGCTGGGAATGCATGACTCGATAGTGGAATTTAACAAATTGGATACCTCCATAACGATGCAGCAGCTCGTCAAGAAAGTAAGTGAGTTTATACATGGTAATGATAAAATACGACATGACTTACGGCAAAAAATACCTGATATGCGTAAAGAAGCTTTCAAAAATATAGAGTTGATAGCTGGAATAATCAATAATAAGAATATCTAGCACTAGCAGGTGAAATACCTGTCGCATCAACTAAGAATTGGCAGCTTTAGATGACAATAATTTTGTAAGTCCAGATTTTGCCAATTTAAAAAGAAACTGTACCGCAGGTAATGATGTCATCATTACACCCCAAAACCACCGTTGTTTCCCCAAGTTACCTGCGAAATATGCAGCAGCTGAACTGATGTAACCTAATATTCCGGGTTTAGGAAGCTGAATGTCGTAAAGTGGCGCTTTCTTTCTAAGTATCCTATGCCAGGAGATAAATCCCATAGCCCGTTTCATTTTAAATAAAGAAGGGCGCCATTGGTATATTTTTTTATTAGATAATTCACTCAGACTCAACACTTTTTTCTGAATAGCATATTGCAGGAGTTTTTCACCCTCAGCCGTTCTCGTAAGTGCTATTGAAGTACCAATTTTGTCATAGATTCCAGGCATCCAGGCATCACCAAATAAGATATCTGTCTGTCTATTCATTAAATCAACACACATCAAGCACCGTGACGGTGTAAAGTAATCTAGTTCATGTAAAATATTGTATCTAAAAAACGGAAGAAGGTATTGAGTATTGTCTTTTAGTTTAATTGACATATTTCCTGGCCAACCATTACCACGGTAAGCTATACTCCGAACATTTTGTTTGTTAAGCTTTTTCCATTTCAGTATAAACTCAGTCATCAGGAAATTATCGGTGTGGCTACACATAACTCCCAGATGAAAAGCTATTCTTGATTTTAGTTGCGGTAAAACAGCTTCAGCTTTTCTAATGCCCTGTATGTGACAGGGTAAGCCGACTATTGCATAACTGCCTGGCGTTTTTAGAATTTCTGATAACGCTATATTAGCCGGCACCGGGCAGTATTTCGATCTTGCAGCAGCAATTATTTCTTCTTTTGTTCTAGCGATGTAAGGTTGTGGTTCCAAGGGTTTGTCTTTGCTCATTTTAGTTACAAGTGCTCCATCGATGATTCTCTCTTTTAGAGCGAATATCAATAATGAGGTTAAAAGTCCGCCAGAAGCGGAATTATATCTGATATCAGTATCATTGGTATGTCCCAAATACACTTTAAAGTAGTGCCAGAGAACAGGGTCTATTATGTGATTATTGTTTCTTGATGATGATAATTGATGGAAATTTACAGCATGTCCAGGACAAACCATGAAACAGATGCCACAATTGTTGCACTTCTTTGTATTAATACTGGGGAAGTACAGGCCATTGTGGGTGTTTAAGTCCATTCGTATGGCATCCTTCGGGCAAATCCCGGCACAGGTTCCGCAACCAGTACAGAGGCCATCCTTGGCGACTGAATAGATCGTTGTATTGTTCACTTGTTTTGTAGAACCTCTATTCCTATACATAGAATATAACTTCGGGGTTGGAATAAATCAGATTGTATTGCGTGGCAATGTTAATCTGTAGTAGCCAAGGCATCATCCTTACCTCATCTTTCAATAGATGTGCTGCCAACAAGAAGGCTATTTAGTGAACCTAATAGCAACCTTATCGTAGTAATAGGGACCCGCCGCCGCACCAATCACTTCGTACTGTCGCCGGAATGTACAAATATAGTCTTCCAAGGATCTAAAATCATGTAACATGGCAGAAAAATCATCAAAAATAATTATGGTACCCTGTCTAATATAAGAATCCATCTTGCATAATACATACATCTCAGACGAATACATATCTGCGTCACAATGGATAATGATTAGTTTATCTGAAGAAAATCGATCTAGAAACAATGGTAAAGTGTCCTGAAACCAGCCTTTTACAAAATTCACTCGCGTATCCTCAATTACAGGTAATTCCCCTCCTGTCGAAAACGTGCCACGCTTCATTTTCTCGCCCAAAGTTACCCAATCCTCAGGCAGACCTTCGAAAGAGTCGAAACCTATGAATTCGCTCTTTTCATTAGTATTTAACTTGCTCCAAGTTGATATTGATGCGCCTTTATAAACCCCAAACTCTAGGTAAGAGATCGGGATATTGTTACCTATTATCCGAGCAATATACTCATATAATTCCACGCGGTTTCCAAAATAAGGATGTGGCTTGTGCTTCTCTATCCAATGTTTTAACAACGTCAAACGCCACGCCGAATCCATTCGTTCGGAGTACTTGATTGGGGAATTTACCAACATTTTCTTTACAATGCTACGTATTTTTTCATTTCTTATCATAATTACCCTCCATCTTGTCCATCTCCTGAAACAATACTCATTTCGTTTTGATAGACATTGTTTTAAATTAACGGTGTGAACCTAATAATTCCTTTGCTGATAATTAGTACATCATTTTATAAAGGTTTTATTGTCTTCAATCTCCCTAAGTATGCCCTCGGTAACTGCCTGAATGTTTGCACCATCTAGCTGTTTCACAGAAATGCTTATTCCCATAGATACAGTGCAACTTCGGAGTTGGAGTAAATCAGATTGTATTGCACGGCGCTATCAATCCATGACTTGGCCTCCACAATCCTATTTCCTTGGTTGAGAAAAAGTGAATAAGCATTGTACAGGCGGTTAGTTAAGGAGACATATTGTTTAGTATAAAACAATTTATTGGGTGGAGGCTTTGACTCTATAGCCAACATCCTATCTTTATATTCCGGGTCAGGCGTAGTGCTGTAAAGAATATAGAACTGATATTGCCCCAACCCCTTATAGAATACCGGTGGATCCATACCTAATAAGCGTCCTTTTGTCGTTTGCTCGAAGAAAAAGTCGGAGAATTTTACTTCTGCTGGAGGTATATATTCTGCCAATTCATTCCCATAATGCGCCAGCATATAAACTGGCGAAAGCGCAATCAATATAGCTGTAAATATCCAAACAACTGCTTTTGTTCTCATCAGCTTAAGGCTGAAATACGCGACGGGGACTAGCAACAAGAGAAATACTCGGATGATGAATTCACCGCCATACACGAAAGCGGGAAGCATCAACATAGGACATAGCGCGATGAGTAAAAAAGAGAGATTCGTTTTTGACGCTCTGCCTTCACGATTAGGCCATAACGCCCCAAATATGGCTATGAGAATAAAAACAGCTGTGAAAATAACTCGGATATTATTAATAACAGAATGTTCGGGTGAAGTTTCGGTAAATCTAAATATATAAGTAAAGAAAAGGAATTGGTCCGGCTGAAAGGCTTGTGTCAAGAATGTTGGAAAATAGCTTTTGACTAGGAAGATAGCCCCATAAATTGCCCAAGCACCAATTACTATTGTAAATAATAGCGTAGTGGAGAAGTCCCTTTTTCGCCATAAAATAGTGAGTCCTCCAAATATAAGCAGAGCTGCTACGGAAGTTATCATATGAGTGATGGTTAGTGCAAATATTAAGATAATTATTAAAACCGATGTTGAGACGTTCTTGACCTCAGAATTCATGTTCTTGAGAATTAAAGCCAATAGATATAACATCAAAAGATAAGCCATCGCTTGCGGTGAAAAGTATTCTTGATTAGTCCAATTGGCGATTATGAATATCCAGGCAGCCATCCACCACATATTCCCGATTGAGCCTTTGACGTTCTTGAATAACAAGAAAAGAGGTAATAAAAACAGAACTTCGATAATTGCCGGAAATAACGCTATTGTAAGTAAAGGCTCCTTGATTCCAAGGATCTGGAAAAAAGATGCAAAAAAGAGTGGGAATCCTGGGTAGCTGTGATACCAGACGATTTGGGGATTCAATTGCCCCGTACGCATAACATAGTCTATAAAACCGTAATTCTGGTAGGCGGCGGATAATCTTACGGTACCTTCGACTAAAAAGGGAGTCAGGTACAGGCTCAAAATCAGAAATAACGTCTGTATCGCAAGTAACCAATAATGTCTCTCCTGAGATAACCATAGCAAAGCGGCCGCAATAGTGAGTAAAGCTAAAGCCACGAAAAAGGAAGGAGGAAGACTATTTATTAAGCCATACCCATTAAGATTGAGTTTCGCCTGAACAAAACTATAGCTTAGCAGCAGTAAAGCCGCGGTGGTAAGAAGTAATGAGAACCGATAACTCAACGTAGCCTTATTCATCGACGTAGTCTCTTAATAATTCCCGAAATAAAACCATAATAGAAATAAATACCAAAATTAAAGTCGTCCACCAAGCCAATTAAAGCAAAATACAATTTTTCCCAGATGTTAAAGCTGGCTGATTTACCAATATAAATTAAATATTCCAGAACCAGTAAAGCCAGTATCGTAATTCCAACTGCCAAGGGAGATTGAAAGAAAAGCAAAAACGAAAATAAAAATAGGGTGAAAAAGGTTGCTTGTCGGGTTCGCTGGATGAACCTACTTTGGTTTTCTGTTCCTTGATGATTTAATGAAATAACTCCGTCGGATATAGCTATTCCCAGGGTTAGACCGGCGTTACTCTCGCTCTTGAATATACCTCCAAGGGTATTTGTCCGGGCAACATCGTAATAATATCTTAGTGAAGCGTCTTTTAATAAATAGTAACCTGATGCTTTGAGCTTCTTTGCAAGGACCTGGTCTTCAAGACCAAGTTTAGGATTGCCGGTGAAGCCGAATCCGCTGACTTTATTAAGCGCCGATATCCGCATCAGGTCGGACTTTAACAAAGAATAGGAGACCTTTTTTATCCCGGTTTCCTGATAATCGGCGTTTACATAACGGCTGAAACATCTTTTAGTTAGCGAAAGTCTCTGCCGGTCAAAACCGATAGCTTGTCCGCAGACAATGGCTAAATGGGAATCTTTAAAATATGCCACTGCACGCGTTACATAGTCTTTGTCAGCCAGTTCAATATCATCTTCTAACACGAAAAGAAAATCGGCATCTTTAGCCATTGATAAAGCGAGGTTTAAACCGTAAGCAAAGCCGTAATTCTGTTCATTTCTTATAAGCTCCACTTTATCGGCATACTTGCTGGCAATAAATTCATACGTATTATCAAGAGAATGGTCATCTATTACTATCCGCCTTGAAAAAGGGTAGTCCTGCATCAACAATGAGTTCAGGGATTTCTCGATGAAACCTGCCGAATTATAGGCCGGAATTACACCAACGACTGTAGGTTTTACTAGGGCCACCATGTTGAATGATACTCCTTTTCTGTCGACATTCGTAACCTGTTACACCAAAAGCTCAAAGTACATGTGGCATTATCTAAATTCTTTCTGCAACAACCTAAAAGATTCTTCAGCCTGTTCTTTTCTAGAAACCCCGACGGCGATTCCATGAATATTAGGTAAGCTTTTGATGTATTCCGTAGCTTTGGTGATAGAAAGCAAACCACCGGCTAAAATATTGTAAATTACTACTTCGGCTCCCTCCATTTGGGATAAACTATGCTCGCAGCTAACTTGTGTTGGGTGCATCTGAAAACCCAGGGTATTAAAAGGCGTTGTAATTCCAATATTATCAAATCTAATTCCCCATTCTGTGAACCTATTGACTAGATAAGGCAAGTTACTGGTATGGAAACCAGGTTTAATACCTTTTCTAGTCATATATTTTATATGAGTGCGGAATATCCACTCCATGTTAAGGGCTACTGCCATATCAGTTACTACTTCATGAATATAAATAGTAGCCAAATCGGCTTTATTACCGGCCATCTTTTTTATCCTTGAAACCTCGTAACTTAAATAAGCTTCCAGAAAAGCTCCCGGGTTCATCGTCAGGATACCACGTAAACCGGCTAAAAGCGCTCTTCCATTCCTCATCAGGATTATTTGTTCCCCGATTTTTTTACCCAGACCCATGATTCCCCCTAGCGCAACAGCCAATCTAACATATTCATATGCATAGGGGACAATCGCATAAAGCTTCAATCTGCGCTCTCTTTTTTCTCTAGACAACGCCTTGATAATCGCTAGAGTTGTATCACTCACCGAAAACATAAAACCACCAGCGCCATTTTCCAGGGATGCTGATACTAGGCTGGCGGCATGGTCAGGTTGCGTAATATTTGGCCCCCGCATTCTAATTCTTTCTAGCGATATATGACTCACGCCATGGAACGGGTTATCTCCCACTAGTAATATCTTTTCTTTATTAACCATCAACCCATACTCCAGCTTTGACGGCATCTATAAATTTATTGGTCTTGGTAGCGAAGTGAATATTATTTTCAACCTGGCTTCCGGTTGAGAGAGCCTTAATAAACGTATCGTCCTCAAAATAATAGTCAGATTCGCCAAGGAAAAAGCTTGGAGAATCGTTGAGGTCGTGTTTGTGAAATGTTCGCGTATCGCCGTTATTTAACTTATATGCGAAACTGTCTTCGCTTACCCTGATAGAACCTTTTGAGCAGATTATTTCTATATCTGTTCGAGGTATCCGATACCCTTCCATTAACCAGGAAATATGAAACGTGCCTGATATGTTGTCTTTTGTTTTAGCCTTGATGGTTGCCGCATCTTCGGAGTAGTTATGAGTCTGAGATATAAGCTCTGACGATACCAAACTAAGGTCGCCAAGTAGCCATATCAACATGTCAATTGCATGGCAACCTAAGTCTAGTAAAACCCCTCCTCTTGAAAAACCCTGCTTAACGCTTCTTTTAACTCTAAAGAAGTCGGAAGAACAGACTTGTACATTAAATGAATAAATGTCACCTACGGTCCGACTTGCCAGCGTTTCCTTGGCTTTTTTAAAGGTTACCGCAAACCGTTTATTAAACCCCACCATGTTAGTACCTCCGTATTGGTGGGCTATTTTTGAGAGTTCATTTGCTTCTTCATAAGTCGTAGCAAGAGGTTTCTCAATAAAAATATTGTTAGTAATCTTATTTGAATATAGCACTTTGACGATAGCAGAATGTGAAGAGGGAGGAGTAGTAATATAAGCAGCATCCAAGTTAAATTTTGATAATTCGAGAATATCTTTAACGATTACTTTATCTATTAACATTTTTCTGGCTATTTTTCTAACCAGTGGATTTTTTTCACATATTGCTACAACTCTAACATCAGGTAAAATACTCAGTATGCTCGAATGAAGCAAGCCCATTTTACCCAATCCAATTACAGCAATTTTTTTCATAACAATTTTTTATAGAAAATATGTTTAAGTATAATATCACTTTGGTTGTATTCTAACATATTATATTAGGTGACCTAAAATCATCATCAGTAAGCAATTACTTAAAAATATTGCCTAACTCAACTAGAAATAGTACACAAGCACACACTTTGATATTATATGGTAGAGGAAGTTTTTACATGAAGGATATAAAAAAATAGAAATTTTGTATTAAATTGAAAGTGACTTACGAAAACAGATTCTCTCCGAAATGATCAGCTTGAATATCCTCCAACCGTCTTTAAAGCTCTTAAGTTTGCCTTGACCAAAAAATCTCTTGTTTTCAAAGCTTGGAAGCTCGGCAACTTTTAGTCCGGCTGTCTTGGCTTTCAGATAAAGCTCTGTATCTATCTCGAAACCGTCAGACTCTAAATCTAGTTTATCGAGAGCCTTTCTTTTAAAGGCATGAAACCCATATACTAGGTCGGTGTATTTTGTACCAAAGAGTATATTTGCCAAGATTGTCAAGACTCGATTTCCGAATCGCCTTAACAATGGCATATCTGCTGTGTTGCCACCGGGGAGAAAGCGAGAACCTTTAACCAGGTCATAACCGTTCAGAAGATGATTCACCAGGTCGGTTATCTCATTGGAGTCAAAGGAGCCGTCAGCATCAAAAGTAACAATAATATCTCCCTTGGCATGCTTAAAGGCGTGACGTATTGCATTGCCCTTACCTTTTCCTGGTTGTAACAGAATGCGTATATCAGGGCGAATTTTTTTTGCCAGTTCTAACGTTTTATCGGTAGAGTGGCCATCTACCATGATAAGTTCGCATTCATTTGGGATTTTGGGGAGGACGTAAGGAAGATTCTGTTCTTCGTTAATTACAGGAATAACGATAGAGACGTAAGTCTTTTTATATATTAGATTAATATCGTCAACTACATTAGAAAGAGGTTTATATTTTTTAGGATTACTAAAATTGTAAGTCCTCTCGACATTAGTGACGTCTCGATATTCTCTTTTTTCGGTTGTTTCCCTAGAATTAACAGCCACAAATAGCCACCCTTATCTAGAATCTTGCTAAATACCCAATCGAATTTGGTGTTAACACCTAAAAAAATGGGTATTAGTACCCATTACTAAAGTACTGGCGAAGATATAATAAACAAAAACGACACAAATGTCAACATCACCTGAATTGACTTATCCTAACAATCTAGGAATTTATTCCTATGACCATTATCTGCCAAAAAATGTGACATTTGGGTGATTGTATAATGACCAGGGGATAATTATTATCTAGTTAGGTTTAATAAAGAGTAAAGAAGGTAGGATATGGTAACTAAGATTGAGTTAGGGCCCCTTTTAACCGTGCGGGAAGTAGCTGAACTCCTTCATCTCCATAGCAACACGGTTAGACGGTGGAGTGACCAGGGGATTATAAAAACCTACCGCATTAATCGCCGGGGAGACCGGAGATTCAGGAGAGAAGACGTCTCTAGTTTTTTAGCTAACTCAATGAAAGTTAAGTCTACGTCGCTTTAATCCTATATATATGCTATTATATGGAAAATAAATTATTCGCGTTAAAATGGGATACTAAGTCCAAAGCAAGGCGAAAGTTATCAACTCCTAATAATATATCAGTACGTATGATACTACCTATTTGCTATCTGATTGCTATTGCCGGAGCAGAGCTTGTGACAGCCCTGGTGAACCCACTCGGGGGTATCGCCATGCACATTGTCATCATGCTCACGTTGATAGTTCATGCATCACTGAATATTAGAGACCTAAGACATGAGCTTTATTTGACTCTAGCGTTGGCACCGATGATAAGACTGCTTAGTCTTTCGATGCCGCTTGGAAATTTCCCTCAAGTTTATTGGTACGCCATTATTGCCGTGCCATTGTTTTTAGCGGTTGTTGTGGTAATGCGTAGGTTGGGTTATACACGTTGGGAAATTGGGCTCAACTTCAATAAATGGCCACTTCAAATTTTAGTAGCATTGACTGGTATACCTTTAGGGATTGCTGAGTATTTTATATTGAAACCAAATCCACTTGTATCGAATTTCGCTTGGCAAGAATTATTGTTACCGGGTTTTATATTGATTGTTGGGACAGGATTTATTGAGGAGTTATGTTTTCGCGGAGTTATTCAGCACTCGGCGGAAGCAGCTATCGGGCGATGGGGGTGGGTATATGTCGCGGTATTATTTGCAATCATGCACATCGGATACTTATCTATCACAGACTTTGCTTTTGTATTCGTGGTGGGGCTTTTCTTTGGAATAATGGTAGACAAAACAAGGTCAATTTTAGGTGTGATCTTTGCCCATGGAATAGCGAATATTGTACTTTATCTGGTAGTACCTTTCTTTTTCTAAGAAAGTATGCTCCAAATCCTAGTACAAACGATTGAAAGAAATACAAATAATAAAGGCAGAATAGTTATTTCAAGATTACGTCCTACTAGCCCGAATCCCATTTTGTGACCGGTAGAAAGTTCTCTGACAACTAATCCGGCTATGAGAGTCAGTACCGCAGCTATACCTATTGCGAGACCTAAGCCCATCATACTCGCGCTGCTAACAATTGTACTAACGATAGTTGTTACACTCGAAATCATTTATTCTTTCCTCAATGTCAACCCTTAGCCTATCATGAAAAAAGCCTATTTGTCAAGTCCTGATTATTATTGATATAGTTTAATTAACTTAACCTACTTTTTATTAACTATTCAACAATTTTTAAGCAGGTCAGCGAATAACATATATAGGTGTTATTATAACTTTGTACTTATTATCGCCCAATATATAACTGATTACACTGAAATAGTTTTGGGAAGCAAACGGAAGGAGCTTTCTTCGCAAGGTTTAACCCTGATAAAAGAAGTTAAATAATCTCTAATAACCTTGATGAAGACAATCCAGAAATTATATACTTAAAATTAATCGTCAGCAACGTCCGAAGAGGTAAAATTGGACACGGAAATGTTCGAAAAGAATACCAAACAGCAATTGCAGCAAGAGCCTCTAGCGACCCGAATGAGACCTAAGACTCTATATGGGTTTATAGGACAGAAGCATCTGTTGGAGAAAGGGCGGGTATTACAACGCGCCATCGTAAGCAACCGCATTACTCCAATGATATTCTGGGGACCGCCGGGAAGTGGCAAAACTTCACTTGCAAGTGTTATTGCTTTTAACATCGGAGCGTATTTTACGCCCATTAATGCTGTAGACGCTGGAGTCGATGATCTTCAAAAAATCGTGTCTGAGGCTACAGAACGCTACCAAGTAAGCTCACAACGAACGGTTCTCTTTATCAATGATATCAACCTCCTTGGTAAAAACCAACAGGGCGCTTTACTGCCATTTATCAGTAAAAGTATTGTGTTTTTCATCGGAGCGACGACAGTAAATCCATTCTTAGAGGTAACTTCGCTGTTATTTTCACGAATACGCATTATACCATTCAACCCATTAACCGAGGAAGAAATAAAGATGCTTATTATCCGGGCGACTACGGATACGTTAGAGGGCATCGGCGATTTAAAAAGTGAATTACAGCAAGACGCACTAGAACAACTAATAAAAATGTCTAACAGTAACGCCCATATAGCACTCAATACTCTCGAAATTGCTGCTTTGAGTACGCCGGCAGATGCCAGAGGTAAACGAGTAATAACGCTAGAGGCTATTGAGGGTGCTTTCAAAAGTTATGGTCTAAACGTAATTTACACTTAGTAAATTATACGTGATAATCATAGGCGTAGTTATCAAAATATGTATTGTTAATGAACTTTTTTAAGATAAGAACCTCTTTTCAAACAACTTAGAAATGACTCACTTAAACTTACAACACGATGTATATAAATATGTACAAAGATGTACGAGAATATGTACAAAGTTGTACGAGAATATGTACAAAGTTGTACGAGAATATGTACAAAGTTGTACGAGAATATGTACAAAGTTGTACGAGAATATGTACAAAGTTGTACGAGAATATGTACACTAATATATAAGAAAATGCCATTAAGACTAAAATACAGTATTTTTCAGCGAAAAAATAACATAAATTTAATCCGGAAAAAAGCTTAAAAATCTGCTACTAATTTGCTACTAATAGATTTCACCTACCAAAAAAATTAGCTTCAAAACAGTTAGACCACTTAAAACAGGTTTTCACTATTTTGAAGCTAAAATGACCAATTTTCACGTTTTCTGAAGCATCCGAAGACCGATGCTCTGGTCCGCTGAGCTACAGGCGCACGTAAGTCAACTGAATTATAACATATAAGAGGAACAAATCAGAGTGGTTGGGGTGGGTGGAGGGATTTGAACCCTCGTTCTTCAGGGCCACAACCTGACGCCTTAGTCCCCTGGGCTACACCCACCATGAAGAACGCTTTAATTATAGCCGAAAAACGCCCTGCCCTTCAACGCCTTGTGGTGAGCCTGTCGAACCATCACTTTTCGCTGAACTCCACGATGGTTACCCCTTCTCCCCCCTCCCATTTCTCCCCGGGTCTAAAGCTTTTCACTAACGAATGACGTCCCAGTTCCCGCCGCACCAATATCCTTAACGTCCCCGATCCCTTGCCGTGGATTATTTTAATCTCGCGGAACCCCGCCATGTAGGAGTCGTGTAAAAACCGCTCTACCTTAGGCAACGCCTCGTCCACCGTCAGGTAGCGCAGGCGAAGCTCGTCCGGCGCTGGCGGTTCGGAATAATATTCTTGTTCCCTAGAATTTGTCATGGTGAATAACGTCAACCAGCTTACGCTTCGGTACATGCCGCACACCCTTATCGTCCACCCAGATATTAAAGGTATCTTTAGACTCGTCCGCCACCGGGCTTTCGTCCGGATAACCCATGGCGATAACTAAAGCGATATCATAACTGGCCGGAATATCCAAAATTAGTCTGATGTCCGGCTCGTTGAACATTAATATCGGGCAGCACCCGATGCCCTGTTCGAAAGCCTCCAGGATGATGTTTTCCGCCGCCAAACCAATGTCAATTAACGTTACCCGTCGTCGGTTAGGGTCGCCCTCTAGCGTTTTATTAATCAGCACGATGGTATAAGCCTTCGGCGCCTGCTCGGGACTGGGACCGCCCTTGTCGGGCGGCAATTTGGCTGACCCGCCGATGTGCTCGAATATTCCCGGCAGCACCTTGGGGTCGTTAATAACGACGTATTCGCAGAGCTGCTGGTTACGGCCGCAGGGCGCCAATCTCGCCGCGTCGATGCATTTTTCCAGCGCGGCATAAGGCACCGCTTTATTTTTGAATCGCCTTATCGAGCGGCGCTTTTTCGTTGCTTCGTAAACGTTCATTGAAATACCTCCTAAACAGATCGGTCATACTAAAGACCAACGGTTTTTTCCATTCTGGTTAACATCGCCTGCCAGTGCGTCCCCCGCCAGTAGATACGCCGGCACTGCGGGCACTCCATATATTGGTTTTGAGTTTTATAGACATAGGGCGGCACCTTATTTTTTACTTCAGACGGGCTTTTTCCGCTAAGCGGCTGATTACATTCCAGGCAGACGGTAAATGGCTGGCATTGATTTTTAATGTCTAAAGCGGCAATTAGTTGCTGCATTTGCTCCTCCGGCTGTTCGCTTTGCAGTAAAACCGCCTTAAGACGTCCACTGGTAACGATTCGTCTCTTCATAATCCCGGTGTCGCGGGTCAACAAAACCCTGCCTTCAGCGAGGGCTCTTTTGACTAATTGAGAATCATCTTCACCATCGAAGAAAAGGCTATCGAAACCTAACATTCTTAACCACCGCCCCAGCTTGCCAACATTCTGGTCGGCGATAAAGCATAATCGGTTAATCGGCTTGTTCACCTTAAATTTTCAGCGTCATGCCCTCTTTGCCGAAACGTATTTTTATCTTGAGGGCTTTTTCGACTTTCTTTATTTCAGCCTTAAGACTTTTTTTATCCAGGGGATTTAGATGCATGAGGACGACTTGAGGGATATAGCCTTTAATATCGCGGAAGGATTCCAGTTCTTTGAGGAGTAGAGAAGGGGTGAGATGACCCGCCCGGCGGGCGAAAACCTCCCCTTCGTTCAGGGCTGTGGTTTCGATGAGTAATAGGTTTGGCGAAATTTGCCTCCAGCATTCTTCAAGGTTGGGTCCGGTATCCGAAGTAATGAATACCGATTTACCATCAAAAGATGTAACCTGGTAGCCGATGGTAGGCACTGAATGATTAACAGATAATGGTAAAACATTATAACCGGCGATTGAGACTGCTTTGCCCGGCTCGATAATATTGATGTTAAACACCGGTTTCTCCGGCGGGATTTTAGTGAAATCCGGATAAAGGTCGCCGTTAAGCTGGTGTGCCATTAGAGATTCATGAACGAGTTTGGTGGCATATATTTCCGATGTTTTTTTCGAAAGGAAAAGACTCATTCCCAGTATTGGGATATCCTTGGTATGGTCGTAGTGATGGTGGGTTAACAGGATAGCTTTAAGGTTCTGCTGCTGGACAATCGAAAGGCGGGACGTCAGCGAGCCGGCTTCGACAGCGAGGACGTCATCGATGATAAAACTGGGACAGCCGAAGATATCCGACTCAATATTGTGCGCACCAAGAATGCGTATTTTCATCAGACTCTCTCCTTTTCCATAATGGTAAAAGGATTGTATTTTGTTTGATGGTCATAGGTATCAATCCCCTCTTTACGTTTCAGCCAGTTAACAATAACATAAGTCACCGGCGTAAAGATAGCTTCTATCCCGACTTTTGAAACCCAATGGTGCAGTATCATCGTCGGCACCGTAGCTCCAGTACCGATATAGCCGATGGTGATAAATAATGAGGTATCCAGCGCCTGTCCGACAATCGTCGAACCAATCGTTCGACTCCATAACCACCTGCCCTTGGTGAGGATTTTCATTTTCGATAAGACGAAGGAGTTGGCGAACTCGCCGACCAGGTAGCCGCAGAAAGATGCTACTAATATACGCGGCACTACACCCAGAATGCTGACATAAGCTGACTGGTCGCCCCAGAAAGAAGCCGAAGGCAGTATCTGACCTATCCAGGCGAAAAACACGAAAATCAGATTGCAGATAAAGCCCAGCCAGATAACCTTCCGGGCGGTCCGGTAGCCGTAAACTTCGGTAAGAACGTCGCCGAAAATGTAGCTGATAGGGAAGACGAAGATTGCGGCTGGTAAAATGAAAGGCCCAAGACTGATTACTTTAACGGCGATAATGTTAGCGGTGATAAGGCAAGTGATAAAAATAACGGTGATTATCACCAGGCGATTAGAAATTTTCATTGGCTAAATCCAACGCTTGCGGTGGAAAAAATAGAGCATTGTCCCGGTTACTACTACCGAAACGGCTATTATGACATAAAAGGCGTTATGATTTCCTTCTGCTATACTGCCTGGCATAAAAACGTTCATGCCGTAAATACTTGAGATAATAATGAACGGGAGAGTAATAGTAGCCAGGATATTTAAAACACGTAAAATCCTGTTAACCCGGTCGGTTCCCAGTCGGAAATCAGCGTCGCTAAAAACCTCAATTATTTCTTTGCACTCGTCCAAAGTATTACATATTTTATCCATGTGATCCATGAGGTCGTTATAGTAAGCAGTGACATCCGTTTTACTAAATCGTTTCAGCTTATTTTCCATTTCCTTAAAAAGCTCTCGTGTCGGGAACATAACCGCCCGCTGGGTAATAATATCGCGGCGTAGAACGCTGATTTCGTGGGCTGCTTCAACCACTTCGTCAAAGACGATATCTTCCAGTTCCTCCATCAGGCTAAGGATTTTATCCAGAACGGGGAAATAAGCGTCCACTATACGGTCGAGGATGCGGTAGAGCAAGAAACCAGAGCCGGATTTCATATATTCCTTACGGGTGTCTTCATTAACCATGCAATCGCGGAAAAGAGCTAACATGGTTTTCATCTCGGTGGTATTAACTGTGATGATGTAGTTCTCGCCGATAAATGCCGACCACTGCCGCTTGCTACTGACGCGGGTCTTCTTGTCGTAATACGGAAAGTGGAAAACAAAGAACAGGTAACCGGGATATACATCTAGTTTAGAAATTTGTTTGCGGCTAAGGCAGTCATCCAGGGCGAGATGGTGGAAATTGTATGTCTCACTCAACCATTGTATTTCTCGTTCGGTCGCCACCTCGATATTTATCCAGGTTAAATCTCCCCAGGTTATCGTTTCGATGTTTAAGGACTGTTCCGGAGTCTGTACTTCGGATATTTCCTTTTTTTTATCCGCTCCCTTGCTCCAGTCTATTATCTTCGCCATGTCTAAACCTCAAGTATCTGGATTATCTAATTATTTTAGCACAAATATTGCCCGATGACACACATTTTTCCCAGAATTTAGTACCATATATGTTAAAAAAAATAAAAAAAAGGGGCATACTCAAGTTAGTATGCCCCGATATTAGTTAAAAGACTAAAAAGTTATTTTCTTTCGACAATTATCGCCATACCCTGGCCGCCGCCGATACAGAGCGTCGCCAGACCGAGCTGCAGGTTGCGGCGTTTCATTTCGTTCATCAGGGTAACGATAATCCTGGCGCCGGAGCAGCCGATGGGATGTCCCAGCGAGATACCGCCGCCATGCAGGTTGGTTTTACTCATATCGATATTTAGCTCGCGGATACAGCTGATAGACTGCGAGGCGAAGGCTTCATTAAGTTCGATGCAGTCGATGTCTTTTAAAGTAAGTCCCGCCAGCTTAAGCGCTTTACGGGTAGCGGGGATGACGCCCAGCCCCATATAGGCGGGGTCGACGCCGCCGGTGGCGTAGGCGCGAATCGAGACGATGGGCTTAACGCCGACTTCTTTCGCTTTTTGCGCCGACATAATAACTAACGCCGCGCCGGCATCGGTAATCGCCGAAGCATTACCGGCGGTTACGCCGCCGTCAGCCTTAAAAACGGTCGGCAATTTGCCCAGTAGCTCAAGAGAGGTCTCACGTGGGTGCTCGTCGATATCAAAAGCCTTGGTTTCTTTTTTAACTTTTATTTCAACCGGCACTATTTCGTCCTTGAAAATGCCGTTCTTGATTGCCGCTAGAGCGCGGTTGTTGCTTTCCAGAGCAAAGGCGTCCTGTTCTTGACGGCTGATGCCGTATTTCGTGGCGATATTTTCTGAAGTCATGCCCATGTGATAGTTATAAAACACTTCCCAGAGTCCGTCATATACCATACCGTCGACGAGTTCGGCGTTGAACATCCTGGCGCCCCAGCGCGCTTTAGGGAAGTAATAGGGAACCGAGCTCATATTCTCGATGCCGCCGGCAATCACGACCTGGGCATCGCCGGCTTTAATGGACTGGGCGGCTAAAGCCACCGCTTTCATCCCCGAGGCGCATATTTTATTCACGGTGAAGGCGTTAACTTCTTTAGGCACGCCGGCATAGATAGCCGCCTGACGGGCGGGATTTTGTCCCTGCCCCGCCTGGATAACGTTACCCATGATGACCTCGTCTACCTGTACCCCCTGGAGCGAACTATCCCAGTTATCGTATTTCTTCTCCAGCTCGATTTGCCCTTCGTTTTTTAACGATTCAGGTGCATAGCTGGCGTCCCCTTTCGGTTTCAATCCAGCTTTTTTCATCGCTCCCTGAATCACGATACTGCCTAGCTTGACTGCCGGTACATCCTGTAACGCCCCGCCGAAGTTGCCGATGGCTGTTCTAACGCCACTAACTATTACCGCCTCGTTCATTTATGACTCCTTTTTTATACGCAGTTTAACGATAGGAATTGTTTTTCGACATTCCGATTATATTTCTAAAAAGTGAATAGTCCGGCGCCGCCGCTGATTTCAATGGCTTCACCGGTGATATAGCTGGACTCCTCGGAAGCCAGGAAGACGACCAAATGGCTAAGTTCTTCGGGAGTACCGGCACGGCGTAAAGCCGTAGATTTGATAATACGTTCCTGGAATTCGGGGGTTACTTCGAGGAAGGCGCCGGCGTCCATTACGCCAAGGACGAGAGCATTACAGGTAACGCCTTTACGCGCGGCTTCCAGAGCGACGGTCTTGGTCAATCCGATGAGACCGGCTTTGGTGGTGGCATAGCTGCATTGGCCAGCCCCGCCCATTGTACCGGCTATCGACGAAATATTGATGATACGGCCCCAGCCGCGTTCCATCATACCCGGCAGGCAGCGTTTAATCGTATTGAAAGGGCCGGTCAGGTTGACGGATAAGTCCCCCATCCAGTCTTGAATCTTAGTTTTAGCAATCGAAGCGGCGCGGACGATACCGGTGGCAGCGTTATTCACCAGAACATCAACCGGACCCAGCGTTTTTTCGACGTTGGTGATGGTCGCTTCTACCTCGTCCTCATTTGCAATGTCCATTTTTACTGCCATTGCCTGCTTGCCGGAGTTTCTGATTTTTTCGACAATTGCTTTTGCTTTGTCGAGTTGTGTATGGGCAGCCACGGCAACTTTAAAGCCGGCAGCCGCCAGAGATAGGCAATGCACACTGCCTAATCCGCCCGAGCCACCTGTAACCAGCGCGACCTTGTCGTTAATACTCATATCACCCTCCGAATTGTTGAGATTTCAAGACAGGGTAATCTGAAAATTCTACTAAAAATTGTATCATAGGGCATCCATCGCGTCAAAGCAAAATACTAGTATAAACAATAAGAAATGTATTAATTGTCTTATTGCATTCGTTATATTATAGATGATATAATGATTTCACTAGCGTATTTTATTAAAAGGAGGTTGTCAACATGCGAATACGTAACATGGTTAAGGTCTCCAGCATTCTGCTTACGCTGGTTGTACTGGCAGGGCTTTTTGGGGTAGCAGGTTGCACTACCGAAACAACCATAACGGCAGCTGCACCGACGGTAACTGTAGCTGGTCCGACGGTAACGGTAACGCCGACACCGACACCAACACCCACGCCGACTGATGTTGCCCCAATGAAGGCTGAAACGAGACTTAGAGTGGGCACGACCACCAGCCTTTACGACACCGGTCTCTGGAGCTATCTGGAGCCGATGTTCGAAGAGAAATACAATTGTGAGGTCGATATCCTGTCGCTGGGCAGCGGCGCCGCTTTTGAATATGCCAAACGCGGCGATATCGATGTTCTCACCATCCACGACAAACCAAATGAGTTAAAATTCGTCTCTGATGGTTATGGCATTGAGAGAGTTCCCTTTGCTTATAACTACTTCCTCATCGTCGGTCCGGCATCCGACCCGGCCGGCATCAAGGGCATGAGTCCGGAAGATGCTTTTAAGAAATTGATGGAAACCGGTGCGGGCACCTTTATATCCCGCGGCGATAACTCTGGCACACAATCTAAAGAGAAAGCTATCTGGGCAGCCGCTGGTTATGATTATGCCACGCAGGTAGAAAAGGCTGGAGCTTGGTATATCGAAGCTGGTGCTGGCATGGGTGCTACCCTGACCATGGCGAACGAAAAGAACGCTTACACGTTAACTGATATGGGTACCTATGTATCTTATAAGACTAAACTTAATCTGGTGCCGATTGTTGATAAAGGCTCGATATTACTTAATGTTTACTCAGTCATCGTCGTTAATCCAACCAAAGTTACAACGCTGAAGAACGTCGATCTGGCGAAGAAGATGGTAGAATTCCTGACTTCACCCGAAATCCAGGAATTAATCGGTAAATATGGCGTCAAGGAGTATGGCATACAATTATTCACACCATGCTTTGGGGCGGAACCGACGTCATAAAATACTAAGATACAAACTTTACCCGCATGTCCCTTCTCTTAATCAGGGCGAGGGACATGCGGGGCCAGTATTATTTATTTATTTCTTTATTGATTTGTCAACTTCTTATTTGGTATCATGGCATCGCTGATGCTATAGAATCAGATTTTTCACTCTTTTAAGGAAGCAAGTACATTGGCTGAAATCTGGAATGGTTTACTGAAAGCATTTCAACTCATCTTTACCTTCGACCCGGAGGTAATGACTATCGCCGGGCTTTCATTAAGGATTGCTTTAACCTCGGTGGTCATCGGTGCGATTATCGGCCTGCCGCTAGCCAGCTTGATTCATTTTCATAACTTCCGCGGCAAGAGATTTTTAATCAGCCTTATCCAGACTTTTTACAGCATCCCCACCGTAACCGTCGGTTTATTGGTCTTTGTACTCTTCTCTCATTCGGGCCCGCTGGGGGGACTCGACCTTATCTTTACTCCGACCGTAATGGTTATCGGTCAAATAATCTTGGTAATGCCGATACTGCTGGGGATGACCATTTCAGCGCTTAGCGGTGTGGATAAATACATCATCGATACTGCCCGTTCGATGGGCGCTAACGGCTGGCAGACGATGCTGGTGATTATCAAAGAAGCCAGGTTCGCGGTGATAGCGGCGGTGGTGCTGGCTTTCGGGCGGGCGATTTCCGAAGTCGGCCTGGCGATGATGGTCGGCGGCAACATAAAAGGATTTACCCGCGTCTTAACGACCGCTATTTCGCTAGAAACGTCGAAAGGCGATTGGGAATTATCGATGGCTCTCGGTATTATACTTATTTTCATTGCCTTAGTCATCAATATCATTATGAACCGGATACAGCAGAGGCGATAATGGCATTTATCGAGACTATAAATCTGGGGCAAAAACGAGAGGGGCGAGACATTCTTAAAAATGTCAACCTGAAGATTGAGCGTGGCGAAGTCCATGCTTTAATCGGTCCTACCGGCGCCGGTAAAACCACCCTTTTACGCCTCATAGATACGCTGGATAAGCCCGCCAACGGTCGGGTGCTAATCAATGGGGCGGACGTTATGGTATCCGAGGCAGCCAGACTCGAAGCGCGCCGGCGGATGGCGTTTGTGCTGCAGAAGCCGGTCGTTTTTAATCTAAGCGTTTATGAAAATGTGGCTTACGGTTTAAAGTGGCGGGGTATGAAAGGGCATGAAATTAAACAACGAGTGAACAGGATTTTAGAAACCGTTGAGCTAACCCGGTACAGTAAAAGAAACGCCCGGACGCTTTCCGGAGGTGAAATGCAAAGAGTCGCCATCGCTCGGGCGATCGCCACCGGACCCGAAGTGCTGCTGCTCGACGAGCCTTCGGCTAACCTTGACCCTGTTTCGGCGGCCAAGATAGAAGATTTGATAACCTCCATCATCAAAGAGAATTCTATAACCGTGGTTATAGCGACGCACGATATGTCGCAGGGACAACGGATGGCGGATAGAATGAGCGTTCTCGTTAACGGTGAGATTATACAAACAGGTAAAGCCCGCGAAATTTTTGAGTTGCCCAAGAACCGCGAAGTCGCCGAGTTCGTGGGCATGGAAAACATCCTTGACGGCGTGGTCGTTTCTAACGAAGGCAACATGGCGGCAATCGACGTTAGCGGCAAGATAATCGAAGCGATAACCGAGTTCGGCGTCGGCAACCAGGTATCGGTCTGCATCCGACCGGAGGACGTTACCGTAGCTTTAAAAAGGCTTTCGAGCAGCGCCCGCAACTCGCTGGAGGGGACGATAAACTTAACGGCTTTTAACGGCCCGCTTTGCCGGTTGGAAATCGACTGCGGCTTTCCGCTGGTGGCGCTGGTCACCAAGAGGTCGGCGGAAGAAATGGGACTTAAAAGAGGGGTTAAGGTTTACGGAACCGTCAAAGCCGTCAGCATCCATGTCCTCGAACGTCATTGACAGCTAGCTTCGAATAATGATATATTTTTTCTTGCTGGTAGCGTAGCTCAGTGGTAGAGCAGGGGACTCATAAGCCCTTGGTCGGCGGTTCAAATCCACCCGCTACCACCATTTTATTTTAGTCCCTAATTTATCAGTAATTACATAAATTCGCCCCGGGGACCGGCCGCTTCCGGCCAGTGCATTGACGGTTGGATGCCTTCGTCCTCATAACCTGCGTCGATAAAAATCATCCTTTTCAAATCTTCTTCAGCTACCAAATTCTTGAGGGCTTTTTCGGTGTGGCTGGTCGATTGATTAACGGTTACGATTAAAAAAGGTCTGGTCACTTTCAGAATCCTCCATGGTCCGTGGGCGAAGTTAGCCGGTAAACAAATTATTGTCGACCGGGTTATAATGTGTTTTTCCATTTCCGGTCCCACACACATCTCGACTTCGGCTCCCAGGTCCCAGGGATTGTCCGGGTCAGTCCCCAGGTGCATAAACAATTCGGGGTATTTATGCATGTGCGGGCCGTGAGATATCTCGCCCCAGGCTTTTGTGCCGTAAGCGCCATATGGTTTGTCGCCTACCCAAAAAACGGAGTATTCATTGCAGCCTTCAAAGGACTTGCCATTCAGAAATCCTATCGTTGCGTAAGGTCGATGAGCCTGGAATTTAGGGTCTACGCCTGATACAAAAAGGTGGTCATATTTATTGTTAGCCATAAGATGAGCCCTCCTTGCGATTATAAGCAGTATCTCATAATCGTGAAGGGATTGTCATCTGGCGGGAGACATAAATTTAAACCCACCCTCGACCACCATTTTACGCTTCTACTTCTTGGGACTGAACTTTATCACCCGGTCATAAAGTAGCTCGGTGCTATTCGGCCCTACCTTGGTGGCGGGTTCGAGGTATGCCCTGAACCCGATAAACGCCAGCTCATTAAGTCCAACCCCTTGTACCCCGGGACCGGTCGGCACGACCACGGTAGTCTTCCCAGAGCTACCGGTGCGTACGAACTTAACGACATATAGATATTTAGCTAAGGGGTTGTTGGGTAAAAATGGCTCGGCGCTGCCGGCGTAATCAACGCTATAGATACCGGATACGCCGTTCCAGATGGCTTCGCCGTAAAAGCATATATTGGCGTAGGTAGCCTTCCCACTAAGTGCATGGTTAACACCGTAGACGATAACACACTCATTGGGGTCGTCGCCCAGCGTAAAGGGTTCGCTGCGTGTATAAATCGTGTCGCGGCTTTCTCCGCCCACAAAGACACCTCGCTGGACAGCATCATAAGACTCGGCAAGCCAAACTGAAGTTCCGAGTTCTTCAGCTTTAAGGTCACTGTACTCGGCTAAAATTGCCCGGCGCAACTCATCGAGGGCGGGTTGATAATCTACCTCCGTTTTTCCGGTACCCCTGACGCGTAATTCAGGTGCCGGAAATGGGTCTAGTTCCCCCGACGACGTTGGCGTTACCCGGTAAGCCAGTGATATTTTTTTGACATACTCATCGCCGGCTTCCTGGTCGGTAAAGAGAGCCACACGGTGCCCGAAGACAATCGTGTCACATTCCGGGCCGATGCCCAACTTGACCATAGAGCTTGGTATGACGTACGTGTTGATGATGTCTTCGGGGTATCCGTTGGCAATCAGAGCACTGCGTACGCGCTGGTCGGTATTTTTATCAGCCGTGAGGATAATGACCGTATCCTGATTATACGGATTGCCTTTTTCTCCGTTTGGGGTGCCGGATGTTTTAATAGTGAGGTTATTCAGGGGGTCGTTAAAACTGGTCCAGACCCATTTACTGGCTTGGTCTTTTTCGTAATATTTATAGAAGATGAATCCACAATAGCTGAAGTAAGCGCATTCGGGAGGGGTTTTGGTAATCAGCACAACTGCCTCATTTGGGTTTATTTGCCACCCCTTAATATATCCCGGAGTGTTATATAACCATTTTTCAATTTGCGCTTGAGCGTTAGCCAACTGACTCTCGTCGGTGATTTCCATGCCCGCCGGAAGCGCCCCGAATAATCCTTTATACGGTGCGCCGAAATTATTACCGGCGCAAGAGCTCAACCTCCCGGCTTCATATAATTTTATTAAATCTACAGGTAAAAATGGCACTTGTGACGTGGTAAACCCATTCTTTTCCAGCGTCGCACAGAAGGCCTGAATACTTTCGCTTGATGTTAGGTCGGTTTTAGCGGCGGGAGTACATGATGTTACCAGGCAAGCGAGAACCAAGAAGATAATTATTGCTGATGTTGCTCTAAATTTTCGTAGCATTTTTCATTTTCCTCATAATGTTTGAAAAATTATAACACTATATCTATATATCGTCTACTTAGTGTTTACAGCGGAGCTCTTTTTTGCCCGCGCCTGATGCTTATGAAAAACAGGCAATGCTCCCTGTTTGACTAAGGTCGCTCTCTGAAAGTAAAATCATTAGCAGGATAATAGAATTTTAATATGTTCAGTAAGGAGTCATCGATGGCTAACAAAAAGTATCAGCAACTGGTCTTTAGCGGATTCAAAGAGAATATGGATTTACAGTTTATGTCTAAGCCTCAGGCTTACTTCAGGGGCGAAAGCCAAATTCCTGGAGCGAATATGAACTTCGGCTGGCAATGTTTTATAAAGCCGATTCTTTTAGAAAAAGAACCCCACACCCACGACGCCCACGAATATCTGATTTTTTTGGGGAACGATACCGCCGATTTATTCAGCAGCTTCGATGCGCAGATTGATTTATTCCTCGGGGAAGAAAAAGAACAATATCTGATTGATAAACCAACCATTGTCTATATCCCGCCGAATATGGTGCACTGCCCGCTCAACTTCCGTGTTATCAATAAGCCTGTCTTCTTCACCGCGCTTTTACAGAGTCCCGTCTTTACTAAGACAATGAATGGCAAGGAGTTTACCTTTAAAGGACCCGCTGTTGATGGCGCCATCAATCCGGACGTTTTTAAGTAGATTTGGTTAGCTCGTCCACTTTACCGTAACACAGCAGGTAGTCGCCCGCCTGTAAGGACTCGTTATCTTTAGGCAGCGATACTACTTTATCGCCTTTTTCGATGGCCATCACGGTGATACCCGGCTTTTTGTATTGACTGCTGCCGACGGTCAACTCGGCATCCTTTTCCCCGATTTTAATGCGAACGATGCCGTAATCCCCCGCCTGGTGCAGAATTTCTTCATTAACAGGTGTCTTGCGGAACAGCTTTAATAGACCGCTGGTAAGCTTATTGATAACACCAGTCCAGATTAAGATGATGAAAACGACGATTGATGCGGCGATGATGATAATATGACTTAACGTCGGCCATACTAGACCTGCTTTTACATAGAGAATCATGATAAAGATGAAAGCGGTAATCCCCACGCTGCCGAGGAAAATCAGCCAGGAAACTATCCGGCGGCGTTTGGGGTGGTCGACGATAGATTCGGCTTCGCGGGTCGTGAAGCCGGTCCCGCTAAGCGCCGAAAGAGCCTGAAAGCGAGCCTTTGCCCGCTCCATGCCGGTAGCTTCTAAAGCCATGGAGCCTATCCAGAGTATTAAAATCCAGACAGCTAGAAATATAAACAACCCCGTAATTTGCATATCTTGTCCCTCCGTATCTTAAAAGAGAATATATAAAATCTTACTCTTTTATAACGTGCTCTTCTACTATCCAGACGTTAGCGTTGCGCAGGTCGCAGAATTTAGCCCCGTCCTCCGCCAGCTCTTTAGAAGCGCGTATCGCCGCCATCGATTTCTGCCACGATGCCACGTCGTCATACCACATTTCAACGATACCGTCCCCTTCGTATTCCATGCCTGGTATGTCGATTAAGTGATTTTGCACGTATCTTCTTACGCCGGGAATGAGTTTCGCTGCCAGAGGTCCGTGTTCTTCCAGCCAGTATTGATTGAATTCCTCGCGGGTCAAACCGGCTTTACGGTGCGCCACAACTATCGATTTTATCATCGTTATAACTCCTGAAAGTTTAATCTGCTTTTCTTACGCTGGACGAAGTGAAGATAAAGATTAACGATATCACTATCAATATCATCGCCAGGCTGCCCAGTACCCATTGGACGTCGACCTTTTCGGCGATAACACCGGCGATAAACGTACATAGACTCATGAAGCCCCACTGCATATTGAGGATGCTCATGACCCGCCCCATGTAAGCCCCCTGCGTATAGCCCTGCAGTATCGAGCTGCCGATAGTCATCCGGAATGTCTGCGCCAGCCCCATAAAGAAGATAAAAATGAGCGAAAGATACAAATGAGAGGAAAATGAGAAAACGACTAAAGCGATGCCGGAGAGAATACCGCTCAAGATTAAAAGGATGCCGCGCTTTTTACTAGGCAGAGCCGTTAATATAATCGACCCCACCAGTGCCCCGCCACCCGAGACGCTCATCAGTAGACCCATCCCCGTCGCCCCGACGTGTAGAATATCATCGACGAAGATAGGCATCAGCTGCTGGTACGGCATAGACAGCACCGTGACTATCAGGGTAAAAGCCAGCACTAATAAAATCAGGGAGTCTTTACGGATGTAGTCAAAGCCCTGCTGAATATCGCCGATGATTTTTTTACCGCTGGCGATTACCTGGGTTTTAGCCGAGACGAAGATGAAGAATATGGCGGCGAGAATATAAAGTCCCGCCATCGTAAAATAGACCGCTTCGAAATTAGAGTCACCGATGATAAAGCCGGCGATACCGGGCGCTACCAGACTTAAAACGTTCATCCCCGTTGAGTTTAGAGCGATGGCGTTCATCAGATGTTCGCGCTCGATGATTTCCGGGATAATCGCCTGGAGGGCGGGCATCATCATCCCCATAATGCATCCCTGGATAGCGGATGCGATAAAGAGTATCGACCATGAATCGGGATTTTCTCGATTGAGGATGCCGGAAGATAGCGATAGCCCGATAAGCAGGGTCACCAGCGCTAAGCTGAATAACCCGAAGAGGAGTATCTTCTTCTTGCGTATTCTATCGGCAACCGCGCCGCCGAAAATAGAGACGATAATCATCGGGGCGGCGCTGACTAAAGACATCGTCCCCAGTAGCGCACTGGAGCCGGTAAGACGATAGATTAAAAGAGGACTGCTTACCATTCCCATGCTCATCGCCGCGAAGTGCGCTACCGTCCCGGCTAGATAAATCCGGTAGGAGGGGTTTTTCAGCGAGCTTAACATCCTGAAAGCGAAGGCGAAGGGGTTGGCTTTATGGGGCTCTAAAGCGTTCAAAATACTTCCTGTATGGTGTCAGTGTTACACTATCGGTTATGCCCATTGTACCCTAAAGAATTTCACATATCAATTTGACATTACAATCGTGTGGCGAATATGATGCAGCCAAGGAGAAAGCGAAATGATTAAAGTAATGAATATCGTTAAAAGAAAACCGGGCATCAGTCGGGAGGAGTTTTATAAGTACTGGAAGGACGTCCATGGCCCGCTGGTCGCCAAGCACATTCCTGGTTTGAGAAAATACATCCAGAACCACTTTATCGAGATGCCGGGACGCGAATACGAAGGAGACGGCATTATCGAAACGTGGTACGACGATATCGAGTCGTGGCGGAAGTCGATGGAGTACGGCAGGACTGAAGCAGCCAAACCCCTCCTCGATGACTGGGCGAAGATAGCCGACATGAGCCCGCCCGTGATGTGGATAGTCCAGGAGCACGTAATCAAGGACGAACTAGGGAAGAAATAGTAACCTAAATCGCCCCCTTTTTCTCCTCGAGTTCTCGCGCTATCTTTTCCGCTTCGGCAGTCAGCTTATCCCATTCCGCCGTTAAGGCGCGGATAGTTTCTTTGGCTTTAATGTATTCCCGGTTGACCTCCGCCACCTGATAACCGTCTTTATAATGGTCGGGGTCTTCGAATAAAGCCTCGATTTCCTTAATCCGCGCCGTCAGCGCAGCGACCTGCTGTTCGATTTCGGCGATTTGTTTTTTCACCGGCGCCGCCTTGCGGTATAGCTCGTTTCTTAAGTTCGCCTCTAAAGTTTTCCGCTGTCGCTGCTGGTTTCTTAATTTCGAAGGGGCAGGGGCATGTTCCCTTACCACCCTTAAAGTCTCCGGGACGGTATCGACGCGCTGCTCTTGCTTTTCCAGGAATTCGTCGTAGTTCCCCTGGAAAATCCTTAGCTTACCATCGCGGATTTCGATGATTTTGTTGGCGATTTCGCGAATCAGCGTCCTATCGTGGGTGATGAAGCAAATCGTGCCGGTATAGGCGTCTAAAGCGTCCGTCAGGATTTCGCGGGACGGAATATCGAGGTGGTTGGTCGGCTCGTCCAGCAGCAGGAAATTAGCCGGTCGCGTTAACATTTTAGCGATAGCCAGACGCGTTTTTTCACCGCCGGAAAGGACGGCTATTTCTTTAAGCACGTCCTCCCCGCTGAATAAAAACGCCCCCAACAGCCCCCGCAGCCGCTGGTCGGTTTCGTCCGGAGCGACCTGCTGCAGCTCGGCGATAACGGTGTTTTTTGGATTTAGCAGCTCGATATAGTACTGGGCGAAATAGGCGGTGGTCACGCCGTGCCCCAAAATCCGCTCGCCTTTTTCGAAGGGCAGCACGCCCGCCAGCATCTTCAGCAGCGTAGTCTTGCCCGCCCCGTTAGGGCCTACCAGAGCCGCCCGGTCACCGCGGTTAAGCACCAGATTCAGGTTACGATAAACGTTTTTAGTGTCGTAAGATTTATCGATATCCTTCAGCGTGATAACGACATGCCCGCTACGGGTCGGCTCCGGGAAGTTGAACCTAATCTTTTTCGTCTGCCGCGGCACGACGATACGTTCGATTTTCTCCAGCTTTTTAATCCGGCTCTGCACCTGCGTGGCTTTCGTGTTTTTAGCGCGGAAGCGCTCGATAAAGCGTTCTTCCTTCTGTATTTTCTGCTCCTGCCGCTTAGCGGTAGCCAGTTTAGTCTCCAGGTCTTTTTCGCGGGCAGTGACATAGCCGTCATAGTTGCCGCGGAAGAAAACGACCTCGTCCTGTTCGATGGCGATGACCTTTTTGACGACGTTATTTAAAAAGGCGCGGTCGTGGGAGGTAACGAGGATGGCGCCGTGATAGCTCTTTAGGTAGCCCTCGAACCAGCGTGTCGTCTCCAGGTCGAGGTGGTTGGTCGGCTCGTCCAGCATTAAGAGGTCCGGATTCAGGAAAAGCAGCTTTGCCAGCTCGACGCGTGTCAGCCACCCGCCGCTGAACTCGACCAGTTTTCGGTTAAAGTCGGACGGTAAAAAGCCTAAACCGGCGAGGATGACCTCGGCTTCGTGTTCGGCGTTATAGCCCCCCGACCCCTCGAATTCATGCTGGACGTTGCCCAGCTCGCGCATTAAAACGGCCGTATTTTCTTCGTCTTTTTCTTCAGCCAGCTCTTCCTGGAGCATCTGTAACTTATGCGCCAGTTGGCTGATATTGCTGGCGGACTGGACGACTTCCTCCAGCAGACGGCGGTTCGAGGAGTGTTGAATGTCTTGCTGTAAATAACCGATATTTGTCCCCCGCCGCACGGCGACGCTGCCGGTATCGGGCGTAATATTGCCGGCGATAATCTCGAAAAGCGTCGTCTTGCCCGAGCCGTTGGCGCCGATTAAAGCGATGCGGTCGCCCATCCCGACGTTAAAAGTTACGCCGCTGAAGAGGTACCGTAAGTTATATGATTTAGATATATTCGATATGTTAAGCATTGTATTTTTCCTTCTCTATTTTAAGTTATTTGTTCTTGAAAACAAAAAACCCAGGATTTTTTCCTGGGCTCAAGTGTGTTTTCGGTTAATTTTAACCTATCACGATGTAAAAAAGGCGCATTGAGCCCTTGGTGACACGCCGAACGGTATGGTTACGTTCAACTTGCTTATCCGGCTGCCGTCAATTGTCAGGCTCGCATGCACTGGTTTATCCCTTCCTGTTTAGATTTCAGGGAGATTATATTATACCCACTTTCGGGTTGTCAATCATAACCAAAATAAACGAATTATGGTATTATAGTAGAAATATAAATTGCCGGCGATAAAAAACGTTACGCTTTTACGGAGGTGAACATGATTATCGTCACTAGAAAAGTAAACGTCGATACTAATGCTAACGCTAGCGAGGGATATGTCGCTGTTTACAACATTACCCCTAAAATACAGGAGCATGTTCCCGAATCGTATGTCGCTAACGGCATTTTAACGGTCTTTCTCCCCGGCACGACGGCCTCCGTCGGCACTATCGAATACGAACCGGGCTTAATCAACGATTTTAAAAAGATGTGGTCGCGCGTCATTCCGCGGGAGATTGCCTATGACCACAAATTCCTCTGGGAAGAAAATAACGCTTATTCCCACGTCCGCGCGACGTTTATGGGCGCATCTCTGGTGGTTCCTATCGCTAATAAGAGATTGACGCTGGGGCAGTACCAGCAAATCGTCCTGGTCGAGTTCGATAACCGCGCCCGCAGTAGGCAGGTTATCTTACAGTTTATGGGTGAAAAAAGCGCCTCCTCGTTTTAAAATCATACTTACGGACTCTCGCTTGAAAAAACGTAACCTGAAGATAATTAAGTGGGTCGGCGTCGGGCTGGGCGCTTTGATTGTCATTTACCTCGGGATGTCAGCCTACGGCGCCAGAGAGGTCATGGAAATCCCCCGCCTCCCCCTGGAATATACAGGTGAAGACCTCGGCGTGCCCTATGAAAACGTTTGTTTTTACAGCCGCGGCGATTATGTGCGTCTCAAAGGGTGGTTCGTGCCCGGTGATAATGGCGAGGCGATTATCATCCTGCATGGCGGCTTCCAGACCCGTATCGATGATAATGTCGATACATTAGAGTTAATCCGTGCGTTATCTAATAAAGGTTATACCGTCCTGACCTACGACCTTAGGGGGAGGGGGGAATCGGAGGGTGAAGGTCGGGCGCTTTCAAATATCGATGCGGATATCGGCGGGGCGGTGGACTATATAAAAGGTCGCGGCTACGCTACGGAGAATATCTGTATTTTAGGTTTTTGTTCGGGGGCGGCATCGGCTTGTATTTATTCCAGTGAAAATGATATCGGAAAGGTAATCCTCGACGGTTGTTTTATCGACGTGCCGACGATGCTCATCCGGCAGGCTAATTCGGTAGGGGTGCCGTCCTTTTTAACCGAGATTTTTATACCGGGGACCTATCTTTTTACCCAGCTTATTTACGGCTATCATATGGTTAACTGTATCGACGTTGTACCTGATATTGAATGCCCGATTCTCTTTATCCACGAAGAAAACGATGAATTTATAACCAGCGAAGACGTCCAAAAGCTTTTCCAGGCTTCGACCAATCCAGCCAATAGAGTCTGGGAAGTTAGCTCCGCTAACCATAGCCAGGCTTTTAAAGTTCACCCGCTGGAATATATCGAAGAAGTAGATTCTTTTATATCTGCCAAATAGCTACGATTCTTATTATTCAAACGCCTTCTTAACCTTTACACTTTTGCCGAATTTAACCATCTGATTGTTTTTTACATAAATCATTATGAAAATTTAATGTAATTTTAATAAAAAACTTATACAACATCATTCGGAATTACCAGCATATCTGATATCATAGATATAGAAGACTATTATTGCTGGTCCTGGTGAGTGGAGGTCAAGATACATGAAATTAGATATTTCTCGACATTTTCTACTGAAAAAAGGCTATATATTGCTGGCAGTGACGTTATTAGCCGCCACTTTACTCTTTGTCGGAGTGCAATCGACACTCGCCTTTAGTCCTGAATACGTTACCTGGCCAGAATATCCCAGTAACCCCGTTTTCGACCCGGCCGAGAGTGCTTATTATCCCAGCATTATTTTCGATGGCTCGACCTATCATATGTGGTACGATGACGGCGGTGGTATACGCTATACGACCTCATCCGATGGTATAACCTGGGGGACAGGCACCGCAGTTACCGGCTTAATGACCGGACGCCATCCCGTCGTGGTTAATATCGGCTCGCAATATCGAATCTGGTACTGGAACTCCTCCGTAACTTATGGGATTAATGCAATGAGAACGGCAGTATCGACTGATGCTATAACCTGGGCGTCTGATACTGTTATTACACAGGCGGGTATAACCGTAATAACGAATAGTTACCCCGACTGGAATACCGGTTCGTACGGGCCATGCGAAGTTTTCTATAATCCAGCTGGTTCGGGAAGTATCGTTACGCCGGTGGATGCATCCACGGTATGGCAGAATAAATATGTCATGTACTATGACGGCACGACCGGCGGTCTCGAGGATATCGGCCTCGCCGTAAGCAACGATGGCGTAAACTGGGCGGGTTATAATAACGGCGCGGCGCCGGTTCTATTCCATGGAGGCGGCAGCACCTGGGATAGTAATTATGCCACTATGTGTACGGTTCAAAAAATCGGCAGCGCTTATCATATGTGGTATTCCGGCGGTAACGTCACCAGCCATGAAGGCATCGGTTACGCACAATCCCTCGATGGTATAACTTGGACGAAATATGGCAGTAATCCCATCATGCATATAACCGACAGCGTTCCCTGGCGTACTGACAGGACTTACACCCCCAGGGTATTGTACGATGCCGCCAGTTTCAGCGGAGCGGGCGAATCCAAACAGCTTAAGATGTGGTGGAGCGGCGAAAATTCCCTAGGCAATATAGCTATTGGCTATTCCGGGATGATTACCGCTTCCCCAACGACAACGACTTCGGCGACAGCTATCGGCGGACTGGTTAATCCGGTTGATAAATCGGCGATTTTAATGCCTTATCTTTATGGACTTTTAGCCGTCATTACCCTGACTGTTGGCGGGCTAATCTGGCGCCGGTTTGCTATCGCTAGAGAAAATAGCCGGAAGCGTTAGGCTAATCCATTTGCGGTCCGACTAACGGTTGGTATTGCTTGACATCAGCCATTACGTTCTGCTGTTCTTGAGTGGTCAGGGGTTTGAACCTTTTTGCGACGTCAATCATTATCGGCCAGACGGAAAGTTCCCCCGGCAGCACGGCGGCGGTAATATCCTGGCTAAGCGTGTACCGCAGGCTCTTTTCAATTTCCCTAGCGTTGGTAAAGGGTTCATACCAGGTATTATGCTCCACGTTTGCCTGTTTACCTTCCCAGGCGCGTTTCGCAACGGACTTTATCGCCATAACGCCGACGTCTTTTTGGCGGGCGGTTTTCAACAGCGGGCGAAATTCATTCCAGTCGGTAGGATGAGCGGCGTGTACCCGGTTTAAGGGGAACATCACGGTATCGAAGTCGAAAAGCTGTAAAGCCTGGTTATGAAGCGGTGGATTATGCCCGGTGATGCCGATAAAGCGTATCAACCCCTGTTCTTTCGCCTCAAGGATAGCTTCCATCGCGCCACCGGGACCAAGAACTTTCTTTAAAATATTGATTTCATCCACGCCGTGAAGCTGGAAGATATCGAATTGGTCGATATGTAGCGTTTCCAGCGACTTTTTTAAACCTTCCCAGGCGCCGGCTTTAGTCCGCTCAGCGGTTTTACAGCTTAGGAAAAACTGCTTACCATGTCTTTTAAAATAGGAACCGAGGTGTTTTTCGGCGTCGCCGTAAAGCGGCGAAACATCGACCTGGTTGATGCCGTTTTCCAGAGCCATCTCTATCGCGGCATCGGCGTCTTTCTGCTTAATGCGGAATAAAGCAAAACTCCCGAAAATCAGGAGGCTGGTCATCTGTTCCGTCTTGCCCAACCGTCTCTTGTCCACGCTAGTCCTCCCTGCCCGTCACCCGCGTGTAAGCCGTACCGTTACCGCTGGTAAAGAAAAGAATGGGACTATTAATTTTACGGAACGATATTGGGCCATGAGATAGTCCCCGCGGGGCGAAAATTATCGTGCTTTTGGTAAGGATGTACTGCTCGTCTTCCAGCCAGATTTCTACCTCCCCGCCGAGGTCATGAGCGTTACCTTTGTAATTCCCGAAAAACCCCAATATTTCATCGAAGTTGTGGCTATGGGCAATTTCGATATTCGTCGGCGGCTCGCCATGTTTAGCTACCATCCAGACGGCATCGAAGTAAAGTGCCCCTTTAGCTATCGTGTCGTTTAACGACAGCACATGAGCGGAATCGGTATAATTGCCGGCTTTACGCTGGTCTTCGAGTCTTTTTAAAAATCCGGCGGGCGGCGGCTGCTTGGGACGTATATCTTCCGAGATAACGTATTTAGCGTATTTTCTTTCCGGCATGGTAGCTCCTTTTTCTCATCATCGGGGTGGATTATGTGATTATAATCCTATTCTAAATTCACGGTCAATGATAGAATAGAAATAATAAAAATAGCGATAGGGGGTAGTGTTTATGAAGTCGGAGAGTTTATTGGGGCAGGTTGCAGGTTTAATGAGTCTGGTGGAATACCAGCCGGGTTCAATCGTTAGCCGGACGATAATCGATAAACCGACCGGCACATTAACGCTGTTCGCCTTCGACAAAGGACAGAACTTAAGCGAACACACCGCCCCTTTCGACGCTATGGTTTATGTTTTCGATGGTGCCGCCGAGGTAACTATTTCTGGCAAGCCCCTGACTGTCAAACAGGGCGAAATAGTCATTATGCCGGCGAACCAGCCTCACGCCTTAAAGGCAATCAACCGCTTTAAAATGTTGCTGGTAATGATTAAGTCCTGATAAATCCATCCCTTTTCACATACGCAGAAATAGATTTAAAACATCTTTTTAATGCCGACTCTCTACGCATCTAATTTCTTAACTTGCATTTTTACGCAAAAATGCGTATAGTAACATTATTGCGCTGCTGAAGCCTATTCAGGGGGTGTGATATGTTAGATGAGCTCGGACAGAAGATAATCAGTGAACTGCAGGAAGATGCCCGCCAAAGTTTCCGCGAAATCAGCCGTAAGTTAAAAATCTCCGAAGGGACAGTGCGTAACCGCGTTAAGAGCCTGATAAGCAGCGGTACGATGAAAATCAGCGCCATTGCCAACCCCGAAAAACTGGGACTCAACTTTATCTGTATCATGTGTATCGAGGTGAAAGTAGGGACTGCCGAAAAAGTAGAACAACTTTTAATTAAAAATCCCAATGTTTATTATCTTTGCGGGTGCACCGGCACCTACGACGTTATCGGTTTATTCCTTTTCCACACTCCCCGCGAGTTCGATGAATTCGTGAAGAACGTTATCGCTAATATCCCCGAAATAAACCGAACCAGCACCTTCGTGGTGATGCATGTATCCCGCAGTCCCTGGGAACATAATCTGGATGTAGCGCCACTTAGCAAACCCTAACATTAACATTTGAACTTTTATATCACAAGGCGCTTTATAACATCGTTTGTCTATAGGCGTCAAATTGACTTCGCAAGCTATTACGCCTTATTATTTTTATTGGGGTATGTTATGGTTGCGAAGCGCGAAGTTTTAAACGCCAGACAAAAATCAATAAAAAAACGACGGCGGAACATTATCTTAAGTTCAATCGGGGTTATCTGTTTAGTCATTGTCTTACTGTCTTTATTCCAATGTACCGATGTTATTATTAGTGTTCCTGATAAAATAGAGTCTTCGCCGCAGGGTAACGATTGGGCGATGTTCCGCCGCGACCTGGCGCATACTGGTAATGCCGGTACCGATACTTTACCCCAAGGTAAGTTGAAATGGACATTTACTACCGGCGCGCCGATACATTCTTCGCCAGCGATTGTCGATGGTATCATTTACTTCGGCTCCAGAGACGGTCATATCTATGCGCTGGATGCCGAAACAGGCGAGCAAATCTGGGCTTTTGATACCGATAGCTGGGTAGAATCATCACCGGCGGTTGTTAATGGAGTCCTCTATTGCGGCACTACCACTGGCAATTTTTATGCGTTGGACGCTAAAACAGGCGAGCAGCGTTGGATTTGTGATATGCCATATGGATTACGGTCGTCCCCGGCGGTAGCTGACGGTGTGGTGTACGTCGGCTGTGAAGACTATAATCTCTATGCTATCGATGCCGCTACCGGAAAAGTAATATGGCGCGGCGACGGATATGGATTGGTAAATTCGTCACCTGCAGTAGCTAAGGGTGTCGTGGTGGTCGGGTCAGTCGGCGGGTACTTTCTTTCCTACCACGCGAAAAACGGCGGCGCGCGCATGCAGTTCGAAGATATGCTCCCTTTTTATACTTCTGCGGCGATAAAGGACGGTATAGCTTATCTGACCGATGGAAAGGGGTTTTTCATAGCGATGGATATTATGGCGAAAAATTGGTGGGCGGAGAACAATCTGCGCCCATATTGGAACACGCTTTACGCTTACGGTATCGCCCCCAAACCTTCAAACCGCTCCGGATTTCTCTGGGGTATTTCTCTGGGGTGGGGTGTGAGGTCCGTCTCTTCACCATCCATCGACGGCGACTTTGTTTATATGGGGTCGGGTACAAATCTGGTTTCGATAGACTTGATTAATCAAAAAGTTCAATGGAAGTTTGCTACCGGTGATGACGTTGTTTCATCGCCGGCGGTGGCGGGCAATGTTGTCTATGTCGGTAGCCAGGACGGGCATATTTACGCGGTAGATAAGGTAACCGGAGAGAAACTCTGGGATTACGTCACAGGCGACCAGATTACGTCTTCGCCAGCGATATATAACGGTAAGGTTTATATCGCCTCCCAAGACGGCAAGCTGTATTGCTTTGAATAAAGTGAACCAAAATTCGAACCATACCGACGAAAGTCGGTATCCAGTTTACCCCTAATCAACTGGACCCCGATTTACATCGGGGTGGTTTTGACTAATTGACAAACTAAAACTCTACGCGTTCGCCAGCTTTTTCGCCAGCTCCCCGCTCCTCTTTTTAACCTCTTTAACGAAGCCGTCCCTCCCCAGTTTGAACCAGTAAGGCTCCCATTCCATTTCTTTAAGGTTTTCCATCAGGGATGAAATCGTATCGAAGGGGAAAGTGATTATCATCAAGCCGTCCGGTAAAACCCCGCGGGCTTTCATGCTGTAGCCCAGTCCGCTAACGGTGTAGTTCATCTCGCCGCTTAAATAGGGATGGGCATAAATCCAGGCGCAGGCGAGGCAGGTGGTGGCTTTCGCGTGCCACATCTTGCCGTCGGAAAAGCTGCTGGCTCTTAATAATATCTCAGCCTGACTGGGACTGGCGGTAAAAATCAATAGGTCGGGGTCGAAGGTCATTTTCTCGATAGAAGCATGGGTGATATATTTCACGGAGTCCTTGGGTAAGTGCGGCACGTAGTCATAGATTCTACGGTTAGCGCCGGGATTCTTAAACATCGAAAACATCGAGCCTAACTGGCCGCTGTACATGATAGGCGGATAGTCCACGAAACCCAGCACCTGTTCGCCGCATTGAACGTTTTCTTTAGTCACGTAAAACGGCTGGCCGGTCTGGGCTTCCTTAAAAAGCTCGCAAAGCGCCAGGCTTTTCGACGTCGGCTTAATCCCCGCCGGTTTATCCAGGGAATATTTCACGCCCACCGGTTTGTACTTGAAATTGAATTTATCGAATATCGAGTAGTCGCGTTTTTTAACAGCCATATAATCCTCCTTGGTTATATCTTCTTACGCTTCCACCGCCCGGACTGGAAGTAAATGATAAAGATAATCGCCGAGAAAACGGTATCCGCTACCAGCGCCCATCTTACACCATAAACCCCCAGGTTGGCGACTTTAGGTAAAAGGATGGCCAGCGGCACTCTGATTCCCCACATCGTTACCAGGTCGATGATGAACGCTATCAGTGTATCACCGACGGTATTCATAACGTTCATCAAAACGAACATCAGCCCGTTGCACATATAGCTGGCAATCTGTATCTGAAGGAACGTGCTGGCGAGGTCGATTAGCCCCTCCTCGGGATTAAAAATCTGTACGATGTTGCTGGCGAAGAACCAGATAAGTACCGAGAAAACTGCCATGATACCGGTCAGCCAGCCGATGGCTATCCAGGCTGTCTTGGCGGAGCGTTCTACTTGCTTGGCCCCCAGGTTTTGCGCCGCCAGTATACCCGCCGCCGAACCCAGCCCGATTGCCGGCAGCATGATGAACATATCCACCCTCGACACGAGGTTATGACCGGCGATCGCCAGCGTACCGAAGGGTGCGATAAACCACATGAAGACGATACTGCCGATGTTCAGGTGAATGCTGCTTAACGCCGAGGGGATGCCGATTTTGACCATCCGCCAGATGATGTTGCTGTCGAACTTAAAGTTACGGAGCGAGATACGCAGCTTTGTCCTGCCGCTGAAAAGTATCCAGAGCAGGATAACCCCGCCGATACCCTGGCTGATAACGCCGCTTAACGCGGCGCCGCTAACGCCCAGTCGCGGGAAAATCCACCAGCCGAAAATCAGGAAAGGACAAAGGATAATATGCAGCACCCTTTCCCCGATGATGATTTTCATCGGGGTTTGAGCGTCGCCGGAAGCCTGCATCACGTTCTGCGCCAGCGCCCCGAAGGACATCGTAAAGATGCCGATGAGCTCGATACGCATGTAGGTTGCGCCGGCGGCAATCACGTCCGGCTCCAGCTGCCAGAGACTCATTATCGAAGTGGCGAATAGCTGGCCGATTACCGCCAGTATTAAAGAAAGCGCGACGCTGATGACGAAAGCCTGCTGCGCAACGCGGTTGGCCTGCTCCTTTTCACCGGCGCCGACGAAACGCGCTACCATTGCCCGCAGGCCGGTGAACAATCCCATGATGAGGGAATTAATCAGGGCGACGACGATGCCGGATATGCCCACCCCGGCCATCTCCGCCGAACCCAGCTTGCCAATCCAGATCATGTCGATGATGGGGCCGATCAGCATCACGGTGGTGGAAACAGTCATCGGCCAGGCAAGCGACCAGAGGTTGCCGACAATGCTGCCTTTGGTCAGGTCTTTTTCAGCCATCAACAAGCTCTCTTTCGGTTAATGGGGTGGAATAAAAATGAGATGGTTGCATCATGCGGTTTTCACCAATTATGTCATTGCGTTTTAAGGGTTGTCAAATTGAGCAGCCGCTATTGACGTTGCTGGTCGCGGGGGCTATTATCTGGATAGTATGCACCGCTTTTTAGTCGACCAGATATCAGGCAATAACGCCGTATTAACCGATACGGGACAGCTCCATCATATCCGGGATGTGCTGCGTCTCAAGATTAATGACGAAGTTATTCTGTTCGATAACAAAGGACATGAATACAAAGCGGCGATTACCGGTATCGATAAAAGGCAGGTGAAATTCAGGGTCGGACAACTTGGCGCTTTACGCACTAGCCATATTGGTCTCACCATCGCCTGTGCCATTCCGAAGGGCAGTCACATGGACGATATTATCGACAACCTGACGCAATTGGGGGTCGAACGCATTATCCCGATGCGGACGGAGAGGGTAGTGGTCAAGCTGGATGACGTTAAGGCAGAAACCCGACTAAAACGCTGGGAGAAAATCGCCCAGAGCGCCGCCCGCCAGTGCCAGAGGGCTAGTATTCCGGAAATTACACCTGTGACCGATATTGCAGAAGTTATTTCGGATTCTCAAAGTTACGTGTTAAAGCTAATACCGCACCTGGTCGGGGAGCGTCGGTCGCTTAAAGACGTTTTTAACATCATCAGGCCTAAAAGCGTCATCGTGCTGATTGGTCCGGAGGGCGACTTCACGCCGTCCGAGGTAGAACTGGCTTTACATAACGGCTTTGTCCCCGTATCTTTAGGGGATACCGTTTTACGCGTCGCCACGGCGGCGGTTGCCGTGGCAAGCTATATCAATTTAACTCTAGGGGAATAAAGGATTTCCCTATTTATATTCTCCGAAAAATACACAATTTCCCTCACTAAACTCCAAGGTTAGCATGATTGTTGCCAGCTAAATTTTCTACCATAATTTGAGTGTATTTTCCTCCAAGGTGCGTGTTATGAGATTCAGACTGATTATTTCCATTTTATTATTACTGGTAATGCTTATTCCCGGAGTTTTATTTTCCCTCGGCTGTAATCCGCCGGGCGAAGTCGTTCATTTCCCCGACGCCAGACTGGAGGCTGTTATACGCGATACGTTAAAGCAACCTGACGGAGATATCTATACCAGCGACCTGGCAAAAATCGAAAATCTGCAAGTAGAGTATAAACACATCACCAATCTGACCGGACTAGAATACTGTACCAACTTGGATTACTTTGTCTTGATAGATAGTCAAGTCAGCGACCTGACGCCGATATTATGTCTGCCCAACCTGCAGGGTCTCTGGCTAAGCGGCAGCGGCGTCCAGAATATCCCCGACCTATCAGAGTTGCCGAAGCTTAAGTTTCTTTGTCTAAACGATAATGAGATTAGCGATATTACCCCGCTAGCCGGAATGGTTAATTTAACATGGCTCTCTTTAAGTAAAAACCACATCAGTGATATTGATACGCTGGCAAACCTGACGAATCTAGAAATGGTTATTTTTGCTGATAATCAGGTAACGGACCTATCGCCGCTGGCGAACCTCAAGAAATTATCCGGCATCGATTGCGCAAATAATCTTATCTGTGATATCTCTCCGCTGGCTGATATGTCTCTCAACATCCCTTTTAAAATGCCCGACCTTAAAATTTCCGAAACCAGCGTCATACCAGGCGAATCATATATTTCGATATATCTCTCCGGCAATAAAATAGTAGATATCTCACCGCTGGTGAGTCATCCGCTGCAAGATGGCGTTAACTATATGTATCGGCTGGAAGGTAATCCTCTTAATCAGGTATCCACAAAAGAATATGTCCGCCAGCTTCGGTCGTACGGAGCAGACGTAGAATACTTATAAAAAAGTACGGGCGGCGCGTACGCGCCGCCCTATCTGTTTTATATCAGTAGATAGTTGGTTCTATTTCTCCGTAATCGGGTGCTTAAAGTGATAAGGCACGTTGCCGCGGTGGTAGGGGTAGGGATGAAAAGCGGAGGACGGCTCATCGGCATCGGGAAGTCCCATCCACCCCATTAGCGGCAAATTTAGCCAGCCGTCCTCGACCGGCGAGCAAAAAGTATTATTCCAATGCAGCTTGCTGAACAGCCACTTGCCGTTTTCTTTAACGTACTTGTTTTCGTAATAACCGTGGAGGTATTCCTGACGCGGGTAAGCTCCGTAAGGTTTAGCCTCGAAGAGCCAGGTCTGCCAGCGTCCTTTAGCCGTCTTGCCGTCCGGCGCTACATCGACTATCCCACCGATTTGCATCACGACGAACTGCATCCAGGCCGGTGATTGCCTTGGTTTACCCCCGCCCGCGAACATATCCCAGTAAATACGCCGGATGCCTTTTTTACCATGAAAAACACCGTGGTCGGCGATTTCCACTGATTCGGCGTTGTCCGAGAAAAGGTCAACGATTTCTGCCCACATGTTATTATCGAAGTAGTAGCCGTATATTTTCTGCAGGTGTTCGATTTCTTGAATGTCTTCCTGCAGTTGTACCTGTTTTTCTAATTCTTCCAGATTCATCTTGCACCACCTTTCTGTTATTCGCCGGTAACGGGATGTTTAAAAGGGTAGGGCACATGATAGCCGGAGGGGTAGGGATGATAGGCTGTTGCGGGGGCATCGGCGTGGGGAAACGGTGTATCGGATAATTTCGGCACCTTTAAAAAGCCCCTCTCGAAAGACGTCCAATAGATGAGATTCCAGTGCAGTTTTTTAAAGTACCAATGCCCCTTTTCTTTAACGTAAACATTATCGTAAACGCCGAACTGCCAGGTTTGCTTCTTCGTCCCGCCGAAAGGCCGGCACTCGAACGACGGCGTATACCAGCGTCCGGTCGCCGTCTGACTGTCCGGGGCAACCTCGATAACGCCCTGCGACTGCATGACTTCGAAGAACATCCAGCCCGGGCGGGGCATGCCCACCATACCGCCGTACATCCGGCTGACCGCGTCCTTGCCTTTAAACACGCCGTGGTCGGTAATTTCCACCGATTCCACGTTCTCGGAGAAAAGGTCCATTACCTCCTGATACATCCCGTTATCGAAGTAATAGCCGTATATTTTCTGCAGGTTTTCGATTTCCTGAATGTCTTCCTGCAGGGTAACTTGTTTTTCCAGTTCTGCCAGGTCCATCACTAAAGCCTCGCTTTTATTTGCCGGTGATAGGATGTTTGAAATGCACCGGGAAGTGGTAGCCGAACGGATAGGGACGCCAGGTGGTAGGCGGGGCATCGGGTTTTACTTCCAAGCTCGGACCATTGTGCCCGACCACCGGAGTCTTGAGCCAGCCGTCCTCATAAGGCGTACGGAAATTCAGGAAGAAGTATAGCTTTTTTATCAGCCACTTGCCGTTTTCTTTAACGTACTCGTTTTCGTAGATGCCGTGCGCCCAGAGTTGCCTTAGCTCGCCGTCGTGCAGGGTTAAGGTGGGACGGGCTTCCACGAAAAAGCCGTACCAGCGGCCCTTAGCGTTATTACCATCGGGGTCGACGCTGACGACGCCCTGGATTTGCATCCCGATGGACATATAACCCGGGCGGGGTTTAGCGTCCTTGCCGCCTTTAAGCAGGTCGATATAATATCTCTTGACGCCTGCTTTGCCTTTATAAACGCCGTAGTCGCATTCCTCGACGGATTCGGCATTATCGCTGAACAGGTCGACGACTTTTTCCCAGTCCTCGTAGTCGCGGTAGTAGCCGTAAATCCGCTGCAGTTTTTCTACTTGCTTGATGTCCTCCAGTCGCTGTATCCTCTTTTGCAGCTCTTCTAATGTTGCCATATATTACCTCCTATAACTACTGTTATTGCTATTTATAACATTATGTTTTGAATCTTGGTCGAATGTAGCCCCTTAAATAGCAGTTCTGCCAAAGTATATCAGCAGTATAACACCGACCAACATGAAATAGTATAAAGACGGCACGGGACCCCACCACGTCTTATGCCACCAGATTTTACCTTTGCGGAAGTTTTTGATGCCGTAATACGGGTTGAAAACGAACCAGAAAAAGTCCTCGAGGAAAAGCATCCCGACGTAAAACCCCAACAGCAATAGCTCCAGCCGCCAGCTCCAGGGGGTGAAGAACAGAGGCAGGTGCAGCATCCCGAGGATAAAGAGGGTCATGCAAATATGGTATCCTGTCAGCGGCCGCCCGCCCGTAAACTTCATCAGCCATTTGGTAGTAAACCGCCGGGCGGGTAGCTTCGCCGCCCAGCCGTCCTTCCCCTCAATCTGTATTTCCCAGAGGGCCAGGATAACCGCCATGAATACCATAAAAGCTAAATATCCGATAATCATTACGCGCCCCTTTTTTCTATCATATGATTTAACCCCCTTGGTTTTCAACCCCCTCTTTCCTTGCGGTGATATCTCACCTCTATTCTACCTTGATGTTGAACGTATCTAATTTATAGCCGTGTGATGTTTTTGTAAGGGTTAATTAACGATTAGTGATATATTTGTGAGCGCCATTGAGTATTGTTAATAGTGTGAGGCAGGAGAGCTAAAATGATTCTGGTTTGGAACAGCATAAAATCCCTCCGGCAACATCTTAAAGACATTTACAGTTTGTTTATATGTTTTAAACGTGATTTTATGACTAATATACATAAGGAATAGTACAAATAATATGACAAGTTGTATTTTAAAGGAAGGTATTATGGGTAAGGTCTTAATGCTCTCGGATATACCGCTTTTATCAAAGAGAGAGGAAAAAGACTTAGCCAAGGCTGGACTGCAGTTAACAACGCTGAACAGGTATTCCTTATATAACGAAACTTTAATAAAAACCGGCAAGCTGGATTATGATGTTATCGTTATTGATGATACCCTGCGTGGCGTTGACCTTTATGAAACCTGCCACCAGCTTCGTTGCTCCTCAAAAGCAACGATTATTCTTCTCGGTAACATGCCTCCCAACGAAATGTGGGAAAGGTGTAAAGAAATCGGTTTTGACCACTATTATAAAAAACCCATGCACCCTCGTGAGCTTGCCGACCAGATTCAGAGCGCCGTGGATCGACCCGAATCTAAGGCAAACCCCGTATTCCCGGAACCTGGCCCCGCCGGGTTGACTGGGGCGGCAGCCAATATGGAGATTGATGTCGTCAAGAAAAGCTGGGCGAAAACAATGCCGGTCAGCGAAAAGACCGATAATATCGCCCGTCAAGCCAGCCCTGAATTGCCAGCTGGCAATGGATAATACCCCTAACATATGGCATGACCCTAAAGTCGCCAGCTTGATGAGCAGTCTCTTAAAAGGGAAAATCAAACAGCTGTCTCCGGAAGTCAATTTAGGCCTCGGCGATGGTTTTTCATATCATGAAGCGGAAAATATCATGGGAACTACGAGCAAAGAAACCGCCCTGATTTTGGAATCACTGGCTAAACAAGGGCTTTTAATCAAGCGGGATTTCGAAAAAATCCTCGTCAGTCCCAATGGTTCGGTTCAATTGCTACCCGTGGAAAGATGCCCCAACTGTGACTCCTCGGAGCTGACCCGAGGGCAGCTAATTGAGCACTTTGCCTGCGGGCATATCGGGCTTGAAGAGGAGTTCATGCGGGGGATGAATCAGGTCTGCCCTAAATGCCGTCGGGAGCTTAAGCTTATCGGCACTGACTATCGGAAACCGGGAATACGCTATGTTTGTAGCAGCTGTCATGGGATATTCCCCTCCCCGGTGGTTAAAAGCCGCGACTTGAAGACGGGTGATATGTATCGCCTTGAAGACCTGCACTATATCTTGCTCTATTCGTATTCCCTGAACGAGGCGTGCCGGAAGCAGATGGAGTTCGAACTGGAACCGAAAAAGCAGCTCATCGATTACATGATTCATTTGGGCTATGATGTTCAGGAATCAGTTCAGGTTCAAGGTCGCTCCGGTGCTAATCATAAAATTGATATCCTGGCCAGCATGGATGACCTTATAACCAGATATACCGTTGCCATTGGGATACTGGCAGCGTCCCAAGAAGATGCCGAAGTATCTATCGACCCGCTTTTTAACTTCGATAGCAAGATATACGATGCCGGCATCAATAGCAAAATGGTTATTGCTGTTCCTAGATTCACTCCGGAAGCTATGAAATTCGCTGAAAGGCAGGGTATCAGGGTATACAATCTGGAAGATTTAAGAGCTTTATTATCTCAAAAAGACCTGTTGACGCAAAATGCTACCATTAGTAATGAACGGCTTTTAGAATCAGCCGTTAAGCTGGATATCGCCAAGATAGGTCCCAAGGCTTGGCTAAGGTGGCTTCTCGAGGGGCGGGGCTATCATGTTGAGGAAAAACTTAAGTTGGCAGGCCGCTCCGGCACAGAGCATTTTCTCGACCTTTACGCGCAGAAAGATGACGGCATCATCAACCATAAGCTCGCTGCCTGTGTCATCACGGATGCAGATGTCTTTAACGATGATGTTAATGAAGTAATGCAGTTCGATACGGCGGCTTATGACGCCGGTATCCGTGATAAAATCCTCTTCAGCGTTCCTACGCTAAGTAAGGAAGCCAGGCAGTTTGCCGAATACCAGCGTATTAAGGTTATCGAGGCTAAAGACCTTATTGGTTGCTCCAGCCAGACTGATATTGTTGCCCGTGATTTAACCGTATTAAATTAATCAACAATCAATAGACTGATGAGGTAAAATGGTTAAAAGCTCCATCATCGCTGTTATTATACTGTGCTTGCTGGTCTCTTTCGTTATCATCATGCCCTCCCAGCAGTCATATCTCTCGTTTGGTCTTGGTACCGCTATAGCTTTAGTCATCCTTGTGAATTTTATTGCCTCCGCCTCGACCAGGAAAAAGCATATTGAGCGTGCGGCGTTCTGGGTGCCGGCATTAAGTCTATCGAGTTTTTTCATCCTCCTCCCTATCGTCTTTGCCACGGCTTTGCAGTTCTGGGGAGTTTTTTCTGTAGCTACCTGGGTTTTACTCATCAGTCTTACCCTGACGATGTATTACAATTTCCTCAACGTACCTTTAGCCATTTACCAGAAACAACGCGAGCTCAAGCAGCTGGAGTCTCCAGGGTACTTTCCGTCGCTGAGTATACTTATTCCAGCCTACAATGAGGAAAAGGTGATTGCACGCACTATCGAGACTGTCCTCGAGGCATCGTATCCCGATAAAGAGGTAATCGTGATTGATGATGGCTCTAATGACCAGACTTACCGCATAGCCATGGACTATAGCAATCGAGGCGTGAAAGTGATTCACCGCCCTAACGGCGGTAAGGCTACGGCTTTAAATCATGGATTGATCTTCGCTAAAGGCGAAATTATCACTGTCGTCGACGCTGATAGCCAGATTAGTAAAAACACGCTGATTGAGCTGGTGAAGCCCTTCCGCAACCCCGAGGTCGCCGCAGTCGCCGGCAACGTTAAGGTGCTTAACCGCCGTAATCTGCTGACGAAGTGCCAGGCTCTGGAATACATCGCCAGTATCAATATTTACCGCCGGGCTTTAGACGTTTTTGGGAGTGTAACCGTCGTCCCCGGCGCTTTAGGCGCTTATCGCCGTGAAGTGATGCAAAGCGGCGGCTTCTATGACCCGGATACTCTGGTTGAAGATTTTGATGTTACTGTTAAAGCTCTTAAAACAGGCCAGATTGTGCAAGCAAGCACTTCGGCTGTCTCTTATACCGAAGCGCCCCACACTCTAAAAGACTTTTTTAAGCAAAGACTAAGATGGTATCGCGGTAACTTCCAGGCGATGTGGAAACACCGTGATGCCATCTTTAATTCCAGATTCGGCTTTTTACAGCGGCTTTCCTTCCCGCACATGGTAATATCGATGTTGTTTTTGCCGCTGGCGGGCTTGGTGAATATCGTCGCGTCTATCCAGATGATTATGAACGGCGACGGATTTGTGCTTATACCAGCCTTCGGCTTTTTCTGCTTCCTCCAGCTGCTGTTGTCTATCATGGCTATTCAGCTGGACGGTGAAGATAAAAAGCTGGCGCTATATTCGCCGCTGTTAATCCTGGGATACAAGCAGCTTTGCGACTTTATCATGATTAAGAGTTTTATCGACGTCCTCACTCGCAAGAAGCTAAAGTGGACCAGCGCGCAAAGAGTTGGGGCGGCAACCACGGGACAGAAACTTTAGTCCCCGCCTCCCCTTACTTTTCCAACCCATGATAATAAAAAGGGGGTCCGGTTTACAGACCCCCTTCTATTTTTTCAATACGGTATAAAGCGGTCTAAACCCAACCGCGCAGTTTCATCGCTTCCACTACGCGTTCGACAGCCCTGACGTATGCCGCCTGGCGCATGTTTATCTTATAGCTCTTACTGGTTTCGAGGACGGATTGGTAAGCGGCGGTCATTTTCTTATCCAGCCGGTCGTAAACGTAGTCGATATCCCAGATGTAATGGTAGAAGTTCTGCACCATCTCGAAATAGGAGACAGTCACGCCGCCGGCGTTGCAGAGGAAGTCCGGAATCGTGTGGATACCTTTTTTATAGAGAATTTCATCGGCTTCCGGAGTGGTGGGTCCGTTAGCCAGTTCGGCGATGATTTTCGCTTTTATTTTAGAGGCGTTCTTTTTGGTGATAACGTTTTCAATGGCTGCCGGGATGAGGACGTCCACATCCATTTCCAGTAATTCTTCGTTAGTAATCTTTTCACCGCTCTTGAGGTTGCAGACGGTCTTGGTTTTGTCTTTACAGGCAATCGCCTCTTCCGGGTCGATGCCTTTTAGGTTGCAGACTGCACCCTGGGTATCGCATACCGCCACGACCTTAGAGCCGAACATTTCTTTGGCTAGCTTGGCGGCATAGTAGCCGGCGTTGCCGTAGCCGTGGATAGCCACGGTGGCTTTTTTCATATCGATGCCCAGCGCCCTGGCGGCTTCGCGGATGGTGTACATGCCGCCTTTAGCGGTGGCATCGCCGCGGCCCGGCGAACCGCCGACAGCTAAAGGCTTACCGGTAATCATGCCGAATTGCGGCTTTTGTGCAATGACGGAGTACTCATCCATCATCCACGCCATGATTTGAGGGGTGGTATAGACATCGGGGGCGGGGACGTCTTTTTCGGGTCCGATGAAGGAATATACGGCGCGGATATAGGCGCGGCTTAAGCGCTCCAGTTCGCCGGCGGACATCTCTTTAGGATTACAGATAACGCCGCCTTTGGCGCCGCCCAGCGGGATATCCACTACCGCGCATTTCCAGGTCATCCAGCAGGCTAAAGCCCGCACGGTATCGATGGTCTCTTCGGGGTGGAAGCGGATACCGCCTTTGGTGATGCCCCGCGCGTCGTTATACTGCACGCGGAATCCATGGAAGACCTTCACCTTGCCGTTATCCATACGTACCGGCAGGGAGACATGAAGTTCGCGCATCGGGTGTTTTCAGGATAGCGGTAATCTGCGGGTCGAGCTTCATGATTTTGGCGCACTGGTCGATTTGCTCCAGCGCCATCTGGAAGGGATTGGTTTTTACCTCGGTTGCCATTTTTTACTCTCCTATATTTAAAATAGTTATTTATTATAATCTCTATTCAAAAGTCAGGATGGAATAATGCTTCTTACGCGTATAATCCTCTATTTTCACCAGTTTTTCGTATTCCATTAAAGCGCTCATCGCGTAATTTTCGCTTTCGATACCGGCTTCGTAAGCCGCGGCTACTGGGTTAAGTCCCCCGATAAGCACTGCCCCCACGCGGTTGAGGTCGATAGCGACCTCGCAAACCGGTTCGCTAACGTTACCCAGTATCAATAAACCGCCGATGTTGGCTTCCTTAAGGTTTGCCACGACTTTTTCGGCAGTGGGACGGCAAACAGCGGGGATTTCGCGGAAATTCGCCAGTATATCGCCGTCGCCTTTTTCGGCGGCTTGGGTGACCGACGTCATGTTCGCCCGGATAAAAATCTCCGATGGGTCTAACGAGCTGCCGGCGTAATTTATCAGTTCCGTGAAACGTCGCGGTTGGTAATTCTGCATTTGTAAAATGCCGCCGAACCGGGAGTCTACCGGTATACCGGCTTTAAGCAGGGCGCCGTTGACGACGATGCTGCAGACGGTAGCTAAAGCGACTTTACCTTCCGGCACGATGATATCGCCGATATATTCGCCTGCTTGGGCGACAGCCACCAGGTCGCTAACGCAAAGTCCCGTCCTAAAAATGCCCTGCATAATATTCAGGGCTCTGGAGAAATCAGCTTTGGAAAATAGAGAAATATTGACCGGGATTAAGCCAGTGCGGGTATTAAAATCAAAATTGGTACGGAAGGCGAGGTCTTCTATACGGGCGAAAGCGAAACCGACTTTATCTCGAACGAGGGCTTTTTTCAGCTCCGTCTGGCCCTGTTCGGTAATCACCCTGCCGTCCCGCCGACCGACTAATCGGGTTAAGCCCTTTTCATCGGTAAGTTTGAGGTGGTACCGAACCGCCCGTTCTGTCAAATCGATACCCATGTCTTTTAAATATCGAGCGATAACCCGCGCCCCCTGCGACCGCTTGGAGGAAGCCAGGATTTTTAAAATAGATAGTACCTTACGTTCGATTACCGGTGAATCAGTGCTCATCTTACTCAATAATACGGAAATGATTTGCCGTATCCCAGTATAATATATCGTTTAAAATAATGTCAAACGTCTTTCCGTCTTCTTAACTAACAACTGAATTGACTTATTTTATTAAAACAGATACACTCCATTCGTATCATCTTAATTTACCCATTTTCTTTTACAGGAGATATTGTGGCTATAAATAAGGTATATCAGAGTTGCGACGCCGCAGTAGCCGATATTTTCGACGGTGCAACGATTATGATTGGGGGGTTTGGCTCTTTCGCTGGTTTACCGTATCACCTCATTGTCGCTCTCTCAAAGCAGGGGGCGAAAAATCTTACCGTTATCGCTAACATGGGCGGGTTAGGGTTTGAGTTGAGCAAGCGCATTAAGCCCGGCGGCTATCCGGACCATGGACTCCTTTTTGAGAATGGTCAGATAAAGAAATTCATCGGCTCGGTGCCGGCTTTAGGCGGTATGCCCCCCGATTCCCCACTGGAAAAAGCACACCGCGAGGGTAAGGTTGAAATCGAGGTTATACCTCAAGGCACGATGGCGGAAAGGATACGCTGCGGGGCGGGAGGATTAGGTGGTTTTTATACGAGGGTCGGCGTCGGCACCGTCGTCGAAAAAGGCAAAGAAAAGAAAGTTCTAAACGGTAAAGAATATATCCTGGAAATGCCTTTATACGCCGATTTCGCGTTAATCAAGGCATATAAGGCGGACAAACTGGGGAACCTCATTTACCGTAAAACCGCCCGATGTTTTAATCCGGTCATGGCGACTGCCGCCAAAACGACCATCGTTGAAGTGGATGAACTAGTCGATGTCGGTGAGTTAGACCCTGAGGTTGTCATTACGCCGCATGTTTATGTGCATCGTATCGTGGAGGTGCCGGCATGAAGACCCGACTCGATGAGCAAACTATCGCTTTACGCGCCGCCCGGGAGTTCACTGATGGGGCAGTGGTTAACCTGGGCTACGGTATGCCGGGCTTATGCGCTAACTTTATCCCCGAAGGCAGAACCGTATATTTCCAGAGCGAGAACGGCATGTTGGGCTACGGCAGTTTATCTTCCGACGCTGAAAAGGACTACGAAATGATTAACGCCTCCGACCAGCCGGTTACCCCGGCGCCGGGTATGTGCTTTTTCGATAGCGCGGCGTCGTTCGACATGATACGCGGCGGCCATATCGATATCGTCGTTCTCGGGGCATATCAGGTTTCGGAAAAAGGCGACCTGGCTAACTGGGGACGTCCCGGCAGACCGGCTACGGGGATGGGTGGCGGTATGGACCTCGCCGCCGGGGCGAAAAAAGTTATCATCACCATGTTGCATACCACGAAAGAAGGAGTACCGCGTATCATTAAAAATTGTACCTATCCGCTAACCGCCAGCCGGTGCGTTAGCGCTATCGTTACAGACATAGCTTTTATCGAGGTGAATGACAAAGGACTGGTTCTTAAAGAAGTTGTCCCCGGCTGGACGGCTGCCGAAGTGCAAGACCTGACCGAAGCCAAGCTTATACCGGCTTCTGATTTAAAGGAAATGGAATTATAATTAGTATACATTGACAATTTACCCAAAATCTATAAAATGATAAAAGAATAAACAGGAGGAACATTTCAATGGAAGTAACCGCAGCAATTCAAAAAAGATGTAGTATCCGCAGGTTTAAATCAACCCCTGTCGAGAAAGCGAAAATCGAAAAAATCCTCGCATCGGGAATGCGGGCGCCGTCGTGGGGCAATACCCAGCCCTGGCGTTTCATCGTGCTTACCGATAAAGCTAAAATTGCTGACGTTGCCAAAGCTGCCGGCGGACAGCCCCAGGCCGCCGGTGCTCCGGTATTAATCGTTTGCTGCGCGACGACTGAAGACTTCACTAAAAAGGGTCACGGCGCGGCTCTGGATAGTCTTATCCCGGTAGGCGCGATGACTGCCGAACTTAGGGACATCGTTTTACAAAGCGATGTTTTTGCACCTTACCTGAAGGGCGATGCCTACATGGCTATTAAAGCCGCCGAGCAGTTGATGATTGCTGTTGCCTACATGACTCTGGAAATAGTGAATCAGGGGTTGGGGGCGGTCTGGGTGGGGGCGATAACACCTAAAGAAATCCACCAGGTCCTGAATTTGCCGGACAATATTTTCGTGCATTCGTTGCTGCCCATCGGCTATCCTGACGAAGACCCCAAACCCCGACCCCGTAAAGACCCCAGCAAGGTTATTTTCTGGGAAAAATACGGTTAATCGGATAAAATAATATACCGAAAAAAGCCCTTAGGTTATTTAGAGCTTAGGGGCTTTTTTGCTTATAAATATACATGATTGGGAAATAACGTTTTTCAATATTGAAGTTTTTATTAACTCCTATTAGGATTCTCATGTCAGAACAAGGGAATCGATCGGGAATTACAGCATAAGTATGATAAGACCTTCCCGCAATGCTCGACGCAGACACTTTTTACCAAGTGGGTTTAAAATAGTTAGCGGGCTAATTGGTGGACCCGGGGGGATTCGAACCCCCTACCTTTTGACTGTAAGGTCAATGATTCTATCTGGGACACTCTACCGGAAGGAAAGCGATCAGATTGTTGGCTTGAATTGCTGACCATTTTCATTTCTTTCCTCCTGTTTGTTTTTTACCAGTTACTTAGTGTGATGATAAATCTTTTGTGCCTGTAAAATCAAGGTTTTTCGTAAGATTTATTCATCGCAATTTTTAAATTGAAGATTTTTACAAAAAACATTGACAAATTACCAAATAAGTTTTATCTTAAATATTAGCGAACACAATTGAATAAAGACATCTCGGCGAGATAGAGCGACAAGCCGGGAAACACGAACAAGGTCGCAAGATACCTTGGATTGTTTCTCGGTTTTTTTATTTCCATAGAGGAGGTGAATTATATGGTAAAGGTGTAAATACAAGATACCGAAAAAGGTGTAAACAATAGTCACTTTGGGATTCTGTGTGGATCACTTTTATGGGTAAGATATGGTAACAATGATCACAATAGGGGGTATTTTCAAGGTCATGAAGAGCACTTAGGTAGGGCATATATAGTCAATTTAGATATCATTTTACATACCATTTCAGGAGATAATAAGGAGGCACCAAAAATGGGAAGATTGACAAAATTCAAGATCGATCAAATAGTGAAATTCAGAAATCAAGGTTATACCCAGAAAGAGACAGCAGAAAAGGCAAAGGTACATATACGGACAGTACGGAAACACGACCCTTTACGTCAAGGCATACCTAGTGATCAACATTCGGTTGATGATAGACTTAAAGCCCTAGAGAAAGCTTTAAGGGCATGTTGGGATTGGATCGACTTATTAACTGAGGCCATACTTGATTTGCCTGGCGTTTCTGATGATTGGTTTAATAAGAGGCATTTATGTCCTCGTTGTAATGGAAAAATGAGATTTAATCATGAAAAAGGATATTTCATTTGTCATGATTGCGGACATAAGGTATATCACTCTGACAACTGGTGTTATCACTGCCTATCACAGCAAAGCAATTATATCGAGGAAACAGATAAGTGGATTTGCCCAAAGTGCAAGACTGATCGATATACTCCTAATGAAGAATAGGAGCTCAGAGCAACGAGGTAACATTTGTCAGGATTGTGCAAATTGCCCTGCCTCCTAAAAACGATACCAGACCAAATCTCGAAAAGAGAAACAAATATTTATGAAATGGTAGATGCAGGAACAAACCCAGTAAGCCAATTTACGATAAATCGTGTTTCAGGTGGAGTTCGACCCTACTCGAACTCCACCTACCCACATAGCTAAACTGGTCACCAAACGGAGGACTCTCGCGGTTTCGTATTGTGGGAGAACGTAAAAGACGGGGTATCTATCTCCATCTACCAATTCTTAAAAAGAAAAAGGGAGGCTGGATATTATTCCGGCCTCCCTTCCTCAGAATTAGGCGCACCAACAGACTATTCGTGCTTATAGATGTGACGGAGCGGATAAGAACCAAGCTCAACGATTTTCCCACCCTGAGCTTGCTGGAGTCGTACAGTATCAACACCTTCAACATCACCCGGACCGTAAGTTAACGGTGAAATAGTGATATCACCTACGCTGAAGTTCTTAATCTGGTAGTAGCCATATTCCAGGACATCAAGCGACGTTAACTGGTCCGCCGGTTTTTGCAGCGCTGCTAACCTTAGTGCCTCAACCTGGACCATCGCCTCGATAATGCCATCCAGGTACATGACATGGCTGATTTTCTTATCGGGACGATATGTATTCTGCAGGTCGTTGGCGAATTTAACGCCGGCAACGTTGGCGTCCATGGCGCAGAAGTCACCAGCTACAACCACGCCATTGCCTAGTTCTCCCATCGCCGGGACAAACACCTGTAGGTGGGCTGGGTAGGCGAAGGCGAAAGTTATTTTGTATGCAAGGTCTGGCCCCATGCCAAGCCTGACAGCTTCTTTGATGGTGGGCTGGGAACCTGGATTAATCATGCATCCAAGAGTAAGGTCAACCTTGTTGTCCTTGAGCCAGAGCAGTTGAGTAGTCGGTGGTGTTGTAGGTACCATCGGCACGAACTGGGCGCCGACAAACTCATAGCCAAGTTTTTCTAGATAAGCTTGCATTTCTGGTATAACTATGCCCCGGCCTAGCGAGCTATCAGCGGTCAGGTATGCCACTCTGGGTTTGGCAATATAACCGTCTGCCTGCCATTTTGCCAGGAACCACTCGGCAACAGCAGCCATCTGGTCAGTATAAATCGGAGCGTTGGTAAAGATGGTTTGGGGCGGAGATAGATAGGCAGGTGAACAGGATTGGCTGGTAGCGCCAACGCGGTCTTCATTCAATCTACTCTTGAGCGCTAGCCCTTCTGGTGACCCGGTGATTCTTTCGACCAATAAACCTTTGGATTTCAAGTCATCGTAGATGGTTAATGCCTTGTCTGCGGCCAGCTGGTCATCTCCCCAGAGAACCTCGAAGTTGATATTAGTAGGTATTTTCTTATCCGTGTACCAGGGAGCGATGATATGGTTATCATTGACATATTTGGCATAATCCTGGAAGCCGGCCAGAACGGCGGCACAGTCCTCGGCATAAGCGCCGGTCAGCGCAAAAGTTCCACCTATGTAGAGTGTAACCGGTTTTACTTCGGTTGTGGGTGTTGCTGTGGTTGTGGCTGTAACTGTGGTTGGTGACGCAGTAACGGTTGTTGTCTGGCTAGTACTACAGGCACTGAATATTAGTATTACCGCCAGTAAGATTGCTAACGGAACGGTTAAAATTGGTTTAAACTTATTCATATTTCCTCCTTTTTTATTGGTGAGTTGACATAGTTGAATGAACATAAGGTCCTTTCCTGATACATCCACCTCCTTTCATTTGTTATTATTTAACTAGACTGAGAAAGGCCAACGCCGGAAATAAGTTTTAATAAGCTCCCAGCGGTGCATAAGCCCCCTAGGCTCAAAAATAAGGAAAATGATAATTACCAGCCCACGCATAATGAGACTCATTGAAGCGGCGGCTTGGGCAGCTATTGCCGGGAAAGCCGCGGCTAAAGCTGGGCCGCCAACCGTCATTGCCTCATCCAGTAATTTGAGAGCAATAACCCCGAAGATTGCCCCGGTAGTGCTACCCATACCACCGACAATCAACATTGCCAGATACCATATCGAGTCGCTGAAAGGGAACATATTGGTATCAGCAAAAGCGAAGTAGTGAACCAATAAGGAGCCAGCCACACCGGCGTATACACAGCCGATGAAGAAAGCCAGCAGTTTGTAAGATAGCAGATTTACTCCCATAACCTCGGCCGCCAGGTCATTATCCCGGATGGCGATAAAAGCTCTGCCTACCCTGGTTCTGACCAGATTCTTGGCAAAGTATGTCCCCAGGCAAGCGATAATCATTACCAGGAGAAAATAGGCACCTTTGCTCTTTATCACGTAACCGAAAATATCCGGTCTGGGTACAGAAATCCCATCCGTACCACCAGTTACATCACGGAACTGGAGGATAAGCCAGATAACAATAAATTGGGCGGCTACGGTAGCCATAATCAGGTAAAAGCCTTTAATCTTCAGCGATGGCAGCCCGAAGATGATGCCCACCACCCCGGCCGATAGACCGGCACAGGGCAAGGCTGCCCAGAAAGGCCAGCCGAGCCTGGCCGTAAGAATAGCGGATACATAGCCGCCAACAGCCATGAAACCGGCGTGGCCGATGGAAATTTGCCCGCAGTAACCAGTCAGGATATTAAGACCTAGAACGCTGATAATACTAATGCCCATCATAGTCGTTATGGTCAGGACTCTGTCGCCAGAATATAGAGGCATAGTAAAAAGTATAGCGAGGAAAGCTAACAATAATACCCACTGCGTCTTAGTGCGGAAGATAGCCATGTCCTGGCCGTAGCTTTCCTGAAAAACTCCACTGGGCAAGCTCATGATTAAATCCTTTCTATTCTGGCAAGACCAAATAGGCCATGTGGCCTAAAGGTCAACACAATGATGATAACGATAAACGGAAAAACATTTGCCAGACCACCGCCGGAGGGAAGGAGCGGGTCCAGGTAGCCAGCGGAGACATTTTCCAGTATGCCGATGATTATTCCGGCGACAATCGCTCCACCGATTGAATCAATTCCCCCTAGAAGTACCACGGCGAATGCCTTCATACCGACTTCAGACATGGATACCATCACGCCTGATACACCGCCAAGAATAATGCCACTAACGACGCCCACCACGCAGGCAATTATCCAGGAAATGGTGTAGATGGTAGTTACTTTGATGCCCACGCTTTGTACAACCTGCTCATCCTCGGCAGTAGCCCGCATGGCTAAGCCAATCTTGGCATAGCGGAAGAGCATCATTAGCAGTACCACAACAATGATAGAAACGATGATGCCAATCAGCGTTTCAGGAGGTATCGAAAAATCCCCGACCTTCAAAGTCAAGGTCGGCAACGCCCCGTGATAAGCTTTATATTCCCCACCCCAAATTAAGGTAGCGATGCCCTCCAGTACGGTACCCAGCGCAATAGTCATCATGATGATAGCCAGGACTGATTGCCCAACCAGCGGGCGCAACGTCAACCGCTCGATTAACCCGCCCATGATGACCGCCACCGCGATAGCAGCTAAAATACTCGCCCATACCGGAAGCTGGAAGGTTACTAGGAAGGTATAACCCAAGTAACCGCCAATCATCACGAACTGCCCCTGGGCGATGTTGAATGCCTTGGAGCACTTTAGGATGATAACGAATCCAATAGCAATGAGGGCATAAACCATCCCCAAACCAAAACCGGTGATAACTAATTGTAGAAAGAAATTCATCGCTTGGCCCCCTCGATAGATTTGATGGCGATTTTGTGCTTAATCGAGCCGGTCCGGCCGTCGCGGTATTTTACCTGTGTTTCCAGCATTACCTCGTCTTGGTCTTTGTATATCGCGGTAATCAACCCGCGGTAGCGCTCGGCTAAGAACGACCTCCGTAGCTTACGGTTCCTGGTTAACTCGGCTTCGTCGGGGTCGAATTCCTTATGCAGGTTGACAAACTTCTTTATCTGGCAGCCGGCTGAAAAACTCCGGTTCATCTTGGTGATTTCCTGCCTGATTTGTTCATACACTTCAGGTTTCTGGGCAAGGTCACTAAAGGTCGTATAGGTCACCTTATGCCGGTCCGCCCACGGCCCGATGCTTTCGTTATCGATTATTATAACCGCTGCTACATATTCCTTTTTCGGTCCGGCCATTACCCAGGCGTCTTTGATATACTGGCTGAATTTCAGGCGACTTTCGATTTCCTGCGGTGCTAATTTTTCACCGGATTTTAGTTTGACGATGTCCTGCATCCGGTCGACAAAGACCAGATGACCTTCTTTAGTTAGATATCCGCAATCACCGCTGCAGAACCATCCGCCCCGAAGCACGGTAGCGGTGGCCTTGGGATTGTTGTAATAACCCAGGAATGTACCGGGTTGACGGCTGAAAATTTCTCCATCTTTAGTAATTTCTATTTCAATTCTTGGATGCAGCGGACCGACTGTTTCCGGTTTGATATCATCATTACTGGCGCCGGTCAACGCACCACCCTCGGTCGAACCGTAGAGGCTTTTCAATGGCACATTTAAAGCGTGATAAAACCTGATAATATCCGGACTTAATGAAGAACCGGCGGAATAGCAAATCCGGGCGTTGACCAGTCCGAGGTTATCACGGATAGCCTGGAATATTAGCAGGTCACCCAGAGTGTAGAGTATCCTCCTGTATAACCCGGGGTTCTGTTTTTTAAATTTCATATCGGCGATTTTATATCCGACCGGTAAAAACAGGCGGTAGAAAAGTTTTTTCAACCAATCAGAGCCTTGAATTCTCGATTGAACACGACTGGCTTGTCTCTCCCAGAGACGGGCGCTATAAAAAATCATCGTCGGGCCGATTTCACGGATATCCTGCTGTTGGGTTTCCACACTTTCGGGGAAATTCGTGATACAGCCTGATAACAGGTGCAGACCGATGCCCAGCCATTGTTCGGTTATCCAGGCCGGCGGCAAGTATGAAACCATGTTATCCGTATCAAATACTGGGTCAATGTTTAAATAACACCTGGAACCGTATTTGATGGTCTTGAATGAGTGCATCGCTCCTTTGGGGTTTTCACCGGTGGCCCCGGAAGTATAGACTAACGAACAGATATCATCTTCCTTGCCGGTGGCGATATTTTTTTCAAATAGCCCAAAGTGGTCATTTTCGTACTTCTTCCCAAGTTCCAGCACCTGCCGGTAACTGATAATTTCAGGGTTTTTATAATTAGCAAGTCCCTTATAACGCCAGAAGATTATTTTCTTGAGCAGCGGCAGCTTTTTCTTAACTTCGAGTAATTTATCGACCTGTTCCTGGTCTTCGACCATGGCAAAGGAAGCCTCGGAATCTGCGGCAACATATTGTATTTCTGCTGTTGTTAAGTCAGAATAAATACCCACGCTTATCCCGTGATTGGATTGCGCCGCCAGCTCCGCGAAATACCACTCCGGAGCATTATCGCCAACAATGAGTAACTTGTCCCCGATTTTAAAGCCAAGAGCTAGCAGACCGAGTGCCAGGTATTTGGCGTTAAGGTAATAGTCCTGCCAGGAATAGGCCTGCCAGATACCAAAACGCTTTTGACGCATGGCCTTGTGCTTATTGCCGTATTTTTCACAGTTGAACCGTAGCATCTTGGGCCAGGTATCACCACGGTTATCGGTACTTTCCTTAATAGTCATCAATAAAATCCTTTACTTCAGGAAAGCCATCTCTTTCTACGCCGATAGTGTTTGATATCGCGGAAATTCTTTTGAGATCCTATAGTGGATAGCCCCAGATAAAATTCCTTGACATCTTCATTGTCCCCGAGTTTGTCAGCGGGACCATCCAGGACTATCCGTCCATTTTCCATCACATAGCCGTAGTCAGCAATGCCAAAGGCGGCCCGGACATTTTGCTCCACCAGCAAAATTGCCATCTTTTGTTCCTCTTTAATCTTATGGATAATCTCGAAAATCTCGCGTACTACGAGCGGAGCCAGTCCCAGTGAAGGCTCATCCAGGAGCATAAGCTTGGGTCTTGCCATCATCGCCCGGCCGATAACGAGCATCTGCTGCTCGCCGCCGGATAAATAACCGCTGGTACGGCGACGGAAGTCCTTAAGCTTGGGAAAATAACTGAAGACCATCTCTAAATCACTCTTGATGCCGGCTCTGTCTTTACGGAGATAAGCGCCGATATAGAGGTTTTCCTCTACGTTAAGATGCTCCAGGACTCTCCTCCCCTCCATCACCTGTGAAATACCAAGTTCGGCGATAGGCTCGGGTCCGTACTTTTCAATTCTGTGGTCATTAAAAACGATGTTGCCGCTCGTTATCTCGCCTTCCTCTGTCTTTAATAACCCGGATATTGACTTAAGCGTGGTCGTCTTACCACTGCCATTAGCCCCGATGAGGGCCACGATTTTACCGTCGCCAACTTCCAGCGATACACCGTGCAAAACCCGTATTACTCCCATATAGGCAACTTCAATATTATTAACCTGTAACATATCCTAAATCTTCCTGTTTTCTCTGTAAAAAACAAAGGCTAAATCTTGATATCTTCGCCCAAGTAGGCCTTAATAACCTTAGTATCGGCTTTTATTTCAGCGGGAGTACCTTCGGCTATTTTATGACCGAAGTCGAGGACAATAACCCTATCGGCGATATCCATTACCACACCCATGTCGTGCTCTATTAGAATGATGTTCTTAATGCCGTTCTTTAGTATGGGTGTGTTCGGATAGGTTTCTCCCTGGCCTTCGTAAACATCAATAATGAAACGGGCAATGTCTTCCTTCTCTTCGAGGTTCATCCCCGCCATAGGTTCATCCAAAAGCAATACTTTAGGTTCTAGCGCCAGCGCCCGTCCCAGTTCAACCCGCTTGCGCATTCCATACGGTAGCGCACCTACCACCTGTTTCCTGATAGATTGTATTTCCAAAAAATCTATTATCTCTTCGACGATTTTACGGTGTTCGATTTCCTCCCGACGCGACCAGCCAAAATAGATAGCGCCGGCGATGAAGTTCTGCTTCATCAGCACATGCCGGGCTGCCATGATGTTATCCTGTGTGCTAAGACCGGTGTAGAGCTCGATGTTCTGGAAAGTCCTCCCGATGCCCAGTTTGGCTAGTTTATCCGGGCGCATACGGGTGATTCTTTTTCCATCATAATAGATCTCGCCCTTTTGCGGTTTATAGAAGCCGTTGATACAGTTCAGGAGGGCTGTCTTACCAGCACCGTTGGGTCCGATGATTGCCAGTATCTCGTTATCCCTTACTTCTAGACCGATATCGGTGAGGGCATGAACGCCCCCAAAGCTAAGCGAAAGATTTTCTATACTTAGCCGTACCGTCTTTTCTTTTTTTGTTGCTGTAGAATGATTCACGTTAAAAGAGTAATGTGAAAGATAATGGATGCCAGGACACCTTGCCTATTACAGGCAAGAAATCCGTGGTTAGAAAAAGTATTACATAAGCAATAATTAAATAAAATACCCCTTGCGGGGTATTTTATTGACTTTTAATATGAAAAGTGATATATAATCGCTTGTGGTTAATACGACCGATAAAGAATACCAGGATATCCTAAATCTAGTTTATTATGCCAATCGTTGCGAGGACATGGATAGCTTTATCGGTACAATCTGTCCTTCGATGATGCAGATATTCCGTTCGGAATGCGCTACTTTTCATTTAGTAAAGGGATACCCCCGAAATATTGATATCGGCGAATCAAGATCTTTCAAGCGGGATTGTCGTAATCTTGTTGAAGATAAATATTATCCCACTCTTTACAAACACGGTTACTTTCACCAATCTCCATTGTTAAAAGAAGCGCTCTCTTCATCCAAAACCGCTTTAAAAATTGAGGACTCTCTTACGCAAAAAGATTGGGAAAGGTCGGATATGTATAACGATTTTATCCGACCACAACATCTATTCTGGGAATTGTTCTTGCCCTTGCGCTGGAAAAATCAACTGAAAGGTGTAATCACTTTATGGCGGCCCCGGAACCAACCTGACTTTGAAATTAGCGACATTACGAAGAGTGAAATACTAACACCCCATCTTTCTCTAGCAATACGTAATATTACCAAAATTTCAAAAATCAGCCGCTTGGAAAAACAACCTCTAGCCACTGACAATGCCAATAATGAGGGGCTTATTTTGCTTGACAAGAAGTTAAGGCCCATATATTCCAATATCATAGCCCGAGAAATCTGTATCTATTTGTTTAATCGGATGTCATCAGGCACTTTCGATATTGAAACCGGCGAGTTCCCTATTCCCCACTGTGTTGTCAAAGACTGTTGCGATCTTCTTAATCTGCAAAAATCCGAGGAACAGCTTACATGGTTGCCAAAAGAAAGGATAATATTCATCAAAAACGGCAAGAAATTCCGTATAGAATGTTCGCTGATATGGAAAGCTTACCAAGTAATCGCCGTGCCTCAATTTATGGTCACATTATCTGATTTAACCAGCGAAAATACACTAGAGGTTGCCTTACAAACAAAATTCCACCTTACTCGAAGAGAGGTGGATATTGTCTATTGTATCATGGCGGATATGTCTTACGGCGAAATAGCAGAAAAACTTTATATCAGTAAGTTAACGGTGCATACGCATATAAAGAACATATATCGTAAATTGGGAATCAAGAATAAAATTGAATTATTTAAGTGTGTGCAATCGCCAACATCACTAAGATGATTTTATAATCCTCTCTATTGGAAGATAACCCCTAAATTTATTTTGTAACTTTTACCCCATGTCACACTAAGCTAATACCGAGTTCAACAGGTTTCATACTCTAGCAATAACCATCGTTAGAACTAAATACGTAAAGTTATTCAACAAAATTAGTTTGTGGTATGGTGGAGTCCGCTTTTTGGGGTAACCCCAAGTCTACTCGTCCAAGTCTTTAGCTACAAAAAAGCCCCGGCTTTTTACAGCCAGTGCTAATTTTTTTGGTGGAGACGGGGGAGGATCTTTCGAACGCAATATTTACCCCATTCGTTTTCCTCTTTATCGACTTTCCCATAATCATCGCAAGATAAAAAATCCATTTGAGTAACCATTAACCGTATATATTCGGAGGTGAAACTATGAATGCGATTGAACAGGCTATTAATATAATACAAAGTATTTCTGGACTTGATATAAACCAACGCAAACTTGCTATTTACTACGCGATAGCCACTTGGAAAATGCCCGACTTACAAATATTCCCTATTCTACGATTTTGTGGTCCCTCAGGAACAGGCAAAACTTCAGCTATGCGAACCCTAGCCCCGTGGTGCAGAAACCCAAGAAGAATTAGTGGGAAGCTCATAACTTCGGCGGCGTTGCGTGACGAACTTAAGAATGCATATAAAGGCACCGCTATTATCGAAGAAGCTGACGAAACTGATGATATCAATGATACCGAGCAATTATTAGCCGCCCGATGTAGCCCGGCTACAGGAACATTGAATATTAAAGAACAATACATCAAGGGTTGGCAACAACTCTCTATTGATATTTATGGAGCATCCATCATTCACTACCGCCGCGCTTTGAGAGATCAAGCTACAAATAGCCGTACAATTACGATTGAAACACAATTTCGAAAGGGAATGTATAGACCCCCAGAAATAGTAGATGAAAACAATTTAGGTATCATATTCCAGAAACTAGGAGAGGCAATAAGCGTCGAAGATATATTTAGTAATGGCACAAATCGGGTTTATGATATTTGGCGACCCATACTAGCTGTAGCAAAGCTGGTAAGTGATTATGATTGGATCAAATGGTCACGGTCTCGAATACAAAGCCAAATTGAAGACTTAGCTGACGGACAGGCTTATGAAGTCACTGGCACGGTTTTTGGTCAAATACTTCGTACTCTCGACAAAGAAGGCAGCATTATTCCTCGCCAAATAAACATTCAGGAAGACATTATTGAACCTTTACATCGACACCGGCAAATAGACCTCACTCCATGGCAAACTAGCCGACAAATTAGAGAGTTAGGTTTTAAAATCGAACGTATAGGTGGACAAAATAAGTTTACTCCAACTATGGAGAGTTTGAAGTACGTGGCTACGAAGATCGGTTATAAAGACGAACTTTTAAAGTAGATAAGAATAGAATGCAAAACATGCAATATAAATATATATATATTACTTGCATAATATGCATACAATGCATAGCTTTTAGACATAATCTAGTAATATATACAAATCTAATTGCATATTTTGCATACTTTGCATAACAAGCGCTTAAAAGTCATTCCTGCATGTCAAAACGCACTTGTATAATAAAATCATATTCTTTCAACTTTTACTCATGTGCCTTACGTATTCTAGCGCATCCTAAGTGCTTTTTAAGAGAGTATCATGATCGTGCTTTTTCTCTAAACACTATAATAAAAAGTGTTAAATCTAGCTTGCTTTGAACGTGAAATATTTTATTCCGTGAGCTAGTCATTTGTATAGATGCACAAACATTTGTGTGCAAGTGTTTAGCAAACATGTTCTCGAACTTAGCATACACTCAATCGTATTGCTAATTGACTAATTGCCTCAATCTAGATAGTTTTAGAAACAAGTGGTCGCTTACTTAGCGATCAAACAATTTGTTTCAATAAAAGTATTAAAATTGCCTGAGCATATAATTCGTTTCTGAATTTACTAGTAAATGGTTCTAGACACTTTAACATAATAATGTCACATACTAATAGAAGAAGCCTTTGTTCATTTAAAGTTTGTTAATTAGGACGGGGAGATAGGGGAGGGTCGAACTCCATTATACCCACTAATTTTGGGCTTATTAAAACAGAGGCAGGTGCTGGTAGTCTTAAACTGATATCTTTGAGTTTTAAGGGATTTACTTTTTAAGTCTCTCACGCTTTTCCTCTTTTTAGGAAAATATCAGTTATAGTGCAGGCTATCTAACTCTCCAGCCTCCTCGAACTCAAACTTAAATTGTCAAATAATCCGCTCTTGTTTAAGTCTATTTGACCTTCTTCGTAATCTCTTCAACTTTTTATACTTAAACCTTTATTTTTCCAATTCGTTGATCGCCATATTAAGCTCAGTTTGAGTAAATGGTTTTAATATATACCGCACCTTGTTTTCTTCTATAAACGTGTTTATATCTTTATTCATTACATCTCCAGTCATGAAAATTGTATTTGCTGCTAAAGCAGGATGTTTTTCCTGTAGATATTTATATAATTCCATGCCGTCCATTTCAGGCATTCTGATATCAGTTAAACAAATATCATAGTCATTATTTTGTATCATTTCTTTGGCAATACGTCCGTTCTTTGCCAGATCAACAATGTAACTACCTGATTCTAAGATCCTGACGCATAACTTCCCCACAATAAACTCATCTTCAACTACCAATATTCTCTTCTTATTAATTTTGGGTTGTGTCACAATACTAACTCTCGTATTTATTGAGTGTAAACCGGCAATTCAATCACAAAAGTCGCCCCTTTGCCATTCTCACTTTTGGCATATATCTTACCTTCATGGGCAGTTATAATACCGTAACAAATACTAAGTCCCAGTCCGGTGCCTTTACCAACTTCTTTAGTGGTAAAGAAAGGATTGAATATCAAACGAATGTTTTCTTGAGGAATGCCCGGACCATCATCTGAAAACGAAATCCTTATATCATTTTTTACCAATTCTCCTGTAATTTCTAGAGTACCTTGTCCATGAGCATCGATCATTGCAGTCTCGGCATTAAGTATAATGTTTAAAAATACTTGTTGCATCTGAAAATAATCGGCATAGATATTCAATAAATCATCAGGAAGCTCTATCTTTACGGATATGTTATTGATCTTATGCTCATAAGCACGTAGTTTTATCACGTCTTCAATAATATGCGCAACATCAAGGGGTTGTCTTGTTGGTTTATGTTGTCTAGCAAACGTTAGTAGGTTTTTCACAATCGCTGCGCACCGCTTGGCCTCACTATAAATCGCACTTAGATCTTCTTTAAGATCATCACCATGTTCGGTCATCGGTTTCTCGATAAGAAAACTCGATAAACCGATAATACTTGTTAAAGGATTGTTCAACTCATGAGCAACTCCAGATGCCATCTCACCGACCGAAGCTAATCTATCAGTAAGATATAATCTCTCCTGTTTTTCTCGCTCCTCAGTAATATCATTAATCACGATTAAAAGTTCATCTTTGGGCATGGAAAATAAATCAGCGTTGAGAATCCTTTCATGTTTGGCAATCACGCGCCGGAATTCAACATGAGTATTATTTTCTCGACGTTTTATCATATTTTTTAGAGCCCGGTTTAGTTCATATATTTCCAAAGTTTTTCCTATTAGGATGCTTTCATGTTCTTGTCCATCTAGTTTGAAAATATTGTATGCCGATTGATTTGTCATGACTACCTGTAAATCTCTATTAAGAAGGAATACAGCATTTGGTATCGTCGAGAATATTCTTTCGATTAACTCCTTTTGCAGCCTTGTATTTTCCTCTGATTCCTGCAACGATTGTTGAGCACGCTTACGTTCTGTAATATCACGGCATACGCAAAAAACCAGTTTCTGACCAGCAAATATTGCCCCATTAGTACTTATTTCTACATCAAAAGTTGTGCCATCTTTACGCCTATGCTTCGTTTCAAAATGGTCACCTTTTTCATCGACGGTACGGATCATATCAACGACGCGATCGCGCGGATAGAGAAACTCCCAATCAAAAACATGAAGTTGTTGGACTTCTTCGATAGAATAGCCCAGCATATCGGCAAAGCTCTGATTAGCCTCGTATACTTTACCATTTTGGTCAAGGATAACAATACCATCTCTTGATTGTTCGACTAATATACGTCGTCTGGTAGCTTCATCCGCCAAAGCCTCGGCGATTTTCTTATTTTCAGTAATGTCCGTACTAACAACAAGGAGGCAGGACTCCCCTCCTAAGGATATGTATTCACTGGATATCAGTTTGGTTCTGATTTCACCAAATTTATTCCGGAATTGAAATTCTTCATTTTTCATTTTTTCATGAGACTGAATAATACGATTGACTCTCTCACTTTGCTCTTTACTCTGAAACATATTTAATGTTTCAGCGGTTTTCCCAATAATCTCTTCTCGTGTATAGCCAGTATCCTGAAGATAACTATCATTAACTTCAAGGAATATACCGTCACTTATTCTAGAAATAGAAATAGCCTCGGGACTGGCATAAAAAGCCTTGGAAAATCGTTCTTCCGATTCTTTTAAAGCTTTCTCGATATTTTTACGCTCCGTGATATCTTTAAAAATAGTAACCGCCCCGATATTGTTTCTCTGCTCATCTTTTCTCATAGAAATAGAATCTAATACGTTCAATTTGGTGCCGTCTTTGCATGTCTGAATCGATTCGCCATTCCAATAACCGATTTTGTCCATTGTTGCCTGGATATTCTTCATTGTTACATTCAAATAAACCGGCTTTAGTAACTCTAGGACATTTTTCCCGATTACTTCATCTTCCCGCCACCCGTACATTTTTTCAGCGGCTTTATTCCAACTGATTATTCGATAATCGTTATCACTGGAAACGATAGCATCAGAGATGTTATCAACTAGACTGGCGTGATATTGAATATTTTCTTCAAGATGTTTGCGTTCGGAGACGTCTCTTGCCAATATGACAAATCCAGCGACTGTATTAGTACGATCTTTAATGACTGATGCGGAAATAAGCACGGGAACATTTTTCCCTGTCTTGGTAACAAAAACCAATTCTTCGTTAACACTTTTTCCCCTGTGCATTGTCTTTTTCAAAAAATTATCTGCATTTTCTTTTCTATTAATAATTCGACTAAAAGTATTGCTGTAAAGTTCTTTTTCATTAAATTCAAGTAATTCCAGGGTAGCGCGATTCGCTTGTTTGATCCTTTTATCCGGGTCAAGCAGTATAAGCGCATCGGTTATTGTTTCAAGTATCTGTTTAGCGGCGGTTATTGGACTGACATCCATTAATCCATATCTAGTGATACAAACCACTATCCCTACACTACCAAAAGAAACAAAGATATCTGCCATTTGCGGTAAAATAGTTATATGTAAGACAGGTAGGAGTATATCTGTAGTTGTTGCTAACATGAAGCCGAGAATAGCAGTGATTTGTAGTATCCTTGCTTGTATCCTTTCGCGATTGGTTTTTACATTACGCCTATAATCATAGATCAAATAAAAAAAGGATATTATCGCTGCAAGATAATATATGAAAAGTAAATATGAAAACACTGATGTTGACCAAACACCAGACCAGCCATACGATTCTAAGATAACTGTACCCAGAATATTGCCCGACCATTGTTGATAGAGGAAAAAAACTACAAACGATACTAATGCCAACATCATGACTTTATTTCTGATGACATTCTGCTTATTATCTAGGGAAAGATAAAAATACAATATCGCAACGGGAAATATAATCCAACCAATTGAACTTATATTTATCCAAAATAACGCGGTACTGGGTGTATTCGCAAAATGAGCATAACAATACCCAAGGCTCCATAATGCGCACGAACCGGCTACCAAAGCGCAAAAGCGATTTAGTTGTGCTTTATGGTTTTTAAATAACACGATGGCAATAAGAACGACATCCCCAATAAAGAAAAGAAAATGAACTATTGACAGAATACTCATATTTTAACCTATATTCTTAAGTCATTCATTTACGGTTAGTTTTTATTCGCCCAACGGTACATTTCGTATATAATAATCAAATATAGAATATCGCTTTTTCAATTGTGATACGGTCAACATTAAAAAACAATAAAAGTTATGGTATTTTAAATAAACTAACAATAAATATCACTAATTGAAACAAAGCTACCTGACTATATCCTATCAAACACAAAGTAACAGGTAACGATTGACGTTTTAATATTCATCAGCAAGAATAACAATACTTCATGAAAGTATATTGTGACAAAATAACTTTTTATCGTGATATAATGTCCACTTTTAGCAGGATACCCATGAATTCCCAGTTCAAGTTTATAGCTACAAAAAAGCCCCCGTCTTTTTCCGGCGGGGACTAACATTATGTCTGGTGGAGACGGGGGAGGGTCGAACTCTACCTGAAACACGATATATTATTAATATTATTGGTTGTTAAGTGCTTGGAAAGTTGCCTCGAAATCATGTCGGGAACCATCCATCAGCTGTTTGGCTTCACCGGAAGCCATTTCATACTCATCGTTCTTTATGGCTTTTAGTGCATCTTTTGCAAATTCGGAAGGTAGGATTCCTCCGATGATACGCTCAGTAGTATCAGTAGCATCCTTGCCTAAATCTGTGTCAACGATAGGCGGCATCAACTCAAAGACTTTAATAGAAGTTTCTTTCAACTGATGTCTTAATGCAAGAGTAAAGGAATGGAGTCCGGCCTTAGTGGCACAATATAAAGGGGCCGAAGCCATGGGAACAAAGGCTAAACCTGAAGAAATGTTAATAATAGCAGCATCTTTTTTCCCAAGCAGTAAAGGAATGAAATAGGCTGACAAATAAACAGGAGCCTTAAAGTTAGTTTCAATTTCATCTTCGCTTTTGAATGCTTCTGGAACTCCTTTTTTAAAATCTATAGGTCCAGAAACTCCAGCATTATTGATTAGGATATTCATGTCGGGATGTTGATTTTTTATCCAATTAAAGAGAGATTCGCGGCCATCTTTTAACGTAACATCGCATTGATGTATCTGCAATTGAGGTAATTTTTTACAGGCTTCTTCTAATTTAGTCTGTCTTCTACCACAAATAAGCACCTTATTACCTGCATCGAGAAAGGCTTCGGCTAGACCGAAACCAATCCCCGTAGCTCCCCCAGTGATTAAAATAGCATTACCACTAATTTTCATATCCTCCCCCTTTTTATTAATTAGCTTATATTGATATCGGATGTGGTTTATATTTGCTTAAAGAAAATCAAGTTCATCGTCGATACAAAAACAAACCATCTTTTAGGTCGACTTTGTTAGTAACACTTATGTGCGAAATGGTAATAATCCATACATTACAAACTAATCTTTAAATAATGGACCCAGATGTTCGTTTACATTATTGTGCATCTCAAGATGGATTGCATATTTCAAATACTTTGATAGTTACACCACCTTGGCGAAGGTGTCCTTCGGTACGGAACTTATTGCTGTGGAGATAAGGTGCAAGAGCTTTGCTATTGGTGAAGAAGGTTGGGATTGTTTTAAACGGCATAACCATCTCGCCACAGAACCATCCATTGTTTTCGACATAAATCCTACATTGCTCTCCATTTTTATCAACGCCTTCAAGCATATAGCGCGCGGACATATGCCTCACCCCGTTTTGATCGACTATTTGGGTGTCGACCCCGCCAGGAAGAACTCGTCCATTAAAGAGCTCTCCTTCGACCGTGCCACCGAATGGTATCATGAGTACTTCTCCTGCAGGACCATTCAACTGAGAGATCTGTGTCGGATCAATTTCCACGGCTACTTCAAAAATAAGCTTGTCATTCATTTATCATTCCTACTTTTTCCTTTTTACAGATGTAATCTGTCCCGATAGCGATACTAGATATTAAGTCATAGTCAGGAATACGTCTGGTGCTGGTGGCTGATATCTTTGAACACTATTAGGATGTACCTGATTATATTCCCTACACCGCCAGTCAATCAAGACTATAACCCAACTATCCTCAGAATCAAACTCCACCGGAAACACGATATATTGTTAAATGGCTTAGTGGGTTTATTCCTTTATCTGTTATGTAATAACTGTATGTTCTTCTGTTTATTATATTATATTCGGTTTCTTTTTAAAGGGGTAGGTAATTACCCCTAGTAATTCAAATCCGAAATGAGAGCATCCGTTACCTACTATTTTCAATTTACGTTCGTATTGCGTAAAGAAAAGGGCTATAATATTTTTAACCCGTGGCAATCACTCAATACTAGGAGGAGCATATGTTAGCCCAGGTTGTCTTAACACCTACGGAGTCTAAAAAACTGATTGCTAAAGCTATCACTAAACTAGATGTAGTAAGACAAGCAGCGACAGATGGTATGGTGGTGATACACCCAAGCAGTAGCACCTATTTTATTTTTGAAGAATTAATTGGGGCAAAACCTAAGACCAACTATTGGGTTTGTGGTGTGGTTACGCCAAGGGGAATGTGTGTTGAGATGGCTATGATGTTTGGAGGGTATTCTCCTCCCTCCACTAAATATGATCCAGGAGAGCTTAGGGGTTTGTGGGCAATAAAGAAGGGAAAGGTTTCAACCGAAAACACTACTGCTGAATTAATGGAGCAGATGACAGCTAAGGATGTATACATAAAAGGGGTAAACGCGCTAGATCCCCAGGGCCATGTGGGTATTTTAGTCGGCGAACGAGGAGGTTTAGGCGTAATACTATCAGCATGGAAGAAAAAGAAGTTCACCTTAATCTTTCCAGCAGGGCTAGAGAAATTGATTCCTATATCTATACGCCAAGCTGCGATGGAGGCGAAGCAAGCTAAGTACGAATACGGTATGGGATTACCCGCCGGTTTATTTCCTTGTCCGGATGGAAAAATAATAACTGAAATAGATGCTGTTAAAATATTGAGCGATGCCATTGCTGTCCCTATAGCCTCAGGTGGTTTAGGCGGTGCGGAGGGAGGGACGACTCTAGTCATAAAGGGAACTAACGAACACGTTAGAGCCGCAATAGAATTTATTGAGCAATCAAAAGGAGCCAAACTACCTCCGTTGCGTCTGTGCAACTGTAATGACTGTTCGGTCCCACATTGCCGATTCCCCGTTGGAAATAAACATTGGGTCTAGAATATTTTCGATGTTAGGAGAAGAAATATGAGTGGAAAAATAGAAAATCTCTATGAAGTATTGAGCCCATGGGCAGATGCTGATCCTATTCCATACCGCGCAATTAGTCCAAGGATTAATGACCTGACTAGTAAGAAAATCGGTTTGTTCTGTAACACCAAGCGGGTTGCTGAACCTACACTGAAAGTAGTTGAAGACCGCCTTAAGAAAAAGTTCCATTCGGCAACTATTGACTGGTTTTACAATACTACTCCTAACCAAGCAATTGTAGAACAGGCGAGAAAAGGTGAGTTTGAAGATTGGCTTAAAGGAGTAGACGTAATTATCGCTGCCTACGGTGATTGAGGGTCATGCACCAAGTACCTTGTGTACGATGCAGTTTCTATAGAAGATAGGCAAAAACCTGTCGTTGTACTGGCAAATTACGGCTTTGCTAATGATGCCGAGTCCGCTTCCCGTGCCAAGGGTATGCCGGGCGTAAGGGTTGTTGCCACCAAAGTTCCCTGCGAAAGCACGGTGATACCTGATATTGAAGTCGGCATAGATGAAGCGTGGAATGATATTATTGCCGCTTTAACCAAGCCTCTCACCACTGAAGAAAAAAGTCCCAAAGTTGAAGTGATAGGAAAACCAGAACGGATTATCTTCAAGGGCAGTCTGGAAGAGGTCAACCTCTTTTTTTACCGACGCGGGTGGACAGATGGGCTCCCCATTATCCCTCCCACGGAAGATGCTGTTGCGGAAATGCTCACAGGGACGGACCTACCGGCCGACTTTTTACTAGGTAAATTACAATCTCGATTAGGTAAAGCAACTGTTGAGAAAATCGCTATCAATGCGGTTATGGCAGGTGCATTACCTACTTACTTACCGGTTCTTATTGCTGCCACGATAAATCTTCTGGAATCGGAGCCTGGTTTCAACGGATACACGACGTACGGATTCAGTACCGGTTCCTGGGCGCCTTTCTGGATTATCAATGGCCCAATCCGCAACCAGTTGAATATCAATAGTGGTTCCGGAGCTTTTAGTCCGGGTAATATTGCCAATGCTACTATAGGCCGCGCTATGGGATTGATTGTTAAAAATATCGGCGGAGTACGTAAGGGTATTGAAGATATGGGCGTGATGGGCAATCCGATGAAATATACAATGGTAATTGCAGAAAATGAAGAGGAAAGCCCATGGGAGCCTTTACATGTAGAACTCGGTTATAAAAAAGACGATAGTACTATCTGCTTCTCTTTCCCGCAATCATATTTACAGCACTATCCGCCGGGCACTGATGCTACAAGTGTTTTACAGTCGGTCATGGACAACATGCCGCGCAGTATGCGTTATACTATTATTTTTAACCCTGCTTATGCAAATAATCTTAATCGTGAAGGCTTTGACAAGGAAAAAATCAAAAAGTATATTACGGAAAATAAGCTTGTTCCTGCAACGCAAATGAGACCACAGATAGGTGCTTTCGTGCCGCCACAAGCAAATCTACAGCGTTCTTCACAGGACGTTACCGGGATGGTACCTCTGATAAGAGACCCCCGTTTTATACGAGTAATTGTAGGCGGTGGTCCGGGCGCATTTGTCGCACATCTCATCGGCGGCGGTGCTACACCGGGTAAGAAAGAAATCCAAAAAATTGAATTGCCTAGAAATTGGGATGAACTAGTGGCTAAATATAAAAATCTAGTGCCGGTTTACGTCAAATACTAAATTAATGGGGTATTTGGTAAGGGGCTTAAATGTCTAGTTATCTTGATCTTATCATTAAAGGAAATGTTATTACGGTGGCTAATCAACAACCTCGTGCGGAAGCCATTGGTGTAAAAGATGGCAAAATCGTCTTGGTCGGGACTATAAAAGAGGTCGAGTTAAAAGTCAATAAAGCAACTATAGTCCTCGATTTAACCGGTAAAACCATCCTGCCCGGTTTCATTGATAGCCATGCTCATCTTATGGGTACAAGTAAAAACCGGCTTGGTGTAGATTTATCTTCGGTAAAAACTGTAAGTGAAGCTATGGAAAAGATAAAGCAAAGGGTGCAAAAAACACCGCCGGGAAATTTGATATTCTGTCCTGATTACAATCGCCAGCGCGTCGCGGAAAAAAGGTACCCATCCAAAAAAGAGTTAGACGGCATCTCTACCAAACACCCTATCTGGATACAGCACTATGACGGTCATTTCTCACAGATAAACACTCTGGCTATAGAGATACTTAAACTAAAAGCCGGGATGGAGGGAGTGAATCTCGATGCCGAGGGTGAAATTACGGGATTGATTCAAGACCCTGCTTCCGCCTTTCCCTTAGGTAGAGGAGATTCTTTCCCCGATGAAGCCTTAGGTTTGAAAGCTTTGACGCTTGTAGCCAATGAGGCGGTCTCGGTTGGCATCACCACCCTATTTGCTAAGGAAAGCCTGGAAAATGCCGAATTTATCATGAAAAATGTAAAAAAAATACCGGTGCGTATCCATCCTATGGTATTTCCAGGATTCGGTATCGCGTCATTAGATGAAGTGCTTAAAAGTAAATTTCTTGGCGACCATATTTGTATATGCAATTTGGCTGATGGATCTATTGAAGGACGCACTGCTGCTTTGTACGAGCCTTATACTGATGACCTGACTACGCTAGGTATGTTACATCATACCGATGAAGAGTTTTATAAATTCGTTGAAAAAGTACACAAAGCCGGTTGTCAGATTTCCGTCCATGCCGAGTCCGAGCGATCAATTGATCAAGTTTTATGGGCTTATGAAAAAGTACTTGAAAAATACCCCCGCAAAGACCATCGCCACCGTATTGAACATTTCGAGGTTGTCACTCCAAAACAAATCAAACGTGTCGCCCGGTTGGGTGTCGCCTTGGCCATGCAACCCATGTTTGTTCCAGTCTGTGAAGGCTCTAACCTGGATTATTACCGGTCTTTATTGGGCGATGAAAGAGTAAAGAGGGCGCACACCTATCGTTCTATCTTAAACGAGGAGATACTTGTTTCCGGCGGTTCGGATACCCCGGTTACCGAGATGAATCCGCTTGGTGGTATTCATGCCATGGTTAATCATCCGCTTAAGGAACAGTGTGTAGATGTATATGAAGCTATAGAAGTGTTCACTATCAATGGAGCCAAAATAGGTTTTGAGGAAGATATTAAAGGCAGTATTGAACCTGGAAAGCTGGCAGATTTTGCCGTACTATCCGATGACCTATATCGTGTTCCTAAAAACAAGATCAGGGACATTAAAGTTGAGATGACGATTGTCGGTGGTAAGGTAGTCTACAAAAGATAAGTCGATCTCTCGTAAAGGATCAAAAATCCGTATCTTAAACGACCCTCTAAACGGCTCGTCTGTGTGCTTGGTGGAGACGGGGGAGGGTCGAACTCCACCAGAAACACGAATACCCCGATTTTTACATCGGGGTATTTTTTTATTGGTTATGTTGAATGGGGTTCAGAAGGTCGGTAATTCAAATCTGCCCGCCCCGACCATAGCTTCAAAATTCAGAGCTGTCTGCTTCTTAGCAGCTTCATTGCCAGAAGTTTTATACTTCCTGACGATAAGATGCTAACGACATTTCACCCACAAACTCCGGCAAATTTTTATGTCCTAGCATGTCACGAATAGCATGCGCCTCACCGGTGTGATACCAATAGTGATATATATTGCGAAGAAGCATTGTACCGATGCTCTCGAGTCTTTGCTTACCCTGATATATAAAATATGTTTGCATGGTCTCTGAGGTTAGCGAGTTCAAATAGGTATTAGCTTCCTCGGTTATCTTATACCAAGCCGCCCACATTTTCTCCAGTGATGGCGTGCTGGCCGGTTTTCTGTAACCCACTCGGTCGTTGAGGTCTGGAATTATTAACTTTTTCTGAGCCATCAATATCCAGTAAGATTGTTCTTGATTGGCTAAGTGTCCAATGATCCAACTAATGCAGTTCAGAGGTAAAATACGTCGTACTGCGTCCTCCGGTGAAACGTCCTTCAAGCAGCGTAAAAATTCATTGCGCGTGAAGTGTAATTGGGTGACCAAAGGGTGAACGTGTGCCTTACCGTACTTTTCCATATTAACCTCTTGTATAAAAGTGACTTGTCCTCAGAACAGGTAACAATAAAAGCCCAATAATTATAGTCTCTTGTATTATCTTTAGCCAGTTATTTTCCTATTACGTTCTCTCTTTTATTCTTCATAAATAAAAGCTCTTTAAAGGGCGGTAGCTTTTCTTATGCGTTAGCGTGTCCCATGGTGAATGAGTAATCTTGTCTTTAAAGCTGATATATCGTCCTCCCTCCTTTCGCTTACTAACGCTAAATTCATCTCTTTTTCTACGGCAGTTCCACACCCTGCGCGATAAGCCTTTTTTGCAGCGTCTTGACATCAACTTTCCGCGGCGATACTTTACTCTTGACAGCTATAGCAGCAGCTGTCCCGGCGGCCTGACCCATCTGGATACAGTGGGTGATAACGTTGAACATCGAATTGGCGGCTTGGTCGGATGAAAAACAGCGTCCGACGGCTTATCTTGTAATTTGGCAAAATCGATACTAGCTTCTTTGATCATGCGTGCTAATTCTCGCGTGGTTAAAACGTAATCAACATCGCGAAAACCGCTGGCATTCATTTCCGGCCGTTGAGCTTCGAATTTCTTTGCCGTACATGGCATTATAGAAACAGATGTTATAGATTCGGGATCTATTTCTTTTTGTTGGGCATAATATGTTTTAATTAAAGCGCCAAGCATTTGTTGTGGTGATTTGCAGGTAGAAATATTCGGCAGCAGTTCAGGATAAAAATGTCCTGCGAATTTTATCCATCCGGGATAAAATTCAAGGTATCTTGAATAGCTTCTAAAGAGGATAATAAAGAGGTGCGGGTTTTACCAAAACGGCTTGTTGCTGCCTCAATTCCTTTTTGCCACGGTGCAATATTTCTGAATGACTTTTGTATTATCAAAATAATATCTCCCTCCTTAAAAATCTGAATAAGAAATTGGCTAGAGCTAAAGAATTACTCCTATTTGTAAGGTGTTGGAAAATCAGTATATGTTAACTATAAGGTCGAAGTTGACATTGAAATTTACTTTACTAATGGCTTCCAAACTATGGAAAATACTTCATTAAGCCATGTATTTCAATTAAAGTCATTATTCCTTTTCCGATCAATAATAAACTCAAAAATTTTTTAACCAAGATTCAAGATAGCCGTAAACAGTCCAACCGCCATCGACGACGATAGTTTGCCCAACGATATGTTTTGAGTCTTCCGATGCTAAAAACACCACGGTATCAGCGATATCTTCACGGCTGGCTAATTTCCCATTGGGCGTTCTGCTCGCCAATTCACTGACATCCAGAGTTCCTTGAGATACCAGGTTCTTAACGAGGTCTGTTTCCACATAGCCGGGGGCGACGGCATTAACGTTGATGTTGTATCTCGCCCATTCGCAACCTAATACCTTTGTTAGAGCCATAACCCCGGCTTTAGCGCTACAATAGCAGGCTCTTTCCGGGAAAGCGTCAATCCCATTGACCGATGCAATGTTGATTATTTTTCCGTTTTTTTGCCTAATCATTTCTTTACCTGCAGCCTGGCTACAGAAGAAGACTCCCGTTAACATAACATCGATTCCGGTCCTCCAACGGTTTTCGTCCAGTTCGGCGGAGGCACCGACCACCGACATTCCAGCGTTATTGACCAAAATATCAATCTTGCCAAATGTTTTAATGGTTTCTTTGACCATCACCTCTACTTCTGATTTATTGCCTACATTAGCTTTTATTGCGATGGCGTTATTTCTATTTTTATTCAGCTTTTCAGCAACCCCTTGCGCGGCAGGGAAATCAATATCGCTGATGACCACTTTTGCTCCTTCGGCATACAGCCGGGTGGCAATCGCTTCGCCTATTCCCCGCCCCGCCCCGGTGACGATAGCTACTTTATCTTTTAACCTCATATTTTTATCACCCCTTTTATGTATCAGGGGATAACTTTTTCCTGCTTCATTTTTTCCAGGTCTTCCCAGGTATAACCGGCGTCCAGTAAAACCTCTTCAGTATGCGCCCCCAGTTGCGGTGCGACGCTGGTAATTTTTGCTGGCGTTTCGCTGAACTGTACCGGGCTGTTCAAGAGCCGCGCCTTACCCACAACGGGGTGCTCAATATCTGTGTAGAAATTATTTACAATAGCCTGCTCATCTTTCAGAATTTCAGCGATGGTCTGATTGCCGCTGACAATAAGGTCGTTTGCCTTAAATTCCTTTTCCCACTCGGCCCAGGTTTTAGAAGCCATAATTTCGTCTAGTTGCTTAACCAAATCCTCGGCGTGCTGTTCGCGGCTTTCCATCGTGGCATAGCGTAGGTCATTTATCCATTCCATCTTGCCGATGGCTTTACAAAATGGAGCCCAATACTCCTGTGTGGGGTGACACATCATGCACCACCTGTCTTTACAGCGGTATGAAGTGTACATCGGGTTCGGAGCCCGTTTCCTATCCCACTTGGGCTGCGGATGGCCATAAAGAGCGGCCTGCATATCCAGCCCGAGCGTCCAGGCGGCGGCATGGTATAAAGAAAGCTCCAGTCCCTGCCCCTTACCTGTCTTTTGCTTGTAATACAGGGCAGCGAGAAATCCGCTCGTGATATGAGCCGAGGAAACGATATCCATCATACCGGGACGCGAAATCGGCGGGGGGGTTTCCGGCCCAGAGCTTACCAGGTCCATCAACCCGCCGTATGACCAGGCGGCAACATAATCGTAACCACGGTCGTTCGCCTTGGGCCCTTTCGACCCATATCCGGTAAGTACGAAATGAATCAGCCCCGGATATTTATCTTTAAGGCTAGTATAATCCAATCTATACTTTTTCAATACGTCCATAGAATAATTCGTTGCAAAAATATCAGCATTTTCAAGGAGCTTATGGAGTACTTCCAGACCTAAAGGCGTACGCAGGTTCAGCACCACACTTTTCTTGCTCCGGTTTAAAAACTCAAAATGGAGTTCAATATCCCCTTTTTGTAAATGCAGCAGCAGCGGTCCCCGATTAAAGCTGACAAGGCTCCTCTGCCAGTCACCCCAGGTCGGCTCGATTTTTATAACTTCAGCGCCCCAGTCAGCCAGAACAGCCGTGGCTGCTGGCACACCTACCACCTGCTCAAAACCGATTATCTTGACGCCTTCGAGCAACTTAGCCATTACCCCTACCCCCTTGCCGCCTGTACTGCAACTTTTCCAAATTCTTGCCCTTAATAATTAATCACTACCAGCATCGTTACCGGTTTATTGGTCTTATTGATAATTTCGCGTCCCTCATTTGGCGCGAGGTAAAGCGAGTCCATGGGACCCAGGGTAAGCTCTTCTTTTTTATTTTTTACCGTTAGTTCTCCATCCAAGACGATATAAACTTTTTCATTGGGGTTATCTTCATATGCCCACTCAGCGCCACCGCCGGGCAGGAAATATGATAGTCCCACCCAGAATTTTTGGATGCCTGTCTCTTCCTTGCCCTGGAGACGCATGGCCGTCATATTGAAATGCTTTGCCGCTGCATATGGTTTTACTTCAGATAAGCTGACCTTTTTCATATTACCTTCCTCATTAGTTATAATTGGCTTCGTTTATTGTGTTCCGTATTTGTAAACGCGGTCAGGCACGTTATTCAAGTCTTTTTCATCGATAAAGGCGACCATACGGACTATCGAACCATCGCCCATGTACCAGCGGATAGGAAAACCAGATATTTTACAGCGTTTGCCAACGACTTTAGCGATATCGCCGCCGACATTTTCCCAGCCTAAAATGCCATTACGCATTAAAAGATTATGACACGGCTCCCACTCCGGGAAGTCGTCAATGACTTCATGCCCGCCGGACCATTGCTTGTATTCATCAAAAAGGTCTTTTCTCAAGGGGCCAGGACCGTGCGGTCCGATGGCGGTATGCAGCGGATGGTCCAAGGCCTGCTGATCAACGCCGACCGCTTTAACTTTATGTGCCACAAACCATTCGCCAGCCTCCTTGCCCAGGCCAGGAGAATAGCAGAAATACTGGGTAGAATCGCCCCAGTATTTATTCCAGCCGGTATGGACTATAATAATGTCCCCCTCTTTCATCGGCAACTTTTTATTGGCGGCGTCAAGGTCTTTGGCGGTAATCAATTCCCATTTGTTTTTAGGAATGTCCCAGACAACGGCATCGCCGTAGTAACAGACTAACGGAATTTCATGGGTAAAGCGGCCGCCTTCAAAAACATGGGCCGGCGAATCTGCATGGGTGGTACAATGCATGACCGTAGTTACTGTCTGGGAGAGCACCCCTGATTTGGCCATGTAGTGCATTCTTTCAATCTTGACATCCGCAAAATAAGGCCAGAGCGGACAACCGTTGCCAAACGGATGGCTTAAATCTACCAGTACTTCTTTTCCCATAACTTACACTCCATTTTCTTAACTAACGTCAGTTGTTTAACAGGTAGTCACGCCGCCATCAATGTAGAGTATCTGCCCGGTAATAAAATCTGAAGCTCTGGAAGCAAAAAAGATAGTAGCTCCAACAATATCTTCCGGCAATGCCCAGCGGCCCATTGGTATACGGGCTTTCATAGACTTAGCAAAGTCCGGGTTATACAAAGCCTCCGGAGTCAGCGTTAAAGCGGTCTCTACAACGGTAGGCGCCACCGCATTCACCAGCACATTGTACTTGGCCCATTCGCAGGCCAGCGTACGGGTCAGGGTATCCACTGCTCCTTTACTGGTACAATAAGCGGCATAGTTCGCCGGCAATCCATACCGGCCACGCACCGATGATAGATTGATAATCTTGCCACTTTTTTGCTTGATCATGATTCGCCCCACTGCCTGGCAACACAGAAACGTACCGCGGGTATTGATATCCATGACCTGTTGCCATTCGTCGATGGGGAAAGTATCAGCGGGCTTACGAATAGATATACCGTGAGCATTTACTAAAATATCAATGCGAGGAAATTCCTTCAGAACAGTATTCATCATGGTTGTTACGGATTTCTCTTGAGATACCTCAACCGCTACCGCCATAGACTTTCTCCCCTTGCCCTGTATTTCTTTAACCACCGGCTCAAGATGCTCCAGCTTGCGACTAGCGACGACGACGTCAGCGCCGGCATCGGCTAACCCGAGAGCCTGGGCATGACCGATGCCTCCTCCACCACCAATCACGATAGCCACTTTCCCGGTTAAATCAAATATACTGTTCATTTTTATCCTCTTCCCTTAAAATAATTAAAATACTAGATTTTAATTTTTATATAATAACAACATCAATTGTGAGTTAGAATTTTATCATTTTGTAAATTTAGGCTTCATATTGCATATCATACTTGATTTATTATATATAATAAGCTATGATTAGTCAAAATAATATTATCTCTTCAAACTTTTGTCAAGTGAAAGATGAGGTATATTATTTAGTCGATTTTTCAGCCAAATTAATAGTGCTTGCTACGTGAGAAATATGTGGGAGATGTTTTGAACCAAATGAGACTAATTGTATATTTTGCTCCATTTTTCGCATATCAGTCAATTAAGTTTAAATATAAGAATAAACACTAAAGGAGGGAAGGAAATAAAATGAGCGAAGAAAAATTTCCAAAAGGATGGATTGTTGTTGATCATATAATCCCCGGTGTGACTACGGAAATGCTCGATTGGTGGTGGGTTAATATGGAAAAAGGCTATGAGTTATGGTGTCCCGATGAACATAAAGGGTTCAAATGGGAGGTTAAACCGCCTTTAGGTGGTCATATCGGAGCTATCCAGATTGCTACCGAGAGTATAGATTATGGTCCTGTTATGGATCTCCGGATTGAATGGGTAGATCCTAACATCGGGACTCAAGAACAAAAAGATTTCTGGACTTATAAACATCTCCTGACTGCAGGTTCAACCGGTGCACAGCCGGGTACCAAGGCTATGGTAATGCTTTCCCATCAATGGGAAGCCATTCCCGGCGGATGTAAAATGCGTTCCTGCATGCATGGATTCCCAGAACCACCGCCAGGTAGTGGTCCCCCCCCAGGTAGCTTTCCTCCTCCCGGATCTATGCCAAAGCATCCAAGCGGGAAGAAACCGACCGGCGGAGGCTGGAGAACACACAATATTGCTGAAGTCAGCACATTCAAAGCTTTTCTACCGGCTTTATGGGGAATGTGGCAGGCGGTCTCTGACCCGGCTATTAACCGGCGATGTTCACTAAAAATTAAAAAAGAAGGTTCCCGAATTATCTATATTTAAACATGTATCTAATAGTACATATATAGCTTTGGATTTCTGGGAGGGATAATGGTCGAACGCGTGCTGTTGAGCGAAAAGGAACTAGCAATCGGTTATATAGACCTGCAATTAGCCAACGATATTGAATTTGGCGAAAATTGCTATAAATTTACGCCTTCCGGCATAGAAAATGTTTGTAAGTTATGGTGGAGTCTTCCCCCCAAAGATAGGCTTTCTCTGTTCATTTTTGTGAAAGCTATAATTAAGGATAATATTTGTATTAATAAAGGGCAAGCTGATTAATACTTAAAGTAGGCTAATACGCAAAGGTAAAGGGGAATTAAAATCAATTATTAAAAGGAGAGCCTCGATAATGGAAAACATATCAAAGAACTGGGTAAAGGAAATCAAAATAGACCTCGATAGTTGTCAAGGCTGCAAATCCTGTATGAAAGCCTGTTTTGCGGACGTTATCCGTTGGGATGATGCTGAGGATAAACCGGCCGCAGCTTATACTGAAGATTGCGTCTGGTGCCTTGCCTGTGAAGCCGCATGTCCAGCTCAATGCATAGAAGTAATTCCTAATATACCTGCACCTTTACGTTCATCATATTAACTTCCACGGAATAACAGAAGGAGAATCAATAATGGCTAATATAGAATGAATTAAGTGAAGTTATTTCCACTGATGTATTAATCGTTGGCGGCGGAATTGGCGGTTTGGCAGCGGCTGTTAAGGTAAAAGAGGGAAATCCTGACATAGATGTTTTAGTAGTCGAGAAACAGACCTCCGGCTGGGCAGGGAAAGCAACAAAAATCGGCGGGATTTTAGCGTTTCTTGGGCCGAATAACAATGCCGATAAATTCATGGATTTTCAGGTTCGGAACTCTGGTTATTATTTAAATGACCAAGAAGCGCTTTCAAAATATGTTCATAGTTCTTATCAGGCAATTGAGGATTTCGAAAAGTTAGGTGAAAAAATGGCGCGCACTCCTGACGGCAAGCTGCTTATGATCCCCACTTTTTATGCTCCTGAATATTCATCAACTTTTATCGATATTGACCTGATGTTACCTATCGCTGCCAAAGCCCGTAAGTTGGGGACAAAAATTTTAAACAAAATCCATGTCAGCGACCTTTTGAGAAAATCGGGTAAAATTGTCGGTGCTGCAGGCTTTGATATGATTACCGGGAAATTCTATATATTTAAAGCCAAAGCAACTATCTTGGCCAATGGCAGTTGCGGCTATAAAATCAGAAGATTTTGGGTTGCCGGCACCGGTGATGGAGTTGCCGCAGCTTTCCGAGCTGGCGCTGAAATGAGAAATGCTGAATTTGGAAATCTTTATGGCCACACCGTATGGCAGGATACAGATAGCGGCATGGTAGGGCATCAATTTTTAGTGAATAAGCTGGGCGAAAATTTAGCGAAGAAATACTTGCCCGATGAAGGTCCTACCGGCGTATTCTTACCTGTGCAATTAGCCGTTGGCATGGAAAAAGAAATAGCTGAAGGCAGAGGTCCAATATCCTTCGCCCCTCCCTCGGGAAATTCTCCATTCGGTGAAATGGGCGATAGCTTGCCAAAATTAAGTGCCTGGTCGCGGCGAACTGTAGAAAAGGAAAAGAAGTACGGATTACCACCAAATGTAAAGCGGCAGATAGCGGTTCCGTTGCATGGTGAAACCTCTTGTGTCAAAGTAGATCTTGAAATGAGGACTAGTATTGAAGGGTTGTGGGCTATCGGAGATACCAGCTATTCTGGTTCAGCAGTTGCCGGGGCAATAAATTCACCTCCCGGCGTTACCCCAGGTTCAGGTATAATGTATGCTGTTATTAGCGCAGCCTGGGCAGGTCCTTCGGCGGCTCGCTATGCAAAACAAGCTTCTCCAAGTAGCGTTAATGAAGCTGAAATAAAGGATATTAAGGATAAAGTCTTTAAACCATTGCAGCGTTCTAAAGGTTCTTCTACGGGAGACGCCATAAATATCCTACAAGACATAACTGCGCCTATAAAATATAGCCTGCGTCGCAGTAAAGAACGCTTGAATGAAGCTCTTTTAAGGCTTGAAGAAGTAAAGGAAAGAATTCCATCTTTACAGGCAAAAGATTTCCATTATCTAGCCAAATGCCATGAAGTTGAAAGCATGGCTTTATGTGCTGAACTAACACTCCGAGCAGCGTTAATGAGAGAAGAAAGCCGCGGTTGCCATTTCCGTGAAGATTATCCAAAACGCGATGATAAAAACTGGCTGAAATGGATAATTATTACACAAGACGTCGGTAAGATGAAGCTTACAACCCAACCGATACCAATTAACGAGTATAAAATCAAACCAAATATCTAAGTAAACCTGTAATTTGATCTTAAGGTATGCTTTCTTCTTGTACTCGAACTAGTGATTTTATGTGAGGGTATCGATACATGCCGCAGACTAAAAAATGGGAAGAGATGACCTGGCAGGAAAAACAGGAGGCGCGCTTCGACCGATGGCTGAATCCGATAGATGCAAAATTCGTCAATAAAGAAGCCCGATTACATGCGTGACCCCAAAATTTATATCTAGAGAAATGTGATATCTCGAATATATTCTTAAAATAAAAATTCAATATAGGATTGTCTATTCACGTATAAATAATTCCTTGACATCGTTTTCAATATATATTAATGTATTATAACATCATATATTAAATAATAAGTGAATTTATATATGAAATACCATTACTACATTGAGTCATTTTATAAAACAATCTTAATAGGTCCGTATATATATAGCAACAACCATTACCAAAACTTTAATAGTAACAAGAAAGGCATGAAATGGCTGCATACGCAATTAGAAGATTGTTGCTAATTATTCCAACATTTCTATTAATTACTATATTGGTCTTTTTATCTGCGCGATTCATCCCGGGAGATGTCATCGACATGATGCTGGCTCAAATGAATACATCCGGGACAGCTGCGGAAATGACTCGTGGAAACCTTGAAAAGGCGCTGGGACTAGATGCACCAGTCTATGTCCAATATTTTCGATGGTTAGGAGTAGCACCGCAAGAAAACGGCGAGTTCCAGGGTATTTTTGAAGGGAATCTGGGGAAATCCTTATGGAAAAATGAAAGCGTATCTAAGCTCATCGTTGAAAGACTGCCAATTTCGGTTGAACTTGGCATTATCGCTATCATTTTAGCTGTCCTGATTTCGTTTCCTATCGGCATTTATTCAGCGATACGACAGGATACGTGGGGTGATTATTTGGGCCGTAGTCTTGCTATTCTATTCATTTCCGTTCCCTCCTTTTGGATTGCTACTTTGATATTCGTCTATCCACCTATCCTATGGGGATGGTCGCCTCCCATACAATACATTCCTATTAACACAGATTTTTGGGGCAATATACTACAATTTATAATACCTGGCTTTATAACGGGCATGGTGATGGGCGGAACATTAATGAGGATGTTGCGTACAATGATGCTGGAAACATTGAGACAGGATTATATAAGGACTGCCTGGGCAAAGGGTTTGAAAGAACGCGCGGTCATTATGGGGCATGCGCTTAAAAATGCGTTATTACCGGTGGTTACAATTTTAGGGGGTATGATTTCCATGGTGATTGTTGGTGAAATTATCATGGAACAGATATTTGCACTACCGGGAGTTGGTATCTTGACTTTTCAAGCATTGGGACAGCGAGATTATCCGTTGATTCAAGGAATAACCATGCTTCTAGCACTCGTAGTTTTATTATCTAATATTGTGGTCGACCTTGTTTACGCATGGATAGACCCCAGAGTTCAATATAGATGAGGAAAATAGTTAAGTGAATAAGAGGACAAAAAACGTATCACCATCAGCTACAGCGGAAGGATTTCCGATTGAAAGAGCCGAGGAGAAAAGACACAGCATGTTCGCCGACTTGGCCATCAGGCTGGTTAAAGAGAAACCCCTTGGTCTGGTAGGGGGAATCATCGTTCTGGGATTATTCCTAATAGGTATATTTGCTAATTTTATAGCTCCCTATGGATATAACGATATGGTTTTAAGTGACCGTTTGAGCCCTCCTTCTGCCACCCACCTTTTAGGAACTGATAACATGGGGCGAGATATGCTTAGTCGTATTGTCTATGGTGCGCGTATCTCAATGATTGTCGGTCTGGCTGGAGCGGCCATTAGCGCAGTTATTGGGTTTCTGGTCGGAGGTGTTTCTGGGTATTTTGGTGGAAAATTCGACATGATATTTCAAAGGTTTGTTGACGCCATTATGTGTTTCCCATCTCTAATCCTTTACCTGGCTATAATGGCTATTATCGGCCAGGGACTGGTACCGGTCATTCTGGTGTTAGGTATTACCACTGGCTTTATGGCCTCAAGGACAATCCGAAGTGCTGTTATAGGAGTCAAGCAGAATATGTATATCCAGGCTGCAGTAGCCTCTGGAACTAAAACGTCTAATATACTGCTTCGCCATGTTTTACCTAACATAATGCCTGTGATAATAGTTGGATTCACACTTACAGTGGGCAGTATGATTCTCTCTGAGGCAATGTTGAGCTTTCTTGGATATGGCGTCCCGCCTCCTACACCTACCTGGGGCAGTATGCTCCAAGGTTCAGCGCGTCGTTTTATGCTCCAGGCTCCTTGGATGGCTTTATGGCCTGGTGTTGCCCTGGCTTTAGCAGTATACAGCATAAACATGTTTGGGGATGCCTTGCGTGATTTATGGGACCCAAGATTGAGGGGTGGCTTAGGACGCTATGGCAAAGTGAAAATAAAGAAGAGGTGAATAACCATCACAGACGTAGTATTGGATATTAAAAACTTAAAAACCTACTTCTACGTGAAGGAAGGTGAATTAAGAGCCGTTGATGGGCTGACTTGTAGCATAAAGCAGGGAGAATGTGTTGCTTTGGTTGGAGAGAGTGCCTGTGGTAAAAGTGTAAGCGCTCTCTCGATCATGAGGCTCATCCCTTATCCTCCAGGGATTATTGTTGGTGGCGAAATTATTTTTGAAGGCCAAGATATCTTAAAAATAAGCGAGGAGCAAATGCGACACATAAGGGGTGGCCGTATAGCGATGGTCTTCCAGGAGCCAATGACATCGTTAAACCCGGTGTTAACTATCAACCGTCAGATATCTGAATCACTGGAACTTCATCTTTCTATGGATAAAGAATCTGCTACCAAAGAAGCAATAAAATTACTTAAGTTAGTAGGCATACCCGATGCAGAAAGAAGGATAAACGACTATCCACACCAGTTCAGCGGCGGGATGCAACAGAGAATAATGATTGCGATGGCATTAAGCTGCAAGCCCTCCTTAGTAATCGCTGACGAACCGACGACTTCGGTTGATGTCACTGTCCAGGCACAACTTCTAGACCTAATAAACAATTTACGGGACCAGTTCAATACGGCGGTTATTATTATTACTCATAATATGGGAATCGTAGCCCGTTATGCAGACAGTGTTAATGTGATGTACGCCGGCAGACTAATAGAGAAAGCTCCTACTGACGCAATCTATGAAAAACCGCGTCATCCCTATACTTTAGGACTAATTGCCTCAGTACCCCGCCTTGACTTACCGAGGAAAAAAAGCCTGAGTGTTATAGAAGGTCTTCCGCCTAATTTAGCCAGATTGTCGCCGGTTATGTGCGCTTTCAGCCCCCGGTGTAAATTAGTAATTGACCGTTGCAAGCAGGAGAGACCCGAGCTTGAAATGGTAGATAAAGACCACTACACTGCATGCTTCAGAAGTAATGAAGTGAATCAGTTGATAGAGGACGAATAATGGCGGACAATAATACCCTAGTTGATGTTAAAAATGTACGTATGTTTTTTCCGGTGACCGCTGGTGTGATGCATCGGAAAATCGCTGACGTCAAGGCAGTGGATGATGTTAGCTTGTTTATTCGTAAAGGAGAAACATTGGGACTTGTTGGCGAGAGCGGTTGTGGTAAAACTACTCTCGGACGTTGTATTTTACAGTTGTATAAAATTACTTCAGGAGAGGTAATTTTCGAAGGTGTAGACCTTACCAAACTCCGGGGTGAAGCATTAAGAAAAATGCGCCGTTATATGCAGCTTATTTTCCAGGACCCCTATGCGTCTCTTGACCCGCGGATGACGGCCGGCGATATTATTGGCGAATCACTTTTAGCCCACAATCTGGTAAAAGGTAAAGCATATCATGACCGAGTCGCCGAGCTTTTATCAGTTGTTGAGCTTGAGCCACGAATGGCTGAGCGTTATCCTCATGAATTCAGCGGCGGACAGCGCCAACGCATAGGCATTGCCCGGGCACTAGCTATTAGACCTAAATTTGTTGTATGCGATGAACCAGTATCGGCGTTAGACGTATCAATACAGGCACAAATTATCAAACTACTAACAGAACTGAAAGAGGAATTGAGTCTAACCTATCTATTCATCGCCCATGACCTTTCTGTCGTACGCCACATTAGCAATCGCGTTGCTGTAATGTATCTGGGTAAAATTGTGGAAATTACTGATAGTGACGAACTCTACGCTAATCCTCTCCATCCTTATACCCAAGCGTTACTTTCTGCAGTTCCAATTCCTGCACCATCAGTAGACCGGCTTCGAAAACGCATTGCTTTAACGGGCGATGTTCCCAGTCCGATAAATCCGCCTCGCGGATGCCATTTTCACCCTAGGTGTCACCAGCGCGCGGTTGGTTGTGGTGAAAAAAACCCTGAACTCAAAGATATCGGAGGTGAGCACTGGGTCGCTTGCCACCGTGTTTGATTCTATCGAAATCGAATCTATTTAGAGGTCAAACGTCGGGATTATCGCTTATTAATTGATATCTAATTTGAAACTATTATTTATCAACGCCTCAAAATGTTATATAATTTCATATAATACCATGTACAATGGTAATTCAATTACGTTTTAGTAAAATGTGAGATAGGGGTTTTATTATGGTCAAGACAGTTCCAGATGAAATACAAAAAATCAGAATTAAGAAAAAAGAAGACCCTTACATTAACCTATTGATTATGCTTGATCAAACGAATAGTGTTATAAGCACTGCCGTTGAGCTTGAACTTAAAAGTTTTCGCATTACCCAGCCTCAGGTCAGAATTCTGAATATGCTTTCTAGAGAAGACAGGCCCGTCACAATTGACGAGTTGGTTAAGTGGACATTTAAGGAATTTAATTCAGTATCTACTCTTATCAACAGGATGGAAAAGCGCGGTTTAATAAAGAAGATTAAAAAGCAAGAGGATTTGAAAACATATATTATTCCAACTGAAAAGGGCAGCGTCTTGTTTCATAAGAAAGTAACAGAACGCTCAATCCATCTAATATTTGGTAAACTATCGGTTGAAGAAAAGACGCAGCTTTATAACATATTGAAAAAGGTACGCGACACCACCAGTAATTTCTTGGGTTTGGATTTTAAGCCACCTTTTTTACCGTAAAAACTATCTAATATTAATTTACCGAACAGAATAGATCTAACCAGGCTCTTCGGCTCAAAGGCATTGAAGCTAAAAAATTCCCATTTAAAAATCAGATAGCTGTTCTATCTCAGGAAAACTCCATTTTTAAAAAAACCTCACGGGGGAAACTTCTAAGCCCGTCCCGCAGACACCAGATGGCGCTAAAGGTATCTTAAAAATTAGGTGTCTATGAGAGGCTGTCACGTAAAATACCTGAGCAAGCTAGAGCTACTCAATGTCGCCATCTGACGCTACTATCTGATGAATAGCGGCTTGTCGGGGATATTACTGCTCTGGTAACCAAATACATAAAGTATAGCTACCTCAAGATACCAGCTTTATTAAATAATTGTTACAGGTAGATTTTTATACATATTCCCCAATAATTGAAAATTTATAAAAAATTTCTTGACATTAGCAAAGAATATAGTATAATATTCATGATTTCATATATAGTATTAATGATGAATTCATATTACATATTTACTGTCATTATTTAAAAAATAGCAAGAAAAATTTTACCAAGTGGGAGATTAATAACAAAGGAGGGAACGTTTATTATCAAGCCGTTAACGATAGAAAAATAAAAGCTAAACCGCAAAAATCAGGAGGATTAAAATCATGTCAATAAAAAGGACATTCGCAACCTGTTTCTTTATCTGTTTAACTGTGGCATCCTTGTTGTTAAGTTCCTGTTCCATTTCAGGAACCACAACTTCAACAACTACCACAGAAAGTTCCACAGTTGAGCTGCCAAAGTACGGCGGAACGTTAACCATTGCAATGACTACCGATATACAGGGTTGGGACAATGCCAAATACCCTGCTGGTTTCCTGCTTCAACTATATCTGGTTTACAATAGTGTCGTAATAGGTGATTGGTCAAAAGGGTTAGCTGGCACTGGTGACATCAGTTGGGATATGAACGCCCTGAAACGCATTGAATACACTACCGGTGATATTGCCGAGAGTTTTGAGATACCCACGCCGGGAACATTCATTTTCCATATTCGTCATGGCGTCCATTTTGTTTTGGATCCTAATAATCCAGCCAGTCAACTCGTAGGTGGTCGAGAGGTTACAGCCGACGATGTAGTTTATTCGTTTAATCGGCACCTCCAGTCACCGACGTCTTTCTTGGCTATTAGCGAACCAAAAATGGCGAAATCAACAGTTGTAACTAAAATCGATGATTGGACAGTACAGGTTACAACACCGTTAAACAGCGTAGACCCGATGTGGTTATTGCTTCCCGAGCGAGAAGTCGTTCCCCATGAAGTTGTTGAAAAATACGGTGATCTTACAGATTGGCATAATGCGGTAGGGACAGGGCCTTTCACCGTAGCAGATTATGTTCCTGGCAGTTCGTGCACTTTTATCAAAAATGCGTCATATTGGGAAAAAGACCCGTGTGGTGCAGGAAAAGGCAATCAATTACCCTATGTCGATGCGGTACAAATGTTGATTATGCCGGATGTTTCTACCCAGATTGCGGCTCTGCGCACCGGGAAAGTTGACATAGTTCAAAATCTCACCCACGATGATGCCGTCAGCTTGATGAATACTAACTCGGAACTCAAATGGGATAAAGCTCTAGCTGGAAACATGATAATATCAATGAGGACAGATAAACAGGATTTACCGTACAAGGATATAAAGGTACGCCAAGCTCTGACGATGGCCATCGATTTTGATGCTATCAAGAATCAACTTGATGGCGGTGATTCAGAGATCCTTGCTTTCCCGATATCGGACATCAAGGGATATCAAAATGCTTATATGTCTATGGACCAAATGCCCGATACTGTGAAGCAACTTTACAGCCATAACATAGCAAAGGCGAAAGAATTATTGGCATCTGCGGGCTATGCTGATGGTTTTAAGTGTACTATAGATACCTGGAACTTCCCTGATTATATTGATTACCTATCATTGGTAAAGGATATGTGGTCCAAGATTGGAGTGGACCTAACTATTCAGCCTTTAGAGTTTGGAGCCTATTTAGGCGAGTCATTGTCCAGACAGTATGGTGATATGCTATATTCCTTCTACGTACAACCTGGACCTTATGCCCAGTTGTTCGCTTTTAGAGGGGATAGTACTTTCAACCGAAGTTGGGTCAGCGATAACCGTGTTGATGAGACCTATAACCAAATTGTGAAGTATGACCTTGTGGACCAGGCAAAAGTTGATGAATTACATCGTAAACTCATGCCTTATGTTCTTGAGCAAGCTTGGTACATTCCCCGGCCAACTCCCTATATATACGCTTTTTGGCAGCCATGGGTTAAAAACTATCATGGTGAAATCGCCTTAGGTTACAACGCTAGCTGGCCAAAATATGTCTGGATTGACCAGGCTATGAAAGAACAGATGACAGGGGTAAAATATACTCCGCCACCAACCCGGTCAGTGCCTCCACCAACGACCACGACTCCGACTGTCACATCTACAACGACCGGCACTGCAACAACACCGCAGGTAATCAGTTGGAAGGATGTGAAGAAATATCTTAATCAAACAGTCACTGTGGAGGGGCCATGTGTCGGAGTGGTGAATTTCGGGATGAATATTCTACAAATAGGTAATACGGATATGGCTGGGTTTGGAGCAGTTATCAACAACGATATTTTGAATAAGTTACCATCGGATCTTAAAGGAGCCTATGTCGGTAAGACCCTCAAGGTAACTGGTAAAATTGTCGATAATGGGTTCGGTGGCACAAAAATAGACGTTAATGACCCCTCCCAAATTGTTGTCGAGTAAAGATAACAATTAGCTGATAATTAAGCAATTCGGTACAAAGTTAGGAAGGATATCGACCTCCCATCCTTCCTAACTTTGCTTGGTATTAATACCCTTGAACGGGTCTAAGTCCTCTATTGTACGATTACTTTCGATAATAACAAATTCAGGAATGTAGCAGTTTCTCCCGGCAATCAGACCGATTGGGAGGAACTCTACGCATTGGAAGAAACAACGGAAGGAGGACATTAAAATGTCAACTTGGCATGAATATAACGAGAGTACTGGTAGGGTCTCGGAATGGCCTTACCCGATAAACTATGGCAAGGAGAATGAAGTCAGTGCTGATGTATTGATACTCGGTGGTGGCTTAGCTGGGTGCCACGCAGCGATAAACGCCGCCAAACTAGGAGTAAAAGTCGTTCTTGTTGAAAAAGGAGCGGTGATAAGAAGTGGTCAAGCAGGAACCGGGATTGATCATTGGTATTTTGTTTGCAAATACCCGGGTTGTAAGGTTACTCCAGAGGACGCGACAGAGACCACACTTAAACAAGAACCATACGATTTTGGGCACACCACATACATCCCTTGTATGGAAAGTTATGATGCCCTTCTTGATTTAGAAAAGATGGGAGTGGAGTTTAGAGACGTAGATGATGAGTTTGCCGGCGCCGATTTTAGAGATGAAGAGACTAAGATATTGTTCGCCTATGATTATGTGAACAAACATACCATACGGCTCCGGGGAGGGTCGAAAATGAAGCCTGCCCTTTATAACGAACTTAAACGTCTAGGAGTGGCAATCTACGACCATGTTATGGCGACGAGCCTGTTAACTGAAGGTGGCAAACTAGGAGCCAGGGTTGTTGGTGCTACCGGAGTAAACGTACGAACCGGTGAGTTCTATATCTTTAAAGCAAAAGCTACCGTGCTTTGCACATCAGTACCTTCAGGGCTGTGGATATTCTCGACAGAATTGCTGGGGTCTGGAGCTCTCGTCGGTGCGGAACCTAACATGACAGGTGATGGCAATGCAATGGGATGGCAGGCTGGAGCAAAGTTTACGGTAATGGAATATAGTCAGCCAACCACTGGGGGCTTTAGCTATCCAGCGTATGGCGTCGGTAATGCTGGAAATACCTGGTTTGCCTGTACCATAGTTGATGCCAACGGGAAAGAGATTCCTTGGGTTGACAAGAATGGGAAAGTGCTGAAAACGGTGGCCGAACGATATCGCCCGGCGCTCGGAGAGAATGGGATTGCGTTCCGGAATCTGCCGCGGTTAATCCGTGACCTACCAGAGCGAATCATGAAGGGTGAGTTTGTCCTCCCGCTTTATGCCGATTTGCCTAGCATGCCAGAGCATGAACGAAGGGCGATATGGGGCCTTATGGTGGGCAATGAAGGCAAAACCCGCATCCCAATATATACAGGGTACTCTAAAGCCGGTTTTGACCCTGACAAAGATATGCTACAGGCCATCGTTATGTCTCCCGATGCCTATGCTCAAGGCCCGGGGTATGGGATGATAGTGCGCCAGTGGCGAGACTCTGCACCCGGGTTTACCGCTGGTGGGTTGGTGGTTGACTGGGACCTTAAGACCACTCTTGAGGGTTTATATGCAGCCGGGAACACAGGCAGGTCTAGGCATGGTGGGGCCGGTGCATCTTCGACCGGAAGATATGCCGGTAGAAAGGCAGCAGCTTACGCATTAACAGCACGACAGCCGGTCATAGTCAGAAAGCAGATACAGGCAGAAAAGGATCGCGCCTACGCCCCAGTAAAACGAAATGGTGGAATTGGGTGGAAGGAATTGCAGGCCGGGATATGCAGAATTATGCAAGACTATTGTGGCGAGTTTAAAAGCGATGAATTATTGAAAATGGGGCTGAAATGGTTCAACAGCATTAGAGAAAGCGAAGCTTCAAATACTTATGCCAGGAACCCACATGAGTTAAAGCATGTTCTGGAATGTTTCTCGCGCCTTACTGCGGGGGAAATTATTATGCATTCCTCTTTAGCCCGGAAAGCTAGCAGCCAACCGCTGAACTTTAACAGGATAGACTATCCCGAAAAAGACCCGCCGGAGTGGAACAAGTTTGTCACCGTCAGGCTGGAAAATGGGGAAGTCAAAGTTGGAGAGATGCCTCTTAACTACTGGCTTCTGCCGCCTTATGCCCCGACTTATGAGGAGAATTATAGGCGACATTGTGATCTTTAGCATATAGGATTTCAACTTCCCAAATTTTAAGGAGGTAAGTTGCTATGGAAAATAAAGCATATTTAGTTCCTAATCCATCAACAGCGTTCCAAGCAATAGTGATTGACCCAAAGCTTTGTAAGGGCTGCAATAATTGTGTAGAAGTATGCCGTGTAGATGTGCTGCTACCCAACCCAGAAAAAGGTAAGCCACCTATGGTAGTTTATCCTGATGAGTGCTGGTTTTGTGGTTGTTGCGTTCTACACTGCCCTATATCAGGGGCTATCAGAGTGGAACACCCGTTAAATCAGAAAGTGGGCTGGAAACGTAAGGCGACTGGTGAATATTTCAGAATTGGAATGAAGAACCCACCACCCCCCAACACCAGATCACCGGTAGGGTAAAATAAAAGGATTTCGTAGCTGGAAAAAGAGAAAGGTTGCGTAACTTACTAATAATAGTCAATAAAATAATTATTATGACACTTGAAAAACCTTTCCTTCTACGAGGTGCAAAGCCCTTGGTAATGTTTTAGTAGAATGTGTGAAGAGTTCGATGTCACTTTTTAAAAAACAGAATAACAGGAAGTAAGGCATATGTTAAAGAAAGACGCGCAGAGAGAGAAGGCTTATATAAAAGATATCAGTTGGTGCGGTGAGTCATACGGTTCCAATGCCTCGGTTGTAGATGTGAAAGATGGCAAGATAGTACGTATCCGGCCGCTTCATTATGATTGGAAGTATCAACCCATGGAGTTTAATCCCTGGAAAATCGAAGCTCATGGCCAGACTTTTGAGCCGACAATGAAAACTTTGATTCCGCCACTCACGCTCTCTTATAAAAAGCGATGTTACTCGCCAAACCGAGTCAGATACCCACTTAAAAGAGTAGATTTTGACCATAAGGGTAATAGACATATTGAAAACCGGGGAAAAAGCCGCTATTTGAGAATTTCTTGGGATGAAGCTTTGGATATTATTTCCAGTGAGATAATACGAATCAAACAAACATACACCACAAAAGCTATTTTTTATCAGTCAGATTGCCATGGCGAAAATAAGACAGTTCATGCTGCGCATGGTTGTGGCCGGAGATTGCTTAACTTGCTGGGGGGTTATACATTACAGGTAAGGAACCCCGATAGCTGGGAGGGGTGGGTTTGGGGGGGTAAACATGTCTGGGGCATGGAACCGGTGGGACAGCAGGTGCCGCAGGCTAATGTAATGCCGGACATCGCTGAAAATTCTGAACTATTGCTATTCTGGGGCTGCGACCAGGAGACCACTCCTTGGGGCTGGTCAGGGCAAATGGCAAGTCGGTTAAGTTACTGGTTCACTGACCTGGGAATTCAACAGATCTACATTGCTCCCGACCTGAATTACGCCGCGGGCGTTCATGCCGACCGATGGATTCCCATCCGACCGAATACGGATGCTGCCCTCTATCTGGCGATTGCTTATGTTTGGATTACTGAAGGGACTTACGACAAAGATTACGTGTCGACACATACATATGGCTTTGAAAAGTTCGCTGAGTACGTTCTGGGGAAAGAGGACGGAAGTCCAAAAACCCTGCAATGGGCCTCCGAGATAACCGGAGTACCGGCAAGAATAGCGAAAGCCTTGGCACAATTATGGGCATCGAAGAGGACTTCAATTGTAATTGGTAATGGCGGTCCGGGTATTAGAGGCCCGTATTCAACGGAACCGGCTAGACTACAAATTTTGATTGTTGGCAATGCAGGGGTTAGGCAAACCCGGAGTACACCAAGTTAAAATGCTCGAATGGGGCATGTTCGATCGTCGCGGAGAATATCCATTACCCAAGAGTTCTATGCGCCCGGACTTGCATGCAGGCTATCGAGGAGGCTATATTTCCGATACTAATTATTCATTTATCCCTAAAACTCTCGTTCCCGATGCTATTCTCAACCCACCTGTGAGTTGGTATGGATGTGAATCTGAAACTACTGGTCGTGAAAACCAATTCAGGAAATATACTTATCCTATGAAAGACTGCCCGGAAATACACATGGTCTGGAGTGATTCTCCATGCTGGATAACTTGCTGGAACGAAGGACACCGGCTGGTTAAGGCATTCAGAGATCCCAAGATAGAGTTTGTGCTGGCGCAACATCCCTGGCTAGAAAATGATTGTATGTTGGCAGATATTATCCTGCCGGTTAATACTGTTTTCGAAGAAGATGACATTTCTTTCGATAGTTTGAGTGGTCAGTATACCGTTATTTTCCCAGAAGAGAAATGCATTGATTCCATCGGTGAAAGCATGAGTGACTATGAAATAGTGTGCGCCATTGCCGAGAGACTAGGAATATCCAAAGAATATACCGGCGGGAAATCGGTCGATGAATGGATAAGAGAAAGTTTTAACCATTCCCGCATTCAAAATATGGTCAGTTGGAACGAACTAAAGGAAAAAAAATATTATGTTGTACCAACTTCCCCGGATTGGAAGAAAGATCCACCCGGCTTAAGAAAATTCTATGACAATCCTGAAGCTAATCCCTTAAAAACACCAACCGGTAAGATAGAATTTGAGTCTGTCGGCTTAAAGGAGCATTTCCCCGATGATAATGAGCGGCCGCCGGTTCCGCACTGGATCCCGTTTGGAGAAATGCATCATGAGAGTCTCCTGCATTCGAGATCCCAGAAATATCCCTTCTTAATGATGTCTAATCATCCCAGATGGGGAGTACACGCCAATCACCAGGATATCTCCTGGCTTAGGGAAATACCTACCTGCAAAGTCAGGGGGCAAGATGGTTACCAGTATCAACCGATGTGGATCCATCCGAAAGATGCTGAGATAAAAGGAATTCATCATGGTGATGTAGTTAAGGTTTTTAATGAAAGAGGTACGGTACTGGCTGGCGCTTACGTTACTGAAAGAATCATGTCCGGGGTTTTATCCATTGACCATGGTGCCAAATACGACCCAATTGTGCCGGGAGAAATCGACCGAGGAGGAGCGATTAATAGTATAACTCCCCGAAATATTACTTCTCGTAATGCCTGCGGCATGGTCGTTAGCGGTTTCCTGGTGGATATTGAAAGAGCCGATATGGATGAACTGCGAAGAAAGCATCCGGGAGCATTTCAACGGCCTTTCCATACGTCAGCTGGTTCTATCCTGGAATCCTATCTGGAGGTGAAATGATTGAAGACTCTGGTTATTGATATTACCAAATGTAATGGTTGTTACAATTGCCAGATTGCATGCAAAGATGAACACGTGGGTAATGACTGGACCCCCTATGCTAAACCCCAACCTGATACAGGACAATTCTGGATGAAAATAACAGACTTAGTCAGAGGTACAATACCTAAAGTAAAAATTTCCTATTTCCATGAAATTTGTCAGCATTGTGATGATGCTCCCTGTATTCCGGCCTGTCATCAGAAAGCCATCTACAAGAGAGATGACGGTATAGTGATTATCGATCCAGACAAATGCGCCGGTCGTATGGATTGCATTCATGCTTGTCCTTATAAAACAATTTACTTTAACGAGGTACTAAATATAGCTCAGAAATGCACCTTTTGCGCTCATCTGATAGACCGGGGTTGGCAAGAACCTCGTTGTGTAGAGTCCTGCCCGACTGGAGCATTGAAGTTCGGCGAAGAAGATACAATGAGAGATTTTATAAGCCATGCCGAGATACTAAATCCTGAGTTTGGTGCCAAGCCGAGGGTATATTACAAGGGGCTACCGAAGAGCTTTGTTACGGGAGATGTGTATGATGTAAAAAAGGACGTATGCCTTCCTGGCGCCAAAGTAACCCTTACCGCACTGGCTACTGGCGAAGAGTTTACTACTAAAACAGACAGCTTCGGAGGCTTCTGGTTTAATGAACTAAAAGCTGGCATTTTTTCTCTGACGATTCAGTTAGAAGGTTATAGGGTTAAGATTCTGGACAATATCAATACAGAAAATGATGTGAACTTAGGGGACCTAGGGATGGATTAGCAATCAATATATCGCCCCTATCTAATGGAAACGCCAGCACCAGATGTTTAAAAACGAAAACCCAATTTATTAGGTAGAACAAAGAGTTATAATAGAGTAATTATTGAGACGAATCTAGTTGAATATTTGAATTGATATCGTGTTTCAGGAAGAGTTTGACCCTGAAACTAATAAACCTGCATTTTGAGTATTAATATACTGTCGGTTTCAAATATTGTCTATCAGTCTGGAATGTTACCATTAAAGCTCGACGTTTTTGAACCAATTCTAAAAATGGTGGGTTCGGAAGAGATCGACCCTCCCCTGTCTCCCCGTCCAGTTGAACATAAGTCCATTTTGTGTAACTTACATACAAAATGTAAACGATATGATAACTATCGTAAAAATGAAAAATTTTCCTTATATGTTTAGCAACATTACATTGTAGCTGTTTTTCCAAAAGGATCAGGTTTACTTCATTCCAAAGACTTAGTATTGCCTTTCAGAGGGATAAACTTCTTCCCATCTTTGAACTCTTTTAAGATGGCTTTCATCCAATCTGGGTCATTGTCTCTGGCACGACTTGGGGTTGTATGAGCCTTCTCAGGTTGTTCCTGGGATTTGCCGTTAGATTCAAGCAGATTAACTGCATCACGTAGTCTCTTGTCTGTTATCGCTAAGTAGACCTGAGTTGTATTGAGATTCTCATGCCCCATAAGCTGCTGTACGACCCGGATATCGGCTCCCTTCTCCAGCAAGTCAGTTGCGAATTTGTGCCTTAGAGAATGGCAATGAAAATCATTTAAGCCAGCCCTATTAGCCAGGTCCTTAATTTTCATGCCTAGCGAAATAGCGTTTAGTTTGAAGATTTTATCATTCGGCTTCATTCCCACGATAAAGTTATGTAACTTTTCTGCTATCGTGGGTGTCAGAGGTATCACTCGGTCTTTTTGACCTTTGCCATGCTGCACAACTAAGAAATCAGTATGTATATCTCTCGCCTCGAGATTTGATAATTCTGCTCTTCTTAATCCAGTACGCCAGCCTAACTCGACTAATAGTGTATCTCGTGCTATCACCTTTTTATGTGTCTTTTTAAGCTGGATGACACTCAATATCGCTTCAATGTCCTTGTCTTCATGATAGGTTGGTATAGACTTTGGCAGTTTTGCTTTCAGGGTTAATCCTTCACCATACCATGACATAAACCGCTTCATCTCTCCTACATAGTTATACCAAGTATGAGGTTTCAAGTTGGTATACTGGGCCAGGAAAGCCTTGCACGATGTTTCGGATGGTGGATATTGGCCGAGATAATATTTAAAACGGCCTAGAAGATTGACAACATTTTTGAGGTTTTTCTTATTCCGAATTCGGAGTATCAAATCGGTCTGATACAACGCGAACAGTCTATCATTTGATAGTTGCCTTAGTTCCAATCTCCGCCTCCCCTCCGGTCCAATGAGCGTTACCAGTAGATCTCGGAGTGACAACTCCTCACTAGAACCACTGACTTTTCCGAAAAGGGATTGTTCGCATTCCCCATTTTTAGCTTCAAAGTGGACCCGGGGGGATTCGAACCCCCTACCTTTTGACTGCCAGTCAAACGTTCTCCCAAGTGAACTACGGGCCCGCGGACTCTTTAATAATCTAACATAAAACCGTCGCGCCTAGCAAGGCAGCCTTTGTTTATGGTTTGTTTACATCTTCTATTGTTTTGTTTATGCCTTGGTTATTATTTTAGTGATAATATACTGGTGTTGAGTCAATCACTCACTAGTTAATCAAGTTGTTCCCCAGCTTGATAACAGCCCAAAGGTGAAGGGGCCCGACCAATCCTCAAGAATACCGGCACTTGAGGGTTAGCCCGGCCCCTTCTCTGTTTTATTTGAACCCCAGATATAAATGGGATACAATCTAGAGTACCGATTCCAACACGAGGGGTGAACTGATGTCGCGTAAGATTATATCCGTTTTTCTTATTAGTATATTATTAATGTCAGCCGGTCTGATATCGCTATCCTGCGGCGGCCTATCGCATTCAGCCTCATTGTGGGACCGATATTTAGCCCAGTATCCTGAAGGAGAATCAAAGTCAATGCAATGGGGTTCACCACCCAAGATGATTATCGATACCAGCAAGAAATATACCGCGACCTTAGAAATGGAAAACGGCAATCTGGTTATCGAGTTGTTCGCTAAAGATGTGCCGATAACGGTCAATAACTTCGTTTTTCTAGCGCTGGCGGGATTTTATAACGGCGTCACTTTCCATCGCGTTGTTCCCGGGTTTTGTCGCTCAAACCGGCGACCGCCTGGGTACCGGCTTCGGGGGACCGGGTTATACTTTCGCTAACGAAATCAGCGAGCATCAACATATCACCGGCGCTGTTTCTATGGCGCATTCAAACGCATCTGATTCTAATGGCAGCCAGTTTTTTATCTGCTACGTAGATTTACCGAGTCTGGATGGCGATTACAGCGTTTTTGGTCAGTTGAAACTCGGTTGGGATACTTTTATAAAACTAACCGCCCGTGACCCGAGTAAATCCCCTGACTACCGAGGGGACGTAATAAATAAAGTGGTTATTACCGAAGAATAGTCTTAAAGATCTATTCCGATAGCGTGGAAAATACCCTTTAGTCCGAAGTAGCCGGCATAAACTACGGTAAACGATTTTATCATTTTACCCACCAGGACAATCGGGATATACTTTTTTAGACCGAATTTCAGCGCTCCGGCAGCGAAAGCGGCGGGATAGAAAAACGGATTCACCACCGATGTAACAGCGAATAGCGTAATAGCTCCCCGCCGTTTCATTAAGCTGAGAAGTTTATCATAGATTTTCTGCATCCGGCCGTGCTTGCTTTTACTGATAGCGTGACCCGCGCCATGCCCGGTGGCATAGATGGTCATCGCGCCCACCAGTTCACCCAGTGCAGCCACAATAGCGACCAGCCAGGGATAGGGCATGACGCCGCCCAGCGCGAAGACTATCGCCAGCATCGGCACCGGGATGATAATAGTAGCCCCTCCCAGGATGCTGATGAAAAAGGCGCCGAAGTAGCCGTAGTTCTGGAGCGCTTTAACCTCGTCTTTGTAAATAACGATAGCCACCGCCATCAATATCGTGATTAAGACGCCAGCAATACCTATGATTAAAGCCCACTTGGTAGATTTTTTAGCTGGTGCGGTGTCTTCGGCGGGCTTTTCCTTCTTGAGAAGAGTCTTTTTTTCTGTTACTCGCTCTGCCATAATGTGTCTATATTATACAGGTATTAGCTAATTCAGTCTACTTTGTATTAACCTTGGCAACTCAAATCAAAAATGACCCCCGTTTTCCTCTGATATACTATTATCTGGAAGGGAGGTAAGACGTTTTGTTTGAATGGAACATGAGCGTACAGAAAATGCTCGACTGCGTGGAGGAAAACCTGACTAGCCCGTTAACGCTGGAGATGCTGGCGGCCGACTGAACTACTCGCCTTATTACTGCACCCGCCAGTTTCATAAGTACGCCGGGATATCACTGCGTAACTATATCCGGCTGCGCAAGGTTAGCTCGGCGGTTATTGATTTACGTGATACCGGGGAACGTATTATCGATATCGCCGTGAAGTACGGATTTTCCTCGCAGGAAGCTTTTACGCGCTCTTTCAAAAAGGCATACGGCATGGCGCCCAACGAATACCGAAAAATGCCCAAGCCGCTGCCCCTCCTCGTCAAACGCAATGTCTTCAACCCTTACTATTTAGGATTAATGGAGAAGAAAGTGAAAGAAGACTTAACCAAAAATATCACGGTCAGCATCCAGGTGGTTCCTGCTCATAAGTTTATCGGCGTCCGTTATCTCGGTGCTTCGGACTATATGGACTTCTGGAAAAAAGACGAAGCGAAGTACCACCGCGACCGCTGCGATGAAGTCGACGGCTTCTTATCCAGCATCAAGAATTTCAACGGCATCGTCGGGGCGTGGTATTCCGAGAACGGCAAAAAAGGTTATATGTACGGCATAGAGGTGCCGCCCGGCTATAACGGTGAAATACCAGAAGGTATGGAGTGCGTAGCGTTCCTGGAAAGTACTTATGCCGTTTTCCACCACCCGCCTTATGACTTTGCCACTATGGAGCTTTCGATACATAAAGCCCTATGGCAGTCCATGGAAAGCTGGAAACCCGCCGAACACGGCTATCGATGGCGCGACGACCTGCCCATCTACCAGCGCCACAATCCCCCTAAATGGGGGCAAGCCTTTCTCAAGCCGATGAAAAAGCTAAAATGACACGTTAACGTGTCATCCTGACCCCGAGCTTGCCGAGGGGGAAGGATCCGTTTCATTCTAAAAAAAAGAGGGGGCTTTTCAGCCCCCTCCTCGTTTCTTCAACATTTAAGGTATCTATGTTTTAGCCGTTGTCTTAGTCTTAAACGTTAGCTCGTCCTTTTCCTTGTCCTTATCCACTATCACCACATCGCCATCCTTAAGCTCGCCGCGTAACAGTTGACTGGAAAGTGGATTTTCAACGTATCGTTCGATAATTCTCCTAAGCGGTCGGGCACCAAAGACGGGGTCGTAGCCTTTTTCCGATAGCCAGTCTTTGGCTTTGTCGGTCAGCTCCAACCCAACCTTGCGTTCGCCGATGCGTTCCTCTAAATCTTTTACGTTCAGCTCGACTATTTGACGTAAATTCTCTTTACTTAGTTCGTGGAAGACGATAATTTCGTCCAGCCGGTTCAGGAACTCCGGACGGAACAGCTTTCTTACCTCTGCCATGACCTTTTCTTTCATGGCTTCGTATTTTGTCTTTTGCGTTTCGGCGCTATCTTTACGCGTGGCGAATCCTAACTGACCCTCTCGCTTGATAAGCTCCACGCCCGCGTTACTAGTCATGACGACAACGGTATTCTTAAAGTCCACCGTTCGTCCTTGACCATCAGTCAGCCGACCGTCGTCCATAATCTGGAGCAGGGTATTAAAGACATCCGGGTGGGCTTTTTCCACCTCGTCCAGCAGGATAACGCGGAAGGGACGTTTCCGCACCGCCTCGGTAAGCTGGCCGCCCTCGTCGTAGCCGACATAGCCCGGCGGCGCCCCGATAAGGCGCGAAACGGTATGCCTTTCCTGATATTCCGACATATCCAGTCTGACCATCGCGTTTTCATCATCGAAAAGGAACCAGGCTAGGGTGCGTACTAATTCGGTTTTACCAACGCCCGTCGGTCCCAGGAACATAAAGCTCCCGATGGGACGGCGCGGGTCTTTAAGCCCCGCCCGACTCCGCCGGATGGCTTCGGAGATAGCCGCGACGGCTTCCTCCTGGTCGATAAGGCGTTCGTGAAGGCGTTCCTCCATGTGGATTAGCTTCTGGGCTTCGCCTTCTAGCATCTGCGTTACCGGTATGCCCGTCCAGTTGGATATCAGTTTAGCTATGTCTTCAGAATCTACGACTCGCTTGATGGTTCCATACCATTCTTTTGCTTTAGATTTATATTCCTCTTCTTTTATTGTTTTATCGGTTCTTAACTGAGCCATTTCTTCATATTTATCTCGTTTTTCAATTTCTGCTTTCGCTATTTCTTCATTCCTTTTCGCTCTTTCAACCTTTAGTTGTGCAGCTTTCTCGTATTCTTGTCGTTGCGTAGCATTTTCGATATTTCTATCTATTTCAACGATTTTTCTGCCAAGTTCGCTTATCTTCCTTTCAATTTCCATTATTTTCTTGTCTAGGGCATCTATTTTCTTGTCTAATTCTTCTATTTCTTTTTTCAGGCTTTTGATGTCATCTGGTACCGGTGGTATTTCAACACGAAGTTTTGATGCTGCCTCATCAATGAGGTCAATTGCTTTATCAGGTAGCTTCCTTTCAGATATGTAACGATGACTTAGGTTGGCAGCAGCGTTTATTGCCGCGTCGGTAATTTCAATTTTGTTGTAGTCAGGTATTAACTCCTTTAAAAAGTCCATGCCGGTTATGCCTATTTTATGATGTTCCTCATATTTTTGACGTAGTCCCTGTAGTATCTTTACGGTCTGTTCTATATTTGGTTCATCAAGATAGACCGGCTGGAAGCGCCGCTCCAAAGCCTTATCTTTTTCGATATGCTTGCGGTATTCATCCAGTGTGGTGGCGCCGATGCACTGGAGTTCGCCCTTGGCTAACGCCGGTTTAAGCATATTACTGGCGTCGATAGCCCCCTCCGCCGCCCCCGCCCCGACGACCGTATGTATTTCATCTATAAAAAGTATAATTTCTTTTTTGGCTTCTTTAATCTCGTCAATGACCGCTTTAAGGCGTTCTTCGAATTCGCCGCGGAATTTAGAACCTGCCACCAGCGACCCCATGTCTAATGCCATGACCTTGCGTCCCTTCAACGAATCGGGCACGTCATCGGCGGCGATTTTTTGCGCCAGTCCTTCGGCGATAGCGGTCTTGCCGACCCCCGCTTCCCCCACGATGACCGGGTTATTCTTAGTACGCCGCGTCAGTATCTGCATCACCCGCTTGATTTCGGTTTCACGTCCGATTACCGGGTCGAGTTCACCCTTTTTTGCCAGTTCCGTCAGGTCGCGGGCATACTTTTGTAGCGAGCGGTATTTGCTTTCCGCCCGGGCGTCGTTGACCCGGCGGCTGCCGCGCAGTTTTTGTAAAGCGGCGTAGACTTTTTCCTGCGTGATACCGGCGCTGTGGAGTATCTTCGCCGCATCGCCTTTGTCGTCGCTGACGATAGCGATTAACAGGTGTTCGGTGCTGATGTATTCATCCTTGAGTCTGGTTGCCTCGCTGTCGGCCTTTTGCATTACCTGGGCGGTGCGCGGCGTGGCGTAAATCTGCCCCGTCTGGTAGGCGACTTTAGGCGTATTTTCTAAAGCTTCTTCCACCTTGCCCCGGACGACGTCTACGTTAACCTTAAGCTCTTTAAGTATCTCCCCCACCAGTCCCTGTTTTTGTACCAGCAGGGCTAAAAGGATATGTTCAACATCCCACTGGCTGTGTTTGAACTGCATCGCCATTTGCTGGGATGTCTGGATTGCTTCTTGCGCCTGTTCGGTAAATCTTTCCTGTCTCATTCTTCATTCCCTCCCCTCAATTGCTCGAGTTCTTTTTGCGTTTGCATTAACTGCTGCTGGATTTCGTCCATCCGCTGCATCATCCGTAAGATAACCTCCACCCCCGGCAGATTGATGCCCATGTCGTCAACCATCGCTTTAACCCGCTTCAGCAGGGCGATATCGTAGTCCGAGTATAAGCGTACATTTCCCTGTGAGCGGCGCGGCTCGATGACGCCGACCTTTTCGTAATAACGTAAGGTATAGGTGTTGGTCGAAAGTATCCTCGCGGCGACGCTGATGACATAGCGCGGTTCTCTATCGTAGCTTTCTCTGTTCATCACTTCCTCACCTCATTATCAGGCAGGGCGCAGCTTATTGAGCTGCCTGAATAACTCCTTTTCTTTTTCGGTTAGTTTCGTCGGGAGGACGACGTTAACTTTAGCTTTAAGGTCGCCCTTGATGTTTTTTCCTAGATGGGGCATACCCTGTCCGGTCAGACGGAAGACACGACCGTTTTGCGTTTCCGGCGGGATTTTCAAGGCGAGCTTGCCTTTAAGCGTCGGCACCTGAATTTCACCCCCCAGCACCGCCACCGTTAACGGCACCGGTATCTCGATACTTAAATCGTCGCCCTGCCGCTCGAAGGTGTTATGTGGTCGGACGGTAACATTAAGATAAAGGTCGCCGCTATCCCCGCCGCCGTAGCCCGCCTGCCCCTTGCCGGAAATCCTGACGCGCGAGCCGGTATTAACGCCCGCCGGAATCTTTACTTCCAGACGGTTAACATTCGCCACCACTCCAGCACCGCGGCATATCGAGCAGGGCACCCCCTGAATCCCCCCCGTGCCTTTACAGGCGGCGCAGGGCTGTTCTCCTTGTAAATCTATCATCCGGCTGGTGCCGTTAAAGGCTTCTTCTAAAGTCACTTCGACGTTCGTTTCGAGGTCTTGCCCCTGCGTCACGCGGGTACGTCGTGAACCGCCGCGACCCCGCAGCCCCCCGAAAAGCTCGTCGAAAAGATTGTCCATTCCCCCGATGTCCCCGCCGAAGTGATAGGTAGTGCCGTCGCCGGTACTGTATTGCTGGAACGGCGACTGCTGCCGGGTACTTTGCTCGAACTGGTCGGCGTACTGCCATTTATCGCCGTACTTGTCATATTTCTGTCTTTTAGTTTTATCGGAAAGCACTTCGTAAGCAGCGTTTATCTCTTTAAATTTAGCCTCCGCCGTTTTATCGCCGGGGTTTACGTCAGGGTGGTACTTACGCGCCAAACGTCGGTAAGCCTGCTTGATATCCCTGTCAGTAGCATCCCTTCCGATGCCTAATAATTCGTAATAATTCTTAACAGCCATTTTTCTCGTGCCCTAATATTTATTATAAAGCGGTTGTAGCTAATATGTCAATAGATAATAAGAAAAGTTAATATTTCATTGTTAAGTATTAACTAATTTTTACCGATGAATGGACGAGGGGCGCTATCTCTTAATGGCTTGACAATAAACACATATTGGTATAAGCTAAAAAATACCTTGTCGTTCTTTGTTTCCCCCGCAGTGCCAGAACCATCGAGAGTTAAATAATTCATGAAGGAGAAATAGAAATGAAAAAAACGGTCCGTAGAATCTCGCTTGCATCTGTTCTTGTCTTGCTGGTAATACTTATTACCGCTATTATCTTGCCAGTTCTGCCCGCCCAAGCTATTACCCTTGCGACTGCCCCGCAATGTTGGGCGGTTACCGTTGGGATTTCATCATATCAAAATTTAACTTCCCTCTTATATGTAGCTGATGAAGCTCAGTACCTCGCTGACAAGATTAGTCCTACCTGGGGTAGCAGCCATATGCGTGTGCTGAAGAACTCGCAGGCGACGAAAAATAGTATTTTGAATGCCATCGATTGGTTGGCAGACAACGCTAAAGCTGATGATACGGTTCTTTTCAACATGAGTGCACGTGGGCCAGGAAGCGGCTATATCTGTACTTATGATTCTGAAATCAGCGGTTATTCTAAAGATATATCTTCTTCCGAACTAAAAAATGCGTTTCAATCAGTAGTTGCCAAAAAAATAGTGATTATCCTCATGACCTACCAAGCGGCAACATTCGAGAGTGACTTAAGCAGTAACGGCAGAGTAATCATGATGAGTTGTCGTTCCAATGAAACGTGTTACGCAGATATCTCTTTGGGACACTTCCCTTTCAATTACTATATTGCAGATGCTTTTAGCAAATTCGATACATTAGATACCAATAGTGATTATGAGCTTTCTGCGGAAGAAATTTTCAATTACGCAGGTCCTGCGACTACAAAATTTGATACCGATAAAGGAGCTCCAACTATTTCACACCCGGTGCTTGATGATCGATATAGCGGCGAGCTCCCCCTATTGGCGAAATTCACTTTCGACGATAATATCAGTCTTCCCTCCAGCGCGACTATTCTCACATTGGACGGTGTTAATTATTCATCACCCCCGATACCACAATATTGGGCACCGGGTGTTTCACACACCATGACGGTACCACTAACTATTTCCGGCGGTAGCGGTACGCGTTATGTCTTTACCGGGTGGAATGATGGCAGCACCGCTACTACCAGAACTATTACCAAAGGTTCTTATGTCGCCAATTACGAAAAACAATATGAACTCCAGGTAACATCGACTTATGGCAACCCAACTGGCGCTGGGTGGTATAAAGACGGCTCAGCGGCTACTTTTTCGGTCACGCCCTACATCGAGACAGCGGATACCAAGCGTTACTTAACCGGCTGGAGCGGCGATTACTCGGGGACATCGGCTTCCAGTTCGATAGTCATGAACGGTCCCAAAAAAGTTACCGCTAACTGGCGAATGGAGTACTTATTAACCGTTGATTCAGCCTATGGTAATCCTACCGGCAGTGGTTGGTACAATGAAGCCGCGACAGCAACTTTTTCAGTGACATCATATATCGAAACATCGGATACGAAATACTACTTCACCGGCTGGAGTGGTGACTTCACTGGCACCGCCGCTTCGGGCACAATTTATATGGGCGGTCCTAAGACCGTAACCGCTAGCTGGCGGTTTGAATATCTGCTAACGATTAACTCGGAGTATGGCACTCCTACCGGCGCCGGTTGGTATAAACATGGTGAAACAGCTAATGTTTACGTTGAACCCACCCAGGGGTTCTTAATCCGGCATATCTTTACCGGGTGGAGCGGCGACTTAAGCGATACTCAACCGAGTTCTAGCATAAACATGTATTCGCCGAAGACTATCACGGCTACCTGGCGGGCGGATTATATCCAACTAATAATACTCATAGTGGTTGTGGTAGTTTTAGGTGTAGGCATCACCGTTACATTAGTACTCGTTCGCGGCAAGGGTCAACCTAAACCTCCTCGCCAGCAACCGCCGCCAACCTATACCCAGCCGCCTACCTATCCGCAGCAACCGCCGCCTACTTACCCGCAGCAACCGCCGCCACCGCCATCGGCTAATGTACCTCCGCCTCCACCTCCGCCTCCTTCCGCTTAGGGAGTAGCCTAATAAAACTTAATAAGCCTTTTTGTGCTATCATTAAAATAGCGGGTAGCTCGTTCGCCTCGGCGAACGAGCTACCAAAAAGGGCTTGTCGTCCCAAAATATTTAATATACTATCTTTTTATTATCGCATACGTTATTCACATTACCGGGAGACTCGGAAAGGAGAATGGTGAGGAAGTCTTTTAATAAAATTCCGGCGGCTATTCTAATCGGTTTGATAGCGTTTATAGCTACGGTATTTGTCCTGCCGTGTTTACCAGCCCAGGCTGCCGATACACCGGAGTGTTGGGGGGTTATTGTTGGTATTTCAAATTTTGAATATATTAACGACCTGAATTATGCTGACGATAACGCACGTGATCTTTACGAGAACTTAAGCCCTGTTTGGGGTGAAAGCCATATTAAACTGCTCATAGATTCCGAAGCGGCTAAAAGTGACATCCTGAATGCTATCAAATGGATGGCGGGAAAAGCTGATACTGACGATACCGTTCTATTTGATTTTTCGGGGCATGGCTCTGATGGTGGTTATATCTGTCCTTATGACACATATGTTTCATTATCAACCTGTATATCTGCCAGTGAATTAACGAATTCATTTAAGTCGGTAAAGGCGAAAAAAATAGTCGTTATTTTAGATAGCTGTTATTCGGGCGACTTTAAGGATAGTCTATCGACGGACACAAGAGTTATATTAATGGCTACCGATCCAGACGAGTTAGGTTGGGAGGATGGTGCAATAATGCACTCTGTTTTCACTTACTATCTTCTCTCCGCGTTGGATAACTTCGATGAAGTTGATACTAATCACGATTATGAGCTTTCGGCGGAAGAGCTTTTTGCCTACGTCGCTCCCTTAGTTGAAGCATATGAAGAAGCTAATAATTACCCATCTATCCAGCATCCTACTATTAGTGACACTTACCTGAGAGAGATTGCTCTACTGGCTCGATTTATGTTCGCCTTAAACACTCTTTTACCTCCTGGAACCAGTATTCTATCGCTGGACGGCATAGAGTATTTCTCGTTGCCCTTGCCGCTCTTATGGATTCCCGGTTCGGAACATACTTTAGTTATTCCCCAGATTGTTGATACAGGCGTCGGTACACGCTATGTCTTCATCAACTGGAGCGACGGTGATACGTCAGATACCAGGGTTATCTCTAAAGGGTCTTACACCGCTAACTATGATAAAGAGCAGCTGCTCGATATGATTTCTTCTTACGGTGACACGGCAGGAGCGGGCTGGTATAAAGACAGCTCAACCGCCGATTTTTCAGTAACACCCTATGTCGAAACTCCGGATACTAAACATTTTTTCACACAATGGAGCGGTGATTTTACGGGGACATCTTCGACCGGTTCACTGGTTATGGATACCCCGAAAACTGTAACCGCGAACTGGCGTAACGAATACCTTTTATCCATTAATTCTCCTTATAGTGAATCTACCGGTAGTGGATGGTATAACGAGAATACAATCGCTAATTTCTCCATAAACCCGTATGTTGAAACATCGGATACCAGGCGTTACTTCACCAGCTGGAGTGGTGATTTTACGGGTACAGACTCTTCGGCGATGGTGTATATGGATACTCCTAAAACGGTTATTGCACACTGGCGCAGCGAATATCTCCTGACCGTTAACTCGGAATATGGCAATCCGGTTGGCACAGGTTGGTACAGGGAAGATGAGACAGCCGCTGTTTCCGTCGAGCCGGTACAGGGTTTCCTCATCCGTCATATTTTTACAGAGTGGAGCGGCGACTTAAACGTTACTCAATCCAATTATCATCTATCGATGAATTCTCCTAAAGTAATTACGGCAAACTGGCGGACGGACTATGTACAACTATATATTCTCATCGGGGTAGTCGTGATTTTAGGGGTAGCGGTAATAATTACCATCACGTTTGTTCGTGGGAGACACGTAGTTTTTAAATAATAATTACAGTTGACAATACAATATACTCATGTGTAATCTATGGATGAGGAAGTTCCATGGCAGATTGTCCTAATTGTGGACGTCAAACGTTAAGAACTAAAGACTGGGTTTGTCAGTGGTGCGGCTATCCGCTTATCTCCCATGCCTTCAAAGTAATCGATAAAACATATAAAGAGATACAGCAAGAGCGGCTAAACGTTTTAAAACAGAATAGCCCTAAAGAAAAATTTGAATTTAAACTCGAGTATAAACCCGAGCTAGAACCAACAAAAGAACCGCCTGCCAAGTCTAATTATGTCGCCCCAGCCGAACCCGAACTTCGTCCCCAACCGCAATATAACCAGGTGCCTTTACCTTTAGAGGAACCAGTTACGCCGGATATGCCGATGCAGCTAACAGAACCCGCCCCGGCATTCGAACCAGTCGAACAGGAACCACCGGTGACGTATCAAACACAGCCGGGTCCAGAACCAACGCCGACGCTTGAACCGGTAGCGGAAAATCCGCCGGAACAGCCGGTTATGGTTACGCCGCCTCCCCAAAGCGAAGTTCCGCCGCCCCAGGCCGTAGAACCTGTAACGGAGTCTACCCCGCCACCGCAGCCTGAAGTAATAATCAAGCCCGAACCTGTACCCGAGCCGGCGATAAAGCCGGAAGATATACAGGACGATATGGAATTGAATACTGATGTTATCGACCTGCTTTTCCGGAGGGATAAAGAAGCCGCCGACGACGGCTTGACCGGTAAAACTATTGTCATTAAAGGCGTCGTCGACAAGATATTCGTTAGGGAGCACCTCGATATTCGCTATATCATGCTGACCAACGCGAAAAAGGATATGAACTGGAATCTGCGCTGCACATTCAATAAAGAAGAATCATCAAAATTAGGTCGTCTCCAGGAAGGGCAGGAAGTAGCGGTGCGGGGTAAATACGAGGGCTATAGTAAGAACATTATCTTTAGAGACTGCGAACTGGTTTAGCTGTTCATTTTCATTTTCGGGGCAGATTTTCGATTATTGCCAATAGTTTGTTTAAAATACGTGCTGTTGCGCCCCAGATTTTCGTCCCCTGGTAATAATAATTAAAAGATTCTATCTTCTTGCCGTTAAGCGTCTCCGTCTCCGGTTTGCGATTAGCCTTATCCAATAATGCCGTGATAGGCACGCTGATTATCTTGGCGACCTCTTCCTTATTTGGTGTAAATGGTATGGCCAGGGTATTAACGCGATAAACGGTGTCACGATATAGTTAGAAGTCGTGGTTATTTCGTCGTCCAGCTCGCCGAGTAATCGCCGCATCTTTATGGCGTAAGCCTATTTCTTCGACCGATTCCCGCAGGGCGGTATCCAGCAGCGTTTTATCCCCCTTATCCCGCATCCCCCCGGGGAAGGAAATCTGGCCTTTATGCGTCTTGACTTTGTTCGTCCGTTTGATAAAGACGATATAGTATTGCCCATTGTGTTTGAAAACCGGTATCAATACCGCGGAAGACACGCGGTTATTATCGGTAATATAACGCTTGGTTCTTTGGGCTAGTATTTGTTTAAGCTCGGCTTCCATCAGCCTTATATTATAAGAACACTAAGTCAATTACAAATGACAGCGGCCTTGTAGTCTCGGAGTTGTCATCCTGAGCGAAGCGAAGGATCCGTTTGGTCTTTTCTTCCCCAACCCACACATATTGTGTATAATTTAACTGTCGTTGGAGAAGTTATGGATTTTCGTCTTAACGAACAAGAAAAAATGCTGCAAGCCCTGGCGAAGGACTTCGCTTTAAAAGAGGTCGCGCCAAAAGCTGCGGCCATCGACCGCTCTAATGAAATCCCCCTAGACCTGGTTAAAAAGATGGCTAAACTCGGCTTTAGGGGATTGCCTTATCCCGTTAAGTATGGTGGTGGGGGGGCGGGGTACGTTAGCTTTATTTTGGTGCTGGAGCAGATTTGCCAGGCATCGGTATCCGCCGGCGCTATCATGTCGGTCAACACCGTTCCCGAGGAAGGTATTTATCGTTTCGGCAACGAGGAGCAAAAGAAGCGACTACTTACTCCCTTGGCGAAGGGAACATGGCTGGGTGGTATCGGCTTTACCGAACCGGATACCGGCTCCGACCCACGGATGATTAAAACCGTCGCCCGGCGTAGCGGTAAGGGTTATGTTATTAACGGACAAAAAATGTTTATGTCCCTGGCGCCGGTGCTGGATGTTGTGCTTTTATTCGCCCGGCGTGATGACGGCGAAGGACTTAACGCGTTTATCGTGGAAAGGTCTAAAGGCTTTTCTGTTCAAGAGGTACTGGAGACGATGGGGATAAGGGGGATAGGCACCTCTATTGTTAACCTCGATAATGTCTATGTGCCGGCAGAAAACCTGATTGGCAAGCCGGGGCAGGGCTTCGATATTTTATTAGACGCTATTAGTGTCGAGCGGATGAGTGTCGCGATGCAAGCGGTAGGGGCGGCGCAGGCGGCTTTAGACTTATCGCTGGACTATGCTAAACAACGTCAGGCGCAGGGTAAGCCTATCGCCAGGCTGCAGACCATCCAGCAGCAGTTGGCTGAAATGGCGTCCCGCATCGAAGCCGCCCGCTGGCTGGTTTACCGCACCGCCTTCCTGCGCGACCAGGGGCAGAGCATCCAGTACGAGTCCTCGATGGTTAAACTCTTTACCTCACAGGTGGCAGTGGATGTTACCCGTATGGCGATGCAGATACACGGCTCTTACGGCGCAATGAAGTCCCTCCCCGTCGAAAGACTTTACCGCGACGCCAAGATGACCGAGATATACGTCGGCATCAGCGAGGTCCACCGCAGCATCATCGCCAATAAACTGATACAGGGATAATCTATGCCTCAAAAACATTTCACTTTAGTAAAAACCTGCCATAACGCCCGTGCCGGCGAGCTTTATACCCCCCACGGTAAAGTATTGACGCCCGCCTTCATGCCGGTCGGCAGCCAGGCAACCGTTAAAACCCTTACCCCGGAGGACGTTAAAGGACTGGGTTTTGATATACTGCTGGCGAATACCTATCACCTCTACTTGCGTCCCGGCGTCGACGTCGTTAAAAAGCTTGGGGGACTCCATAAATTCATGGAGTGGGACGGCGCCATCCTGACCGACAGCGGCGGCTACCAGGTTTTTAGCCTCTCCCCCCTCTGTAAAATAACTGATGAAGGCGCTAAATTCCGTTCCCACATCGACGGCAGCGAACATTTTCTAACGCCCGAACTGGCGGTTAAATACCAGGCGGCGTTAGACGCGGACATCATTATGGTGCTGGATGAATGTTCGGCTTACGGCGACAGTAAGGACAAGGTAGAAAAAGCCATGGTGCGGACGCACCGCTGGGCGGAGCGGTGCCTTAAAGCCCATAAGAATAAAAACCAGGCGCTTTACGCCATCGTGCAGGGCGGCATGTTTCCGGATTTAAGAGAGGTCTCGGCAAAATATCTAACGAAACTGGACTTTACCGGCTACGCTATCGGCGGCTTAAGCGTCGGCGAACCGAAAGAGGTCACCCTGCCGTTAATCGAACAGACAGCCAGGTTATTACCGGAGGATAAACCGCGCTATTTGATGGGTGTCGGCGCGCCGGAGGACCTTATTGAGGGGGTGGCGCGGGGTATCGACCTTTTCGACTGCGCTTTACCCACCCGCGTCGCCCGCAACGGCGCCCTCTTTACACGCAAGGGACGTGTTAATATCCGCCGGGCAACTTACGCTAAAATGGATAAACCTGTTGACCCGACCTGCGACTGCTATACCTGCCGTACCTTTTCCGCCGCCTATGTAAGCCACCTCTTCCGCAGCGAAGAGCTTTTAGCATTAAGGCTGGCGACGATTCACAACCTGCGCTTTATCAGCAATCTAATGAGTGATATCAGGAGTGCTATTCTGGACGGCACGTTCGACGTTTTCGCTAAGAAGTTTTTAACGAACTACAAAACCACTAATGAAGAGACACGGGTGGAACAAAAGGGGCGGTGGCTTAAAAATAGGGCATAAATAGACACAACCTTTACTGTTCAGGAGCTTTCTTTTATTTCCCCCCTTTTGTTATAATAGGCATTAAATCGCTGGGAGGCATATTATGGCTAAAGATAAAGAAAAGGAAAGAGAACACAAGCACGAACCGCCGATAAAAGCGGGAGATAAATTCATATGCCCGCACTGTAAAGCGGAATTACCTTACAATAAGGACTGCCCGACATGTAAGCTGGGCATCGACTGGACGAAAATTTAGGGTTTCTTTTATTCGTCATTCCCGACCTGATCGGGAATCCATTGGGGAAAAAGGTGGGGCATCAAACTACCAACTACTAACTACCAACTCCACCCTTCATCCCCCGTGTATCACATAAAGCAGATTCAGCATATCGCCGTCCTTAAGCGGGTGGTTCATGTCTTTAGGATAGACGCTCTGCCCGTTGATAAAGTAGTCGTAAGTATGCATCAGGTTGCCGTCCTTATCGAGGAGTAGCCGCTTCAGTTTAGGGAACTGTTTTACCAGGCTGTGCAAACATTCACGGACGGTTTTGCCCTCTAATTTTGTATTCAAAATGTTGTTCGTATACAACCCGAAAAAAGAGGACATCTCGATACTTACGCTCATCGTTTTGCCCTTTTAGCGCCGCAGACCTCACACTTGGGGTCGCGGTCGATTTTAAAATCGCTGAATTTCATCTGTAAGCCGTCGTAATTAAGCAGCCGGTTCGTTAATAAATCCCCCAGTCCCAGGATATATTTAATGACTTCGGTTGCCTGGATACAGCCGATAACCGCCGGCGTAACGCCGATGACGGGGAATTTTTCTTTAGGCATCGTAGCCCCATGATACAGGCAGTTCAAGCAGGCGGTCTTGCCCGGTAAAACGGTCATCGCTCTGCCTTCGAAACCATAGACCGCCCCGTGAAAGAACGGTATTCCTTTAGCGACAGCTGTTTTGTTTAAAAGATAACGCGTGGGGAGATTATCCATCGCATCGACAATGAGGTCGGCGTCGCCCACGAGTTTAGAGACGTTAGCCTCGGTAATTGTTTCGGAGATGGTTTCTATCTTGATACTGGTGTTGAGTTTACGCAGCTTATCCGCCGCCGAGACCGCCTTGCCTTTACCGATGTTTTCTTCCCAGTGTAGCACCTGCCGGTTAAGGTTGCTTAACTCCACCTTATCGTGGTCGGCGATACGTAACGTCCCGATGCCGGCCGCCGCCAGGTAAATCGCCGCCGGGGAGCCTAATCCCCCCAGCCCCGCCAGAAAGACTTTAGCCTTCTTAAGTTTTTCCTGTCCCGCTTTGCCAAAACCGTAAATCATTATCTGGCGGTCGTATCTCTGTAGCTCTTCCTTGGTAAGCATTTCCCGTACCCCTTTTATACGATTTCCAGCATGCGGTCGACGGACGCTTTCGCTCTAAGGCGTATTTCTTCCGGTACTTTCACGACCGGCATCATCATTTCCAGCGATGCCAGCATTTTTTCGAGGGTGATTTTTTTCATGTTAGGGCAGACAGCCTGGGTAGAAGCCGGGTAAAACTTCTTGCCCGGATTTTCTTTATAGAGACGGTGTAAAATTTCGACCTCGGTGCCGACGATTAACTCTTTAACGTCCTCGCGGGCGGCGTAGCGTATCATGCCGCTGGTACTTAGGGCTTCGTCGGCTAGAGCAATAACTTCCGGTTTGCACTCCGGATGCACCACCACTTTGGCTTTAGGGTGGGCTTTCTTCTGCTGGATGATATCTTCAGGCTGTATCTTAACATGGGTTGGACAGTAGCCGGGCCAGAGTTCCATTTTTTTGCCGGTTTTCTTTGAGATAAAGTCGCCCAAATACTGGTCCGGCACGAATAAAATTTTATCGTTTTTAATTGTATTCACTACCTTGACGCCGTTCGCCGACGTGCAGCAGTAGTCGGACTCGGCTTTGACGGCGGCGGTGGAATTGATATAGGTGACGACGGTATAACCGGGCAACTCCTTCTTCCTCTCGCGCAGCTGGATGCTGTTAATCATGTTTGCCATCGGGCAGCCGGCACCGGCATCCGGCAGCAGCACCGTCTTATTCGGATTCAATATTGAAGCCGTTTCCGCCATAAAGTGCACGCCGCAAAAGACGATAACGTCGGCATCGGTCGTGGCGGCTTTTTGGCTTAACTCCAGCGAATCCCCGACGAAGTCCGCGATATCCTGCACCTCGCCGCGCTGGTAGTTATGCGAGAGGATAACGGCATTTCTCTCTTTTTTCAGTTCGAGAATTCGTTTGATAATACTTTTGGTCATATTTTATCGTACCGTAAAGTTTTAGTTATACACAGCGTATTCGCTCGGCGCCGCAGTAGATTTTCATGCCGGTGTCTTTAAATACCCTGATATCCATATCGGTATTGATTTTACTCCCGGCCGCGCGCACGAAACCGATAACAGTCAGCCCGGATTTCTTGCCTATATCCAGTCCTTTATCGGTAACGGCGGTCTTGGTGGCGACGATGGGAATGCCGCAGCGGGCGATTTTCGTCACCATTTCCGAAGCCATGCGACCGGTGGAGACTAAAAAAGTGCGGCTGTAGTCGATTTTACGCAACAGGGTATAACCAATAATTTTATCCAGCGCATTATGCCGTCCGATATCCTCGACGATACAGATGGGCATGGCTTTAGTGTTAAAAAGTCCCGCGGCATGAACGCCTTCGGTTTCGAGGTAAACCAGGGCGTTGGTAAAGAGCTTTTTCATCGCGGAAAATATCGTTCGCTTGCTAACAACGACGTCCGATTTTATTACCGGCAGGTTAGACTCACCAGAATAGGCTGTCTTGCCGCCGCCGGAAACAATGCGGTAGTTGGTCTTATCCGAACCCGTCAGTATTTTACGTTTATCTTTAAGCGTTATTTGGGCTGTATTATTAATAATTTCCAACGATGCAATTTCATCTGGATTTTTAATAAAACCCTGTCCGTAAAGATAGCCTAAGGCGAACTCCCTTTCAAAACCCGGAGTGATGCAGGCGGTCACCAATAGTTTGCCGTTAACGTAAATCGGGAACTCCTGCTCGATGACGACGCTGGCTTTTTGCAGCGTTCGCCGCCCGTCAATGAGTTGCCAACAATTCAATCTTCTTGATGCTTTTACGCTTGGCATCTTAAATAATTCTCTCCGGATGGCTGTAAATTACCATGTTTTTACCCCGCACCAGCCCGACGATAGTAACCCCCGCTTTTTCGGCCATTTCGACCGCTAAAGTCGTCGGTACGCCTTTAGTGGCGATTATCGGGATATTAACGTTGCGGCATTTTAGTATCATTTCGGACGGCAGCCTGCCTGTTGAAGCCGCTAATGTCTGGCTAAAATCGGCGTAATGTAATAAGCCGTAGCCGATTACTTTGTCGAGGGCGTTATGCCGTCCCAGGTCTTCGGTTATACAAATGGCATCAGTACCGTGAAGAAACAAGCCGGCGGAATGCACGGCTTCGGTCTCGGTGAATATCGGGGATTTCAGGATGGCTTTAACGCAATTAAAGATGTCGTTAGATTTTACTTTAAGACTAGAACTGATTTTATGCCGTAGCGGAGTCTTTTTTTGGTGCTTCACCAGAACAGATTCAGCGACGTAATTTCTTATCGTCAAAGAGCGAACATCTCTAATGTTTTGGATAAATCCCTGCGCTAATAAATGTCCGTAGACGTACTCTTTTTCCAATGTGGCGAAAATCATCGCCGTAGCGTAATGCGTACCGTCGATACGAATGGTCAGGGCGGTTTCTTTAACGATTCTTTCGGTAGCGGTTCTGACCACCCCGCTGACCCGTTTATATTCGACTTGCTCCAGAGTTTTACTATCCATGTTATGTCTTTTTAATTACTTCAATAGCGTCGCCGGCTTTAACGCGTCCACCGTGAATCACTTTAGCGAAGACGCCTTCCCGCGGCATAATGCAGTCGCCGACCTGCTGGCGGATGGCGCAGGCAGCGTGGCATTCTTTACCGATCTGGGTCATTTCCAGGATAACGTCTTTGCCGGCTTTTAGGCGGGTACCGATAGGTAACGAAGATAAACCAATGCCTTTGGTCGTGATATTTTCGGCGAAGTCTCCCGGCTGTAGAAAGTCGAACCCCTTGCTGCGCATTTTATCAATACTTTCTATCGCCAGCAAGCTTACCTGACGGTGAGTAGTACAGTCGGCATGGGCATCACCGACGACGCCGTAATCTTCCTTAACGACAATTTCGGCGACGGGTGTTTTTTTAGTGCCTTTCTTTTCGCTCTGGCATACCGCGATAATTGAAGCCATGTTTACTTTCCTTGTCTGGTTATTCTACCACTACCGACGACATTATCGCCAATATAAAACACCGCTGCCTGCCCCGGGGTGATCGCCATTTGAGGATTATCAAATTTTACATGAACGTGGGTTTCATCTAAAGGGCTCACGATAGCGCCGGCTTCCGGGTGGCGGTATCTAATCCGGGCTTTTACTTTAGCTGGTTTTTGGGGCGGAGAAATACTTATCCAGTTAAGATTATCGGCGACCAGCTTATCAGAATAGGTCTGCTCTTGGGTGCCGACGATGACGGCGTTTCTTATCGGGTCGATGGCGGTAATGTAAAGTGGGGTGGTGCTGGAAATGCCCAGTCCCTTACGCTGCCCGAAGGTATAAAACATGATACCCTCGTGTTGACCCAATACTTTACCTTGCTGGTCGAGAATTGGTCCCGGCTCAATCTTCGTTTTTATATTCTCTCTTAAAAACGCGGCATGGTCGTTATCGGTAACGAAGCATATCTCCTGGCTTTCGGGTCGGGTTAAGGCGGGGAGTCCCATTTTTTGCGCGATTTTTTTTACTTTCTCTTTGGTCAGATGACCAACAGGAAAAAGCGTACGCCCCAGTTGCTGTTGCGTCAGCTGGCAGAGGAAATACGACTGGTCTTTGGTTTTATCCTTGCCTTTTTTTAAAATAAATCTGCCGTTGCCTTTCTTGGTGACTATCGCGTAATGGCCGGTAGCTAAAAGTTCTGCACCCAGTTCCCTGGCTTTGTCCCATAATATACCGAATTTTATATAGCGGTTGCACCGAATGCAAGGATTAGGCGTGTTGCCCGCGCAGTACTCCCGGCAGAAAGCGTCGATGATGATTTTTTTAAAATCAGTTTTTAGATTGATGACATGATGAGGGATGCCTAGTTTTCGGGCGGCTTGGCGTGCGTTTTCGACAGCGTTTCGACTGCTCTTGTCATCAGTCAACTGCATCGTCACGCCGAAAATATCGTATCCTTTTTCCTTAAGTAAAGCAGCCGCTACGGACGAATCGACGCCGCCACTCATAGCTATCGCGATTTTCATAAAAGATGATGCCTTTGGGGGATATTGTGGGGGATATATTAGCCCTCTTATTTTAATTATACTCTATTTCTTAGAGAGGATTAGCAATATATTAACAATTTGTTTTGAAGATTACCCATTTATTGTGTAGAATTAAGCGGATGGAGAAGGAACTGCGCAACCTGCCGAGCGTTGATAAAGTGCTGAACGATAAGCGCTTTAGCGGGGTGGCGAAAAACTACCCGCATGACCTGGTGGTTAGCGTTATCCGACAGCAATTAGAGCAGGAAAGACAGTCTATCCTGGCGGGCAATTCCCGTGCTTCTTTAGAAGGAATTATCACGGCAACGATTGGAAGACTAGAAAGCATCTTCGCACTAAGTCTGCGCCGTGTGATTAACGCTTCCGGCGTGATTTTACATACCAATCTCGGCCGCGCCCCGTTAAGCCGCGAAGCTCTGGCAGCGATGGACGAAGCCAGCCGCGGCTACACTAACCTCGAGTTCGATTTAGAAAGTGGCAGTCGTGGTTCGCGGCATATTCATGTCGAAGGTCTGCTTTGCCAGCTGACCGGCGCCGAAGCGGCATTTGTGGTGAATAATAACGCCGCGGCGGTGCTGTTAGGACTGACGGCTTTAGCCAGACGTAAAGAGGTTATCGTTTCGCGCGGGCAGGCGGTGGAAATCGGGGGCGGCTTCCGCATCCCCGACGTGATGCGGCAAAGCGGAGCGAAACTGGTCGAGGTGGGGACAACGAACCGCACCTACGTGGGCGACTTCGAAGCAGCGATTACCCCGGCGACGGCGGCTTTAATGCGGGTGCATTCTAGCAATTTCCGCTTGGTGGGCTTTACTAATGAGGTTACGCTAGATGAATTGGTGTCTATCGCCAAAAAGCATAATCTACTGGTGCTGGACGACATTGGCAGCGGTAGTTTACTAGATACCACAGTTTTTGGATTGACTCCCGAGCCGATGGTCCAGCAGAGCGTTAAGGCGGGGACTTCGTTAATATTTTTCTCCGGCGATAAGCTGCTGGGCGGACCGCAGGCCGGCGTCATCGTCGGCGAAAAGCAGTATGTTGAGAAGCTAAAGCGGCATCCTTTAGCGCGGGCTTTACGTATTGATAAAACGCGGCTGGCGGGATTAGCCGTAACGTTAATGCATTATCTTAAAGACGAAGCAACGACGAAAATACCGGTCTGGCGGATGATTGCCGCGCCGCTAAAGGAGATTGAAAAACGCGCCGGATTATGGGCGAAAGCTTACAGTGACGCTAAAGTGATTAACGGGGAGACGATGGTGGGGGGTGGGAGTTTACCAGGGGGTAGCCTGCCGACTAAGTTGGTGGCTATCAGTGGTAAAAAGACGCTGGAAATTAGCCGAAAATTACGCCTCCAAAAAATACCAGTCGTCGGGCGAATGGAAAAAGAACAACTCCTCCTCGACCCGCGTACCGTCCTGCCGGAAGAAGACGAAATCGTTGTTAAGGCGCTAAACAGCATTAGTGGTAAATAGAATAGGAGTCATAAAATGGCTGAAAAAGAAATCATCTTGCGTTACGGTTTTAATCCCCACCAAAAACCCGCCCGGATATTCGCTAAAAAAGGGACGCTGCCCTTTAACGTCCTGAACGGCGCGCCGGGTTATATCAATATGCTGGATGCGCTTAACTCCTGGCAACTGGTGAAAGAGCTAAAACAAGTCCTAAAGCTGCCGGCGGCGGCTTCCTTTAAGCACGTTAGCCCGGCCGGCGCGGCGGTGGCGGTGCCTTTAACTGATACTCTGAAAAAAGCCTACTTCGTAGATGACATGGCGGAATCGCCGTTGATGGCGGCTTACGCTCGGGCGCGAGGCGCCGACCGCGTTTCTTCCTACGGCGACTTTGCCGCCTTGAGCGATGTTGTAGATGAACCCACCGCCAAGCTGATTTATCGGGAGGTGTCCGATGGCGTCATCGCCCCCGGTTACGAAAAAGCCGCGCTGGATATCCTGAAGTCTAAAAAAGGCGGTAAATACCTCGTTATCGAGATGGATGCCGATTTTCAGCCGGAAGAAACGGAAACCCGCGAAGTCTTCGGCATCCAGTTCGAGCAAAAACGCAATAACGCTTTAGCCACCCCCGACCTCCTTAAAAACGTCGTCACGAAAAAAAAGGAGTTCTCCGCCAACGCCGTGCGTGACATTATCGTTAGCACCACAGCCATCAAATACACCCAGTCCAACACCATCGGCTTTGCCGTCGATGGCCAGGCTATCGGCATCGGGGCGGGACAGCAGTCGCGCATCCACTGCACACGTCTGGCGGCGGAAAAAGCTGACCGCTGGTTCTTACGGCAGCATCCGACCGTCCTCGCGATAAAATGGCAGGATGGCGTCTCGCGGGCGGACCGCAATAACGCTATCGACCTGTACTTACAGGAACGGGTCAATAAATTCGAAAAAGAAACCATGAAATCCGCCATGGAAAAAGTGCCGCCGCCGCTTACTTACGAGGAGAAAAGGGATTGGCTGAAAAAGCTCAAGGGCGTCTCGCTTTCGTCCGACGGTATGATACCTTTCCGCGATACTATCGACCGAGCTTACGAGAGCGGTGTTGCCTATGTTTTACAGCCCGGCGGCTCGATACGCGACGAGGACGTCGTGAAAGCCTGCAACGATTACGGCATGGTGATGGCTTTTTCCGGACTAAGGCTGTTCCACCATTAATAACAAATGTCATTGCGAGCCATTCCCGAAGGGAAGGCGCGGCAATCTCGATGATATTATTAGACGATGATGGAGATTGCCGTGTCACTAAGTTTATACTAAGAGAAGCGAATGTACTCCTCGCAATGACAATGGAGTAAATAGTGTTCGTTCTCGGTACCGCCGGCCATATCGACCACGGCAAGTCGCTGCTGGTTAAAGCGTTAACGGGCATCGACCCCGACCGACTGCGCGAAGAAAAAGAACGGGGCATGACCATCGACCTGGGGTTTGCCTGGCTGAAGCTGCCGAGCGGCCGAGAGGTTGGCATCGTCGATGTGCCGGGTCACGAGCGTTTCGTAAAAAATATGCTGGCGGGGGTCGGCGGTATCGACCTCGCTTTACTGATTGTCGCTGCCAATGAAGGCATCATGCCCCAGACCCGCGAGCATCTCGCTATTTTAGACCTAATCGGCGTTAAGCGCGGCGTTGTCGCTATAACGAAGAAAGACCTCGTGGACGACGAGATACTGGCTTTAGTCCGGCTGGAGATTGAAGAGCTTATCGCCAAGACAACTATCGCCGGGTCGCTCATCGTCGCCGTATCGTCACTCACCGGTGAAGGCGTTCCAGAGTTATTAAGCGTTATCGATAAACAACTGGATAAGACCGAACCGAAAAAGGACACGGGACGTCCCCGCCTCCCCGTCGATAGGATTTTTACGATTGCTGGCGCCGGCACGGTGGTTACCGGCACGTTAATCGACGGCGCTTTAACGGTGGGACAGGAAGTGGAAATCGTCCCCGTCGGCTTAAAGTCGCGCATCCGCGGACTCCAGACGCATAAAACGAAAATCGATACTGCCACCCCGGGCAGCCGCGTGGCGGCGAACCTGGTGGGGGTTAATGTTAATGAGCTAACGCGCGGCGATGTCGTGACTAAACCCGGTTGGCTGAAACCGACGAATTTAGTCACGGTCAGGCTTAAGCTGATTGACTATTTACAGCGCGGCATCAAGCACGGCGCCGAGGTCAGCTTCCATACCCTGGCGGCGGAAACGATGGCTAAAGTACGCCTTTTAGAGAGTGAGTCGCTAAAACCGAGCGGGACCACCTGGGCGCAGCTGACGTTAGAGAAGCCGCTGGCTATCGTTAAGAGCGACCGCTATATCATCCGCTCGCCGATGGAAACTTTAGGCGGCGGCGAAATCGTAGACGCCCACGCCCGCCGGCTCCGCCGGTTCCGTCCCGACGTTATCGAGAATCTTAAGGTTAAAGAAAGCGGCACCGCCGCCGAAGTCATCCTGGCGTTGCTAGAAACGAAGCAGCCGCTGGAGTTCGCCGCCTTAGCGACGCAAAGCAATATCCCCGCCCCCGAAGCCGCCGCCGCTTTAGAGTCGTTAGCGGGGGAGGGACGCGTCGTCATTTTAGGGGAGGGGGAACACCGCTTGCTTCTAACGTCTTTGGGCTGGAAAAACTTGAGTGATAAAGCCCTCGCCGCTTTAGCCGAATATCATAAAAAATACCCCGCCCGCCCCGGTATGCCTAAGGCGGAGTTCGCCACGCGTCTTAAGCTGGGGAACTATGTAAATTTAGCTTTAGAGAGTTTAGTTAAGCAGGGGGCTTTAGTGGAGGAGGGGGTACATCTCCGCCTCCCGTCCCACAGCGTTAAACTGACCGCCGCCCAGCAGGATGAAATCGATAAGTTTTTAAAGTCTCTGGACGCCAGCCCCTTATGCCCCGCCCTCCGACCTCATCCCCGAGCCGGACTTGCTCAACATCCTCATCGGGCAGGGGAAGGTCGTTAAAGTTAGCGATAATATCGTCTTTTCCGCCCGGGCTTACGACGAGATGAAGACGAAAATCACCGCTCGCGTTAAAGAAAAGGGCAAGCTAACGTTGGGCGAGGTGCGCGATATGTTCGGCTCTTCCCGTAAATACGTCCAGGCTTTACTGGAATATTTAGATAAAGAAAAGGTGACCCGGCGGGTAGGGGACGACAGGGTTATTTATTAATACAATTAAGACAATTTCCTATCACCTCAACGGTTTCGCTGCTACCAAGCTAACCCCCATTTTTAACTAGGATTTCCCTGAATTTGAGTGTAAATACCTATCTAAATTAGTTACCAACATGCTTCTGCCAATTGACCAAATTTTGTACAATATATGTAAAATATACAATATGGTGATAATGCGTTAAGGCAAGTAAATGTACGAAAGGATAATTGTACCGTTAGATGGGTCCAAGCTGGCTGAAGTGGCTTTACCTTACGCCGAGGAATTAGCGGCAAAGATGGGTTCTTATATCAGCCTGCTGACGGTTCTTGAATCCGGGGATGTTTTCGAGCCCGAATGGTATAAAACGTACATCGATAATATAGAAAAGGTCACCAGGTATCACGCCGAGAAATATATTGAGGATGCGGGGGGCGAAACAGTCCAGGTCTTAAAAGCCACCCGGACGGGTAATCCCGCCGAGGCGATTATCGAATACGCCAGCAAAATGCCCCTGCAATTGATCGTCATGGCGAGCCACGGTCGGTCCGGCTTTAATCGCTGGGCGGTGGGAAGTGTTGCTGATAAGGTAGTCAGGTCTAATATAAGTCAGCCGGTGCTCCTGATTAGAGGTAAAAAATCGCACACCGATATACGTGAGAAGCGTATCTTGAAGAAGGCTCTGGTACCGCTGGATGGTTCGGAAGCGGGAGAAACGGTAATTCCCTATATTAGCGAAATGGCTGCTAAACTCCAGATGGAACTGACCTTCCTTCAGGTAGTAGTTGGCAAGAACGGTAATTATGCCGATATAGAGGCTTACTTACAAAACAAGTGTAAATCATGCGCCGAGGAAGGTATTAACGCTGAATATAGGGTCAGTATTGGTTCCGTAGCCGACGAAATCATTGACCTGGCGGATAAACTTGCCTTCGACCTCGTGGCGATGTCGACCCGCGGCAAGGGTGAACTCAAACGCTGGTCGCTCGGCAGCGTTGCCCAAAAAGTTTTTCTCGGCGGAAACACGCCGCTACTGCTCATCAAACAATAATTCCCAACCTAAAAATCCCACCATCCTAATCTCAACTCTGCTGGAATATCCCCGTTGAAAAAAGGTGACCCGTAGGGGGTCGATATTGTATTATATTAGGGCAGCCTATTTTTAAGGGGGGAGGGTATCATGAACTGTCCTAAGTGCGGCACGCCGATGAACTATATGGAGGTACGCCAAAACGTACTGGAATTTCTCGGTTGCGTCGGTTGTGTCGGCTGCCTGGTTACGCCTTTAGGCTGCCTTTTAGCGCCGCTGGCTTATTTCCTGCCGCTGTCTAAATACTACCTCTGCCCCAACTGCGGCACCAAAGAGCCTTATAAATAATCACCATACTATAGATACGTTGGTTAATGATTGGATTCTACTTTGAATTAACTTTATTTTCCAGTGTTTCCTTCCATTTGTCTTCTATATGTCTTTCCCTATTGACAAAAGTCAAAATTGGGGATAAAGTTACCATAAAGTTATTAAACTTGATTAATATTATTGTAGGCGACGGAGAAGGATATGCATTGGAATGAAGGATTGTCTCCAGATCAAGAAATTGTAGCGCAACACATTGGTTCACATGGAAGATTATTAGCTGGACCTGGGACTGGAAAAACAAGAACCTTAACCGGTAGGATCATATATCTAGTTAACAAATTGCATAAACCTCCAAGTGATATATTAGCTATAGCTTTTACCCGAGTAGCAGCAGGTGAATTAAGAAGCCGAGTTTCCAAAATATTAGGTCATGACAACATCCCTCAAATAGTTACGTTACATTCGTTCGCTTTAAGTACTATCCTTAAACATGGCGCGGGTAAACGATTACCTTCACCTATACGTATTGCAGATGATTATGAGGAGAGATGGATAATTCAAGAAGATCTCAAAACTAATCTTGATTTAGAGACAATAACTGAAGTACGTGACTTGATAACTCAATTATCAGCTGATTGGGAGACTCTGAAGGCTGACTTGACTAGTTGGGAAAAACGTTTTCCTAACCCATTATTTCTTGGAGCTTGGAAAGAACATCGTAAGATATTTGGTTATACTCTACGAGCCGAACTTGTTTATCAATTAAAGCTTGCTCTAGAAGAGGGGGAAATCCATTTAAGAAAATGTCCTTCATATATATTGATAGATGAATACCAAGATTTAAATTCTTGTGATTTAGCTGTTGTTAAAAGTCTTTCTCAAGCCGGTGCTGAATTATATGTCGCCGGAGATGATGATCAAAGCATTTATGGTTTCCGATATGCAAATCCAGAAGGAATCAGACGTTTTGTTACTGAATATGGAGCTGCTGATTTACATTTAACTGAGTGTCATCGCTGTTCCGAAAAAATCCTTGATATTGCGTTATTCGTTGCCCGCCAAGATATTAGAAGAGCTGAAAAACCTCTTGCTCCAAATCATAAAATAGGAGAAGGTGAAGTACATTTATTTCGTTTTGGTAATTATGATGAGGAAGCTAAGGGCATTGCGTCTATTGTTCGTTGGTTAGTAGATGAACAAGGTATCAATGTTGATCGTATTTTAGTGTTATTAAGATCAGATGCAAATCATAAATTCTCAGAACCAATTAGGATAGCATTACTAAACGAAGGATTAACTGCAACAACTGTGGAAAATCCGCTTGATATCCTTGATAGCCCACAGGGTCGTGTATTACTTAGTGTGTTAAGACTCTTGAAAGATGTTAGAGATAGCCTAGCTTGGAGGACAATTCTCATTCAAAGGAAGAACGGTTTAGGAGATAAAGCCTTTTCTCGTATTTATCAGATAGCTAGAACTAGAGGTATTACTTTTTATGAAGCTCTTAAATTAATCAGTAAAACTCCCGATCTTGTTGAAAGACAAGGTTCATTGATTAAAGTAGAATTTGACAAAATAAACGAAAATTTAAAAAGCTTTAAAAAGGCTTATGACGAATCTGATATGTTTTCAGATTTTGTCGATTGGATGTTTGAAAAACAATTTACTGATAATAATTGGAGAGAAATAAGCGTACTCGTTCATAATCTAGTTAAAGAGAACAGTCTTGATTCCTTGGAATCACTGTTAAATTTACTCACTACACCACCACAAGAATTAGGGCAATCAAAAGTTAGCAATAAAGTTAATATCATGACCATGCATCAAGCCAAGGGACTAGATGCGGATGCCGTATTTATTGCCGTTGCCGAAGATGAGTATATACCAGGACGTGCAAATGGAGAAGCTATTGATGATGAAAGAAGATTATTATATGTTTCATTAACACGGGCTCGTTCTTTTCTATATATCAGTTATTGCAATAAGCGAACAGGAACGCAATGCCATAGTGGGCGAACATCCGGTCAGACAGCTCGTCATTTAACTCAATTTCTTAGTGGAAGTCCACTAATATCACAAGATGGAAACACATATTTAACTAATATAAAGGTCTAACTAGACTAGAGTAATTTATTAATAATAGTGCGCTTTTAACATTTATGGCGAAAGTGGATGTGAATCTCACCCACCGAATTCATATACATTTTTATCTTAAATCTGAATCAACTGGAAAAACCCCCGCATTATATTGTATTATACTCTCAAAAGCAATATCTTAAGGTCTGAATCTTGATTTACTTTTATATCGTCCTCGCGATGGTCCTCGCCTATCTAATAGGCTCTTTCCCCAGCGCCTATCTCGTCGGTCGTTGGCGTAAAGGCGTGGACATCCGTGACGTCGGCAGCCACAACCCCGGCGCGATGAACGTCTTTTATAAGGTCGGCTTCTGGTGGGGTATCGTCATCCTGTTGACGGACATCGGTAAGGGCGCCGCCGGCGTCGCTGTCGCCAAATACCTGGTGGGGACGGATTACTGGTTTGGGACGCCGTACCTCTGGCAATATCTGGCCGGCATTTGCGTCGTCCTCGGCCATAACTTCCCCGTCTTCCTAAAGTTCCACGGCGGTAAAGGCGGCGCGGCTTGTATCGGAATCCTGATGTTTCTCATGCCGTGGGGCGTCCCCATCTACCTCGGTGTTTTCCTGCTGCTGTTCTGGATACTCCGCACGCCGACGATTGCCTACAGTATCGACTTTTTCAGCTTCGGGTTTATCGGCTGGTTCATCAATCACAGCTGGGAATTCATCCTTTATACGCTGGTACTCACCATGCTGCCTTTAATGCGATATATCCCGCGCCTGAAAGAAATGCGGCACGGCGGCGGCAGCTGGAAGCGCGTGGTCTACCGGAAAAACGTCAAAGACCGGCTGTAGCTGACTGACTCTAGTAGACGTAATTGGAAAGAAGAAAATCACCGGTAACGATAGCCGGCAGCTTGGCGGATACGGCTTTATGTTTGGGATCATCGATATAGCGTTTTAAAGCCGCTTCATCGTCAAAATCAATAAACAGGGCCGCGTTATAACGCGCTTTGCCTTCTATTTCTGTGGCTCGGCCTATAATCACGTTGTGCGCTCCCGGAACTTGTGATAACGTTTCTACGGCCATTTTGCTAAATTCATCTTGCTGTTGTTGACTTATCCCAGGCTTGAGGTTGACCATCATGATATGCTTTATCATATTCTCACCTCCTGATATGGTTTTGACATAATAATTGTAATAGGGGAAAAAGTCAATAAAGAGACCGGGCGATTTAGTTCAACTGATTGGTACGTATATGAGGCTGGACGGTATGGTTGGATGGAACCGCGTAGATGGGGTAGCTGGCGGGAGCGCATGGGAGTCGAACCCACCGAAGACATATAATGCCCCCCAACGGGTTTGAAGTCCGCGAAGCCCACCGGGACTCATCCGCTCCCGTTACTGGAGTATAACCTAATACTTATACTCTAGCAAGCTAAAAACCATTCTGGCCCCGTATCGTAGTACGGGGTAAACTCCAGCCGGAATCCAGTTAATTCCAATGTAAACTGGATCCCGACCCCGTATCAAGTACGGGGCATGCTTCCATCGGGATGGTCTCATACTGATTTTTCTTAATTTTTACTTCTGTGGTGGGGGAGGCATCCTGGGCGGCGGGGGATTCGCCACGTAAGCGTTATACACCGCGATATCGCGTCCCTGCATCTTAAGCATCTCCGCCATGCCGGCGGGCGTGAGGATTAAGTAATCCTCCTTTTTCATCCCGGCAATCAGTCCTTCGGCGCATTGTTCCGCCGTCAGGAACATCGGGGACTTGGTAAACTTTAAATCATTATCCCGCAGCTCTTTCTTACGTTCCTCCGTCCCAACGAAGCGGGAATTCTCGGCGATATTGGTGATAACGCCGCCGGGAATCAGGCACGAAACCTTGATGCCCTTCGAACGCAAATAAGACGAAAGGCAGTCCGTAAAGCCGGTGATGCCGGCTTTAGTGGTGATATAGGGGGTATTCAGCATTTCGGCGCCGTAAGCGAATGCCTGAATGGACGAAACGTTAACGATATAGCCGCTTTTACGCTGTAAGAAATGCGGCAAAAAAGCATGCACGACGCGGATATAGCCCATGAGGTTGGTATTGATAAGATAGCGCCAGTCCTCCAGGCTGACGTCCTCTAAAGCGCCGCGGATACCGACAGCGGCGTTATTAATCAGGATATCTATGTGACCGAAGGCTTTTAGTGCCTTTTCACCCATCGCGGCGACGCTTTCGTCTTGAGAAGTGTCGCACTGGATAATAACCGCCTTACGCCCTAAAGCCTCGATTTCTTTTTTCACCGCTTCCATGTTCGGTACGTTACGCGCAGCCAGAACGACGTCCACGCCTTCTTTCGCCAGCAGAACAGCAATCGCCTTGCCGATGCCGCCCGAAGAGCCGGTCACGACGGCGGTTTTGCCTTTAAAATCCATGGATACTCCTTTCGCTACTGGGATAACCAGTGAATGTACTAAACCGATTAGTACAAGTATTATATATTAAAAAGAAGCGCTAGTAAAGTTAAATATCAGCGGGTGTTGATTTCTTTTAAAATTACGTTGACTAAATCCGGCAGTTTCTCCTTAAGCGTATCAGAAAGCTCCATGCCCCAATCGATTTCCGCCGGCTCGATGCCGATGATGACGGTTTCTTTAGGTTTGTTGTCCGTCAGCGACATCAGGTTAAGGTTTTCCACCACTCCCATTTCGTGTGCCGAGGTTAGCGTCCCTTTACCAGTGGTTAAGTCCTCCGGTTTAAAGCGATAAAGCGTCCCCGGTTCGCCGTCGGCTTTAGCGCAGTCGACGATAATTATTTTATCGCTGACTCGGGTATAGGCAATCAGGTCTGGCGACGTTCCCCCGTCGACCAATTTAATATCCGGCGGCAGGTCCATTTTCTCTAAAGCCTGGATGGCATGGATGCCGACGCCTTCGTCTTTTTGTAATAAGTTCCCTACGCCGACAACGACGATACGGGGCGGGGTTACTTTATAATTATTGTTAGAGTTTCTCAATACTCTCTACCCCTACTATAATTGTCATTCCAGCGAAGGCTGGAATCTATTTTCTAATACCCAAAAATCATTGGGTTTTTTTAATGGATTCTGACCTACGTCAGAATGACGGTAATATATATTAGCAAATCCTCGGTAATAACTCGCCGACCGGCATATCGATAATACGCGAAGCCCCTAAAGTGGTCTTCATCACGACACGACGCGGATGTTCCGCCGTCACCTCGCCGATGATAACGGCATTTTTCCCATACTTATTCTTCTTCATCGTCGCGAGGACAGCGTCGGCGTCTTTAGCCGGTACCACCGCCACCAGCTTCCCCTCGTTAGCGATATAAAGCGGGTCGAGCCCCAGCAGCTCGCAGGCCGCCAGCACGGCTTTAGCAATGGGGATTTTCTCCTCGTCTATCCTGATGCCGACGTTCGATTTTTCGGCGAAGTCGTTAAGCGTTGTCGCCAGTCCGCCGCGGGTAGGGTCGCGCATACAGTGGATGTTTTTCGATGCCTTTAGCATATCCGCCACCAGCCCATTCAGCGGCGCGCAGTCGGAAGGGATAGGGGTATTGAACTTTAGCCCCTCCCGCTGTGAAAGAACGGCGATGCCGTGGTCGCCGATGTTCCCGCTTAAGATTATCTTATCGCCGGGTTTGGCGTTCGATGCGGAGATATCGACTCCTTCCGGCACGATACCCACCCCCGCCGTATTGATAAAGAGCTTATCGGCGGAGCCTTTATTCACCACCTTCGTATCGCCGGTAACGATTTTTACGTCGGCTTCCGCCGCCGCTTTTTTTATCGAACTCGAGGATTTTCTTCAGATCGGCTATCGGCAGTCCTTCCTCGATGATAAATGCTAGACTCAAGTAAAGCGGTTTCGCCCCGCTCATGGCGAGGTCGTTAACGGTGCCGCAGACCGCCAGCCGCCCGATATCCCCGCCCGGGAAGAAGATGGGATTGACGATATAGCTATCGGTGGTGAAAGCCAGCTTGCCTTTAACGTTAAAGACGGCGGAATCGTCCATCTTTTCCAGGATGGGGTTAGCGAGGTCGGGTAGAAAGCTCTGGATAAGGTCGTGCATGAGCTTACCGCCGCTGCCGTGGGCGAGCAGGATATCTTTATTTCTTTCCTATCTTTATCCTTCATCTTCAAATTAAACTCTTTGTCATTGTAATAGGTAGCGCAGCTCCCCTCCGATGATACCATGCAGGGTCCCACCGGGTGCTCCGGCGTGCAGGTCTTGCGGAAAAGTTTACATCGTTAGGGGTACTGACGCCCCGCAGCACCGCCCCGCAAATACAGCCCTTCGGTTCTTTAGAAGGTCCGGCTTTAATATCAAAGTTCTTTTCGGCATCGAATTTGGCGTACTTTTCTCTGATATTAAGTCCGCTGTCCGGCACTAAACCGATGCCCCGCCAGTTCGCCTCCCCGACCTCAAAAACGTTATCCATCAGGCGCAAGGCGGGTAAATTCCCCTCGTCCTTTACCCCCCGCCGGTAGGTGTTTTCCACCTTCGGCTGGTCGTTTTCGATCTGCTCCACCAGCCTGTCAACTGCGTGTATGATATCCATCGGCTCGAACCCAGCTATCGCGCCGGCGATATGATAGTCGTCAGCGATGAACTGGTAGGGACGCGACCCGATAATCGCGCTGACATGCCCCGGATAGATAATGCCGTTGATTTTCACCTCCCCCAGGTCGAGGATAGCTTTCATAATCGGCGGGCAAATTTTATGCAGGGAGAGGACGTAGTAGTTTTTCAGTTTTTCCTGCTCTGCCTGTAAAATAGACGCGGCGACGGTCGGGGCGGTAGTCTCGAAGCCGATGCCGATGAACACCACCGCTTTAGACGGGTTTTCGCGGGCGATGGCTAAGGCGTCCTGCGTCGAATAGACAATTCTGACGTCCGCCCCCTCGGCTTTACCTTGCTGTAAACAGGAATAGCTCCCCGGCACCCGCACCATATCCCCGAAGGACGTAATGATAACATTAGGGATTTTCGCCAGAGCAATCGCTTTATCGAGGTCGGCGGCGGCGGTAACGCAAACAGGACAGCCCGGACCGGACAGCATTTCGATGGTAGGACGGCAAAAGCTGGCGCAGCCCGTGCTTAAAGATAGCCACGGTATGCCCGCCGCAAAACTCCATCAGCTTAATATGCTTCCGCGAGCGCTGGTGTATCCTCTCCAGCAATTTTTTACCCAGTTCCGGGTCGCGGTATTCTTCGACGTATTTCATAATATTTGCCTTGTCATTGCGAGGAGCGTAGCGACGTGGCAATCTCTATCATTGGTTTAGGCATTTCATTGAGATTGCCACGCTTCGCTCGCAATGACACTAAGGACTAGCTTCGCTCATCTCTTTTAAGAGCTTTAAAGTTTCTGCGGCTTCGTCGGCGTCGATGATGCTGATGGCATAGCCGGTATGCAGCAGAACGTAATCGCCCACCTTCGCCTCCGGCGTAAGCTGTAGACTGATTTCCCGCGTTACGCCCTCGATATCCGCGACGGCTTGTTGTCCTTTAATCGACTTGATTAATGCTGGTACGGCTAAACACATATTACTACCTCTTTTCCTTTCTTATGGTATTAATTTCCCACCCCACCTTAAACGCGTCGGCGAAAGCCTCGCCGATGGCGTAATATTTCATCGGTCCAAAGGCAAAGGGTTTAACTTTAGCGATATCTGGTCTATCGTCGGTCAGGCATTCTTCCGAAAAATACGTTTCTATCACCTTGCCCACCACGAGATGATGACTCCCCAGATTGAGGATGTGTGAAACTTCACATTCCATATTGATAGGGCATTGCTCGATAAGCGGGGCGGTCTTCAGGTTGCCGTAAAATACTTTAAACTTACAATCTTTAACCTTATCCGCGTCTTTACCAGAGACAAGCCCGCAGTAGTCTGTCTCTTTCACGAGGTCGACGGAAGGGACGTTAACCGAAAAAGTACGGTTTTGATAAATACCTTTCAGGCTATAGCGGTGGGGTTGTAAAGCGATAGTCACGGATGCCGGATTACTCGCCGCTACGCCCGTCCAGGCTACCGCCGCAAAGTCCGGTTTACCGTCCGTCATCGCTCCGACGAGTACCGTCGGGTGCGGCCAAATCATTGGCTGTGGACCTAACGTTTTTTTTGTCATCGTTCACTCCTTTGTCCTGAGCCTGTCCAAGGGTCGCTATGATTAGCAATCACCACCTGCCCCAGCGAAATGCCCCCGTCGTTACAGGGCACCTGTCGGTGAGTATATACCGTCAAAGCCAGCGGACTCAAGCAAGGGTACTGTTTTTCTTAATAGCAAACGGTTCTGGAATACCCCGCCGCTTAAAGCCGCCCGCTTGATGCCGTTTTCCTTCGCGATTTTTTGGCAGGTCTCGAGTATCATTTGGGCTACAGTATTATGAAATCTGGCGGCGATAACGGCTTGAGGTGTTTCTTTTAAAATATCATTGATTATCGCCTTCAATAAATCATCGGATTTTAATAATATTTACGCCGTCTTGTTTTTCAAAAGAAAACGGATAATAGCCGGTTTCGTCAGGCGCATCATAAGCCAGCATCTCCAGGTCGATAGCCGCCTGGGCTTCATATTCGATAGCGCTCCTCACCCCGGTTAACGCCGCTACCGCGTCGAAGAGCCGTCCCATACTGGAAGTCAGCGGCGCGTTAAAGTTTTCTCTACCTGGTTCTTGATAATTGCTATTTCTCTTGCCTCAACTGATTTTAAAAAAGGCAGTTTTTTATCTAGGTCTATCCCCAGCGCCAACAGGTAGCCGATGGCGGTGCGGTAGGGTTTTTTAATCGCTAAAGCCCCGCCCGGCAGGGGGAGATATTCCAGGTGCGCCACCCGCTTAAAGTCTTTATAGTCCGCCACCATGAATTCCCCGCCCCAGATATTGCCGTCCGTGCCGTAGCCGGTGCCGTCTAAAGCCACCCCGATAACCGGTCCTTTAACGCCGTTATCCGCCAGGCAGCTGGCGATATGCGCGTGGTGGTGCTGGACGGGGAATAGCTTTAGCCCTTCTTTTTCCGCCAGCTCTTTAGCGTACTTGGTGGGCAGGTACTCCGGGTGCATATCGTAGGCGATAATCTCCGGCTTTATCCGGAACAGCTTTTTATAAAGCGCAATCGTATTGACATAATGTTCTAGCGTTTCCATATTTTCCATGTCGCCGATATGCTGGCTGACAGAAGGCGTAATTATCGCGCGTCAGGCAAAAGGTGTTCTTTTCCTCCGCCCCGCAGCCCAGTATCTGTCTGCTTTGATAGGGGAGGTGGATGGGATAAGGGGCGTAGCCGCGGGCGCGGCGGGTAAAGCGCGGTATGCTTTGCTCGACAATCATCACGCTGTCGTCATAGCGGGCATAGATATCCCGGTTGTGCATGAGAAAATAGTCGGCGATATTGCCGAGCCGCTTTAAAGCTTCGTCGTTGTCTTTGGCGATTGGCTCTTCGCTTAAGTTGCCGGAGGTCATTACCAGCGGCAGACCTGCTTCACGTAAAAGCAGGTGGTGGAGGGGGGTATAGGGGAGCATTACGCCGAGGTATTTTAGTCCCGGCGCTACCGCTTGTGAAATATCCGATTCAGTTTTCCATTTCAGCAAGACGATGGGGCTGCCCGGGGACTTTAGCAATTTTTCTTCTGCTTCGTTAATTTCGCAGTGTCTTTTAGCTTCATCTATGTTAGCGACCATTACCGCCAGGGGTTTAGCGGGGCGGTTCTTACGCTGGCGCAGGCGGTTGACGGTTTTTTCGCTGGTAGCGTCGCAGGCCAACAAAAAGCCCCCCAGCCCCTTTACCGCCACGATTTTACCTTCTTTTAAAAGCTCGGCGGTCTTCTTGATAACATCTTCACAGACTACCTTCTTACCTTGAGCATCTATCAATTCCAGTTTCGGTCCGCAAACCGGGCAGGCGTTAGGTTGGGCGTGAAAGCGCCGGTTCAGCGGGTCGTTATATTCCTTTTGGCACGCCGGGCACATTTTAAAGCTTTGCATCGTGGTATTGGGGCGGTCGTAGGGGATGTCTTTGATAATCGTGAAGCGGGGACCGCAGTTCGTGCAGTTGGTGAAGGGATAGCGATAGCGGCGGTCGGTGGGGTCGAATATCTCCTTAAGACAGTCCGGGCAGGTGGCGATATCCGGGGAGACGAGCTGGTATTTGCCGGTTTCGGTGACGCTTGCACGGATTTCAAATTTGTCGTAATGCTCTGGTTTACCCGGGGTTATTTTTATGTCTTCGATATGCGACATCGGCGGCGCTTGTTTCGCGTAAGTCGTTAATGAAAAGGTCGATGTCTTTAGCTTTCCCCCTCCACCTCAATCTTGACGTCCTCCGAGGTGTTGCAGACCCACCCCCGCAGGTTATGGTGGTGCGCAAGCTGATAGACGAAAGGCCTGAAAGCCCACCCCCTGCACCACCCCGCGGACGCTGATGCGGGAAAGACTGATTGTGCTTGTTTTAACCATATTTCTACTCTTGCCATTCCGGTGAAAACCGGAATCCAGTAACTCGAATCAAATTTATTCTCCGAAAAACTATCCTTACTCAAATTAACTGGATACCGACTTGCGTCGGTATGGTTTTTTAAGAATGATTACTACTCACGACTATTTGTTTTTCTTCTCTTTTATCGCTTTTTCCAGCCAGTCGAACCAGTCCTTAAGCCCCGCACCCGTTTTACATGAAACCGGGAAGATAATAACGTCCGGGTTCAGGCCGATGACGACTTTACGGAAGGCTTTTTCGTTAAAATCGAGATGGGGCTGGAGGTCGGTTTTATTTAAAATAACCACGTCGCTATCGGCGAACATGGCCGGGTATTTATAAGGCTTATCGTCGCCCTCCGGCAGACTGGCAATCATCAGCCGGATATCTTCCCCCAGTAGATAGTTGTTAGGGCAGATCAGGTTGCCGACGTTTTCGATAAAGAGCAAATCGACCTTTTCCAGGGGTAGATTGTCAAGTCCCTCTTCCACCATAAAAGCGTCCAGGTGGCAGCCGCCGCCGGTATTAATTTGCACGACCGGCGTCCCTAAAGCGTTAACCTTTTCGGCGTCAACGCTGGAGGCGACGTCGCCCTCGATGACAGCGATTTTATAGTTTTCACTCATTTGTTTGATCGTGCTTAGAATCAGGCTGGTCTTACCCGACCCCGGCGACGACATGATGTTAATCGTTAGGATGTGGTTTTTGTCCAGCCTTTTTTTATTTTCTTTAGCTTTATCTTCGTTTTTGCCGAGGATTTTCTCGCCGACCTGAATTACTTTAATGCTCATTACTCCACCTCGATACTTTCCATATAACATTCGCGTCCCGATGCTATTTCGACACTGGCTTCCTTGCATTTAGGACATTTCCACTCATGATTGTCTGGCGTAAAAACTGTCTCGCATTTACGGCACCGTATCTGCGTCGGTTTGGTCTCGAAATTAAGCTTAGCGCCATTGGCAATAGTGTTCTTGCTGATAGCGTCGAAATAAAACTGGACGCATTCCGGCACGATGCCCGATAGCTCCCCGACGACCAGTTTGATGCTGGTAATTTTCGCCGCTTTAGCTTCAGCGGCTTTTTCTAAAGCTAACGAGAGCATGCTTTCCGTAATACTGGCTTCGTGCATATAGTCTCAATTTAATTATAGAGGAGGGAGGGAGAAGGGGCAAATAAGACGTCCGCTGAATTTACTTCCCCCGAATATTATGTTATAATTGCTTCGTAATATAAATAATCAATATAAAGGCTGAAGGTGTAAAAGTTGGACAAAGCTAAAAAGACCGAGGTCATCACTGGTTATCAAGCCAAGGAAGGCGATACAGGTTCGACCGAAGTGCAGGTAGCCCTGCTTACCGAACGTATCAATCAACTCACCACCCACATGGCAGCCCACCGCAAGGATTTTCATACCCAACGCGGGCTGCTACGGCTGGTCGGGCAGCGGCGGAGGCTTTTGGCGTATCTTAGCCGGGAAGATATCGACCGGTACAACAAACTCATCAAGAAGCTAGGATTACGCAAATAAAGCCGTTAGGTTGGAGGGAGTATTCCATTGGCTATTCAAACTGTTCACTGCAATCTCGCTGGACGTGACCTTATTATCGAAACGGGCAAGCTCGCCCAGCAGGCTAACGCCGCCGTCACCGTCCGCTATGGCGATACGGTCGTCTTAGTCACCGTATGTTTCAATAAAGAACCGAGGGAGGGGGTGGATTTCCTGCCCCTGACCATCGACTACGAAGAGCGGCTCTACGCCGCCGGTAAAATCCCCGGGGGCTTTATCCGCCGGGAGGGGCGTCCCAGCGAAGCGGCGATTCTCGCCTGTCGTATGACCGACCGTCCTATCCGTCCGCTCCTACCTAAAAGCTGGCATTCCGAAATCCAGATTGTCACCACCGTCCTTTCCGCCGACCAGGAGAACGACCCCGATATGCTTTCGATTATCGGTTCCTCGGCGGTAATGTGCTTATCCGAAATTCCGTTCGATGGACCCGTCGGCGCGGTCAACGTCGGCTATATCAACGGCGAGTTGGTGCTAAACCCCAAGATGGCGCAGTTCGACGCCAGCCAGCTCGACCTCATCGTCGTTGGCACCAAAGACAAGGTCATTATGGTGGAGGCGGGCGCTAAAGAAATCGCCGAAGATATCGTGTTTAAAGCGATTAACTTCGCCCACGAAGCTAACCGGGAAATAATCAAGCTCCAGGAAGAGCTGTGTAATCTTGCTGGCAAACCTAAATTGCCGGTGCCGGAAGAAAAAGCCGGTAACGAAGCCGTCGCGGCATTGAGCCGCAAGATTGACGAAGAACTGGCGGAGGTCCTTAACCAGACGGATAAAAACGTACGTGAGAAGATGCTGGATACCATGGTTAAAGACCTTATGGCTAAAAATTCTGATGAAGAATTATCCGAGAGTGAAATCGCTTCCGTCATTGATACTAAAGTAAAAACAGCCGTCCGGGCGAATGTCCTGGGACAGGGCAAACGCATTAGTGGTCGCTCGCTGACGGAAATACGTCCCCTTACCTGCGAAGTGGGGATATTGCCCCGCACCCATGGCTCCGGCATGTTCACCCGCGGCCAAACCCAGGTACTGACGATTACAACGCTTGGTTCCACTCGCAAAGAGCAAATGCTCGACGGACTGGGACTTGAAGAAAGCAAGCGCTTTATCCACCATTATAATTTCCCCGGTTATTCTACCGGCGAGGTCAGGCGTGTTGGTTCGCCGGGCAGGCGCGAAATCGGTCACGGCGCTTTAGCCGAACGGGCTTTGGTACCGGTGCTGCCGAATGACGAGGACTTCCCCTATACCATTCGTTTAGTCTCGGAGGTCTTAAGCTCCAGCGGCAGTACCTCGATGGCTAGCGTTTGCGCCGGCAGTCTCTCTTTAATGGACGCCGGTGTGCCGGTTAAAAAAGCTGTCGCCGGCATCGCGATGGGACTCATTATCGGTGACGACGACCAGTATGCTGTGCTGACCGATATCGAAGGGATTGAAGACTTCAATGGGGATATGGACTTTAAAATAGCCGGCACCCAGGACGGCATTACGGCTATACAAATGGATACTAAACTAAAGGGCATATCCTTAGAGATAGTAGAAAAAACGTTGAGTCAGGGCAAGGATGCCCGCTTGTTTATTCTGGATGCCATGGCTGGGGCTATTACCGGCCCACGCTCCGATGTTAGTAAATTCGCGCCTAGAATGACCAAGATAAAAATCGACCAGAGTAAAATCGGCGCGGTTATCGGCACCGGTGGCAAGACCATCCGCTCGATTATCGAATCGACGAAAACAACTATCGACGTCGCCGACGACGGCACGGTAACGATAGGTTCATCGGATGCAGAAGCCACGCAAAAAGCCATCAGCATTATCGAAGGCTTGACCCGCGAAGCAAAAATAGGCGATATTTATACTGGAAAAGTCAGCCGCATCCTTAACTTCGGCGCGATGGTCGAAATTCTCCCCGGCAAAGAGGGTCTCGTCCATATCAGCGAACTGGCCGACCACCGACTCAACCGGGTTGAAGACGAAGTAAAAATCGGCGATGAGGTTACCGTTAAAGTCATCAGCATCGATGATATGGGTAGAGTGAATCTATCACGGCGGGCGCTGTTCGACAAAGATGGCGAGGGTTCCGGTACTCCGGATGAAAACGCGCCTACCGCGGATTACCCGTTCCGCAAGGGTGGTTCTGGTGGTTCTTCAGGTGGTTTCAAACCACGTTATAGCGACCGACGACCTAACCGCGGTCCTTCCCGTCCTCCTTACAAACGCGACTAGTCTTACCTCCATTCTTTTTTGCGAGGTGTAATGCTATGTCACCAATTAAAGTCATTATTCGTGGAGCAGCCGGCAGGGTGGGGCAGGAGGTCGTTAAAACCGTTTGCCAGGAACCGGATATGCAGTTGGTCGGCGCGGTGGATATTAAAGTTACCGGCGATTCTTTACCCCTCCCCGATAATCAAGGCAGCGTGCCTTTTTCTACTGACCTGCAGAAAGTTATCGATTCCTGTGAACCGGATGTAATGGTGGATTTTACTATCGCCAAAGAAGCAATGCCGGCGATTCGCTTTGCCGCGAAAAAAGGCGTTAACCTGGTTATCGGCACGACCGGTTTTAGCGCCGAAGAGCTTAAAGAAATGCAAAAGCTCGCCGAAGCTAATGAAATCGGCATCGTCGCCGCGCCGAATTTCGCTTTGGGGGCGGTTTTAATGATTCATCTGGCTAAAATTGCCGGTAAATTCATCGACCATGCCGAAATCGTCGAGCTGCATCACGATAAAAAGCTCGATGCGCCTTCGGGCACTTCGGCTTTGACCGCCCGCGAGATGGCTAAGGCTAAAGGCAAGCCGTTTTTAACCCCCGCCGCCGGCGAACCGACTCCCAGCCGCGGACAGTCCATCGAGGGCATCAACATCCATAGCGTTCGTATGCCGGGCTTGATGGCGCACCAGGAAATTATCTTTGGTCTGCCCGGTCAAACGTTAAGTATCCGCCACGATACGATTAACCGCGAATGCTATATGCCCGGCGTCATTTTAGCGATTAAAGCCGTCGTTAAACAAAAAGGATTTATCTACGGACTCGATAAACTGCTCGGTCTTTAATCTTTCCGTAATTCCCGCACAAGCGGGAATCCAGGGGTGGGAAAAAGGGGTTCGTTAGTTCTTCTCCCTTTTTTAAAGGGAGAGTTAGAGAGGGATTTTATAGGAGGCAATCACGATGAAAAAGCTGGGTCGATGTCTAACCGCCATGGTTACGCCGTTTAAAGACAACGGCGAGGTTGATTACGAACAGACGAAAAAACTGGCGAAAGCTTTACTGGCTTCCGGCAACGATGGATTAGTCCTTGCCGCTACCACCGGCGAAGCCCCGACGCTTTCCTGGAATGAAGAAATGCGTATCTTTACCGAGGTTAAATCGGCGGTCGGCGATAAACCGACCCTGATTGCTTATACCGGCAGCAACAGCACCAAAGAGGCGGTCGAAAATACCGAAAAAGCCGAGAAAATAGGCGTGGATGCCTGTCTTTCCGTCGTGCCCTATTACAACAAGCCCAACCAGGAAGGCATTTATCAGCATTTCAAAGCGGTGGCGGAATGCACCAGCCTGCCGATTATCATGTATAACATCCCCAGCCGCGTGGTGGTAAACATGACCCCCGATACTATCGTCCGCTTAAGCCAGCTAAAGAACATCGTGGGTGTTAAAGAAGCCAACGGCGATATGGGACATGTCGCCCAGGTTATCAGTAACGCCAGACCAGGCTTCCTCGTCTGGAGCGGCAATGATAACGATACCTTCCCCATCATGGCGATGGGCGGTTATGGCGTTGTTGGCGTTACTACACACCTGACGGGTAAACAGTATAAGAAAATGATTGACCTTATCCTTGCCGACAAAATCCAGGCAGCGGCGGCTATTCACCGCAAGCTGGTGCCGCTGGTGAACGCTACTGTTCTCGGTGCCCAGTCCCGCCCCGATAAAATTTGCTCTTAACTACCTCGGCTTTAAAGTGGGGAATCCCCGCCTGCCCCTTGTCCCCCCGACGGAAAAAGAAGCCGAGAAAATTATTGCCGAGCTAAAGAGACAGACTATAGACTTGGAGGTGTAAGCGTATGAAGAAAATATTGCTGCCTCTATTATCTGTTCTACTGTTTATGACGCTGGTTTTTGGCGGCTGTAGTTCGCCGTCATCCGAGGGGTTTGCTATTTACCTCACTAAAGGCGATATCCCCGTGACTCAAATGGAAGCCTTAAGCCATTTCGACCTAGCCGACACCCCGCTCATTTCTATTAACGATATCGTCTCCTACGATAAAAATCTCCATAGAATCGAGCTGACAGCTGAAGCCGGCGCGCGAGTAAGGCAACTCAATATACCCGTCAATGGTAAGAGCTTTGTCATCTGCGTGGATAAACAGACCATTTACTGGGGTGCTTTCTGGACGCCGATTTCTTCGATATCTTTCGACGGGATAGCTATCTGGGCAGACTATGTTGCCGAAATGCAAAATGTGATTTATCTTACGCTCGGTTATCCCGACCCGATTTGTTTTAAAGGTGACGACCCACGTCCGAATCCACTCATATTAGAGTCGCTGGAAAAAGCGGGCAAATTGAAATAGTTTTTAGGTGGTGGGGGATAATAGGTGGGGCAGTCTATTCTACGGTCGATTCCTTACCGTAGAACCGTTCCTTCCAGCTGACGCCGGCGCCCAAGAGGTATCTCGCCTCGGAGTAGATGACGGTGACGACGTAAAACAACATGCTAACTGGTTGGAACCAGACCGATACCGCCGGCTCGTGAAAGCGGTTATCTACCAGCCAGCGCATTAATAATGTAATTATTATTTGTAATACTACCAGTCCCCGCCACACAAGCGGTTCGCCACCGACGAAGAAACCGTTCCAGAGCCAGTAAAATGGCCCGATATAGACTAAATATGCCAGTAACACTAACGCTATTAGTCCCAGCGGTGCTATTGCAGCTATTGAATAGATAGACTTCCCTAAGCCGCTCCAGGCGTCCCCGATATCATGATACATATTACACGACACCACTGGCGATAAATCCACGGCGATATGACGTCCGCCGTGGCGCGCAATTTCCATTCCCATCCAGAGGTCCTCAACGATTTTAGATTTTACAGCTTTATGCCCGCCGATTCGCCAGTAAGCTTCTCTGGTGAACAGGAAAAATTGCCCGATAGCAATCGATGGTTTGGGTTTTTTCGTGTTATGCAGCAGCCAGAGCGGCGTCCAGCCGAGCAGTAAAAAATAGAATACGGGAATTATAATTTTAGCGCCGAAAGTATCAGCCAGTTGCCGCGGAAAACCGGATAACAGCGAGGTGTTCAGTTCTGTCGCCAGGGCGAGGGTACTGCGCAGCATATGAGGGGTTGATATTGTATCGGCATCTACAAACAGCAGCCAGGAACCTTTGGCTTTTTGCGCCAGCTGGTAGCAGGCATAAGGTTTACCCGCCCAATCATCTGGTAGCGGCTCGCCGAAATATAGCTGAATACGCTCGTCCTTAGCCGCTAAAACGTTAACGATGGCGGTGGTATTATCCGTCGAATTATCGTCCAGCACAATTATCTCAAAATTGGGGTAGTCCTGCTTTTGGAGGGACTCCAGGCATTTGCGGATGTTTTTCTCCTCGTTCCTGGCTGGTACTAATACGGATATTAACGGCGCCGGTTGCGGCACTTTACTATTTTTATCGGGCGTCCGCATCTTTCTCAAGTTGAGAATAAGATTGATGAGAAAGACTCCGAGTAGTGAAGCGATTACTATTTGATATACCATTTTTGTCCTTGTTAAACGTTTAGTCTAAATTCACCCTACCTTGTATGGAAAATACGTGAAAACCTGCCGCCGAAATGGGGAACCGTACGTAAGTCCTCGAAATGCTTGATCACCAGTATTATCAGTATGCAAAGTAATAATAACGGCTCCCAGGCATAGCCTTTGACGACGGTAAAAAATACCAGCGAACTTACCGTACCGAAAATAACGCCCCACGCATCATTTCCGACGAGAAAAGCGCCCATGATGAAGGCAATCATAAATACGACTAACATTTCCCACTGCGGCAGTAGTCCGATTAGCGTACCGAACGAAACGGCTATTGCTTTACCGCCGTGCCAGTGTAAAAACGGCGAATATGCGTGACCCAGGATAGCCGCGACGGCGATAATAACCGGTGCAATAACCGGTAGTTCGAGAACGTAATGCGCGATAAATACAAAAGGTGAACCCTTTAAGATGTCCAGAACTACGGCGAAGACGCCCACCTTTTTACTACCGGCCCGGAAGACGTTAGTCGCCCCTGGGTTGCCGTCACCGTATTTCGTAATGTCTTTTTTCAGCAGCCATCGCCCGATGATGACGGAGAAAGGAATGGCGCCAAGGAAAAAGGAAGCGATTGTCAATACTGCAGTATAGACTATTTCCATGCTTTTTATCGTTTCGGCGGCAATTTATACCTAGATTATCTTGGTATAAAGCGTCTTGGTATAAGATAACTCAAAACTACCCCGATAGTCAAGTTTTTTCCGATATCTTTTTCTTGCCCAACGTCACCATACGTATGATAAAAACGGTAATCGTTGCTAGGGCGCCATAGATAATCGCCATGGGGGTAAAAAGCAGGATGATATCAGTAATTAAAGCATGGAAAAAATTGAGCCAGAAATTCTGGGGTACGCTGTCGCTGCCGACGACTAATTGATGCAGTCCGGAAAGAAGAATCGAACCTATCACCGCCCCGACGATAAGGAGTAGGAACTGCCATTCTTTACGCCACCGGCGGGTCATTTCGGTGAGTAGTATTAGCACTCCCAGCCAGCCGACGAGTACCCCGCGGTCGCGGTCAATGCCGATACATAACGCTACCACTATCAACGCCACAAAAAGCGTTAGGAGCACGATGGTTAAAAGTGGTATCTTTTTTAACGCGATGAGTGATATTTTCATGTTTTGTTAAGCAAATATCTCTATCTATCCTAATACCTGCGGCGTTTTTTCGCAACAAGGATTTGGTTTACGGCGCGTGATATTCACTGGCGATACGAACGAAAATAGAGTATAATTAAACATAAATCGAGGCTAAACTAACTTGAAACCCATTTTACGCGAAATTCTAGTCATTGTCGTTCTGGCATTAGTGATTTTCTTCGCCGCTCGTTCTACACTCCAGGGTTACGAGGTATTTCAGTCCAGCATGGAACCCAATTTCCATGAAGGACAGCGTGTCATGGTTATAAAGGCTGCTTATTGGTTCGGGGGACCGCAGCGGGGGGACGTCGTGGTTTTTCGGGCATCGGACGGCACCGATGAAGAGTGGATTAAGCGTGTTATCGGCCTCCCCGGTGATACCATTGAAATCGTTCATGGCGTCGTCTATATCAACGGCAGTCAGCTGGATGAACCCTACGTTCAAGCTCCTTTCAGCTATTCTATGTCGAAAATGGTCGTCCCGCCGGATAACTACTTTTTCCTCGGCGATAACCGTGACGTCAGCAACGACTCGCATCGCGGCTGGCTGATGCCACGCGGTAATCTCATCGGTAAAGCCTGGCTGGTCTACTGGCCGCCGTCCAACTGGGGGAATGTACCCAGCTTTCCTTTGAACGACCAGGTAGCCGCTTCGGTAAGTAATACGCCATAATTTGTTGGGGGAATTGAGCCTATGACAGACACCGTCGAAGCAATGTTCGAGAAGTCGGGCGCTCTGCTCAAAGGACATTTTCTGCTGACCTCCGGTCTTCATTCCCCGGTTTACTGGGAAAAAGCCCTCGTTATTCAGTATCCCGTCTACACCGAGAAACTCTGCCGCATGATTGCCGACCATTATCGAAAAAGCGGCGTGCAGGTCGTGGCGGGTCCCACCACCCCCGGTGTCATCCTGGCTTACGAAACCGCCCGCCAGCTCGGCGTGCGCGGCATCTTTGCCGAAAGGGACGAATCGGGTAGTAGCGGACGCGTCTTCCGTCGCGGCTTTACTATCACTCCCGGCGAAAAGGTGCTTGTCGTGGACGATATTTTGACGACCGGCGGTTCGGTGAGTGAAGTCATCGCCGCCATTAAAAAACTCCAGGGCGAAGTCGTCGGTGTCGGCGTACTCGTCCTGCGCTCCGCCAAAGAACCGGACTTCGGCGTGCCGTTCTACGCCTGCCACCGCACCGAGGTCATTACCTACCAGCCTAAAGACTGTCCCCTCTGCGCTAAAGGCGTCCCGCTGGTCAAACCCGGCAGCAGTAAGACCAAAGGATAATCCACAACATTTATATTACGTCATTCCCGACCTGATCGGGAATCCAGTTTATAATTCTACCTTTCCCCGCCCCTGGATTCCCATTGTCATGGGAATGACATATTAAGTATGAGTGAGGAGGCTTGCCATGAACACTGCCGCTATTATCACCGTCAGTGCATTCGTCGCCATCCTGATAATCGTCTTAAGCGCCTATATCATCCGCCTCACTTACGAGCGGCGCTTTAGCGAATGGCGCGATGCCGAAGTCCAGAAGTGGCAGGCGGATATCGAGCAAGCCCGAAAGTCCGCCGTCTCGCAGAGTCGCGCCGTTCTCGGCGGCAAGTTTACCGAGCAGATGGTGCCCTTCTTCCCCGACTTTGCTTACGACCCCACCGAGGTACGCTTTATCGGGAGTCCCATCGACATGGTGGTGTTTCCCGGCTTAGCCCAGGGCGACCCGCAGGAAATCGTTATTTTAGAGGTGAAAACGGGTAAAAACGTCCAGCTGACGTCCGTCCAGAAGAAAATCCGCCAGCTTATCGAGGACGGCATGGTGCGTTGGGACGAAATACACCAGAGGGGAGAAGGGGAGTAACTCAAAACTTAAAAATCAAATCTCAAAAATGGTTAAAAAGAAAAGTCATTGCGAGGGCGAAGCCCGTGGCAATCTCTATCATCCAACCAAATATAACATCGGGATTGCCACGCTACGCTCGCAATGACTACGATAAATCACCCCCGCCCGAACTCCCGTTCCAGCTGTGCCGCGCTTAGCTTAATGACGGTGGGACGTCCGTGCGGGACAGGTCTGCGGATTAGCCGTTTGCTCCAGCTGCCTACCAGTGCCCGCATCTCGTCGTCGCTTAAGGATTGTCCCGCTTTAATCGCCCCGTGACAGGCGATGGACGCCACGATTCTCTCCTCCCACTTACTCCGCTCCTCCCCGTCCAAAGCGTCCAGCAGTTCCTTCAGCATCGCCGTCCAGTCCTCCCCCGCCACTAAAGCCGGCACCGTCCGCACCAGGTACGTCCTCTCCCCGAACGACTCCAGCGCGAAACCGAAGTTCCCGAGCTGTCCAAGGCACGACTTCATAATCACGTCCTGCCGCGGCGTCACCTCGAAAGTCGCCGGCTCTAGAAGTCCCTGTGCTTCCGGTTTACGTTCCTCCCGCTGTTTCAGTACCTTATCGTAGCGTACCCGCTCGTGCGCGGCGTGCTGGTCGATAACGTAGAGTCCGTCGGGTCCCTCCGCCGCGATATAACTGTTCATGACCTGTCCCACCACCCTCAACACCGGCAGGGAGGATGTCAGGGTCGGCTGTGATGCCGCGGATAGGCGTAGACCTCTCCGCTTTGTCGGTCGTCCCCCACAGCTGGTCGAGTCGGTAGGTCGGCGTCGCTTTATAGGACGTCGCCACGTCCCCGATTTGCGGCGTCGGCAGCTGCGCCGTTAACGCCTGCCGTACCGCCTTTTGTACCGTCCGGAACACCTCCCCCTCGTTGTGGAACTTCACCTCGCTCTTGGCGGGATGGATATTGACGTCCACCGCCTCTAGCGGCAGGACGATATTCAGTACTGCCACCGGATGGCGTCCCGTCATCAAGAGTCCGCTGTAAGCCTCCTCCACCGCGTAGGCGAGGGTGCGACTGTTCACCCAGCGGCGATTGACGAAGAAGCTTAAATAGCCCCGTCCCGTCCGCCCCACCTCCGGCGTCCCCACCATCCCTACGACGTGAATATCCAGCGTGCCTTCGCCGGACTTCCAGACCTGCTGGGCGCTGTCGACGGACAGCATTTTGCCGGCGGTTGCCGTACCGTAAACGTCGATAATCGCGTCCAGCAAACTGCCCTGTCCCGACGTTCTTAAGCTTTCGCGACCGTCCACCGCCAAAGTGAACGCCACCTCGGGATACGCCAGGGCGTACTGGCTGACCACGTTAGCGACGTGACCGCTCTCGGTGGTCTGGGACTTCATGAATTTGAGTCGGGCCGGCACGCGTTTAAAGAGGCTGCGTACGGTCATCGTGGTGCCGCGGGTGCGGGCTTGACTGGACTTTTTGGCGACTTTGCCACTTTCCAGCAATAGATAGGTGCCCGACTTTTCGTCCTGGACGGCGGTGACGACCTCGACGTCCGCTACGGCGGCGATACTGGGCAAAGCCTCGCCGCGGAAGCCCAGACTGCTTATCTGGTGGAGGTCCTGGGAGGACTTTATCTTGCTGGTGGCGTGGCGTTCGAAGGCGAGTTCGACCTCGCCGGACGGAATCCCGATGCCGTTGTCGGTGACTTTAATGAGAGTAGATGCCCCCGCCCCTTATCTCCACCCCGACCTGACTCGCCCCGGCGTCCAGGGCGTTTTCCACCAGCTCCTTGACCACCGACGCCGGTCTTTCGACAACCTCACCGGCGGCTATCTGGTTAATGGTTTCTTTATCGAGGATTTTGATGGGCATGTTTCTACAATCTTACACGGTAGCGTGTACTTTGTCAAGCGTTTTATACTTTTTAGTTTAGTCTTTTAGGGAGAGGGAGTCAAAAATAATTATAACTGTCATTGCGAGGAGCACAGCGACGTGGCAATCTCATCGACTTGCTAAAAATCCATCCCCCTTTATCCCCCTTCCTTTGCCAAAGGAAGGGGGAGGAGAAAAGGAGAGGGGCAAGCGCCCCTCTCCGCAAGCTATTCTCTTTGGGGTATTGGCGTCCCTCTTTAGTAAAGAGGGATAAGAGGGAGATTTTAGTGTCCATTCCGGTGAAAACCGGAATCCAGCAATAACTGGATCCCGACTTTCGTCGGGATGGTGGAATAGTGTCATTTTGTTTCTTTTTTTGGGGATTGACGTCCCTCCTTGGTAAGGAGGGATAGGAGGGAGATTTTATAAATTTCTACCTCTTCTCAATCTTGGCGAAGCTCAATAAAAACCGCTTAACCCCCGCCCCCTCGAAAGCCACCACCACCTCGGCGTCGTTCTTTACCTTGTGGTAGTTCACCACTACCCCTTCCCCGAACTGGTCGTGCTGAACATGGTCGCCGGCTTTAAATACGGGGAGGTCTTCATTAGGCTTAATGGCTTTTTCGGCGGCGTCGATGCCGGCCGCCGACCACTCGTCCTCTTTAGCCGTCACGCCGCCCCGCGTGATTAAGTGGGACGGTATGTCCAGCAGGAAACGCGACGGTTTGTTCACCTCGCTACTGCCCATGAGGTGACGTCGGAAAGCCCGCACTAAATAGACTTTTAGCTTCGCCCGGGTAATCCCCACGTAGCAGAGTCGTCGCTCCTCCTCCAGCTGGGCGGGGTCGTCGATACTCTTATAATGCGGCAGGATGCCCTCCTCCATGCCGATGATGAACACCACCGGGAACTCGAGTCCTTTCGCCTGGTGCAGCGTAATCAGGGTGACGGTTTCTGTTTTTTCGGGGAGGTCGTCCACGTCCGACACCAGCGCCACGCCTTCGAGGAAAGCCGTCAGCCCCTCCGCTGTTGACAGGTCCTTATAGTCCTGCGCCCCGCCCCTTAACTCCATGATGTTTTCCCATCGCTCGTCGCTGTCGACTAAACCCGTAATGTAGTACTTGTAGCCCGATTTTTCGACCACGAGGTCGAAGAGTTTCACAATATCAAGCTCTTTACTCTTCTCGATAAAGTTCTCCAGCATCGTGGCGAAGCCGGCTAAAGCTTTGACCGTGCGGGGGAAAAGGGGAGTTCGCTGCTGCTTTCTTTAGAGTCGGCTAAAAGCTGGAGGGCTTTGTACTCGTTGACGCCCTGCGACTGTGCCCAGCGCGAAAGCTCGTCAAGACTCCGCTCGTCCGATGCCCCGTTGCGGCACGTTGATGACCCGCATCAGGCTGACCGTATCGTAAGGATTTTGAATCAGCCGCAGGTAGGCGATGATGTCCTTGACCTCGCGTCTTTCGTAGAAGCGCGTCCCCGCCACCAGCTTATACGGCATGCCGTAGCGGATGAAGGCTTCTTCCAGCACGCGGGACTGCGCATTGGTGCGGTACATGACGGCGCAGTCGCCCGCCTTGACCTCTTTACTCCGCACCAGTTTGTCGATTTCGTTGACCACCCACTGCGCCTCTTCCTCCTCGGAATAGGTCTCGATGAGGTAAGGGGGCAATCCCTTTTCGTTCTCCGTCCAGAGGTCTTTAGGTTTGCGCTGTTTGTTGGCGGAGATGACGTGCGTGGCGGCGTCGAGGATGAGCTGGGTGGAGCGGTAGTTCTGCTCGAGGAGGACTACTTTAGCGTCCGGGAAGTCCTTCTCGAAGTTTAAAATGTTGCGGATGTCCGCCGCCCGCCAGGAATAGATGCTTTGGTCGGGGTCGCCGACGACGCAGATATTGCGGTACTTGCCGGCTAAAAGCTTCATCAGTTCGTACTGTACCAGGTTGGTGTCCTGGAACTCGTCCACCTGGATGTGCATATAGCGGGACTGGTATTTTTCTAAAGTTTCTTTATGCTGCCGGAAAAGCAGCACCGTTTTCATCAAGAGGTCGTCGAAGTCCAGCGCCGAGCTATCGGTCAGCAGCTGCTGGTAGCGTTCGTAAACCCGCCGCGTCACCTCGTCGAAATAGCTCTTGCCGTGCAGGTCGGTCGGACCCAGCATCTGGCTCTTGGCGTTAGAGATGACGGACTGTAAAGCGCGGGGGGCGAACTGCTTGGGGTCGAGCGCCAGGTCCTGCAGACTGCGCTTAATCAGGCTTATCTGGTCGTCCTCGTCGTAAATACTAAATTTATTATCGATGCCGATGGCTTTGCCGTCCTGCCTTAAAATGCGGGCGCAGATGGCGTGGAACGTGCCGAGGGTCAGGTCCTGGACGGAGGCGCTCACCAGCTTATCGAGCCGCTCCTCCATCTCCCGCGCCGCTTTATTGGTGAAGGTGACCGCCATGATGCGCCGCGGACTGACGCCGACCGTTTTGATAAGGTAGGCGACGCGGTGGGTAATGACGCGGGTCTTGCCGGAGCCCGGACCGGCCAAAATAAGTACTGGTCCGTTAATTGCTTCGACGGCTTCTTTTTGGGCGGGATTAAGTCCGGTGAGGATGTCCATACGCCTTTAGTATAGCATTTACAGGCATGGAGAAGCTAAAATGAAATATTTAAAAGTAATACCTGAACCCCTCCGCCGACGCCTCAAACCCCACTGAATTATAGAACTTATGCGCTCTATTCCGCCGCTTATCGCTGGTGAGCATTATCTTATAGCAGCCGGCTTTTTTAGCTAAATCCTTACAGTACTCCATCAATAACTTGCCGACGCCCTGACTGCGCTTTTTCTCGTCCACCACCACGTATTCAATCACGGCGAAGGGCGACGTCCCGTGCGCCATCCCCGGCAATATCGCTAGTACCGTCGTGCCGATGACCTCCCCGTTTTCCTCCGCCACCAGCAGACTGTACCCCGGGATTTTAGACTGCTCTTTAAAAATACGGCTGACAGTCCTTAAGCGCGGGGAATTTATAATTCTCCGGATTTATCGAGAGCTGACGGTAAAGCTCCAGCAGGCGGGGGATGTCTTTTTCTGGCGGCTTTTCTTATCGTAACCATTTTCTTTATCCGTCATTCCCGCGCAGGCGGGAATCCAGTGGTGGGGTAAAGGGGATGTTGGATTCTCGGGTCAAGCCCGAGAATGACGTAAACCGATCTAGAAAATCGACTTCCTGACGATGGTCTGCTCGCGGTGCTTGCCCACGGAAATCAGGCTCACCGGACAGCCAATTAGCTCTTCCAGCCGTTCGATATAACGTCGCGCGTTCGGCGGCAGGTCTTTAAACTCGCGGATATCGCTGGTAGGCTTTTTCCCATCCGGCGATATCCTCGTAAACCGGTTCGCATTTTTCCAGCATGGCGATACTCGCCGGGAAGTTATCGATCGTCTTACCGTCGATTTTATAGCTGGTGCATATCTTCAGCCGCGGCATATTGTCGAGGATGTCGATACGGGTAATGGCGATGGAGTTAAAGCCGTTAATGCGTTTGCTCAAACGAGCCGCCACCGCGTCGAACCAGCCGCAGCGCCGCGCCCTGCCGGTAGTCGTCCCGTATTCCTGTCCCCGCTCGCGTATGGCGTCGCCGGTGGCGTCTTTAAGCTCCGTCGGCATCGGTCCCGCTCCTACGCGTGTCTGAAACGCTTTAAAAACGCCGAGAATATGGGTTATTTTGTTCGGGGCTATTCCTGACCCCAGGCAGGCGTTGGCTGACGTTGGCGATGAAGATGTGGCGAAGGGATAGGTGCCGTAATCGGGGTCGAGCAGGAAACCCTGCGCCCCCTCCAGTAATACCGGCTCGTTACGTTCAACCGCCGCCGCCAGTATCACGCTGGTATCGCAGATATACGGCGCCCAGCGGTCGGCATACTGGCAGTACTGGTTATAAATTTCGTCGCAACGAGAGCGCTTTTACCCCGTACACTTTGGTCAGTACTTTGATTCTTTGCTCTCCAATGCGGTGGTTAGTCTATCGCGTAAATACGCTTTATCTAGAAGGTCGCCGGCTCTAATGCCCGTACGCGCTACTTTGTCGGCAAAGGCGGGCCCGATGCCCTTTAGCGTCGTGCCGATAGCTTTAGCGCCGAGGGCTTTTTCTTCCAGCCCCTCGATGACGATATGGTAGGGCATTATCAGGTTGGCCCGGTCGGAGATAAGGAGTCTTGACGTATCGATGCCGCGCGCCTTAAGCCCATCCACCTCGGTGTTTAAGATAGCTGGATTAAGGACGACGCCGTTACCGATAATCGAAGTGGTATTTTTATAAAAAATGCCCGAAGGCGTCAGTCGCAGCTTGAACTCGCCATAGGGATTGACGACCGTATGACCGGCATTATCACCGCCGGAAAAACGTACGACATACCTGGCTTTCTCCGCCAGCATATCGACGATTTTACCTTTACCTTCATCTCCCCATTGGGCACCAATTACAGCTACAACCGGCATTTTATCCTCCTTCGCAAAACCCATACATTCTACCATCACGAACGTACCTTGTCCATCGTACTAGAGGGTGGTGAAGGACGTTGCTACATGACTAGTCGTGACGATGGCGGCGCGCCTTTAGCGCACAAAGCTATTCCGTTCTATTTTCTTCGTAGCTGGAGATTGCTGGGTTTTCCTTGTTTATAGTTAATCTTTCAGCTTGCGCCAGGCGTAAACCATTCTTTCGATAACGGTCAGCCAGCTGAAAAATGTCAGTACCGCTAGCGTAATTAATAGGGCTTTATCGAACTGGCTTAACATCAGCCCCAGTGATAGGATTATCACTCTCTCCGGACGGGTGAAAAGTCCGGCTTTACATTCAACGCCCAACCCCTCCATTCTGGCGCGGATATAGCTGACCAATAGCGAGCCTACCAGTGCCACCCCCGATAAAATGCTCTCCGTTACCAGCCCGTCCTGGGTGAATACCGCGAGTAGCGTTATTAGCAGAACAGCTTCGGAAACACGGTCGAGGGTGGAGTCCAGAACCGCCCCGAAACGGGTAGTTCTATTGGTGGCGCGGGCTAAAGCCCCGTCCAGCATATCGAAAAGTCCCGCCACCAGGACGACAATCCCCGCCGCCAGGAAGTATTTGATAAATAATCAACGCCCCCGCGCCTAAGATAATGAGGAATCCTATTACGGTGATAATGTTGGGCGTCAGCGGTGTTTTAGCTAAAAGGCTGATAACCGGCTTGGTAATGTATTCGGCTAGGTTTTTACGCGATGTTTCTAATTTCGGCATTATTTTTGCGACGCAGATTTCTTGATATTACGCAGAGTGTTTTCATATAAATTAAGCAATTTCGTAGCGATAATTGACCAATCATATTGTTTCGCACTGGATAACCCCCCGCTCGCCCATTTGCTGCCGCAGCTGTTTATCCTTGATTAGCTTTAGTATAGCTTCGGCGAGTTTCTCGGGGTTTTTAGGGGGTACCGCGATTCCCTCGACGCCGTCGGTGAGGACACTGGAATAGCCGTCGATATCGGTGGCGACAACCGGCTTCCCGACCGCCATCGCTTCCAGCAGGACGATACCCTGACTTTCCCGTCCCGTCGCTGGAAAACAAACGATATCGGCGGTTTTATAATATCTCGGCAAATCACTGTATGAGGCATAGCCGGTAAAATACACGTCCGGTATTTTATGGCTGCGTACGTATTTTTCGTATTTCTTGCGCAGCCTTACTCCGGGACCTACCTGAATCAAACGGCAATCAGGCACTTCAGGTTTGAGCAACCGGTAGGCTTCCAGCAGGTAGTCGAATCCCTTCCGCTTTTCCAGCCGCCCCACGAAGAGGATATTAATTTTGCCATCAGTGAATTTATCGATAGGTTTGACTTTAGGATTGAAATGCTGGGTATCTACTCCATTGGGGATAATTTCGTATTCCGCCGGGAAGTATTTTTTGACGTAATTATGCGCCACCGGCGAAACAGCAATACGTTCGTCCAGCTTTCGGAACCAGCGGTTGAAATACCACTTACCAATTGGCGTAAACATTAAATACCATGGTTTGCCGCCAGAGGCATGGAAGGTGCCAATCATGGGCGACTTTTTTGATACGTAAGACCGAAGTGCAAAGCGTCGGCATCAGGGGCTCGTGCAGGTGGCAGATATCAAACTTCTCCCGGTCGAACACTTCCTTTATTTTTTTGTCGAGCCACAGGGAGATTGTGATACGGGCTATCGAGCCGCTGACGGGGATGGGACGGGGCGTACCGATACGGATAAAACGATTGCCCAGCCTGGCGGAAATAATTTCAGCCTTTGCTGCCGGAGCGATGATTTTTACTTCGTGTCCCAGGCGGGTGAACTGCTGCTCTAAACACGATATGTGGCTGACCACGCCGCCCGGACTGCCGAAGTCGTAAGGGGAGACTAGGGCAATTTTCATGCTCGGCTATTTAGACTCCCGTTTTTTGGCCGTTGGCTCTTTAGATAACGCGTAAGCGGCGATAAATTCTTCAGTTTTGTCGCGAGCTTCGGAGTCGGAATACTGTACTGGCGGTGTTTTCATGAAATAAGAAGACGGCGCCGTTAACGCCCCCTTGATGCCTTTATCCAGAGCCAGCTTGCAGCACCTGATAGCGTCGATAACTACGCCGGCAGTGTTAGGACTATCCCAGACTTCCAGTTTGGCTTCGACCAGCAGCGGCACGTCGCCGAAAGTGCGTCCCTCCATACGAATATGGCAGAACTTCCTATCGAGCAGGAATGGCACGTAGTCGCTGGGTCCGACATGGATGTCGTCGGCGTTCATTTTGTAGGGCAGCTGGGAAGTGACGGCGCCGGTTTTCGAGATTTTCTTAGATTCCAGACGTTCTCTTTCCAGCATGTTAAGAAAGTCGGTATTGCCGCCGAAGTTGAGCTGGTAGGTCCTTTCCAGCTTTACGCCGCGGTCGACGAATAGCTTGGTGAGGACGCGGTGGACGATGGTAGCGCCGACCTGCGACTTAATGTCGTCGCCGATAATCGGTAGACCGTGGTCGGCGAAGCGGGTCGCCCAGTCTTTATGGCTGGCGATGAAAACGGGGATGCAGTTAATCATGCCGCAGCCGGCCTGTAAAATCTGCTCGACGTACCATTTAGTTGCCATCTCGGAACCGACAGGCAGGTAGTTTAAAACGACGTCGGTCTTGGTTTCTTTAAGCACTTTAACGATGTCCACCGTCGGCGGCGGGGCTTTTTGGATGATTTCGGATAGGTACTTGCCCAGTCCGTCATGAGTCATGCCGCGCATTACCTTAACACCGGACAGCGGCACGTCGCAGAATTTATAGGTGTTGTTGGGTTTGGCGTAAATAGCTTCGGCAAGGTCCTTCCCGACCTTGTTCTTGTCGATGTCGAAAGCGGCGACGAAGTTTATATCGCTGATATGGTAGCCGCCCAGGTTGATGTGCATCAGACCCGGCACTTCTTCGTTGTCTTTAGCATTTCGATAGTAATAAACGCCCTGTACCAGGGAAGAGGCGCAGTTGCCTACGCCGATAATAGCAACATTTATTTTCCCCATTGTCTTTAGCTCCTTTCGGCTGGACTGGAAATGGATGGTCAGTCAGTCTTGACAAACATCCGTTGCACTATACTCTCTTTAGACGCTGGATGTCAAGGTTTTGACTAAAAATAGTTGACATAATAATGTAACTTTGTTGCTAAACAAACACCTTTTTCGGCCGCCATAAACCGCTATCTTTATCGCGCGTCATAATCGCTAAAAATCGCCCGTCTTTATTATAAGCGCGGCGGTATTTTCCCGCGGTGTTTTTTCTATCGTTTGTATCGGTTTCTATTGGATTACCCGTCTTTATCGCCGCTTCCCCCTTTTCATCCACTGTTATTGCGTCCATGTCCTGTAAAACGCTGTCGATAGGGTAGAGGTATCGCTGCCAGCCGCTTTTCTCCATTTGCTCTAAAGAGCCAGCGTCTTTAATATCGAAAATGCCGTAGCGGTTGCGTATCAGGTTCTTTAAATAAGCCCCGCACCCTAAAACCTCCCCCAAATCGTTAGCCAGCGAGCGGATATAGGTGCCCTTGCTGCATTCAATATCTAACGTCACCAGCGGCGACTGCCATTCGACCAATTCCAGCCGGTAAATTTTAACCGTCCGGCTCTTGCGTTCGACGTCGACGCCCGCTCTGGCAAGCTGGTAAAGGGGACGTCCTTTATGCTTTAAAGCGCTATACATCGGCGGGATTTGCTTGATTTCACCGCGAAAAGATTCTAATGCCTGTTCCACCTGTTGACGGCTTATGCCGGAAGCGTCTTTTTCGCTAACTATTTTTCCGCTGGCGTCGTAAGTGTCGGTCGCTTTACCGAGTTCGATAACAGCGCGGTAGGTTTTGTTGTCATTCATGAGAAACTCGACGACGCGGGTAGCTTTACCCAGGCAAACCGGCAGCACCCCCGACGCATCGGGGTCGAGTGTTCCGGCGTGACCGGCGTGACGTTCGCCGGTCAGGCGTTTGACCAAAGCTACCGCCCGGAAAGACGTCATTCCCGCGGGTTTGTTGATATTCAGTATACCGTCCAAAGTAAAATCCGTTTTCTTTAGGCTATAGATATTTTTAAAAGGGGATACTAGGGGTTATCTTTTTGACTCACTTCATCGATGAGCCGCAATATCTTATCGCCGTGCTCGATGGAGTTGTCCCAGAGAAAGTGCAGTTCGGGGGTATAACGTAGTTGAAGTTTATTAGCCAGCGCCGAGCGGAGGTAGCCTGCGGCTGATTTTAAAGCTGCCAGGATTTTTGCTTCCTGCTGCTGACCGCCCATGGTGCTGATGTAGATTTTGGCGAATTTCAGGTCGGGCGAAGTCTCAACCTCGGTGACGGCGATAAACTCATCGAGGCGGGGGTCTCTTAGCTCCTGCTGGATAAGCTCGCTGATTTCACGGCGAATGAGGGTATTGACGCGTTCGATACGGTATGACATGATATATCTTCTGCCGGTCGGTTATTTGCTGGATTTCTCCATTTTATAGAATTCCAGCACATCGCCGACCTTATAGTCATTAAATTCTTTAATGCCCACGCCGCATTCGTAGCCAGCGGCCACTTCTTTGGCATCATCCTTAAAACGTTTCAGGCTGCTGACCGAAGACTCGACCACAACCTCTTTGCCCCGCTTCACCCTCACTAAAGAATTGCGGGTAATCTTGCCCTCGGCGACTAATACGCCGGCGGCTTTAGCACCCTTACCAGCGGGGAAGACGGCTCTAACGTCGGCTCGCCCTTCGATAACTTCCCGGTAGGTCGGTTCCAGCAAGCCTTTTAACGCTTTATCGACGTCGTCAATCAGCGTGTAAATAATGGAGTAAAAACGGGTATCGACGCCGGTCGTAGACGCCAACTTTTTAGCACCTTCACTGGCGCTGACGTTGAAGCCGATGATAAGACCATTCGAAGCCGTCGCCAGCATCACGTCACTTTCGCTAACGTCACCGGCAGCGCTATGGATTATTCTGACCTTGACTTCTTCGGTGCCTAACCTCTCCAGCGAGGTTCTGATAGGTTCGATGCTGCCCTGGACGTCCGTCTTGAGAATGACGTTAAGCTCTTTAACCTTGCCGGCATTTATCTGGTCGTAAAGGTTATCAAGGTTGACGGCATTACTGGCTTTAAGAGCTGCTTTTTCCTGGTCGGCGCGCCGCCGGGCCAAAATCGCCTGGGCGTGGCGCTCGTCGGTCGTGGCGGTTAATGTATCGCCGACCTGCGGCACGGCGTCCAGACCGAGTATTTCTACCGGCGTCGATGGCTCAGCTTTCTTTATCCGCTTGCCGTTATCGTTGAACATGGCTCTCACCCTGCCCCACGTCGTCCCCACCACCACGGCATCTTCCTCTTTCAAAGTGCCGGACTGTATCAGGACGGTCGCCAGTGGACCCATCGTTTTATCCATTTCGGCTTCAATTACGACACCGGCAGCCGGCAGGTTGGGATTAGCTTTCAGCTCTTCCATTTCCGCCACCAGTAGCACGCTTTCAAGTAACTCTTTGATGCCTTTTTTCTCTTTTGCCGAGACTTCCATGGCGACGATGTTGCCGCCCCATTCCTCCACCACCAGTCCGACTTCGTTAAGCTGCTGTTTCACCATATTGGGATTGGCGTTGTCTTTGTCTATTTTGTTGATAGCCACAACGATAGGCACTTCGGCGGCGCGGGCGTGGTTGATGGCTTCTTTAGTCTGCGGCATCACGCCGTCATCCGCGGCAACCACTAAAATTGTTATGTCGGTGATGTTGGCGCCGTGGGCGCGCATCGCAGTAAACGCCTCGTGCCCCGGGGTATCTAAAAAAGTGATTTTTTGTCCGTCTATCGTTACCTGATAGGCTCCGATATGCTGGGTAATGCCGCCCGCTTCCGAATCCACCACGTTGGTTTGACGAATAGCGTCCAGCAGTTTCGTCTTGCCGTGGTCTACATGTCCCATAACGGTTACCACTGGCGGACGCGGCACCAAATTCTCGGCGTCCTTGCCGTACTTACGCTTTTGCCGCTTGCCCTCTTCGGCGGCGCTGGCTAGCAATTGGTCTTTAATCGGGGTGAGGTGGGGCTTAAGACTAAAACTGGCAACGACTGAAGCCGCCGTTTCATAATCGATAACCTGGTTGATGTTAGCCATGATGCCGTTGCGCATCAATTGCTTGATAATACCGATAGAGTCGATTTTCAGGATATCAGCCAGCTGCCGCACGCTAATCGAACGCGGCAGGTCGATAACGGGCGTTTTATCCTGCTCCGCTTCTTTAACCGCTTTATCCTCTTTAGAGGATTTTTCCTCTTTAGAAGGTTTATCCTCTCGAGAGGGTTTTTCGGCCGCCCGTGGTGTGGCATTTTTTGGTTTGCTGGCTCTAGCCACTCGTCAACTCCTTTAGTGTTTGTTGCCCGGTTTTACTAAGTTTAGCGATATTATCCTTAGTTAATTTACTCTTTAAAGTGTGCTCGAGCTGGTTGCTTTTTAAAGCCTTTTCCCAGCATGACCAGTCCCGGCATAAATAAGCCCCCCGCCCCTCCTTTTTCCCCTTGATGTCTATTTCTATTTCGCCGCCTGGTGTTCGCACCAGCCGTACCATTTCACGCTTGGTTTTTATCTGCCGGCAGGCAACACAGGTTCGCTGCGGCGTTGACTTGCCGGTTACCGGTTGGGCGTTAGACATATTCCTCCTCCTCCTCTTCGGTATAGGACCGGCGTCCTTTTCTGGATTTGCCGGAATCTTCACTGACATCCTTAGCATGAGTGCCCTTCTTTTTCTTCTTTGACTTAGAGGTCTTTTCGCTTTCCTTTACCCGCCGCGGTGCCAGGATGTCTTCGGCGAAACGCAGCTTTACCTCGCCTTCTCCTTTGGTTTTTATCTGTGGCGGCATAATTATTTCTGCCGCGACCGGTTCGGCTTCTTCTTCCTTTTCCTCGACTTCTTCGACAACCGGCTCTTCGACTATCAGCGGTTCGAGGTCGGCGAGGATTTCTTCAGGAAGTTTTTCCGCTTCTCCAGTAGTGCCTACAGCTTCCGCTTTAGGCTCTTTTATCTTTTCCAGTTCGGCTGCCGAGGCGCTCTTGATGTCGATACGCCAGCCGGTCAGTTTCGCCGCCAGTCGCGCATTCTGGCCCTCTTTGCCGATAGCCAGCGAAAGCTGTTTATCGGGAACGATAACGGTAGCCACCTGCTCTTCTTTGTTAAGCCGTACACCGACAATATGCGCCGGACTTAAAGCGTTGGCGATAAAAGTAGCCGAGTCGGCGGCCCACATCACGACATCGATTTTTTCGCCGTTCAGTTCGCTGACGATGTTTTGTATTCTGATGCCCCGCAGCCCCACGCAGCAGCCCACCGGGTCGATGCCTTCCTGCTTGGCGGCGACGGCTATCTTGCTTCTGAAGCCGGCTTCGCGGGCGATGGACTTTATTTCGACGGTGCCGTTATAGACCTCCGGCACTTCCAGTTCGAATAAGCGGCGCAATAGCTCCGGGTGAGAGCGCGAGACGATTACTCTAGGTCCTTTGGTCGTGCGTGCTACCTGTAATAAGACTACTTTAAGATGCTGTCCGACGCGGTAGCGTTCGGTACGAACCTGTTCAGCGGTGGGGAGCACGGCTTCGGTCCTGCCCAGCTCGATATATGCCTGTCCGGCTTCGAAACGCTGGACGACCCCACTCACGACCTCTCCCTCTTTATCCGCGTACTCCTCGAAGATGGCGCTGTGCTCGGCTTCGTGCAGACGCTGCAGGATAACCTGTTTGGCGGTTTGCGCCGCGATGCGTCCGGCGTTTTCGGGCGTGGACTCTACCAATAGCGCTTCGTCGAGTTTAATATCGCTCTTTAGTTTTTTCGCTTCGCGCAGGGTAATTTCGGTATCCGGGTTGGCGACCTTTTCCACCACGGTTTTTTCCGCCCAAACCTCCACCTTACCCGTACTGGAGTTTATTTTGACGGCTATATTCTGATTGGAGGAAAAGCTGTCCTTTTTGTAAGCTGATACCAGCGCTGCTTCGACAGCGCTAAGCACCACATCCTTCGGCAGATTTTTTTCCGCCGCCAGCTGCGTTATGGCGAGTAAAAAATCGCTCTTCATTTCGGATGCTGACCTCCGATTTATTCTTTTTACATACTCACTAATTAAAAAAGTGGGATTTAAACCCACTTCTCAAAAAGCTATTCTAATCCCCAGGCAACCTTATTATAGCACGCGTAGTCTCGATATGCAATATAATACATAATAAATTTTCGTATCTGGCGGATATTAGGTATTTGAGACAAAATTGTCTCCTAGTAATCCCTTGTTTACTGGTTTATAATAAGAGGTACGCCTGACCAGTCTTGATTCGAGAAAAAGCGGCAAAGGGGGAAGTTCTATGGTTAAGACTCTCGACAAGAATGCGGTTAAGATACGTCGTCTAACGTCCAGCGACATCACCTCTACGCTGGGCATCTGGTGGGCTCATATACCTGATAAAGCCGTCATGGTCTCCCAGCTGCAAAATCCCCTCGACTTGAGCTTCATCGCTGAATACGAAGGCATTTTAATCGGCTTTATCCTGGCGAAATTAGAGTACGCCGGATATCCAACCACCGGTACTGCCGTCGTTTTCCTCATCGCGGTCAGCCCCGACTACCAGCAGCACGGTATTGGTACGATGTTGATTAACGCTTTAGAGAAACACACCGGGTCTAAGGGCATCGATACCGTTCGAGTGGTCGTCCCGAAAAGCGATACGAAGAATATCAAATATTTCACCAAAGTCGGCTTTACGGAAAGTGACATAAAAAATTACGATAAGGTGTGCAAGAAGTAATGATAGATTATTCAGGAGAGGGATTGTGGATATTGATAGGCTAAAGACCGTGATTGCTAAAGAAATCGATAAACTATCACCCCGGCTCGGTGCGTTGAGCAAAAAGATACACGATAACCCGGAAATAGCGATGCAGGAAAAACGCGCCGCCGCCTGGCTGGTGGAGTTTTTAAAGGGAAGTGGTTTTAGCGTCACGAAGGGCACTGCCGGGATGCCGACGGCTTTCCGCGCTAACTATGGTAAAGGTAAGCCGGCTATCGCCTTTTTGGCTGAATACGACGCCCTCCCTAAAATCGGGCATGGCTGCGGTCATAACCTTATCGCTACCAGTGCTGTCGCCGCTGGCTGTGCTGCCAAACTCATCGTTGATGAATACGGTGGTAGTGTTAGCGTATTTGGTACCCCTGCCGAGGAAGTCAATGCCGGCAAGGCTATCATGGCGGAAAAGGGTAGCTTTGACGGACTTGATGCTGTAATAATGACCCATCCCGGCGGCGGGAATTATGTAACATATAACGCTTTAGCCTGCCAGACCCTCGACGTCGAGTTCTTCGGCAAAGCGGCTCATGCTGCCGCCGACCCCGAGTCAGGTATCAATGCCCTCGAAGCGATGATTCTATCATATAATGCTATCAATGCCCTGCGGCAGCATATCAAAGAAACGGCCCGCATTCATGGCATCATTACTGACGGCGGCGAGGCAGCTAATATCGTTCCCGCCCATACCGCCGCCAATTTCATAGTTCGTGCCCGGGATGATGCTTATCTGGATATCCTTAAAGAAAAGGTCATTAACTGCTTTACCGGTGCGGCGGCTGCCACTGGCGCCGAGCTAAAATACCATTGGGCGGATGTGCGCTACGCCCCGATGCTTAACAACCTTATTTTAGCGAAACTTTTTCACAAAAACATGCGGTCGCTCGGTCATGCTATTGCCCTATATGAGGGGGATCATTGGGGCGGCAGTTCCGATGTCGGCAATGTCAGCTGGCTGGTGCCTACCATCCAGCCGACGGTCGCTATCACGCCGCGAAATATATTAATACATACTGTTGAGTTTCGAAAAATCGCTGCGACCAAAAAAGCACTGAATATTATCCTAGATGCCGCCAAAGCGATGGCGATGACCACCGCCGACCTCCTTGCTGACCCCGCCACCCTCGCTGCCGCCCGCGCTGAATTAGAGAAAAACAAAAAATCTTGACTTCCCCCTTTCTTAAAGGGGGACCGAGGGGGTTTTTAACAACTATATCCTCTACTTTCCCTTTTAAAAAATAGCATTTTCCCGTAAAAAATATTAACATTAAATAGTATGGATATTTACCTCGGTATCGATGTAGGGTCGGTCACCGTTAAGTTCGCCGCGCTGAATAAAGCGGACGAGCTTATCGCTAGTCTATATCTACCCGCCGCCGGCAAGCCGGTTGAGGTTGTCCAGCAGGGACTCGGCCAAATCGGTGAACAGTTACCCTCGAACGCCGTAATTAAAGGGGTGGCGACCACCGGCAGCGCCCGCTACCTTGCCGGGGCGATTGTCGGCGCCGATATCGTCAAGAACGAAATTACCTGCCAGGCAGTAGCGGCGGTTCATTATTACCCCGATGTACGCACCGTCATCGAAATCGGCGGACAGGACAGCAAGCTGATTCTCATCCACGACGGCATGGTGACGGACTTCGCGATGAATACTGTTTGCGCCGCCGGCACCGGTTCTTTCCTCGACCACCAGGCGGGACGTCTTCGTATCAGCATCGAGGAGTTTTCGCGCCGCGCTTTACTTGGTAAGGATAACGTCCATATCTCGGGACGCTGTACGGTTTTCGCCGAGTCCGACATGGTGCATAAACAGCAGATGGGGCATCAAGTCGATGACATTATTTACGGACTATGCCGCACTTTGGTGCGTAATTATTTAAGCGATGTTGGCTCGGGTAAGGATATAAAGTCGCCTATCGTTTTTCAGGGTGGGGTGGCTTTTAACCAGGGGATTATCCGGGCGTTGCGGGAGGAGCTTAAAATCGAGATAATCGTCGCTCCCCACCACGAAGTTATGGGGGCTATCGGCGCGGCATTACTCACTCACGAAGCATCCGAGCAAACTAAGCAAGCCTGCCGTTTCCGCGGCTTCGATATCAGCGAGGCGGCCTACGATACCTCCTCCTTCGAGTGCCATTCCTGTCCAACCTCCTGCGAGATTGTTAAGATTTCACAGCAGGGTAAGGTCGTGGCAGCCTGGGGAGGCCAGTGCGATATCTGGGAGACAGCCACCCCTAGAAAAAGGGAGAAAAATTGAAAAACACAAAAATTGCGCTTGATGTTGCCGGTGGCGACTATGCCCCCCACGAAATGGTCAAGGGGGCGATTAAAGCCGTTCAGGAATACGGCGTGGAGGTTATCCTGGTTGGCAGGAAGAATGTTCTCCGCAAGTTGCTGGAAAAGTCCCCCGTTGAGTCGAGCATAACCATCGTCGATGCCACCGAAGTTATCGATTTCAATGAGCATCCTCTTAAGGCTATTCAAAGCAAACCTAACTCGTCGATCGTCGTTGGCATCAATCTACTGAAAAGCGGTGATGCCTCGGCTTTCGTTTCCGCCGGTAATACCGGCGCTGTCGTCGCTGCATCCCTACTCACCCTGGGTAGAGCGAAAGGCGTTAGTCGCCCGGCCATCGGCGCCTTCGTCGATGTTTTTACATCCAGACCTGGGTTGCTGGTGGATGCCGGCGCTAACGCCGATTGCCGCCCGGAACACCTGCTGGAGTTCGCTCGTCTGGGTAGTATTTATAGTAAATATATCCTTAATATTCCTTTCCCGCGGGTCGGCCTTTTAAGCAATGGCGCCGAGGAGGGCAAGGGGAATCGTTTAGCGCAGGAAACTTACCAGCTCTTAAAAGAAGCTAAGGATATCACCTTTATCGGTAATATCGAGGGACACGATATTTCCCGGAAAACTGCCGATGTCATTGTGACGGATGGGTTTACCGGCAATATTGTCCTTAAGACCATTGAAGGGTCCAACGATAATTTCTTAAACTCAATACAAGAGCTCGGTCATGTCTTTTCCAGCGTTTCCCGTTTAAGAACGCGCGAGCTGCTTAAAGATATCGGACTGGGTGCCTGGACGAAAAAGCTGGATTTTAGTGAATATGGCGGCGCCTGTCTTCTCGGTGTCAATGGCGCGGTCATTATCGCCCACGGCCGCAGTAAAGCCCGGGCAATAAAAAATGCTATCGGTTTGGCAAAAGAAACTATCGAGCGCGACATAATTGAAAAAGTGAAAGAGGAGAAACATGAGCAAACCAGTAGAGACGAATGATGGTAAATTTAACGAAATGGTATTACAGTCCAAAACACCGGCGCTGGTTGATTTTTGGGCGCCCTGGTGCGGACCCTGCCGAATGGTCGCGCCGCTGGTCGAAGAGTTAACCAATGAGTACGAAGGAAAAGTCGCCTTCTTTAAGTTAAACGTTGATGATAATCCCAAAACCGCGCAGCAATACGGCGTAATGAGTATACCCACGCTGATTGTCTTTAAAAACGGGCAACCCATTTCTAACCTCGTCGGTTTCCGTCCCAAACCGGAGCTTAAAAAGAACTTGGATGCGGCTTTAGCCGCTTAGTTGAAGATGAGTGCATCAAGCAAACAATACGACGTCATCATTATCGGCGGGGGTCCGGCGGGCTTAAGCGCCGGTATCTATGCCGCCCGTGCCCGGCTGGCTACTCTTCTGATTGAAAGAGCGGCAGTCGGCGGGCAGATTATTAACGCCGGTATAGTAGAAAATTATCCGGGTTACGCTAACGGCGTCAGCGGTGTTGACTTAACGCAGGCGATGCACCAGCAGGCGGAGAAGTTCGGACTCGAAACGCTTTATGACGAGGTTATCGGTATCGAAATAAACGGCAAACAAAAAGTCGTTAAAACCCCGCAGGGCGATTTTCTAACTAAAGCGGTCATTATCGCCGGTGGGGCGGAGCGGCAAAAGCTTAACGTCCCCGGCGAGACGGCGTTCACCGGTAAGGGCGTTTCTTACTGCGCCACCTGCGACGGCGCTTTCTTTCGTGATAAAGCGGTCGCCGTTATCGGCGGCGGCAATGCTGCGGTACACGAAGCCCTGGAGCTAACGAAATTCGCGTCTAAAGTTATTTTAGTTCATCGCCGCAACGAATTACGCGCCACGAAGATTATGCAGGAAAAACTACTGGCTAATGCTAAAATACAGGTTCTCTGGGATACGGTTGTTTTAGAAATACTGGGCGATAAATTCGTCGAAAAATTAAAACTGCGTAACGTTAAAACGGCAAAGGAAACAACGCTTGACGTTTCAGGTGTATTTGTTTCGGTCGGGTCGCAGCCGGCTACCGGCTACCTTAAAGGTTTGCTGAATCTGGATGCCGTCGGCGCAATCGTCACCAACGATAAATTGGAAACAAATGTCCCCGGCATTTTCGCCGCCGGCGATATACGCAGCGGCTCAATCCGGCAAGTCGTCGGTGCCACGGGCGATGGCGCGACGGCGGCCATTAACGCCGGGAAATATACCAGCGGATAAAAATATTTTTCCCATTTTTTCGTGGGTTAAGTGTAGAAAGATATTGACGCGTTGCCTCGAATAGGTGTTTAATTATTTGTCACCCAAAAAAGGAGAGTATTGTGAAGGTTATTTTTATTGAAGATGTTAGTAATGTTGCCAGGGCGGGACAGACCAAGGAAGTAGCTAACGGTTATGCGCGCAACTTTCTCTTCCCGCGTAAACTGGCTGTCCTGGCGGATTCCCAAGCCGCCGCCTCTGCCCAGGTTCATATCAAGAAAGTCGTCCAGCAGCGCGCTGTCTTAGAGGCGGAAATGACCGAGATAGCCAAGAAAATCAACGGCGTCGAAATTACGCTTAAGGCTAGGGTCGGCGAACATGATAAACTCTATGGCTCGGTCACCGCCGCCGATATCGCCGAAGCGTTAAGCAAGGCCATCGACCGCGAAATTGATAAACACAAAGTCGCCCTCGCCGAGCCGATTCGCCAGGTCGGTGTTTATGACGTGGTTATCAGGTTTACGCATGAAATAACCGCCGTCGTTATGGTTACTATCATGTCCGATGCTGAAGGCGCGGCAGTGCCTGTAAGAACGCCGAAAGGCGAAGCCCCGGCGGAAGAAAAGCCCTCTAAAGAGGATAAAAAAGAGAAAAAGGTTAAAAAAGAAAAACCTGCCGGCGAAAAACCGCCCAAAGAGAAAAAGCCCAGGGCGGAAAAAGCGGCTGCCGAGGAAAAACCCGCTGAAGAAGTTAAAGCCTCTAAAGAGGACAAACCGGAAGCGGAAAAACCCTCTGATAAGAAGGAAGCCGCCCCTGCAGCCAAGAAACCTAAATCTAAAGCTAAGAAAAAAGAAGAGTCGGCAGAAACAAAGGAGTAGTTCCCCGTGAACGATGTCAGACTCCCGCCTAACGATAATGACGCCGAAGAAGCGGTCATCGGCTCGCTGTTGATTGACGGCACGTCCATTTTCCAGATTACCGATTTTCTGCAACCCTCGGACTTCTACTTCGAGCAGAACCGATTGGCTTTCGAAGCCGCGATGGCGCTTTACCAGCGTGACGAAGCCATCAACCAGGTTACTTTAGCCCAGGAGCTTACGCGTCTCGGTAAATTGGATGCCATCGGCGGCGCCGCCCGCTTGAGTTACCTTATCTCGGTCTGCCCGACCTCGCTGGATATCGAGCATTACGCCCGTATCGTTTATCGTCTTTCGATTATGCGCCAGTTAATCACCGCCGGCGACCGTATTTCCGCTATCGGCTACGAGACTGGACCCGACGTTGAAGAGGGACTGGCTAAAGCCGAGGGCATTTTATTTAGATTACGCCGCGGCGGCGGCACTAACGACCTCACCCATATCCGCGAGGTGCTGGATAAATACTTTGAGGTAACCCCACCCTCCGCCGAAGACCGTCCCGAACGTTTGCCTTATGTGCCTACCGGTTTCGCCGGACTGGATGAATTCCTTAACGGGCTCCAGCGTTCCGACCTGGTTATTATCGCCGGACGCCCCAGTATGGGCAAGACTAGTCTGGCGCTAAACATCGCCCGCAACGCCGCCGTCGAACATCGCGCTACTGTCGCCCTCTTCAGTCTGGAAATGAGTCGCGACTCTTTAGTAACGCGTATCGTCTCCAGCGAATCGGGTATTAACGCCCGGCGTATCCGTTTCGGCGAACACAAAACCGAAGATGAAGAACGTAAAGTCATGGAAGCTACCGGCGTTCTTTCCGAAGCCCCGATTTATATCGATGACACGCCGATGATTCGCATGGCGGAGATGCGCTCTAAAGCCCTCCGTCTTAACTACGAGCGTGGTATCGATTTGGTCATCCTCGATTCCCTCCAGCTGATGCAGGGTGAAAGCAGCGGCCGCGGTGAAAACCGTGTTCAGGAAATCAGCTTTATATCCCGTTCGCTCAAAGCTTTAGCGCGTGAAATCAACGCGCCGGTTTTAACCGTCTCGCAGTTAAGCCGTGCCGTCGAATGGCGTGCCTCTCACGAACCGCAGCTCTCCGACCTCCGTGAAAGCGGCAGCATCGAGCAGGACGCCGATGTTGTTATGTTTATATACCGCGACGAATATTATTATAAGAGTGAAGAAGAGTGGATCGTCGCTCATCCCGACCGCGAATATCCCCGCGAAGAAGCGGACGTCATTATCGCCAAGCATCGCAACGGTCCCACCGGTCGTATTAAGCTGCGTTTCCGCCATACCCTGGCTAAATTTGAAACTCTGGGCAGCGTGGAGCCGCAATTATTATGACGCAGTTTCAGGGTTTTCCGTCCGGCGGCAGGGTGCAATATACACCCATACATAATAATTTCTTCAGTTCCTTATTGCCCCAGATAATGGATATCGCCGAGTTAAAAACGATTTTATATATTATGGCGATGCTTTACGTGAAAAAAGGCTACCCGCGCTTTATCGCCTACGGCGAATTGTTGGAAAATACCGCTTTGATGCAGGGGATTAACGGTTCTAAAGAAAAACTAGCCGCGGCTTTAAAGCTGGCGGTGGAGCACGGCGCTTTATTAAACATTAAGGTAGAAAAAGACGGCTCTAACGAAGACTTCTATTTTCTTAACGACGTCTCCAGCCGTCAGGCGGTCGAGAGGATTCAGGATGGCACACTAAAGCTGGCGGGTATGAAAGCCATCGCCAAAGCCCCCGTAGAAACAGAAGAACAGCCGAATATCTATAAACTGTTTGAAGATAACGTTGGGGTGCTGATGACGCCGCTGATTGCCGATGAGCTCCGCGATATGGAAAAACTTTACCCGGAGGATTGGATACGCAATGCGATTAAAGAAGCGGTACTGCATAATAAAAGAAATATAAAATATATAGCGAAGATACTGGAAAATTGGTCGGTAGAAGGCCGCAGTGATGGAACATATCAACGAGATATTAAAGCGACAGGGCCGGACAAGTACTTCAAAGGAAAGTACGGACACATGGTCCGACGCTGAAGAGCAGCCGACGCAGAATGCGGATTGCCCTATCTGTAAAGGCGTGCGAAAGGTGCATCCCCGCTTGCCTTCGGGGCAGCCGGATTATAGCCGTACGGTTCCCTGCCGCTGTGTAAAAAGCAAACAAAATAAAGAACGCCAGTCCCGGCTGAAGCAGTATAGCAACCTGGGCGCTTTAGAGCGTTTTACTTTCGATAACCTGATAGCCGAGGGTAGAAGCAGTAATCCTCAAACCCAGGCGCGGTTTAGCCAGGCTTATCAGGCGGCGCAGTCATTTGCCGCGAAACCGGAAGGGTGGCTGGTCTTCAGTGGACCCAGCGGCAGCGGCAAAACCCACCTGGCGGCGGCTATCGTTAACGAGTGTATCGATAAAGGTCAGCCCGCCCTCTATATCACCACCCCCGACCTGCTCGACCGCCTGCGTTCCTCGATTAGTAGCGATAGCGAGACGCCTTATAGCGAATTCTTCGAGCAGGTGAAAACCACCCCCTTACTAGCTTTAGACGACCTCGGCGTGCAGTCCGGTACGCCCTGGGCGAAAGAAAAGCTCGACCAGGTATTAACGTCCCGTTTTAACGCCAGCCTGCCGACGGTTATCGTTACCGCCGTGTCTATCGACGAGTTGGACGACCGGCTACGCACACGTCTGACCGATACGCGTTTATCGCACGTCTTTATCCTCGAAGAAGAGTCGCCGACCTCGCTGTACGCCTGGCAGCCGGAGTTCGAGCTGCAGAAGAACATGACCTTTATCAACTATAAACGACGCACCGATTTATCACTGGAGCAGCAGGATAATATGGATGCCGCTTACCGCCTTGCCTTCGATTTCGCCAAAAACCCCGAAGGCTGGCTGGTCTTTATGGGGGAAACGGGCTGCGGCAAGACCCACCTCGCCTCGGCTATCGTTAACTACCGTTATGAAATGAACAAACCGGCTTTATTCGTCGTTGTTCCAGACTTTCTCGACCATCTAAGGTCGGCTTTTAACCCCGATAGTAAAGTATCCTACGACCGGCTTTTCGAAAGCGTTAAAACCGCCCCGCTTTTAGTTTTAGACGACTTCGGCGAGCAGACCACCAACCCCTGGGTGAAGGAAAAGCTTTACCAGCTGATTAACTACCGCTACAACAGCCGCTTCCCCACCGTTATCACCACCCGCCTCTCTTTAGACGAGATTAAGGAAGAAGTGGATAGCTCGATCAGCTCCCGCCTCGTCGACCGCAACATTAGCGTTACGTTCGCTATTATTGCGCCGGACTTCAGGGGGGAGAAAAACACAACCTCGAAACGCAATACTACCCGCCCCAAATCCCCCCGCGGACGATAATATTCTAGCTGTCATTGCGAGGAGTCCTTCCGCAGAAGGACGACGTGCCTGCACATCGAAGTGCGTTCCGGCACGCAGGCGTGGCAATCTCTTAGGTACTACTTTTTTTATAGTCCATTAAACTATAAACGTACGCGCTTTTTTATCACCTCTTTATTCTCAATATTTCTCTTTATATCAATTACATGCTTTTCTCCCCGTAACAACCCCCGCATACGTTCAAGTCGTTCCATTTTTTTATGAAAACTTAACAACCGTTTATATATTATTCATAGGTTATTTGTAGTAATTTAATGTTCTTTATCAGGAAATTTAGCCTCGTCTGTCAGAATATAAGCAATTGTACTGACACGTAAGCCACTCCTTCCCCAGCTAATGTGAAAAGAAACATGAAAATAAACAAACGTATAACAAAAATAGCTCTCGCTTTCTTGCTAGTTGCGTCTATCATTATCCCGGTCCTGGGAGTAAATTCTGGTGCTTTAGCTGACGTTGTTGGATCTACCTGGACGCAAACCTCGCAGGAGGACTTCATGGCTGGAACACTCGTCCAGCTGGATGCTACGAGCAGTCCCGGCGACGTTAAGCTAGCGCAAAGCGTAAACGGCTATGCCTACGCCTTCCGAGGCAGTAATACCAAGACTTTCTACCGGTATGATGTCGCGGCTAATAACTGGAGCCAGATGGCGGATACTCCCTATATTGTCGGTGCCGGCGGTGATCTGGCTTACGATGGCAGTAATTATATTTATGCACTCTGTGGTTATGGTACGAAATATTTCTGTCGTTATAGTATTTCTAGCAATACCTGGACATCATTAACGTCAACACCTTCGGCGGTAAATGCCGGCGGCGCTCTGGTCTATACTGGCAGCTATCTCTATGCCTTACGCGGCGGTAATCAGAGGACTTTCTGGCGTTATAGCATTTCCGGCAACTCCTGGACAACAAGGAGTCAAACCCCGGGCTACGTCAATGGCGGCGGTGCTTTAACCTGGAGCAGCGGCGACTATATCTATGCATTCCAGGGGGCTACGACAACTTTCTGGAGATACAGTATTTCTGGTAACAGCTGGAGCACTTTAACCGCGGCACCATTAACGGTAGGTGACGGCGGTTCGCTCGCTAATGACGGTAGCAATTATGTCTATGCATTAAGGGGTAATAATACCGTTACTTTCTGGCGTTACAGTATTTCCGGTAACTCTTGGACGACGTTGGCCGATACGCCAGCGACCCCCTGTGTCTATGGTGGTGGCGCTTTAGTTTATGACAGCAACGCCCATTTTTATGCCTTGCGCGGTAACAATTATTCTGATTATTGGAAATATGACGTAGCCTCGAATACATGGATTATAAGGGCGTCGGTACCATCCACTGTGGCTTATGGCGGCGCCCTCGCCTATAAGTCGGCTTCGGCTTACTATGCATCCGGTACGCTTACCTCTTCGACTTGGGATACGGGGAGTGCATCTGATTTTGGTACAATCTCCTGGACGGCGACTACGCCGGCATCGACCACGCTTAAATTCCAAGTTGCGACCAATAACGATAGCGCTACCTGGAACTTTAAGGGTCCTGATGGTACTTCGAGTACCTACTATACTACCAGCGGGACAACGATCTGGACCGGTAATAACATCGCCCGCTATATCAAATATAAGGCTTATTTAAGTACAACCAATACCGCGGTTACTCCTATCTTGAGTGACGTCAGCATTACTTATAGCCGCCATGTTTTCTTACCTACCGCAATTACTAATGCAGCTACTTCCGTAGAAGAAACCACGGCGACACTAAATGGTGTGGTAAATAATGATGGAGGCGAGAGCTGTCAATATAGATTTGAATATGGTACAGCGTCCGGTATCTATACCTTTACCACTAGTTGGACGGGGTCAGTGACCACTGGCCAGACATTTAACGCTGCCCTTACCGGCTTAAACCAGGGCACGATGTACTATTTCGTAGCACAGGTCAGGAACAGCGCCGGCACTGGTACTGGTTTAGAGTTAAAATTCCTCACCAAGCCGGAAGCGCCGACAAACTTAGCCGCTACTCCGGTCAGCGCCAGCCAGATAAATCTCACTTGGACGAAAGGTATTGGCGCTGTCCGCACTAAGGTTTTGAGAAAAACCGGCAGTTATCCTACGAATTATAATGATGGCACGGTAGTATATTTCGATACTGGAACATCAATATCGGATACTGGTCTTTCTTCTAATACCACCTATTATTACCGGGCCTGGTCCGAGGTAACGATAGATAGTCTTCAACAGTGGTCGGACGGTTATGCCGAAACTATAGCCACCACCAATTCTGCACCCTCCGCTAACACCAATGCCGCTACGCTAGTCGAAGAAACCACAGCGACATTACATGGCGTTGTTGCCAATGATGGTGGAGAAGCCTGCGAATATCGGTTTAGGTGGGGAACATTGCCCGACATCTATACTTTCGATACCAGTTGGACGGGCAGCGTACATACCGGAGATACGTTCTATGTCGATATCACGAGTCTCAATCCTGGCACGATGTACTATTTCGTAGCGCAGGTCAGGAACAGCGCTGGTATTGGTACCGGCTCGGAGTTAAAATTCCTGACCAAGCCGGAAGCACCGACCGATTTAACGGCTGTTGTTGCCAGCGGCTCCCTGGTAAACCTGAGCTGGACGAAAGGCGACGGCGCCGTCCGCACTAAGGTTTTAAGAAAAACTGGCAGCTACCCGACGAATTACAATGATGGCACGGTGGTATATTTCGATATCAACACTACCGCATCGGATACCGGCTTAAGCGCCAACACCACCTATTATTACCGGGCCTGGTCCGAGGTAACGATTGATAGTATTCAACAGTGGTCGGATGGTTATGATGAAACTACCGCGACCACCAATTCTGCCCCTTCTGCCACTACCAATGCCGCCACGCTGGTCGAAGAAACCACGGCTACGCTACATGGGGCTGTTGCTAACGACGGCAGCGAGGCTTGCGAATACCGGTTTAGATGGGGAACTTCGCCCGGTACGTACACCTTCGATACCAGCTGGACGGGTAGCGTTCATACCGGAGATTCCTTTATCGTTGATATTACGAATTTAAACCCTGGCACGATGTACTATTTCGTAGCGCAGGTCCGGAATAGCGCCGGCACCGGTACCGGCTCGGAGTTAAAATTCCTCACCAAGCCGGAAGCACCGGCCGATTTAACGGCTGTTGTTGCCAGCGGCTCCCAGGTTAATTTAACCTGGACGAAGGGTGAAGGCGCTGTCCGCACTAAAGTAATGAGGAAAGTCGGCAGCTACCCCACGAATTATAACGACGGCACGCAGGTCTATTTCGATACCGACACTAACGCGTCCGATAGCGATTTATCCGCTAATACCACCTATTACTATCGAGCCTGGTCGGAGGTCACCGTTGATGGTCTGCAGCAGTGGTCGGATGGCTATGACGAAACTACCGCCACTACTAATACCGCTCCGGCTGCGGCCACTCATGACGCTACATTGGTCGAAGAGACTACCGCAACACTGCATGGTACCGTGACTAATGATGGCGGTGAGGATTGTCAATATCGGTTCGCCTACGGCACGACCCCTGGCGTCTATAATTTCGATACCGGCTGGACGGGTAGCGTTAACACCGGCGATACCTTCAGCGTTGATATCATCGGACTTAGCAAAGGCACTAAATATTACTTCGTCGCCCAGGTGAAAAACAGCGAGGGTATCGGGAGTGGTGCCGAACTCGACTTCCTTACCAAGCCCGACCCGCCTTATCCCTTTACGGCGACCGTTTTCAGCGATACCCAGATAGATTTAACCTGGACCAAAGGCGATGGCGCTCAGAAAACAATGATACGCCGCAGCGCCAGCGCTTATCCCACCAGCAGAGACGAAGGCGATTTAGTCTATTTCGATACCGGCACGAGTTTCTCCGATACCGAACTGGACCCGGATACGCAGTATTACTACAGCGCCTGGTCGTACGCCTCGGGCAGTGAACAGTGGTCGGATGAGTATACCGAAGCTACGGCGACGACCTCCCCGCCACCTACTACCCCCCCGACGACCACCACTACCCCTCCGACAACTACGACTACGCCGCCAACTACTACGACTACTCCCGTGTCAGTCGGCGGTGCGGTCAATCACATCGATAAAATGCAGATAATCCTGCCCTGGCTGACTATTTTCGGATTCATCGTGCTGGTCGGCGGCGGTATTGGCTGCAAGCTAATCATAGTCAAGCGCAATCGACGTTAGGCTAGACCCTCGCGCCGAATATCTTGCTGCCGATTCTGACGATATTAGCGCCTTCTTCCAGGGCGATTTTATACGAATCGGTCATCCCCATCGAGAGGTATTTCATCTCTAGATTAGGTTGGACTTTTTGCTTCAATTTTTCGTATAAAGCCCTCGTCTCGCGGAAGCAAGCCCGCAGCTCTGATGCCCCGCCTCCCGCCGGTCCCATCGTCATTAGCCCCTCCACCCGGATATTCTTTAAAACTGCCATCGAGTTGATTAGCTCTTCGGCGTACTCCGGATAAACTCCGGACTTTTGTTCTTCCCGTCCGCTGTTTATTTCTATCAGAACCGCCATCGTTTTACCGATTGGCTGGCACCGTTTATCGATTTCGGTGGCTATTTCTAAAGAGTCCATCGTTTCTATCATGTCGAAGAGCTCGACGGCTTTTTTCACCTTGTTGCGCTGGAGGTGCCCGATAAAATGCCACGCCACTCTGTTGCGGATAAACTGATAGGCATTTGCCGCTTCCTGGACGTAGTTTTCGCCGACGATGTTAACCCCGGCCTCTATCGCTGCCAGGATTTCCTGCGGACTTCTGGTTTTAGCGGCAGCCACGAGCTTGACGCCTGCCGGTAGCTCGGCGAGTATTTGCTGGACGTTCGACGCGATAGTCATTTTGTTAACCGCCTGATTACCTTCATTTTACCTTAAGCGGTCAAACGCCACAAAAAGGATATATTTGGAGTAAAAATAAAAAGAGTTTTAATGAATAATAATGAGGGTTGTTAATCGATTTACTGCTTAATAGATTCCGGTTTTTTATCTTTATCCGGCTCGGTCGGCTTGGTAAACGCATCTTTTATCGAGAGTGAAAGACTGTTGAGTTTAGCGGCGTCGGAATAACGTCGCAGAGTGGCGAGTTCTTCCTGCGCGGTGATGCGGGTTATGCGGATATCCGCCAGCACCTGCTGTATTTCCTGACTGGCTTGGCGGACAAGAGCCTCGATTTCGTGATGTGTGGTTACGCGGGCATTCAGGATGAGCTGTTGGGCTTCACTGCGGGCCTGGGTGGCTACTTTTTGCTGGTATCGCGCCGTCTCCCCTTTCATCTGCTGGATTAGCTTTAGTTCGGCTCTAGCTTTAGCTAATACCTGCTTCAGAGCGACGGCGGTTTCGCTATAGCTCATAAAGCCATCGGCGGCTGGTTTGGCGGTCGATTGGGCGGATTTCAAAGCCTTTTTTATGGAGTCTAAAGCTTTGGGCGCTATCGTTGGACTTACCGCTGACTGTTTTTGAAAGGTTGGCTTGGTTGTAGCACCGCTCTTTACGTTGCTGTTTGCGGTAGATATAGCTTTATTCGGCTCGACGCGAACCTTACTTTGCGATATTTTCATCTTTCTGCCTTCTGGATGCCAACAGTGCGCCAGTTAAATAATACCTTGCTGGGTGCTTAACTCGGAGAATGATGTCACCAATTGTGGCTGGGTGTAATCCCTTATATTTACGCATTTAGAGTTTTTTCGAAGCGGTATGTTAAGATAAATACGTAACGTTTTATAGAAAAGGAGGCATTTCTTTGTCCTCTACAGAATATGTAGGTATAATAGCCGGGATTTTTACCACCTTTGCCGTTGTACCGCAAATCATGCGGGTCTATAAGCTTAAAAGCGCCCGCGAAATCAGCCTTATTTTTACTTCGTCGATGTTACTGGGAATAATCATCTGGCTGGTCTACGGGATTATGCTGGGGCTTTTATCGATTATTATCTGGAACTGCATCGGCATCGTGCTTAATACCTGGTTATTATTCGCTAAACTTAAGTATGGTCGCGTTAAAAGTGGGTAATTTTGGCGTATTTTCCTGTTATTTTCCTTATAAAACCCTAAGAAATCACAATTTCTTAAAAATTAGGGTTAAAACCATTGACCAAATGGGATAAATGGTTTACACTGTTGATATGTTTCACCCCGTGGTAGAAAATTTGGGGATAAGTCGTAATCTAGCTGTTACCTCTTGGTATCGGAGGTTGTCTGGCACCTTCAGCTATTCGGTGATGCTTTTATACTAATCAAGCATCTTGGTCTTTTTTTCTTATTATTCGCTGTATATTAACATATATATTTGATAGGGTTGGGTGATATTCCGTAGAGCCTATTTCGAACCTGGCTAGGAAGCGGACGGAGGGACGTATGACAGAACAATTTAAGAAACAACGCGAACAACTGGAAGTCGAATTCAAACGCCTTACCGACGAATTGGCGCAACTGCACAACAATGCCTCCAGCGCTGAAGAAAGGCGGGAGGGCAGTCCCTTCGGCAAGCGAGAAGAAGAAGCCGCCGAAACCCTCGAACTGGAAAAGCGTCTCGCGCTCGAAAACCGCGTCCGCCAGGAAATGGCTAAGGTCGAGCACGCCCTGGAAAAGATTAAACAGGGCACCTACGGGTTATGCGATAACTGCGGTAAACAGATTAACCCCGAACGTTTGGAAGCGTTGCCGCAGGCGTCCCTGTGTCTAGACTGTAAAGCGTTGTTGGCAAAGAATGCAAAAGCTGCTCCGCCCCCAAGATAAATGGCGGGATATTGTCTTTGGCAGTGTCGCCGTTTTCGTCATCATTGTCGACCAGGTTACTAAGGCATTAATCCGGGCTAATCTCGCCCCCGGCCAGGTGTTTTTCGATATCGGTTTTTTCCGTATTATCCATCTGACTAACACCGGCGCGGCTTTCGGGATTTTCAAAGGCAATTCGCTAACTTTTATCATCACGGCGGCGGTTGGCGTCGTCGCCATCCTGCTGCTGATTTTCATCTCGCGCGGTCGCTGGACATTCTTTAATAGTATGTGGGTGCGGGTGGGAATGGGTTTAGTGTTAGGCGGTACTATCGGCAATAACATTATCGACCGCATCCGCCAGGGATTCGTCACCGACTTTCTCGATTTTAAAATCTGGCCTGCCTTTAACCTGTCTGATATGTCGGTGACCGTCGGCGTTATCATCATCATCTACCGCCTCATCTTTTACTCCGGGTTTACTAAAAGTAAAAAATGACCAAAGAGTATTCCTTTATAGCTGACAGCGCCGGACACCGCCTCGATAAATTCGTTGGAGAAAGGTGTCCGGAACTTTCGCGTACTCATGCCCAGCAGATAATTATAAACGGCTTAATAACGGTTAACGGTAAATCCGCGAAACCCAGCTTGAAACTTAATATCGGCGATAAGGTCGATATCGTTATTCGCCCCGAACCCCCGCCCCAGCTACAGCCGGAAAATATCCCGCTCAAGATTGTCTATGAAGATGATGATTTGCTGGTTATTGACAAGCCGGCAGGACTGCCCGTTCACCCCGCCCCCGGCCACCCCTCCCATACCGTCGTCAACGCCGTTTTAAGTCATCTGCCACAGTTAGCTAAAGACGCCGATTCGCTCCGTCCCGGTATCGTCCACCGCCTCGATAAAGACACCTCGGGTTTACTCATCGTCGCGAAAAACCGTCTGGCGCAGGCGAATCTATCACAGCAGTTCAAGAATCGGGTCGTTAAAAAAACCTATATAACATTAGTGCAGGGGAAACTAACGCCGCAGAAAGGGATTATCGAAGCTGCCATCGGACGCGACCCGTCGCATCGACAAAAAATGGCTATCGTTACTAAAGGCAGAGCAGCCCGTACCGAATACCGCGTTATCAACTATATCGGTAATTATACGTTATTGGAAATCAAGCCGGAAACCGGACGCACCCACCAGATAAGGGTGCACCTGGCGGCTATCGGCTTCCCCGTCGTCGGCGACACCACTTATGGTTTAAAGTCCCCTCGTTTCCTCCGCCAGTTCCTTCACGCCAGTAAAATTACCTTTAAACTCCCCTCCACCGGCAAGGAAATTACTTTCGAGTCCCCGCTGCCGTCGGATTTAGAAAAAGTGTTAGGGGAAATAGCCTGATTTATTTGCATCTCTTAAAAAAAAATGCGAAAATACTACTAGACACATCTCGATATATCGCGTTATCTAGTCTATTAATAAAAAGGAGATTCCCATGCAATACCGCAAATTCGGCAAACTCGATTGGAAGGTAAGCGCTCTAGGCTTTGGGGCAATGCGCCTGCCGACTCTTGGCCAGGACCAGTCGAAAATCGATGAACCCGAAGCCATCAAGATGATTCGCTACGCCGCCGATAATGGCGTTAACTATATCGATTCCGGCTATATGTACCACATGGGTCAGAGTGAAGTGCTGGTGGGCAAGGCGCTTAAGGAAGGCTATCGCGAAAAGATGAAAGTCGTTACCAAGTTGCCCGTAAATATGATGCAAAAAGCCGACGATATCGACCGTATTCTTAACGACCAGTTGAAGAAACTCGATGTTAATAAAATCGACTTCTATCTCCTGCATGGATTAAGTAAAATGGGCTGGGACAAGGTACGTGAATGGGACGTTCTTAAATGGGCGGAAAAACAGATGGCGCAGGGAAAAATCGGACGCCTTGGCTTCTCCTTCCATGATACGTTTGATGTCTTTAAAGAAATTGTTGACGGCTACGATAACTGGGTTTTAGCCCAGATACAGTATAACTATATGGACGAACATGAGCAGGCGGGACGTAAAGGGGTTGAGTATGCCGCGGCTAAAGGGTTAGCTGTCGTAGTGATGGAATCCCTCCGCGGCGGCAAGCTGTCTAAAAACCCCATGCCCGCCCCTGTCGCCAAGGTTATAAAGGAAGCAAAGCGCCAGATGCCTGCCGTTGAATGGGCGTTTAACTGGCTCTGGAACCAGCCGGAAATCTCCGTCACTTTAAGCGGTATGAGTACGATGGAGCAGGTTAAAGAAAACGTCGCTATCGCCGGCCGCTTTAAAGGACCCGGCTCGCTTAAGGCGGAAGACCTCGCCGTGGTTGAAAAGATTAAAGAAGCTTTTAAGAGCTTAAGTCCCATCCCCTGCACCCAGTGCCGCTACTGCCAGCCCTGCCCCAATAACGTGGAAGTCCCACGCGTCTTTCAGATTTATAACGACGCTATGATGTACGACGATATGATGAGCGGCAAGTTCATGTATAACGGGCCCTTCGGCATCCCGCAGGATAAACGCGCCGATAAATGCGTCGAGTGCAGTGAATGCCTGGAAAAATGCCCCCAGAAAATAGATATCCCAGCCTGGCTGAAAAAAGCCCACGAAGCGCTCTATTCCGCCGTGCCTTTTGGACCGCCCGGACCGCCCCCACCGCCTAAAAAAGAAGAGTAAAATAAAAGAGGGGCAAGTAAAATGCCCCTCTTCCTTTTTTAAGTTTTGAGTTTTTTACTTATACAGCCATTTCCTGAATACGTATCGGCTCAACACCGGCATTACCGCCCACGTTAAAATCGCTACCAGTAACCCTGCTACTATGATGGTTTCTACGTAGAAATTGAGTTTTAGTAGTCCCAGCAGGGGCACGATAATAATAGATAGCACATATACCGCGAAAAAGGTAACGACCGCCATCTTCCATGGCGGCGGCGCCTCTAACTCCGGACATTCCGGTATCGAGAACCAGGTTTCCAGTCCCGTTTGTTCCTGCCTTATCTTGCGTGAAAAAGCGTCCGCTTCATGTGATAGCTTTTGGCGGATATACGATGTTTCCCATTGGTGCATCGACTTCTCGTCGGCGAAATACATTACTACGTGGTGGAGTCCAGCCTTACCTTTCGAGGGGATAAGGATAGTCACTCCGGTGTTGCCTGGGAATTCTTTAGCCGACTCGGCTAGTTTCCTAACCCACTCCTCATAGTCCTTTTCGTGTCCCGGAAATACCGTCCGGCTGACGACGACCGTTACCGCCTTCCCGCTTGTTGATGCTGTATCTTTCTGCTTACCCTTCGCCATAAAACCACCTCCATCTTATGCCTACTATTAATTATATCGTGGATAAAGTAAAAACGGAATAAGATTTAACTCGCCCTTTATAGCTTTAGCGTAAAAGGGTCACATTTCAGGCGTAGCAATCTGTATCTGGGGGATGGTAAAATGAATATGAACCAAATTTTTAAGAAAGGGAAGTTATGACCGCCCCAGTTAGAGTACGCTTTGCCCCCAGCCCCACCGGAAAAGTGCATGCCGGTAACATTCACACCGCTATTTTCGACTACCTCTATGCCCGGCATACCGGCGGTACGTTTATCCTACGCATCGAGGATACCGACGTAGAGCGCAAGGAAGCCGGCGCCGTGGAACATATGCTGGAAGCGCTGAAGTGGCTGGAGCTGGACTGGGATGAGGGACCCGGCGTCGGTGGACCCTACGGACCGTATTATCAGTCGCAGCGGCTGCCCCTTTATAAAGCAGCGGCGGAAAAACTGGTAGCACAGGGCGCCGCCTATAAATGCTATTGCTCTCCCGAACGCCTTGAAGCGATGCGTCAACAGCAGGATGCTGGTAAACCGTCCTCGGGCTACGACCGCCTTTGCCGTAATTTAACGGCTGAAGAGTGTCAAGCCAAAGAGGCCCAGGGCATTAAACCGGTGATACGCTTTAAGGTGCCTGATGCCGGGCAAACGACGTTCCACGACCTTATCTACGGCGACGTCACTTTCGAGCATAAAAATATCGATGACTTCGTAATGCTGAAATCGGACGGTTATCCTACCTATCATCTGGCTAATGTTGTTGACGATACGGCGATGAAAATCACCCATGTTATCCGCGGCGAGGAGTGGATATCGAGCACCCCGCGGCATTTATTGATGTATAAAGCGTTTGGCTATACCCCGCCCCAATACGTCCATATGCCGATGATCGTCGGCGCTGACCGCGCGAAATTGAGTAAACGGCGCGGCGCTGTCTCTATCCTGGAATACCGCGATATGGGCTATTTACCCGAAGCTTTATTCAATTTTTTAGTCTTAATTGGATGGTCGCTGGATGATAAAACGGAAATCATGACCCGCCAGCAGATGATTGAAAACTACTCACTGGAGCGGATGGGCAAGACGGCCGCGGCTTTCAATCAGGAAAAGCTGGACTGGATGAACGGTGTCTACATCCGCAACCTGCCTGTTGATGACTTAACCAGTAAGGTATTGCCGTTCCTGGAAAAGTATTTATCGAGCGATGTTAAGAGACCTTTAGATATTAACTACATAAAACAAATCGCGCCACTAATAAGGGAGAGAATAAATACTCTTAAAGATGCGGCAACTTACGCCGACTTCTTCTTTATTGATAAACTGGAATATGATACTACTAAATTGACCGATAAAAAAACGGATGCAGATACCGCGTTAAAAGCTTTAAAAAATGCCGAAACAAAACTAGCTTCGCTGGGGAGTTTTGACCGCGATTTACTTGAAACTACCTTAAGGTCTCTTGCCGAGAGTTTAGACCTCAAGGCAGGACAGCTTTTTAACGTACTGCGGGTAGCTACAACCGCCCGTGATGCCGCGCCGCCGCTTTTTGAGACGATGGAAGTGTTGGGTAAAGAGCGGTGTCTAAAGAGAATTAAGGCTGCGATATCCATGCTAGGTAATCGCTGAAAAAGGAGGACAATATAGACACGACTAACTTAAAAAAACAAGAAGATTTTATCCGGGATATTGTCCGCCAGGACCTTAAAACTAATAAATTCGGTGGGCGGGTGAACACACGATTCCCCCCGGAGCCTAACGGACTTCTTCACATTGGGCACGCCAAAGCCATCTGGATTAGTTTCGCTCTCGCCGAAGAGTTCGGCGGACTGTATAACTTGAGATTCGACGATACCAATCCTGTCACCGAAGAGCAGGAGTATGTCGACGCGATAATTAAAGATATTCACTGGCTGGGATGGGACTGGAAGGACCGCCTGTTCTTTGCCTCGGACTACTTTGAGCAAATGTATGAATATGCCGTGCAGCTCATTAAAAAGGGCAAGGCGTACGTTGACGATTTAACTGCCGACCAAATCAGAGAATACCGCGGTACCCTGACCGAGCCGGGCAAGCCGAGTCCTTACCGCGAACGGCCCACCGACGAAAACCTCGATTTATTTAAACGCATGCGGGCCGGGGAGTTCCCCGATGGCTCGCGGGTGTTGCGGGCAAAAATCGATATGGCGTCCCCCAACCTGAACCTGCGTGACCCCGTTATGTATCGTATCCTCCATGCCACTCACCCGCATACCGGGGACAATTGGTGTATCTACCCGATGTATGACTGGGCGCATGGTCTCGAAGACTCTATCGAAGGGATTACTTATTCCCTCTGTTCGCTGGAATTCGAGGACCACCGTCCCCTGTATGACTGGTTTCTGGACGAATTAGGCGTTTACCATCCCCAGCAAATCGAGTTCGGCAGATATAGTTTAAGCTACACGGTGACGAGCAAACGCGTATTACGGCCGTTAATTGAGGCTGGATTGTTAAGCGGCTGGGATGACCCGCGGATGCCGACTCTTTCAGGGTTGCGCCGGCGGGGCTATACGCCCGAAGCTCTAAGGATGTATTGCGAGAGCAGCGGCGTTTCTAAAGCTAATACCACCATCGACATCGATTTCCTGGAGCACTGCCTGCGCGAGGATTTAAATAAACGGACACCGCGGGTGATGGGCGTGCTGCGTCCTTTACGCCTGGTAATCGATAACTACCCGGAGGGCGAGGTGGAAGAGTTCGATGCGGTGAACAACCCCGAAGACCCCGCCGCAGGAAAACGCAAAGTGCCGTTTTCTAAAGTCCTCTATATTGAGCAGGATGATTTCCGCGAAGAACCCCCGCCGAAGTATTTCCGCCTGGCGCCGGGGCGCGAGGTACGCTTGCGCTATGCTTATCTAGTAACCTGTGTGGGCGTAAAAAAGGATGCTAAAACCGGAGAAATAATCGAAGTCCATTGCACTTATGACCCGGCGACGCGCGGCGGTGATGCGCCGGACGGGCGCAAGGTGCAATCGACGATGCACTGGGTCTCGGCGGAACATTCGCTCGAAGCCGAAGCGCGTTTGTACGACCATCTGTTCACCAAGGAGAATCCTCTGGACGTCGAAGAAGGCGTTGACTATAAGGATTTTCTCAATCCGCATTCGCTTGAAGTGCTAAAGTCGTGTCGCGTCGAGCCTTCGCTCGCTAAAGCTACCCCCGGCAGTCTTTACCAGTTCGAGAGGATGGGCTATTTCTGCGTTGACCCCGATACCACCCCGAAAAAACCGGTCTTCAACCGAACAGTGACTTTAAGGGACACCTGGGCGAATATTCAAAAGCGCCAGCAATAAGACCTTTCGTTAACAGGCTTTAAAATGTCTAAAAAGCCAGCCGATAATATCCTCGCCGGCTACCGCGTTCTCGACCTGACTGATACCGAGGGGTCGTTATGTGTCAGGTTGCTGGCCCGTATGGGGGCGGAAGTCATTCACGTTCATCCAGAAACCCTCCCGAACGACGTAAAAACAGCCGATATCCTTATCGAATCCTTTCCGCCGGGCTATTTAGCGTCGCTGGGTCTTGACTACGACGTCTTGAGCAAACTTAATCCGCGCCTGATTATGGTGTCCGTCACTCCTTTCGGCCAAAGCGGACCCTATAAAGACTTAAAATCCTGCGACCTCGTGAATCAGGCGATGGGCGGCTGGCTTTCGGTTACCGGCACTTCGCAAATGCCTCTAAAGCTCGCCGGCGACCAGTCGTATAACGCGGCATCACTTTTCGCGGTCAACGGTATTTTGCTGGCTTTATGGCAGAGGAACGCTACGGGGCGGGGATATTATATCGATATCGCGGTTCATGAGTGCGCCGCCGCCACCCTCGACTACGTTCTTCCCCGCTATTTTTACGAAGGCGTTGTTTCCCAAAGACGAGGCAGTCTGCATTGGAATAATGCCTTCCGTATTTTCTCCTGTCAAGACGGCTACGTTTTACTAACGCTGCATTACCAGTGGGAGACGCTGGTGGAGCTAATGGCATCGGAGGGAAGGGCGGACGACCTTACGGACTCTAAATGGGGTGATAGGCAGGAACGCGACTGCTATATCGACCATATTATTGAAGTAGTGGAGAGATGGGCGTTAACACATACGGCAGCGGAGCTGGAAGAAATCGGGCAGCTGATGCATTTCCCCTGGGCGGAGGTTAAAAATGGCAAAGAAAAGTGAGATGTCTGTTCTCAAAGCCTGGCTTATCATTACGGCTTCGCTGCTTGATGACGTTATCATAGTGGGGCTTATTTTTCTTGGTTTATGGCTCTTCCATGTCGAGATAACCTGGGTGCTGGTGTTGGTTATTGTTATTGTGATGGCGATTTTCGTTTTAATCATGCATCAAGCAGTCGTGCCGGCGATTATGAGCCGTATCGTTGTCGGCGCCGAAGGCATGATTGGGATGATGGGCAGGGTGACGGAAACGCTAAAGCCGGTGGGCATGATTAAAATTAAGGGTGAATACTGGCGGGCGAGGGTGTCTAAAGGAACAATAGAGGTAGGGGAGGAGGTCGAGGTGGTGGGGATAAAGGGATTGGACTTAGAGGTCAGGAAGAAAAAACAATGAGCTACGAACCCGGTTATCTAGCTTTGTATAAATCCGGCGAACTGAAACGCCGTAAACGAACGTTAGAAAAGCGGTTAGCAGCCTGCGATATCTGCCCGCGAGAATGTGGTAAGAATCGTTTAGAGGGTAAGTTCGGACAATGTAATTCAGGTTTTTTACCGATAGTTGCTTCCTACTGCGCCCACCACGGCGAGGAGCCGGTGCTTTCCGGCAGACGGGGGTCGGGGACGATTTTCTTCGGCAACTGCAACATGCGGTGTGTCTACTGCCAGAACTACCAGATAAGCCAGTCGCCGGAAATTCAGCAGAGTAACGAAATCTCTATTAAGACTTTGGCGGAATGTATGCTTTATCTTCAGGACGAGCTGAACTGCCATAACATCAATCTCGTCACGCCGTCCCACTTCGTGCCGCAAATCGTCGGCGCTTTACTGGAGGCTGTACCGCAGGGACTCCGCTTGCCGCTGGTTTATAACACCAGCAGCTACGACTCGCTGAAAACTCTGAAAGAGCTGGACGGCGTTATTGATATCTACCTGGCGGATATTCGCTACGCTTCTAACGAACTGGGGAGGCAGTACTCGCGGGCGAGGTATTACGTTGACCATGCCCGCGTTGCGATTAAAGAGATGCAGCGGCAGGTCGGCGACCTCGTTATTGATGAGGACGGCGTCGCCCAAAAAGGACTGATTGTTCGCCACCTGATTCTCCCCAACGATATCGCCGGCAGTCGGGAGTCTTTAGAGTGGCTGGTCAAAGAGGTATCGCCTAAAGTCGTGGTCAGCATCATGTCGCAGTATTACCCCACCCACCGCGTCCAAAAATATAAGGAGTTGAACCGGAAGATTACGCCGGAAGAATATCAAAAAGTCGTTGACCTGGTGGAAAAACTGGGCATCGAAAACGGCTGGCTGCAGGGCATGGAATCGACGGAAAGCTTCCGTCCGGACTTTACGGACGAACAACCATTCGAAGGTAAAAAGAAACGAAAAAGAAGGAGGGAACGATAAAGCGGCTTACTTCCTCTTGCGCTTGGTGAAACCAAAGGTTATCTTTAAGCCGTTCAGCTTGTCTTTTTTATTAACGTTCTCGATAAAGGTCTTGAGGTCTTTAGTCGGTTTAGCGGTCTTAGCCTGTTTGGCGGTCATTCATATATCCTTAAATGTATTTCAGGTATTAATTATAGCATAAAGATGATGGTTAATGCTAGAAATGATTCCTGAAGTGGGGCAGTTGATGTGAAAAATTATAAGCAGTATTACGTTTATATAATGACGAATTATGCCCGTACACTATATACAGGCGTAACTAATGACTTAGAGAGACGAGTACACGAACACAAAATGAAACTCATACCAGGATTTACAGCTAAATATGGTCTTACGTCTCTAGTTTATTATGAATTCACAGAAGATATCAGTACGGCGATAGTACGTGAAAAACAGATAAAAGGTTGGTTGAGAAGCAAGAAATTGGCGTTAATCGAGTCTATGAACCCTGAATGGAGGGACTTGAGCTTAGAATTGTTTGATTGTCATTCTGAAGGAGCGAAGCGACTGAAGAATCCGTTTAATCATAGGAGGGGTACGGATCCTTCGCTGCGCTCAGGATGACGGGAACGTGGACAATGAGTAATAAACCAATTCTCCATAACATCCGTATCATCGACTTCACCTGGGCGCTGGCGGGTCCTTACGCCACGCGGCTATTGGCGGACTTTGGGGCGGAAGTAATAAAGGTTCAGTCTCCGTTGATGGTCACTGAAAACGACGCTTTTTCGCGCGGCTATTACGCTACCTGGAACCGCAACAAACTGGGGATTACTTTGAACTTAAATAATCCGGAAGGGATTATTCTGGCGAAAAAACTGGTAGCCATTTCTGACGTTGTAATAGAGAATTTTACCCCGCGGGTGATGGCAAACTGGGGTCTCGACTACGCTAACCTGAAAAAGATAAAGCCGGACATTATCATGGTGAGTATGTCCGTGTTGGGGCAGGGCAGTAACTACAGCGGTTATGGTCCGACGGTGCACGCTTTATCCGGGATGACGCAGCTAACGTCATTCCCCGGTCAGCCGCCGTTAGGACCCGGCTTTGCTTACGCCGACCATGTGGCGGGACTCTATGCTACGATGAAACTGCTGGCGGCTTTAGAGAAAAGGCGAAAAACCGGCAAAGGACAACATATCGATATCTCCGAAGTTGACATAATGAAAGAGTTATTGCCTGATAATAAAGACCTAAAGCCGATGGGTAATCACTCGTCGAAAGCGGCACCGCATAACGTCTATCAGTGTAAAGACAATCGCTGGGTCGCTATCGCTGTCTTTACGGAGGAGGAGTGGCGGGGACTCAAGAAAGCGTTAGGAAATCCTTCATGGGCGGAGGATGTAAAATTCACTAATTTATCTAAACGTTTAAAAAATGCAGATGAATTAGATAAGCATATAACTGCCTGGGCAAAGAAACATACGGCTAAAGATACGCTGTTTTTACTCCAGAAAAACGGCGTCGCGGCGGGTATGGTGCAGGACGCTGCGGACCTGGCTAAAGACCCGCAGTTAAAAGCACGCGGCTTTTTTAGGAGAAATAATAAAGTACCTTTTATTGATGCCGCGCCAATCAGGATGCCGGGGGTTGAAGTGGAGTATCGAAGCGCGCCTTCGCCGGGACAGGATAACGACTATATTTATGGCGATTTACTGGGTATTAGTGAAAAAGAAAGGCTGGCGTTAAAGGAGCGGAGAATTATTTAGAAAAACTACAATCACCAGGTAAATGTCATTGCGAGGAGTCCCGATGTAATCGGGACGACGTGCCTGCACACCGAAGTGCGTTCCGGCACGCAGGCGTGGCAATCTCATTGAGTTATTGACGTTTAGGAAGCTGCCAACTAGAATAGCAGGAGTAATATCAGGAGACAGAAAATGAAATATATCTGGGCGCCGTGGCGTATCGAATATATCCGCTCTAAAAAACCAGCCGGATGCATCTTGTGCGAAAAGCCTAAAGAGAATAAAGATAAAGAAAACTACATCCTCTACCGTGGTAAAAAGAATTTCGTCATGCTCAATAGCTACCCCTATAATCCCGGTCATTTATTAATTGCGCCTTACCGCCATATCAGCAATCTGGAAGAGCTTACCGAAGCCGAGCGGAACGAGCATTATGAGTTAGTGAGTCGCAGTATCGTGGTGTTGAAAAAAGTGTTTGGTCCCGCCGGTTTTAATATCGGGGCGAACCTGGGTAAAGTAGCCGGCGCCGGTATCGACGACCATTTCCATAGTCATATCGTGCCGCGGTGGCAGGGCGATAACAACTACGTGCCTGTACTGGCGAATGTGCGGGTAGTCCCACAGGCGTTAGCCGATACTTATAAATCATTAGTGGGTAAGTTTTAATACGGGGCTAATGTAAAGTTTAGGGTTCGCTTTTTTCAGATGCATTGATAGGCAGTGTAAAATAGCACCTTGTACCGACGCCTTCCTGGCTTTCAACCCAGATTTTCCCGCCGTGCGCTTCTATGAGTCCCTTGCAGATAGATAAGCCGAGACCGGCGCCAGCAGCGCTATTTTTTTGCATTTGTGTTGCATGGAACATCCGCTGGAAAAGGCGCGGGAGGTCTTTTTCCGGGATGCCGATACCGTGGTCGGTGACGGAAAAAAGTATATCTTTGCCAGCTTTACGAACGGAGAGTGATATCTCTGTACCGGTATCTGAATACTTGACGGCGTTATCGATAAGATTATCCAGCACCTGGCGGATGCGACGGTCGTCCATATTTACCGATGGCAATTTCTTCGGTAGGTCTAACAAGAATTTATGTTCGGACGCCCTGACGCGGGCTTCGGCGATAATTGAACGGCAGAGACTACTGACATCAGTCGGTGACTTTTTAATGGAAAGTATACCGGAACCCAGGCGGGACATTTCGAGTAACTGCTCGATTAGTTCTACCATACGGTCGGTATTCTTATCGATAGTTTCAAGATATTCCCGTTTTTCCTTTACGCCGAGTCTTTTATCATAATCCATCAGCATGGTAGCGAAGCCTTTGATACTAGCGAGAGGGGTACGAAGTTCGTGAGAAACATTAGCGAATAACTCCGTGCGGAGTCTATCGAGTTCTCTAAGATTGGTGACCTCGCGAGCCTGGGCTTCCATACGTTTATAATCGGTGATATCGTTGTTGAATGCCAGCACGCAGGGTTTGCCATCGAACTCTATTCGCTCGGCGGAGAAGAGGAATGTCCGGATTTCGCCTGACTTTATACGGTGACGGTATTCGACGTTACTGATACGTCCTTGTTCTTTCAATTGGCGAACCATATTTACCCGGTCAGCAGGGTTGACCCAGATATTTAAAGATAAAGCGTTGTTCTCGATTACTTCATCGCGGGTGTAGCCGAAAATACGGGTGAAGCTGTCATTAATCTCCAGAAACGTACCGTCGGCAATCGTGCTGATACTTAAAATACCGGGACTGGCATTAAAAGCTTTATAGAATCTCTCTTCAGATTTTCGGAGGTTTTGTTCTATCTTCTTCAGATAGGTGATATCGGTCACGGAAGCGACGATACATTTTTTACCGCCGATTTCGGCAATTTCGGCGGACATCAACATCGAATGGATTTCGCCGGACCGCGTACGCCAATCTAACTCCTCGTTGTTTATCTGCCCGGTTTCCCATAGCGCTTTAGCCATCCTTAAACGGAAATCCGGGTCGTTCCAGATTTTTAGTTCGTCCACCGTGTGACCGATAATTTCTTCGCGGCTGTATCCGGTCAGGCGGCAGACGTTATCGTTGACTTCGACGAATTTGCCGTCCCCCATCGTGGCGATAGCCAGCGCATGGGGGCTGGCGCGGAAGGCGACGGTTAGCTTGCTTTCGGACTCTCTTAAAGCATCTTCCATTTTCTTGACTTCGGTGATATCGGTGATAACGAGGACCATGCACCTATTACCGCGGATTTCTACGGTTTGAGCGGAGAAGAGTCCGGTTCGAATTTCGCCGGATTTCATGCGTGACTTGATTTCGGCGTTGAACAGGTGGCCCGTTTCCTTGAGGGTTTTATCCATAGATAGGAAATCGTCGGGATTGACCCAGAAGTTGAGTTCCTTATGTGTGTGGCCGATAACTTCATCTCTGGTATAGCCGGTAAAATGGGCGAAGCTATCGTTAATTTCTATGAATTTAGAATCAGCGACATCGACCAGGCACATTGGATTGGGGCTGAAATTAAAGGCGATATAGAAGGTTTCTTCCCATTGTTTAATTAACTGGTTAGTCTTTTGGTTGCCGCTTTCGGCAGTCAGACTATCAAGATGCAGCTGCATTTCGTTCAGTTCGCTGATAAGTTGTTCTTTTGTTTTTTCGGAGTCTTCCATTATGATGTTTTCTAGGCTGTTTTAACGGTATATTATTGATAATATACGGATTAGTTCTACCATTTACTTAGCCTCGTGTCAAGGTTAAATAAAGCGCTAAACTTTTTATGGTAAAGAGTGAAAAATATGTCGTAAATAGCGTTATCGGTGTTATTAGCGTAATGATAACAGGATAATTTGACTCGATAATGTAAAACATTGATAATTAAAATATAAAGATATATCGGGATAGCTCGATAGAGAAACCGAGGAGGGATATTTTCATGGATGTTATCAATGCTGTTAAAGAAAGAAAAAGCATCCGGGCTTTTAAGTCCGACCCCGTGAAGCTGGACTTATTGAAGAAAATCATCGAGCAGGCACAACGGGCTCCTTCCTGGGCGAACACGCAGCCCTGGGAATTCGCTATTGTTACTGGCAAAAAGCTTAAAGCGATACAGGATGCTTGCGTGAAACGCGGCTCGCAGGGTATGCCAAACTCGCAGGCAGAAGTCGCCCGCCCTTATGACTTCCCCGAGCCTTATACCTCGCGTATCAAGGCAATGCAGACTAAAGAAGGTCGGGGACGCGCTAAAGAAATGGGACCGCCGGACTTCGAGGCTATGTTCGCCATGAATGCCCGTCACTACGGCGCGCCGTGCTGCATCTACCTGCTGGTAAATAAAAACTTCGTCTACCAGGATAAAGGCGTCAACGTCTGGTCGATGTATGATTCCGGCGCGGCTGTCCAAAATATCATGCTGCTAGCGGTGAATTATGGACTGGGAACGATAGCCCAGGCGATGGCGGTCGTCTACCCCGATGTTATCCGCCAAGAGCTGGGTATTCCGGAGAATAAACTCATCGCATTAGGCATCGCTATCGGTTACCCGGACTGGGATAGCCCGGCGAATAAAGATTTTCGCGACCGCGTGCCGCTGGACGAAATAGCGAAATTCTATGGGTTTTAGTTAAAAGTTTTTCATCTTCGCTATATAAGAAAAAGCTGTGTTTTTACGTCGTTAAATCTTCTTCAGCTTCCAGCGTCCCGTACGGAAGTATATGAAATAAGCGATAAAAGCCACCGCGATGGCGATACCGATCGACCAGCGTATCCCGTTAAAGCCGAGGCTGGTGTAGTTCGAGAGCAGGTAAGCCAGCGGTACTTGGGCTAGCCATATCATGCCGATATTGATAATCATGTTCGGCAGCGTATCGCCGGCGCCGGTTATGCAGTTCGACAATGCCGAGTTCATGCCGATGAATAAATATCCCAAGGTGGCGATTCTTAAAAATGGCGCGCCGACCGCTACCAGCACCGGGTCGTTATTAAAAAGCGCCACGATATTTTCTGCCCAGATGAGGATGATGATACCGCAGGTTATAAAGAAAGCCTGTAAAATAGCCGCGCCGTACAAAGTGCTTTTAACCGCTCTCTCCTGTTTATTTGCGCCCAGATTCTGCCCCACTAACACGCTAACGGCACCGCCCAACCCCACGTTCGGCGTAGTCACGAATCCCTGTATGTTGCCAACCACGCTGTAAACCGCCAGCGCCTGCGTGCCGAAGGGTATCACAATCCAGGTAAGGATGAACATCGAGACATTTGCCTGCAGCATCGACACCAGGCTGGGTAAGCCTATCTTCAATATCCGCCAGGCGAGATTGGGGACAAAGCGGAAATCGCGCCACGAAAGCCTGATGCGCGTATATCCTCCAAATAATATCCATAGACAAGCTACCGCGCCTAAAGCCTGTGAAATTATATTGCTCAAAGCGGCGCCGGTAATGCCTAAAACTGGGAAAATCCAGAGTCCCAGCACCAGTAACGGACAAAGCACAAGATGAATCACGCGGATGCATATTTCTATCAACATCGGACTGAAAGAATCGCCGGAGGACTGCATAGTATAGAGGCTCATTATCATAATTTCCATCGTAAGCCAGCCGGCGAAAAATACCCGCAGGAACTTAATCGCCTTCCTCGGCAACCGCCGGTTCGATGCCGAATATGTTCACGATATTACCGACGAAAATAGAACCAAAGATAGTAACTAATAAGCCCCAGCTGACTGCCATGATAAAGGTCTGGCCGGCTACTTTGCGGGCGCTTTCCATATCCCTTTCGCCGACAAAGCGGGCAATCATCGCCCGCGAGCCGGAAATTAAGCCCATATCGACTGTTGAGATCATCATCGCTATCAGGTTGGCGATGCCCAGTCCGGCGATCGAGGATGCCCCCGCTTTACCCACCCAGACCATGTCGAAAAGCTGGCTGACCATATAGGTGGCTTCCATGACAATCATCGGCCAGGATAGAAGCAGGAGGTTTTTAACGATTGAGCCTTCGCGTCCATTCCCGGTTTATCAGAGGACGTTTTATGGACAAACTGTTATTATCTGGCATAAATAAACGATTTTACTTTCTCTAAGAGAATGGGATTGTTAAACCAATTGATGGGAAAAAATGTTCTTGATTAAAAGACGACAATTAGTATAATATACGAGGAATATGATAAAGTCAATTAATTAGTTTTTAATAGTTTAATGCTAAATTAAAGCGGGATTTCTTGACGAGTAAAAAGCAGATGAATTTTATTAACGTAATTAAACAGCATGTTAACGTTTACCGGGCTATTACGGCGGTGGGGTTTATCGTTGCGGTAGTGCTGGTAATGGTGATTCCGGCGCAGATGAGCGGCGCTTCGCCCTGGGCGTATTATTACGGGGTGAAGAACTTTTCGCAGGGCAAGCTTGTTATAACTACACAGCAATACATGGCAGAGGCAGAAGAAGCCGGGCAGCAGGGCGGCATGCTGATTTACGTACATCTTGGCCATGATAGATGGGCTTGCGAAAAAGCGCCGGGCTATATCTTTTACCTCGTCCCCTTCGAGCTAATGGGGATACCCCGCTGGGGCAACGTCCTGCTGGCTTTAGGGATGGTGATTATTACCTATATATTATTAAGACGCTGGCGTGATGAACAAACAGCCTGCTTCGGCTCATTATTGCTTTTATTTACCCCAATCGGGCTGATAATGTGGAACCGTGCCTATATGGACACATTCGCCTCGCTGGCTTTCCTGGCGATGGGCGGGGGACTCTATTTCTACTATTTGCTGGAGCAGGAAAAGATGCGTCCGTGGCGGGGCAGCTTGATGCTGTTTTTCGCTTTCCTGCTAATCGGCTGGTCGGTGGTGACGCGGCAATCGAATTTATTAGTAGCGATTGTTCTGGCGTTGCATTTCGGCATCACACGATTAATGTCGTTTTTTAAGCATGAGAGAAGCAGGTTGTCATGGGAAATACCATCGGTATTCCTTGGAGCCGGCATAACGGCGGCGGGGTTACTGATTTATAACTATTATGTTTTCGGTTCAGTATTAGACTACGGCTATCATTACTCGGTCATGCCGGTTAAATTCGCTTACCAGTATCTGGGACAGGTTAACGCAATGGGACAATCAATACCGTTACTTATAATTGTCGATAATTTCAAAAACGTACCGCAAGCTCTAATCACGGGGTTCCCGGTACTGATTATTGGCGTAATCGCTTTTTGCATTGTGTTATACTTTAAGTCTTCCCACGGAGAACAACCCACTGGCAAATGGAGTAGCCTGCGCGATGAACTACCATGGGACAAGCTTTTAGTTTTCATCGGCTGGTTTTTAGGGGTCTACGCGCTTTACATGATGTACGAATTCACCGCGGAATACCTCGGTAGCGAAACATCATTCTTCAGGTACGCGCGTTATTATCTGCCGGGGCTTTTCCCGGTGGCGATTATATGTGCTTTAGTGATTGCCAGACTGCCGAAGAAAATTAGTGTTCCGTTAATGACGGCTATTATTGCATCGGGGATATACTTCTATTTGCAGACGGCGCTGAATCCTCACGCCTAGGGTCGACGGTTAGGGATATTAGTTCTTTTTCAAGATATACTTGCGTACACCTGAAAAAACTAATAGTACTGCTACGAAGCCGAGGCCTACGCCAATCCAGGGGAGAAGCAGCTGCATTTTATCGATCGGATAAACAGTACCCCCGACGATTGCTGGCGGTGTAGGCGGTACTGAAGAAGGCTCGTAGGTGATGCTAGCGGCATATAAAAGGCCGGTGGGGTTCCAGCTACCTAGATTGTCCCAGTTGCGTACGACAAACGTGAGGGTATTGACGCCTATTTGTGGCGTGATGGTATAGGTGACGGAGTGTTGAAATGGAATCTCATTATCAACGGGCTCGGGGCTGGGATCGTAAACGGTGGCGGTGGGATTCCAATTGGCGGTGCTGTCTATTAACATACCATTAAGATATAGTTCAAAGGCATTGTCTGCGGCTATTACATTTACATTGGCGGAAATAATAGTTGCTCCGCTTGGGATAGTGAACTGGTCTTGAAATAGTCTCCAACTATCGAGTGTATTGCCACCCTCGGTGCCGTAATCAGTGGCGGTAGATGAAACCCATTGCGCGGGGGGACTCTGCACCCAAACACTAGGCGGGTCGATGACAACAGGTGCGTCGTACCAAGTGCCACCGCCGCTGTAAAGGGAGGGGTTAAGGGGGTCGGCGACGGGATTGGTTAAGGTGTAGCCGGCAGTTTGCGTAGTACCACCGCTAAGCAGGGTAATGGTTATTGGGGCATCCGCCATTACGGGAGTGACAGTAAAAAGGGTAGTGATACTAGCTAAAACAAATGCTACCGCCACTAACCCTATGTTTTTGGTCAAACTAAACCGCTTTTTCATATAGTTCCCCATAATCAAGATTAACATTTGAGTGTAAAAATCAACATAAATTGGTATTAAGAAGGCATAAAGTTATGTTAAAGTTTCATAAAACTTTTTGCCACGAATCCTTGTGAAAAGACATAGTTTGACCTGCGAAAAAGATGAGGACAATAAGAAAGGTATAAGGTAATCCGTCGGCCCAGTTGTATTTTATTTTAATTTGGGGTATGATATGTATTTGTTGCCGTCGGTATCGACGCACAACAAAATCTATCGCGACTGGCACGGAGGATAGCGATGATTCGACAAAAATTTTTGAGGGGGAAGGCTGTATAAGGAAAAACAAAGGGCGATTGTTTTTTACTTTTATGTTTATTATGCCTTAGCGCAAATATCGCCTAAGGCTTTTTTATTTCTTATATTAAAGTTGATTGAAAGGTCAAGTTGAAGACAAAACACGAAACGCATAATGTAAGAACCAGCTTAAAGCTAAGCGTCCTGGATGCGGGTGCTTATTCGGTGATGCTGGGACTTACCCAGAACTACGTCTCGCCGTTAGCCTTGGAGCTTAAAGCTACCACGACCCAGATAGGGCTGCTTTCTAGCATTCCTAGTCTGGCGATGGCTTTTTCGCAATTAGCGGCGCCTGATTTATCAGCCAGAGCCGGCAGCCGCAAGGGTTTTATATTGCCGGTGGTATTCATGCATGCCATCATGTTTATCCCTATCCTGCTGGTGCCTTATCTCTTTCACGTCTCGGCAGTATGGTGGTTGATAGGTTTTGTAACCGTTAGCGTCGTCATGGGGTCTATCGCCAACCCCGCCTGGGGCAGTATGATGGCGGACCTCGTGCCCGAACGCTTAAGGGGACGGTATTTTGGTTTCAGGGGACAGGTAAGCGGTTTTGTCACCCAGGTTTTTACTTACGTGGCGATGGGTATATTACTGCTTTTTGCTAGCAATATTTTTATCGGTTATGCTATATGTTTCGGCGCGGCAACAGTATTCCGTTTACTGTCTTTTTCTTTTATCTCGCGGCAATACGAACCGAAGCTGCCGGTAAGTAAAAAACCGGGTCCCAGCCTGCTCCATATTTTCAAAAACGTCGGTTCGACCAACCTCGGGAGGTTCATGCTATTTTTCTCGTTAATCGACACTTCCCAGATGATTGCGGGACCGTTTTTCACCGTTTTTATGTTCCGAGATTTACACTTTGGCTACCTTTATTACTGTCTTATTAGTACGGCTAGCCAATTAGCGGTCTTGGTGTTTTTGCCGTTTTGGGGACGGCGGGCGGATAAGTGGGGCAACCTTAAGGTAGTGAAAATAGTCAGCTTTTTGATACCGGTAGTTCCGATACTCTGGATATTCTCCGAGAATATCTTCTACCTGGTCGCCGCCAATATCATCAGCGGTTTTGCCTGGTCGGGATTTAGCTTGGCTGGTGTGAACTTCGCTTACGACTCCTCCGAATCAGAAAACCGGACGAAGTATTTAGCGGTGTTCGGCGCGATAGACGGACTTGGCTGCTGCCTTGGTGCTTTGCTGGGCGGTTATATCGCGCCGTTATTACCGGAACTTTTCGGTTACCAGTTAAGAACCTTGTTCGTTATATCCGGCGTCTTGCGGGCTCTGGTCGCGTTTTTCTTTTTACGTCAGATAAAGGAAGTCAGGAATGTAACCGATATCTCGAACTGGGAATTGATAACGGGTCGCAGCACTAATGGGGAAGGGGCGAGGGGCAAATTCACTTTCCGTAAAAGGAAACCGGAAGACTAGTCATTTTTCATCGTCCGGTAGAGACGTGACGGCCACCAGCCCCAGCGTTTGCAGAGAACGGCTAACGAGGGCACTAAAAGTGCTCGTACCAGGAACGTATCGATTATCACGCCGATGGCGATAGCGACGCCGATTTCGAGCACCATCGGGAACGACGAGCTGGCCAGGGTAGCGAAAGTGCCGGCTAAAATAATACCGCAGGAAGTAATAACGTTGCCTGTATGCGCTACCGCTTGGTGTACCGCTTCTTTAAGAGGCAGGGTTTCGGCTTCTTCGCGGATGCGCGACACCAAAAAGATGTTATAGTCCGCCCCGACGGCCGCCAGCATCACGAAGAGAAATACCGGCAACATGTAAATCAACGCTTCATAATGGAAGAAGTAGCTGAAAATCCATGATGTAATGCCGATGGTAGCGCCGTAGTTCAGCAGTACCGTTAAGACCATATATAGCGGCGCCAGCACACTGCGTAACAGGATGACAATGACCGCTAAAATACCGATGGAAGTTACGACGATAACGATAGTAAGGTCGTCGTTGCTGGTGGTGGTCATGTCGGCATGAATGGCGGTATCGCCGCCGACGTAGGTGGCAACATTCTCCAGGCTGGAGGCGCTTACTGCCGCTGCCACCGATTTACGTACATCGGGTATGGCGGCAGAGGATTCATTGGAGAACGGGTCGATGCTAAGTACCAGGTTCATCTTGGCAACCGTGCCATCAGTGGAGAAATAGGTAGCTTTCAGCCAGTTTACAAAAGGTCCGCTGCCGTTAAAATTAAACTCGTTACCGAGGTTCGTTAAGGTATCGCCGAGTTTGTTTAACGCGTTTTGAAGCTGAATGATAAGCGACGGCAGTTGGGCTGGGGGGGCTGTGCTTAGCTGGCTGGTAATCGCTGATACCTGCATCAGGTCGGTTATCGTTGCCGTATAACTCGTACTCTGAATTACACCGGGATAGCTGACTGCTATTGCCTGTAAGTTTCTGGAGAGCGGCTTTATGGTATTTAGTCTGGTAAAGTCGAAATTAGGATTGGTTACCATGCTGCCGAGGGCTTTAACCTGGGTGCCGGTGGACATCAGTTGGGTAGCGGTGATTGATGGGTAATCGACTTTAGAAATATCTTTGGCGTCGGTTAATGATTGTGCTACATTATCGATGCCTTGGAGTGACTCGGTAGTAAATAAGCTGCCGTCCTTCGATTCTATCAGCAGAACCAGCGGCGAAAGTTGTCCCACCGGGAAATGGTCACGGACGATATTGAGACCCTGGGTCGATTCTTCATCAGCCGATAGCTGGGTTAAGACGTTGGCGGATAATGTAAGCTTTGGCATAGCTAAATAGGGGATAAATAATAAAGCGATAATTGGGATGGCTGTCCATAACGGATGGCGGGATATCAATTCACCGGTTTTGTCCCAACCCCATATCTTTTTCTTGGGTTTGGGACTAAGCGTAGTCTTCGGTTTAGTAGGCCAGAATAAGTGACGGCCGAATAGCGATATTAAGGCTGGCACCAGGGTTAGCCCGACTAATAATGTGACCGCGATACCGATAGCGAGTGCGATACCGCTGGTCTTGGTCATCTCGAAGCGGGAGACGCCCAAACAGAGGAAGGCGATGATAACGGTGACGGCGCTGGCGAGAATAACCGGGCTGATACGCTGCAGCGTGGTTATGATGCCTTGTTTTTGGTCGACTCGCGCTACTTCTTCGCGGAAGCGCGAGATGATAAAGAGACAGTAATCCGTACCAACACCGAAAATAGTCACTACCATATAGGCATCGGTAACGGTCGAGAAGCTGATGCCGGCTTGCGCCAGGTAACCGATAATACCGCGGGTGACTAAGAAACTCATGCCGATAGCGAAGAGGGGCACTAAGGCGGCGATTGGCGAGCGGTAGATGATGAGTAACAGGACTATCACCAGGATTATCGTGACGATGGTCGTTTTATCAATGGTACGTTGCACCGACTCGAACAGGTCGTGGAGAAAACCGACGCTGCCGGTGAAATAGAAAGAAGGTCCTGAATATTCTTTAAATTGCTCGCGTATTGCTAGGATGGTCGGTTTCAGGGCATCTAAAACAGGGGTAGTGAACCCGATAGTCATCATCATGGTAGTGTTATCGGCACTGACCAAAGTGGAACGGAGGGCTTCACTATCGTATATTGACACGACCTGGCTGATATAATCCGGTCCTTTATCAGAAATGAGCCAGTTACGCAGGTTCCTGGTTTGGTTCAAATCATAATCACTAAGTCCGTTGGCGTCGTAAACAACGATTAAACCGGTGGTGGAGGTATTGGAGCTGGTACTGAATTTTTGGTGGACAAGATTACGGGCGTAAACAGACTCGGTCTGCTGGGGCAGGAACTGGCTCTGGTCAGTGACGCCGACCTGTGAAAGTTGCGGTGCCAGTATCATCATAAAGGCGGCGAGAATGAGCCAAAATGCGATTACATAATACTTGTATTTCAGGGCGAAACGGCCAAAAAATGCAAACATCTTATATAAATTATATGGCTTATTTCACTAGTTGTCTATAACTAGGTTGGATAGGTATTAGAGAATATAACAAACGCAAAGAACGTAAAAAAGGAATTATCTAAACGAAGAATTTACTTCTTGGTGTCGCTTGCTTTCTTGCTTTTGCGTTCCGGTTTTGTCGTAGACTTGTTATCAATCTGTTCGGGTTTTGTAGATCGGCCGGCGATTTCGGCAGCTTGATTAATCATGCTGTCCCATTTTTCGCTGGCAGATTTTTCTGTTTTCTCGATTAGCCCTTTGGCTTTTTGTTCCGCCTGGGTGATAATTTCTTCGGCTCTTTGGCGGGCAGCCACGATGAACTTGGATGATTCTCCGTCAATCTCGAATTTAGCTTTAGCCACGGTTTCGGAGACGGTTTTTTCGGCTTCGTTGATGACTTTGTTAGCGTTTTTCTGGGCTTCGTTAACGACGGTGGCGGCATCTTTTTCGGCTTGAGAAATTTTCTTGGTCGAGTATTCTGCAGCCGTTTGTTCAGCATCGCTGATGATTTTTTCAGCTTTTTTCTTGGCGTCAGTAACGAGCTTGGTCGCTTCGGCTTTAGCGGCAATAGCCACGTTTTCCTGGGTGACCATTTTGGTGGCGTTTTGTTGCGCTTCGCTAACGATAGTCGCCGCCTGGGCTTTCGCCTGGTCGATTAACTTTTTGATGGAATTAGCGATGTTTTCTTTATGCTTGGCTAGCAGTTTTTCGGCGTCCCGTTCTGCTTTGGTGACGGTTTTTTCGGCTTTAGCTTTTGCTTCGGCGATAATATTATCCGCTTCCACTTTAGCGTTTTTCACAATGCTTTCTTGACTCATCAATTCCCTGGCGGTACTCTCGGCGACGCTAAGGATTTGATTTGATTTTTGGCGGGCTTCATCGATTAGTTCTTCCGATATCTTGTCGACATCGGGCTTGGTGTTTTCCGATATTTGGCTGGACTGCGCTTCGGCGTTTTGAAAGATTTGTTCCGCCTGTTCGGTGGCTTCGGCGATGATTTGAGCGGCTTTAGTTTCGGCTTCATGCTGGCTTCTGGTAACGATATCCGAGGCAGCGTGTTCCGCCTGCGAGATAATTTCATTGGCTTTCTTTTGGGCTTCGCCTAGTACTGTAGTCGATGAAGTTGTCGGCCGGGCTGGTGGACTGAATGATGGCGCTGGTTCCGGCGTTGCTGGCGGGGGTGGGGCGGGGTTTAATATCGCTTCTTTAGTGACGAAATGGGTACCGGGTAGAGGCTGACCGCACCATAAGCATATCTTACCGATAACATCATGACCGCATTTAGCGCACTTAGGACGAGTTCTCATATTCTATCTACCTCTTTGCTTGATTATAACATATCACGCCTTTTTACATCAGTGACGCAACTAATCTGTTTTCGGTTAGCTAAATACAAGTAAAAGTATCATATCCTATATAACGCGTGAAGGCAAGATGATAGTATTTCTTAACTATGACCAAATTGGGATAGTAAAAGAACAAAAAGTACGGTTTAATTGATAGAAAGACCCCCTTAAATACGTACTAATAGCTACACCCACTCAACATAGGGGTTTCCCCTAACTAAATTTAGGGAGACCTTACTATCGACTTAACAGCCAAACTCGTATCATCAAGTATGTAGAACTGTATCACCCTATGTCGAGTTGTAGCGCCGGGGAGATTTTAATAATCAGAGGTGCCGACATGCCGGTAAGCATTAAAGATAAAAAGTATTATCGTACATCGGAGGTATGCCAGATAGCACGAATCAGCCGCAGTACATTATTACGCTGGTTAAAAGAAGATAACCTGGAGATTCAGGATTATCGCGATAGAAGGAGTTGGCGGCTGTTTACCGAAGAAGATGTTAATAAACTCGCCTCCGAAGCGAACCGGATTTATGAGGCGCGCGTGATACCGTCTCATCGTTAGATGATTTTAACACCAATTAGAGCGAAAGTCTTTAAAGAAGGAGGAAGGATATGAAAGGCTTAGCAAAAAAGGGCAGCAGGAAGGGTGAAAAAGGTTTTACCCTGGTTGAACTACTTATCGTGTTCACCTTGCTGGGAGTCCTGGCGGCGATTATGATCCCGAACATCACCGGTCTGATTCAGTATGGTCATGACCAGGCTGCCGGCGCCGAGCTGGATGTCGTGCAAACGGCGCTGGATACCATGATGGCTAAAGAGAACATCGTTGCCGTCAATAACACCGCCAAAACCAACGACATGGCGATTTTCCCGCAGGGCGGACCATTCCTGTATCCCAACTATCTGCGTGATCAGAACACCAAGGGCACCTATTCTTGCATCACCACCGGTAAGGTTTCCCAGAACTCCTCGGGCTATTAAGCTGTAGGACAGCACAGGGGAAAACACAGTGCGTCAGTGACCTAAGGGTTACGACAATATTGAACAAGTAAATATTGGGTATTAGTGAGTGCCTTATGTTGACAGACTCGACAACTAGCAACATTGGTATAAACCGTGATGCCAAGCCGGATATACCAGATAAAATAAAGGCTAAGACGGATACGGTCACCCATGAGGCAGCCTCGTTCGATAGCGATTCGAAAGGACCGCTGACGAAAGCTTCGAAAAACAATCAAGGAGCTAAAGAGACTGCCATGGGTGCCGTTGCTCGTTTTTATCAGAAGAGCGAGGACGCCGAGCAAAAAGCCCAGCAGATGGTAAACGAGCTTGAAGAGGTCGTCCAGAAAACACTTAATGCCACCAAGAAAGCTTGCGGTATTGTCGAAAATGACAGCGGGGGGAATGGCAGTCAGCTGGCGTCATTGCGTAATCGCCTGAACAAGCTGGGTAACTCAAAAGATGGCTCCACCGAACCGGGCGCCGAGTCAGGCAAAGAAACCGCCAGAATTTCCGATGATGTTAAGAAAAATTTCTACCGTTTATTATTAACGAAGAATCCGAGGCTGCGGCATTTTATCGATGACTTAACCGAAGAAAAAGCCAATATAAAAATCGAAAAAGTGGTTTCCGAAGCTAAAGCGGAGATAATGGCGGCGCGCCAAGCCGTTAACAAATCTCAAGAAGAGATAACTGCCTCTAAAGAAGTGGCGAAAAAAGCCAAGCTTGAATCCGAGGCTACCCAGCAGGCTGCTGATTTAATCATCAGCCAGGTAAAGAAAGACGTCCTTAGCCAGTCGGCTAATGACATCGCCAGAGCTCATGCCGAAGTGAAGGCGATTCAAGAGGCAGCCAATGCCGCGATTAAGCGGGCTGAAGACGACGCTAAAAAGAGTCGCGATGAAGTTGTGACTCTAAGCGATTACGTTAAAGAGACGCTGGCTTTGGCTCAAGAGAAGGTCAAGAAAAGCTCCGAGGAACTGAAGACCTTTAAGTTCCAGGCGCAGGCGGCTATTACCCAAGCCCAGGAAGAAGCCAAAAAAGCCAGGGCGCAGGCGGAAGAAACGCGGCGGGAAGCCAAAACGGCTTTAGGAAAAGTTGCCTTAGAAAGTCAGCAGGCTAAAGCGGAAATGGAACTCGCCCGGCGCACCTTACAGGAAGCTACGGTCATCGCCGAAAAGCAGGCTTACGGAAAATTCTCCGTCGAAACGCAGCAGATGCGGAATGAAGTTGATATCGTCAATAAAAAAGCCCAGGAGCTTATCTCTAAAGCCCAGACGGAGAGTCAGCAGGCGAAGCAGGAACTGGAAACCGTAAAAAGGAACGCCGAAAAAGAGTCGAGCGAGGCGCGAAAAGAAACTCTTGAAGCGAAGAAAGAAGCCGAAAAAGCCAAGCAGACAATCAGCGAAGCGATTAACCAGGCGCGTGAAGAAAGCCGTAAAGCTAAAGAAGAAGCTGAACAATCTATTATTCGGGCTAACGAAGCCATCATGCAGGCTAAGAAAGACGTTATCAATCTGACGCGGAGCGAGATAAGCCGGACCAGAGAAGCGTTAGAGGCTCCCGGTAACGCCGGCGAATTAGTGGTTGCTGTGACTGGTAAAGCCTCTGACCAAAAACCGAATGTTGACCATCTGGCCAGCCAGCTGCATGAGATGCGCAATCCTTTGCACTCGATTTCCGGTTTCGCTAAATTGATGCTCGAAGAAAACCCGGCTGACGAAAAGACGCGGCAAGAGTTCCTCACCATTATGGTGCAGCAGAGCGAAAGCCTCAACAAGCTGATTGATGATATGTCGCAGTCTTTAACGGAAAAGGGCGAGACCTTCGATATTAATAAGGAAACGGTCTCGCCGGACGGCGTCATCACCGAAGCTGTCGATAGTGTTCAGGGGATGGCGGAGCAAAAAAAAAATCTGATTAACTATAACCCTGACGCCTCTCTCCCGCCAATCGTAGCTGACACGTTTCGTATCAAGCAGGTCATCGTGAACCTGCTGGATAACGCGATTAAGTATAGTCCCGAAGGCAATTCCATTGACATTAAAACCGAAGCCCGTAATAACGAGCTGCTGGTGCAGGTAACCGACCACGGCATTGGCATTTCGCCGGCAGATATTCCTGCCATATTTAGTAAGTCCTATCGGGGTAAAAACCGGGGCGATGCCGAGGGCGATGGACTCGGACTTTATATTTGCCGACAGATAGTCGAGGCGCACGGCGGCCGTATCTGGGCGGAAAGCGTTGAAGGAGAGGGCAGCACATTTAGCTTTACTTTACCGATAGCTGCGACAAGGCAAGAAAAAATACAGATTTAGAGAAGGGCTATGCCGGGGAAAATTTTAGTTATCGAAGACGACCCCACGTCGTTGAGGCTCATCGAGTATGCCCTCAAACAGCGTGGCTATCAGGTTTTAACAACTATTAATGGGCTGGAAGGCATTATCACCGCCCAGAGAGAAGAACCTGATTTAATTATGCTGGACATCATGCTGCCCGGCATCGATGGTTTTGAGGTCTGCCGCCGACTCCATGCCGGCTCCCAGACGGCTCGAGTGCCGATTTTAATTATTTCCGCTAAAACTCAAAAAGAAGATATCAACGCCGGATTCAGAGCCGGCGCTGATGATTATTTGCCGAAACCTGCCTCGCCTGTCGAAATCATCAACCGTGTAGAAAGTCTGCTCGCCAGGAAAATATCTGGCCAGGCGAAGGTCATTCCCTTTGTCAACTCCGGTCAGATTTCCGGTATGGCGACGATTGCCTTTAACGTCGCCGCCGCGATTAACGAACAGGGTAAGTCCGTTACCTTAGTCGATGCTTCGGGATATCAAAAAGAGAACGGTATAAAAAACACCGATGCATCAAAGCCAGCGAACCAGGCAATCCTCGAGGCGGACGGCAATAATAACGGTTCGCATAACGGCTCGAACGAGCCGGGCTTTATGACTCTGCCCTCGGGCATCCGCGTGCTGAACGTTGACGATGTGTCAGGAGGCGCCGGCGTCGTGCCCGATGCCAGCCTTGAGTTGGTCAAGAAAATCGGCAGAGCTAATGATTATTTATTGGTGGCTTTGACTCTAAAGCCTACCGCTTTTACCAGCGCCATACTAACGGGCTGCGACCTGACGATTATCATGAGTGATTATCGTATCGAAAATATCCAGGGTATCAAAAATACGATTACTCTATTGCGCTTTTTAGGCGTCACCTCGGATAAAATCGCTACCGTATTGGTCGACCCCGAAGGCAGATACCCGAATTTAACCGCCAATAATTTAAAACCATACATCGAGGCTAATCTGGGCATTACGCTGGCGGAGGTGATTTCCTTCGACGCTAAGATATACCAGTCGTATTACTTGGACAGCCAGCCTATCATCCAGTCCACCCCCAACCAGAAATTAGCCCAGGATATCCGGCGTATAGCCCAGTATATTATGACTTTCAATTATGAAAAAGAAGAAAAGAAGCAAATTACCGCCGAGATACCGACGCTGGAGAGTAAAAATTGACATTAACGAATAACAAACCCAAAGCCACGCTGGGCGAGACGCTGGTTCAGATGAAGGTCATCACCGAGGAACAGCTGCGGACCGCCCAGGAACGGCTAAAAGAGCAGGGCGGCAAACTAAGCGAAATCCTCGTCGATTTAGGATTCATCAAAGTTGAAGAGCTGGCTTCGTTCCTTAGCATCATGTGGAACGTGCCCCTTATCGACCTTAAAGCCCACATCGTCCAGCCCGAGGCTTTAGCGCTGATACCGGAAGAGTTGGCGAGGAAGCATATCTTGGTTCCACTGCAAATCATCGGCGATTCACTGATGGTGGTAATGGCGGACCCGGATGACTATATCGCCATCAATGATATTTTCGCCTGTACTAATATGAAAGTACAGGTAGCGTTCGCCAACGGCGCTGATATCCGGCGCGCCATCGATATCTACTATCGCGCTACCGAAGAAATCCAGGCCCGGGTTAATAAGCTTGGTCCGATTTCCAGCGAACAAAAAACTGTCTCCGGCTTTAGTGTTGAGACGCCTATCACGGAAAGTCTCGACCTCCTTATCGAACAGGCGGTGCGCGACCGGGCTTCGGATATTCACCTGGAGCCGCAAAGCAACCACCTGCGCATCCGCTATCGCATCGACGGGGTACTGCATGACGTAAATTCCGTGCCGATTAGCGCCCATGCGGAGCTGGCTTCCAGGATTAAAATTCTGGCGGAAATGGACGTTACCCGCTCGAAACAGCCGCAGGACGGCCAGTTCTCCGTTAAAGTCGGCGAGAAAACCATTGATATCCGCGTCGCCTCGACGGACACGATTTACGGCGAAAGGATAACGCTGCGTCTCTTAGATAAATCGGTAGCGCTTTTTACTTTGCCGGAATTAGGCTTTTTACCGGATATACTGCATAAATATCAGAAGCTTCTACATTACCCCTTCGGCATGATTTTAGTGGGAGGTCCTACCGGCTCCGGTAAAACCACGACGCTTTATACGTCCATTAACGAAATCGACCGCAAGCGGCATAACATCATGACGATTGAAGACCCGGTTGAGTACCAGTTCGAAGATATCAGCCAGAGCCAGCTGGACCCTAAAACTGGCATCAGCTTCGCCAGCGGTTTACGGGCGATGTTACGCCAGGACCCCGATGTTATCCTCGTGGGCGAAATCCGCGATAACGAAACTGCCATTACCGCCGTCCAGGCAGCCTTAACGGGACATCTCGTTTTTTCTTCCATCCACGCTAACGAGGCGGTAGGTATGATTGTGCGTTTACTCGACCTCGGCGTCGAGCGGGGCTTGGTTTCCTCGACGTTAATCGCCTTGCTCGCCCAGCGGATGGTGCGCCGGATTTGTACCAACTGCCGCGTGATGAACGTGCCTACCGCTGCCCAGAAGGCGATTTATGTTAAAGAGATGCAGCAGGAATTAACGGCCGTTTATAAAGGCGCCGGCTGCCACCTCTGTGGTAATACCGGCTATATGGGCAGGATAGGTATCTTCGAACTGCTGATTATGAGCGAAGAAATGCAAAAGAAGCTGGTCAATAACGCTAGTATCGGCGAACTGCGGGAGCAGGCGGTTCACGAAGGGTATCACACCATGAAGCACGACGGTTTGACTAAAGTTAAAGAAGGAATCACCACTTTCGAAGAAGTGATGAGCAGCATATTTACACTTGGATAACACAGGATTTTACATAACAAGAGAGAATAAATGTACCAGTATAAAGCCTATACGCTGGATAAAGAAATCGTTGAGGGCACCATCGATGCTCCGAACGATAATGTGGCTGAAGAACTGCTGCGCAGCGCCGGTTATCACCAGATACTAACGCTGAATAAACAGCCGTCGCCTTTCTCTCTTGAGAGATTTTTACGCCTCTCTTCCAAGGTAAAGAAAACCGATTTCAGTGAATTCTTTTTCCAGCTAGCCACGTTGCTGGATTCTCAAATGCCGTTCATTCAGGCGCTCTGGCTGCTGGCTGAACAAGCTCCCAAGCCGGCTTTAAAAGACGTTATCTATAAAATGGGAGAGGATGTTGCCGGCGGCATCCCTTTTTCCATAGCGCTGGCGAAGTATCCCAAACTCCTGTCGAACAACTATTGCCAGGTCATTAAAGTTAGCGAACAGTCCGGCGAGCTGACGCGCGGCTTAAGACTGGTAGCTGGCTATATTGAAAAAGAAACCTCGTTATCCGGTCACGTTAAGAGGATGTTATCTTACCCCGCCTTTTTAAGCGTCATGGCAATCGTCGTTATCATTATCCTCTCCACCGTAGCGGTGCCGTCACTCACTAAGTTATTTAACTCCCTCGGCGTAGATTTACCGCTGGTAACGAAAATAATGGTTGGGTTTGCCAGTTTCATCGTGGACTATAAATTTATACTGCTGGGGGCGCTCGTAGTCATCGTGATTGCGGCATTGATGTTGAAAAACCGGCCCGGCGTCAAGAAACTCCTCGATGCCTGGGTACTAAAAGTGCCTGTTTTCGGAAAAATAATCATCATGCGTAATGTTTGCCGGTTCTGTCGCAGCAGCGCTATGCTTATCGAGGCTGGTTTGACGCTGCCGCAGGCTTTAACCGCTATTATCGGGACGGTCGATAGCGACGTCATCAAAAAGGCTTTAATCGATATTCGGCAGGATATTATCAAGGGTCGGGGTCTTTCGCAGCCGATGCAGCGAGCCGGATTTTTCCCAAAATTGTTGATTGACGTGGTCGCTATCGGCGAACGAACCGGCACTTTGCAGTCTGCTTTTTCCACCATGGCGGATTATTACGAAAAAAGGCTCGATATGAGGGTGCAGCGGCTGCTGGGCATGATTGAACCTGCTTCGATTCTCATTGTCGGTCTGGTTATTAGCTTCATCGGCGTCGCTATCATTATGCCGCTGTACTCAATTTATCAAAATGTAGGGCATTAATTTAGCGGAACAACAGCAATATGTTTAAACGAATATTAACACAAATATCGCGGTGCCGTGACCAGAGCGGTATGAGCCTCCTGGAAGCGCTGATTTCTATCGCGATGCTGGGTGGCGTTATCATGGTGATGGTATTCGCGATGTCGGGCGGCATCTTATCGGTCGGCGAAAATGCCGAAGAGGTTTCGGCGCAGGAGCTTGCCCGGTCGCAAATGGAATACATCAAAAGCTGCGCCTACGACCCCGACGCGACGACTTATCCTACCGTTACTGTGCCCGCTGATTACAGTATCTCGGTAGGGGTGGAATCCGTGCCGGATACCAATACGGATATCCAAAAAATTACGGCTAATATTTCGCGGGGCGGCGAAGTAATTATGACCGTGACGGACTATAAGGTGAATCGATGAAAGGAGAACGGGGTTTTACATTACTCGAAGCAGCGATAACTATCGCCATTACCGGTTTTCTCGTCGCGATACTTAGTTTGATTGTACAGCAAATCGTTACTGTGCCGGAAAAAGGCGGCAGCCAGGTGAGTGCCCTGCACTCGGTGCAAAATGCTGCCCACTGGATGACTCTGGATGGGCAAATGGCGCTGTCGGCTGTCGGTGGGGATGACCTGACGATTACTTTGCCGAGTGGTGCGATAATAAGCTACACGCTTGACGGTACCGAGCTAAAGCGTTCTTATGGCACCACGACCCAAACGGTGGCTGAAGATGTCGCCAGCGTGAATTTTACAGTACAGGGTAGGGTTATCTATATGACGGTAGTTGCTACCCCGGAAAGCCGCTGGGGTATCAGCGAAAATCAGACCTACCAGGTTTATATGAGGCCAACGGGATAAACATGAGAAAGAACGGCGAAAAAGGACAGGCTTTACCTTTGGTGATGATTGCCATCGTGCTGGGAGCGCTGGTATTGCCTCCTTTCCTGGGTCATGTCGATAGCAGCATCATCGGCTCGAGGAACTATGAGCGTATGCTTTATGAACAGTATACCTGCGACTCCGGCGTCGAACACGCTGTCTGGAGTTTGACCGATGGCACCGTCGCCGCTGAAATCTCCGACCCGGGCGATAGCACGAGTTATCTGTTGCCGGAATCGGTTAATAACCTGACGGCGAACGTAACGATATGCAACAGCTATCAAGTTTTAGCCCAGGATAATTTCAACAGCGGAACCTGGACCGGCGGCAGCGGCTGGCTCGATAGCTGGACCCATTCGGGGGAATCAGCTGTCACGAACTCCGGCACTCCCTACGAAGGCGGGTATCATTTACGGTTGAGAAGTAATAATGGTGTCGTGAAACGTTCGATTAACCTCTCCCATAATATTAATATCTACCTTAATTTTTGGGCTAAGGTAGATGATTTCGAAAGCGGGGAGACAGCAACTTGCCGCATTAGTAGCGACGGCGTGAATTGGACTACCGTGTATACCTGGACTTCGGCTGATAGCGATAGTAATTACCATCACCGTTTAATAAGTCTGGCTTCGTATGATATGACCAGCCAATTTTGGATTTCATTTAACTCTAACATGAGCAGCACGAGTGACTATTTTTACATCGATAAGTTGGAAGTGGTATGGCTAGCGTCGGCGCCAACGATAGCTGCTTCGGAAGATTTTGAAAGCGGCGACGTTACCGGCGGTATCAACTGGCTCGATAATTGGGACCTTTCCGGCGATGCGGCGATTACTACTTCAGGCGGCCCTTATCAGGGCAGCTACCATTTGAGATTAAGAGACAGCACCGGTGTCGCCAAACGTTCGGTTGACCTTTCCGACGTCTTTTTAGCTACCATACAATTTTGGGCAAAAGTTAGTGGCTTTGAAGGCAATGACCGAGCCACCTGCCAGGTTAGCAGTGATGGTCTTACTTGGACGACGGTTTATACCTGGACCAGAGCCTTGGATGATAATACTTACCATTTATATACCATAGATTTATCAGCCTTCGAGTTAACGGGTCGGTTTTGGATTTCTTTTCATGCCAACATGAACCAAACCGATGACTATTTCTATGTGGATAACATTAATGTGGAGAAAATCACCGGCTATGGCATTACTGTCGAGGCTGGTGATAGCACACTTAAGGCTGTGGTCGGCATCGATGATGGAAAGGCCGTAACGGTTTTATTCTGGAGTTTTGTTTAGTCGGGACAATTAAGAGGCAAGGCGGATAATGGCAAAGAGAGAATCCATCAAGAGAAAAAGAAAAATCCCGATGCTGCTGCTGGGGGCAGTGGGGCTGGTTATCATCATCGTAGTCAATATTGTCATCTGGCGGGGTTATTTCGATAAACAAGCCCAGGCCAGCGCACTGAACGATGAAGTCCAGCGGGTCAATGACCTGATTGCTTTAGCCGCCGAGCCGCCGTCGGAACTTGAACAGCGATTGGCAGCCGCCCAGGTTGAACTAGAGAATACTCTGACGGTCTTTCCGGAGAATGTCGATAGAAACGACGTTTTCGATTTTATCCTCAATACTGCCGACGAATGCCATGTAAATATCATTCCGCTGGTATCCGAAGGCGATGAATCAGGTGGTGCCGGGAAGTCTTATAAAGTCCTGAAATATCACGGCACTATTTCCGGTAGCTTGGGTAATGTATGCAGCTTTATGACCAAGCTACACAACACCAAGTATCCCACGATGATTATTAACAGCTGCGTTGTACAGCGGGCGACTCAAGAAGGCAACGCTAGTACGATTAATGATGTGACCGTCGTCGTTGAACTAAACTTATCGCTTTATGTATCTACTGCTCAAGGGAAATAAGGATACTGATTAATGATATTAACGACACTAAACTTAAGCTCGAACTTGATTAGATATGTTGCCGTCGGCAGCAACGGCGCGTTGAAGTATGGCAGCGTAGCGCCGGAGGGATTAATCAATAACGGGCTTATCTTACAGCCGGACGTTATCGCCAGCCAGCTAAAGACCCTGTTTGCCGTGAATTCCCTCCCCCGCGAGAGGGTCATCTGCAGTATTAACGGTCTGCCGTTTTCTTACCGGCTTTTAACGTTGCCCAAAATGGAAACGGAAGCTTTCAATGAAGCTGTTGTCCGGGCAATCAGGAAGGAAATACCGATTTCCCCGGAGGAGATGTATCTCTACTGGCAGGCATACCCGACCGAGAAAAACGAATGGCAGGTATTAGTCGCCGGCGTGACGCGCCAGCCGGTCGATAGTCTGATAAGAACGCTGCGTGAAGCGGGTATTCCGCCTTATTACCTCGACCTGCAGCCGCTTTCGTTAGCGAGGTTGACCAGCGAAAAAGATGCCATCATCGTTGAGTGCGAAAAGGACTATTCTAATATCGTCTTGCTGGTTGACGGCATACCGCAGGCTTTGAATATCATACCATCATTGGGTGCTCAAGCCGCTCAACCGGAAGAAGTGCGTCAGGTTACCAGCAAGTTAATCAAGATGGTTGATTTTTATAACGGCAACCATCCGAAACAGCCCGTTAAAGATTCCGTTAAAGCCCTTCTGACCGGTGAGTTGGTTAATGACGCTAAGGTGGTTGACCTGGTGCGGCAGGAAGTAGCATACCCAATCGAGCTTCTGAAACCGGTAAATAAGGCTATTGCCAAGTTGCCGTTGCATGATTATGTGGCTAACGCCGGCTCCATGTTCATGGATGTGACGCCGAAAAAAGAAACGGGTAAGGATGTAACTCCGCATCGCAGCATTAATCTGGTTAAAATTGCTACGGAGCTTAAAGGCGGCGGTACCGGCGATAAAGCAATCAGGAAGATGCTGTTGTGGGGTACGGTAGCCGTCGGCGTTATCGCTTTAGTTCTGGCGTTTGTATTTCAGAACCAGGCGCAGACCGATATCAACCAGGTTCAGGCGGAGTTAGACCAGGCTAACGAGCAGTATCATCAGATGCAGGATACGATTAAAAGCACCCAGTCGATTCAGGATGATATCGATAAAATCGAGGCTCAAATAAAGAGTGCTAATGATAACTATGCGACGGTTATCGACGCCAACGACTATGTCAGCGATATTGGAGCTATCACCAGGTCCTTGCCGGAAGACTTCTTTTTTACCTCTTTTAAGATTGGCCGCGATGGCATCAGCGTTTACGGAAAAACGATTAAGGGTTCTTCGGTCGTGCAATTCGCCCGTAATCTTGAATCAATCGGCGGCTTTTCTGTAGCCGTCATCAACTGGATTGATTACGCGAGCAGCCTTGATAATTTTAAGATATCTTTCTTAATCACCATAACTCGCTAATTTTATAACGCGTAATCCGCTTACGCAGTTGACTTATCTATACCTGATAGTATAGCCTCTTACAAGGACTAAGCTTTTAAACCCAATGTTTATTCCATCAGGATTTCATGCTTAGAATTTACGTTTAAGGAGACAATCATGAAAGCTGCCGTATGTTATGAACTCAACAAGCCTTTTACTTTAGAGGAAGTTACACTGCGCGAGCCGGTTAAAGGCGAGGTTAAAATACGCGTGGCGGCGACCGCGATTTGCCACAGTGATGTCCATGACATGAAGGGCGAAATGCCGGGTCCGGTACCTTTCATCGCGGGACATGAAGTAGCGGGGCATGTTGAAAAGGTTGGGGAGGGGGTAACTTACGTTAAAAACGGCGACCCGGTGGTGGTATCATTACTGGCGTCCTGCGGCAAATGCTATTACTGCGTTACCGGTCTGCCGCACCTGTGCCTCCACCGTTTCGACCCGCCTAAAGAGCCGCGGGTACGCAATAAAAAAGGACAGCCCCTCGCACTTAAAGGCAACATCGGCGGCTTTGCTGAATACGTCGTTGTCGATGAGTCGCAGATTGTCAAAGTACCTGAAGATATGCCATTGGATAGTGCGGCTCTAATCGCTTGCGGCGTCATCACGGGCTTTGGCGGTGTCGTCAATCGCGCTAAGGTACGACCCTTCCAGAGTGTGGTGGTGATGGGCGCCGGAGGGGTAGGCATTAACGCCATCCAGGGCGCGGCGTATTCGGGAGCTTATCCGATTATCGCTGTCGATGTGCTGGATAACAAGCTGAAAATGGCGCTGGGCTTTGGGGCGACGCATAAGGTAAACGCTAAAAGCGAAAAAGCGGTCGAGGAGGTAATGAAGTTGACCGACGGGCGGGGGGCGGACTTTGTTTTCGTCACCGTCGGCAGCATCACCGCGATAAAGCAGGGTATGTCTTTCACCGGCTTGCGGGGCACCACTGTCCTGATAGGTTTGCCGAAATATACCGACCAGTTTAGTTTTGCGCCGCTGGAAATTATTCCGGTTGAAAAGAACATCATCGGCGGCTTTATGGGGGCGACTAATGTGAAAGTAGATATCCCGCACCTAATAAACCTGTATCAAACAGGCAAGCTAAAGCTGGACGAACTGGTTACCGGACGTTTCCCCCTCGATAAGATAAACGAAGCGATGGCGCTGACCGAAAAGGGCGAGGGACTGCGCAACGTTATCATGTTCGAGTAGCTGACGTTAAAAGTTTTGAGGTGTTAAATGAAAGCTGCGATTTTATACGAAGTAAATAAGCCTCTGGTCGTCGAAGACGGCGTAACGGTAGATGCGCCGGGTAAAGGCGAAGTAAAGGTTAAAGTAGCCTGCACCGCCGTGTGCCATAGCGACCTGCATTTTTTCACCGGTGAAATACCTTCTCCGCTGCCCGGTTTGGCGGGACACGAAACCGCCGGCTATATTGATGAGGTCGGCGAGGGGGTGACTAAAGTAAAAAAAGGCGATACCGTCGTTATCGGGACGGTAACCTCCGGCTGCGGACATTGCTATTATTGTACCATCGGTAAACCTCATTACTGCGTCGAGCGGGGCGCTTTTTCCCGCCCCAAACATAAGAACAAGCAAGGACAGCCCCTGGCGTTAATGGCGGGTCCGGTCGGCGGCTTTGCGGAATACACCACCGTACCGCAGGAACTGGTCACGAAAATACCCAAAGAAATGCCGCTGGATAGAGCGTGTTTATTAGCCTGCGGTGTGACCTCGGGATTCGGCGCAGTGGTTAACCGCGCTAAAGTACAGGCGATGAGCAGCGTCGTCGTGGTAGGGACGGGCGGCGTGGGGCTTAACTCAATTCAGGGGGCGGCTTTCTCCGGGGCTTATCCGGTCATTGCCGTCGATGTGCTGGATAGTAAGCTAAAAACAGCTAAAACCTTCGGCGCGACACATACCGTTAACTTAAAAACGGAAAAGGACCCCGTTAAAGCTGTGCAGAATATGACTAACGGGCGGGGGGCGGACTATGTTTTCGTGACGGTGGGGAAGGTCGAGGCTATCAGGACGGGTTTTTCGATGGCAGGTGATATGGGAATGACTGTTATCATTGGTTTAGCGGTCGGCGACCTGAAAGACTTTACCCCGCTGGAGTTCGTCTTTACCGAAAAAATCCTTACCGGTGCCGGCGGCGGCTCGATACGTTCCAGTATCGATATACCCTTCCTCGTGTCGCTTTATCAGGCAGGGAAGCTAAAACTGGACGAACTTATCAGCGGGCATTATCCTCTAACTCGTATAAACGAAGCTGTTGAGTCCCTGCAAAAGGGCGAAGCTTTACGCAACATTATAATGTTTGAATAAACCATAATGAGTAATACCTGTTAACAAGGTGGATAGTTGGGGATGAGTTCCTTCTTGGTTTAACGCAGCTTGCTAATCAGCTTTAAAGAACTAACGGTATCTTCGTAGTTGTCTCTGGTGTCAAAGCTAACGCTGTCATCCGCAAGTTGGGTATCTCTGGAAAAACAACTTCTGGCTGATTTTTTTCTGCCAGTTAGTGCTTTAGCTCTGGCTTCTTCTACCCAGATTTTTCTTGTCGCTACCCAGAAATAATCATCATCTTCTTTATGCACCCAGGCAAAGACGCCCATTTTCCCCTGGATTTTAGATTTATATTTGTTCAGGCTATAAGTGCGTTGATTCGCCTTGCAATAGTAGCAGCCGATATCTTGAGCCAGTTTTTTCACGAAATTTTCATCCTGTTCACCGAATTCTATTTTTTTGGTAGGCATTTTTGTTATCATAGATGACCTCCTCTACGGTGATTAAGGACGCGATTTAGAGAAAGATATGGGCTGAAGAAAACTCCTCAACCCATATCGTTTTCTTTGGTTGGTTAGGAGTTACCGGTTGTAACGTACTTTGCGGTAACAATCGCTGCAGTAAACCGGTCTGCCCTGGCGGGGCTCGAACGGCACCGTAGTTGTTTTACCACAATCGGAGCACGTTGCCGGGAACGACTGGCGGGGTGCGGAACTATAGTCACGATTTCCGTAGCTGTTGCCGCCGTTGTTAAACCGTTCCGTTTTCCTTGCCTGACGGCATTCGGGACAGCGTTTTGGTTCATTGGTATAACCTCTGGTTTGGAACTGCTCCTGTTCCTCGGCGCTAAAGGTAAAGGTTTTATTGCAGTCGGAACAGGTGAGTGTTTTGTCTTCAAAACTCATTGGATGCCCTCCTCTCTTAATATTTAGTTAGAGCTAAGGTCATCCAATACTTGATATCAATCTGATGAGACTTTAAGAAGTTTGTATTAACCTAAACTGGAACTATACATATATTATATACTAGATAACATAATTGTGCAAATCGTTCAGTTTGGAACAGCTTCTCCCTTATTTTACGAACAGACACGTTGCCATGCCGCCGGGTTGTTACTTCCCGCCCCGCCATTTCGTTACCCCCAGCCCCACCGGATACGATATCATAAAGAATATCTGTTTCTGGATATTGCGGATAATCATCGGACCCCATTTTACGTCCGGAGGAATGTATGCCCCGAAGGCTTTATTGATAATATGCTTTTCTCCGCCAATCCAGAGCTCTACCTCGGCGCAGAGGTCGGTAATGTCCGGGTAGTTCATTGCCTGGAAGACGATAGAGGTTCCGTGCGATACGGTATGCTCCTTCATCATCTGGTAGCCGGTTTTCGATTTATCGCCGGGCAGCAACCAGAGCGTTTCGCCGCCGAACTCGCAGCCCGAGACGACCGTATCGTCGACTAAAGCCATCGGTTTGACGTACTTCGTGTCGTAAGGGAGCATGTAGTATTTGCGGGTTTGCCCCGGCTTCGTGCCGTAGACGAAGTATTTAGAGTTTTTCAGCTCCTCCGGTTTCTTTTCCGGGGGCATCTCGAACTTCGTCGCGTCGTGGATTTCTTCCTTATCGTCGTGTTCGCGGGTATAAACGCCGGGACCCGACACCCAGTGGCATACCGGCAACTTGGTCGCTTTACCCCCTTTGCCCATGGTGGGCATGTGTTTCATGCCCGTCGGTATATAAGCCACCCAGCTTTTATCAAGCGGTATCCATTCGTCGCCCATTATCATCCCCATCGAGCCGGTATCTTCGGGATGTTCCGGGTCGGTGCCCCACCACGAAAGCAGTTCGGGGAAGTTATGTCCATGGGGGAACATCGGTTTATCGTTAGTAGGTAGTTTCATCTGCTCTTCGCGCGATATTATGCCGGGATAGCTGGAAGGCCATATCCAGGTCGCTTCACCGTAATAGGAGCCGGGGATTACGTCGCTGTCAAGCCAGAGGGTGTGCTCCATGCTGAGGCGCTTGCCCGCGGTGTGTAGTTTATCGACTTCTTGCCAGTTCGGCCCGGGCAGCATATCCCTTTTTTGGAGTGTCGTGCAGATGTATTTATCGTATTGCCCCATATAACAATTCCTTCTATTGATACTTATTTTTAGCCTAGGATATTACTTCGTGAAATTTTTGCCGACGATAACCGAGTCGAAAGACGGGGCGAACATGATGTGTCCGAACATAATCGGCTTATCTACCCGTTTAAAATTAAGCGGGCAATGCATTACCATCGATGGGACGTAGACCCAGGTCGTGCAGGTAATAACATGTGTTTCGGCGTCCTCACCCGCGCCTAGCGTAAACTCCACCTCCGCCCCGAACTCCTTGAAATTCATCGGGTCGCCGCCGATAAAATAAAGGATTTCTGCGACCTTATGCTGATGCCCGTCCGGTATCATTTTATAAGGTCGATAAATAGGACGCAGTACCTGTGTTAACGGCTCATCCCAGCCTTTCACAGGCTCATGCTGTCCGATACCGATGTATACCGGAGCATCAGGCGGAGTTCCCGGGTGGATGATGCCCCATGGTTCTTTCAAGAAATATTTATCGTATTTTCCTTTAGCCACGGTTAGTGCCTCCCTTATTATTAAATGGTGGACGTTATTATACGAAAGGTATAACTTTTGAACTAATTTTCTCTTACATTTTAATCAAATTCAATATACAATACAAGCTAATATTGTGTGTATTGTTTAGTTTAGACATTTTTAGCCGGATATACTCAGGGGAAGGTCGAACTTCGCTTTCTTCTACTTAAGCGCCTTCCTGCCCGAGGCTGGATTATCGAAGTGGAAAGGACAGATAAAACCCGACGGCCATTGCGTTTCCTCCGGCGCTCCATCCGCCTTTAGTTGGGGATTACGCTGGTAAGGACGGTTAATTCTTTCATCAGTCAGCCTATCAACCGGCACAAAGCTCGTACGCCAGGGGGCGTGGAAAGTCATACACCAGCGGACTTTCTTCATTTTCCACCGGTCGTCTTGTTTTATATATTCAACTTCATATACGCCGTTCATCCAGCCGGGATTGATTTTATTACCCGGTGCTGGGAAAGCATTAACCCCGAAGCCGTACCACCTGCCTTTAGCCGTTTTACCATCTTCGGATACGTGCACAATACCGGATAACTGCATTACCTGGTGCATAAACTCTGGATTGGAGGATTTCCTTACCTCAACATCTTTTTGTCCGTGATGGAAAAAGTCCCGTATATTTTCCTTCCCGATATAATGACCGGCCGCTACCAGCAGTTCGGTATCCGGTCCGTCGGCAAAGCAGTCAATGATATCTTCAGCCATCCAGTGCTCCAGATAGAAGCCGTATGCCCTTTGTAGTTTTTTTATCTCCTCGGTATCTTCTAAAATTTCAAGTTTTTTCTCCAAATACTTGACTTTTGCGGTCAGCTCTTCGATATTCATCATGCTCTCCTTCCCGTTAAAAACATTTCTTTAAGGCGATACCCCGCCCGAAACCACCAGTACCTGCCCGACGATATCACTGGCGGCATCGGAAGCCAGAAAGGTGACGGCATTAGCAACGTCCTGCTGTGTGGTTAGTCGTCTTATCGGTAGATTCTTGGGAAAATTCTCCAACATACCAGGGGGAGCGTTTTTAGCGAAGCCGGTATTGGCCGGACCAGGTGAAACGCAGTTGATGTTGATTCCCTCGGGTGCTGCTTCTTTGGCGACCCCCATACTGAATGCGATAATGCCTGCTTTAGCGGCGGCATAGCCAGCCGTAAACATCCCGCCATTAATCCCCGCGCCGGACGTAATATTCACAATTTTACCGCTTTTTTGCTTTATCATTATCGGCAGAACGGTCTTCGTACCGTTGCGCGTGCTTTTAAGGTTCACGTTGATATCGAACTCCCAGTCCTTATCAGTCATTTGTAAGAATGGTTTAGGCGGTGTACAGCCGCCCGCATTATTCACCAATATGTCGATACGACCGAACTTCTCCAATATTTTACTAGCCATTGACTCCCATTCTGTAACACTTGTGACATCGCCTTTAATCGCCATGGACCGGCGTCCCAATTTCTCCACTTCAGCGGCGGTTTGTTGCGCGCCATCGATATCGATATCGTTGATGACGACGTCGCACCCTTCCTTAGCTAACTGTAGGGCTATGGCTTTCCCGAAGCCTATCTGACTGCCAGCCCCGGTAACCAGCGCTATTTTACCTTTTAGTCCCAGCTCCATTTGATGCCTCCTTTTATAGTTGCTATTTAATTAAAAAACCTTAAGGCGCTGCCCGGCTGGGCATGCCCCCTCCGACGCGGATACTGTCACCGGTGATATAAGACGATTCGTCCGATGCCAGGAAAAGCGCCGCGGACGCAATGTCTTCCACCGTGCCTTCTCTCCCCAGTGGTATGCCTTCCGCCATCTTGCCCATGAAGGCGTCCAGGTCTTTTATCGCCGGTGGGGCGAAGTCGCGCGTCATGTCCGTGCGAATCATGCCGGGGAGAATAGCATTGCAGGTGACGTGATATTTAGCCATTTCCAGCGCAAAGCAGTCGGATAGGTGTTTGGCGGCGGCTTTAGCGGCGGCGTAATGGATGGAAAATGGGGCGGGGGATATGCCGGCTAGCGAGGCGATATTGATGATTTTACCGTATTTATTGGCTTTCATATGGGGGGCGATAGCCTGAAGACACAGGAAGATGCCTTTCATATTCACCGCCACCACCTGGTCATACTCTGCCTCGGAGATATCATTAATGAGCTTAGGGGGCTTGCCGATGCCGGCGCAATTTACCATGATGTCTATTTTCTTGAACTTGGCGATGGCTTTAGCTACCATATCATTCACCTGGGCGCTGCTGGTGACATCGCAATGGACATAAACGGCATCCCTGTCAGCTTTTTTAATATCCGCGACTGTCTTCTCGCCGTCTTTGTCCAGCAAATCTACAATGACCGAGGAGCATCCCTCCTTGGCAAAGCGGAGGGCTATCGCCCGGCCCATGCCGCGGGCGCCTCCGGTGATGATGGCTACCCTATCTTTTAACAACATAATACTTTTTTCTCCTTTTTATTGTTTATTCATCCTTAGCTGTGATATAAGTTGAAGACTCTGATGCACCGTTAGGGTCGAACGTTTTCTTGATTTTTCTTAACCATAAATGATAATTACTGGCGTACGGCCCGTACATATCGTGGAGAGTATCGCTCCAGACGTGCTGCGGTACGCCGAAAAATTCCTTAATCGAAATTTCGTTAGAACCCGCGTTGATAACTCGATTGATCTCTCTGGGGTCTTTAACTGTTATCGAAATACGTGCCAGTATTTCACCGTGACCGGTATGCCCGTGCTCGATGGACTGGATAAACGGAGATGTCCCGTCGTCGTAAAGAGAACCTTCTTTGATGAGCTTTTCCTTAAGTTTAGTGCAGCTCTTGATGAAGTAGCTCATCAGGGGGAAGGAATCGCCGCCGCCGACCATACCTGCCTGCGGCGCTAAAACCCGTCCTGTCTCTTTAATCGAGCCGGTTTCTCTGAAATAGCGCCAGATGTAGCCTCCCTGGTTCTCGGGGTCATCGACTGCCTCCAGGCATCTCCCTCCAGTTTCATCAATTATTGTCTGTAATACCTTTTTCTTATAAGCAAAATCGTCTTCAGAGTTAGCGGCAATTAGGACCATGAATCCGGGACCCAGCACCGAATCCTTAAACTTATTATAAATTTCTCTTTCCTCTTCCATATTTTTGGTAGCCAGGTTGGAAGCCATCATGGCGGCATTGAAGCACATTAACTCCGTGGCAATTTCTGCCTCGCCTATCTTGAGAACGGCGTCAATCATAGCATCTAACGTCTTAAAAGAAAAATAGCGGACTAGAAACCCCGGCGGTACATAAGCTGGCTTGTACTTCGGCGATACGCCTTCCATGGGGAAAGTAGCGGGTCCCGGCCAGTGATAAAGTTTCTGGGCGGCTTTGGTATAAACGCCGAGTCCGCCCAGCGGCATCGTGTTGCCCCTGATAATGCCGCGCAGCGAGGGTCCCGGTCCGTCGCCGCAGAACCACTCGTTATTCGTGCCGAGCGAGCCCAATCGCACGATTTCTCCGTCGCCGGTGACCCACTCTAAAGCAAGCTGGTTTCTCTCACCGTAGCTGCCGCTTTGACTTAAATGCCCAAGGTTGACATGAGCCGCCAGCGGGAGAGCCGAACAATTGCTGCCGGCGCCGGTCAGATTACAGTTAAGTCCCCTTTTCATACACTCGGCTTGAAGCTGGGCGCCGATAACGTAAGGTTCGACGACAGCGTACATACTTTTTTCGTTGATTTCTATAATGCGGTTCATCCGACGCAGGTCTATCTTGATACAGCCGGGCTTAGCCGAGTCGCTATAAAGCCAGCCGGTACTGGAGGCTTTATATTGTACCCCGTGTTTGTTGCATAGCTTGACGATTGCCTGTACCTGCTCCGTACTATCCGGCAGGGTGATAGCTTCGAACCTAGGGGGCACGGGTATACCGTGTCTGACCGGGTTGGCATAGGTCTCGGTAATGACAGGGTCATCGGAAACATTTTCCGGACCAAGTATATCTTCCAGGGCTCGATAAAAATCTCTCTTTAAAGCCATCTTGCATCACCTCCTAAAGCGCTTTTTCCAGTAATTCGACGACATCGTAAACCTTTAGCTTGCTGCGTTTTTGAGACAATAGCATCATTTAAGTTTTTAACACACCAGGGGCAGGCTGTAGCGATGGCGGAAGCCCCGGTTAATTCAGCCTCATCGATTCTTTCTTGAGCCGTCCACATGGAAAATTCCGGGTTAGTCTCATTAACACCGCCGCCAGCGCCGCAGCACCAGGCATACTCTTTAGATTCTATCCATTTCCACCAGCTTAAGACCGGGAATGCTTTTTAAGATATCGCGCGGCGGTTCGTAAATGCCATGGGTTCCGCGGCGGTATTCTTTGGGCGGCTCATGAGAACGTATTCCAGCTAATACTTCTTTGCCTTTCCAGTGAATGTAAGGCTCGCCCATACGACCGAGATGGCAAGGGTCATGGTAAGTGACACGGTGTTCGTTTCTTCGTCGGTTTTAACTTCCCGTCTTTAATCAGGCGGGCAAGATATTCTGTGATATGCAGGACTTCAAGGTCGCCTTTTAAATCAAACTTATCATAGAGGACTTTAAAAGCGTGGTAGCATTCGGCGCAGCCAGTGACTAAAGTTTTAGCACCGGACTTCTTAATCATTGCCATATTCTTTTTCGCCTGTTCCAGTAAAGTCTTTTTCATAGCCCATCTGGTAGGCGCGACCGCCGCAGCAGGTCTCATTCTCACCGGCGATACCGAAGTTGATGCCTGCTTTCTTCAGGAGTTTGGCGGTCGTTTTCGCCAGCTTCCACATATCCTTGTTATAGCTGGTCAGGCAGCCGACGTGAAAAATGACATCTACCTTTTCTTTGGTGCAGTCCTTGATATTAAGTCCTGCCGCCCATTCGCCACGTTTGATTTTGGCGCCCGGTACCATAGTGCCCTGTTTCCGCAGGCTGTTGATAACTTTATCGAGGGCGGGATTGGTATGGCCGGATTCGACACAGCTAATCCGGATTTCATTTATCGGCTCGATGACTTCCATGTCCATAGAATATTTGCATGAGGTATCGCAGGCGCCGCACATCTGGCAGTTGTACACTACCTCGAGCAGCTTATCGGTATAGTCAAGTCTTTTCTCCAGCAAAGCCGTGCCCATCACCATACGTCCGCCGCCGCAATAGGAATGAAAATTATATTTAGAGATACTGGGGCAAACATTGACACGGTCGTACCCCGTAACTTTTTCCAGGGGGATAAATTTACACGCCGAACACCGGCGGCAGGTTTCCATATGATTCTCTATAATCTTCTAACGCCATAGTATTTCTCCTTAGTGTTTCAATTACAGAAACTTTAGAAACATAGTTTCCCCGGGTTCATCACATTATCGGGGTCGACTATCTTTTTGACTTTCTTTAAAGCTTGAACAGTGGCGGCGTCTTTATTCAGGATAGCCCGGGCACTTTCTCCATAAGGCCTCGAGAAAAACGCCCCCCTGGATATCAACGGGCTAACGACATGGGCAGCAAGCTCTTTAACCCTATTGGCTTCTTTCGCGTTTTCTGGGTTATAGAACAGGTTGAATTCTACATGGTAGTTACAGCCCTGAACTAACGGCTGGATATAAACGCCCAGGTCACAACAGGATAGCCCGCTTCATCCGCCGCTTTGTACATGTAATCGATTAACTCGCCCACTTTCTGGAAGTTGGTAATGAAGAAAACGTCCTGGCAGGCGCCTTTGTAACGTAGTTTCCAGTAAGGTTCGGCAGATGGCGCTTGTACAACTTTCAGCAGGTCGAACGCCGAAACTTTGCCCGCCGACCGCGCTGGTTCCAGGTTGGCGCCCTGCGCTATTTTCCAGACATCTTTTTCATGGGCGCTGATTCTTTCTTCAGGGAAATATTCATAGCCGGCCAGATTATAGAAAAGTATCCAGTCGGGCAGGCTTTCTTTGATTGCTTGGTATTCCTGCGGCCATTTGTTGGCTATCATCGCCGCTAGGTTCATTTTATTTAAGATAAAGCACTCGTTAGGGATTCTTAATCTGATTAGCCAATGCACCATCTTCCATGATGTCATCTAATTGTGAAGAACCCACCATGAATGGTTCTTCAATTTTGGGGAGTATTTCACACCTCGCTGACGCCCAGGTAACGATACCCATCGTCCCCTGCGACCCGCCTATTAAACGATACCATGAGGCTGAAGAAGGTCCGGCGGCTTCGACTTGAGCACCTCCGGCCGCCCATTGCTCATCCAAGGTGCCCGGTCCCGCCGCAGCGCCGGTACGAAACATATCGCCGGTGCCAAAGATAATCTCTACACAATCCAGGGGGTCGGCAATGTCCCAATGATACGTGGGCAGGATAACCGGCTCTCTCTCCAGCATGCTGGCGGTGACTGACTTTGTGCTCCGCGGCACCAACGGTATATTGAGTCGCAATTTGGCTTTGGTTACCGCCGGAATCAGTTCGCCGAAGGTCACGCCAGGCTCGAACATAGCCACCCGGTTTAAGCGGTCAACCCTGATGATTTTTTTCATGCCGCTTAAGTCGACGACAACAGCTCCGCCAATGCTTGGTACGGTATCACCTCGAAAATGTGGCGGACCGGAACTGACCGGTATCAATGGTGTCCTGGTTTCTCTAGCCAGCTTAACAATTTTCTCAATATCATCTCTGTTCTTGGGTTTTACAATACACCGAGGCTTAATGGCATTAACGAAGCTCATATCGCTGGCGTATTGGTCAAGCATCGCTGGTTTATTGATAACGTTTTGAGCACCAACTATGTCAACAAGCAATTCCTGTTCAATCATATTGCCTCCTTGTCTAACCAACTGATTATGCGCTATTTACGGGGGAATAGTTTTTTATCAACGGGATAATCAACCTTGTTTTCCCCAATAATTGCCGAGTATTGGGGAGTAATGGGACAATTTACGAAGAAGAAAGGCGTACCGACTCTTTTATGCACAATCGGACAATGAATTAGTCCGGCTGGGATATGGACGGCGCAGGTCTGGTTCACCACTATTTTCTCGCCTTCTTCACCAATATATATTTCACTTTCCGCGTCATAAGCTTTCAAGTCGTCGGAACAAGGCACAAATACAAAGACTTCAGCGAAATCATGTTTGTGCGCATCTTCTTTCCCTTTAAAAGGCACGCTGACGTGGGTAAACCTGATTTGGAAGTTGCTATCTTTAAGAGCATAAAAAATCATATTTTTAAATGGCGGATATATCGTATTGCGTATAATTTCCGTTGTCTTAAGATAATCATATTTAGATACAGCCATATAGATTATGCCTCCTTCTCATTCGGGTCAATGCGATAATATACGAGAATAAGGATAAGGTCAAGGGCGATTTAGTGGAGACACGTTGCAAAAAAATTGGTTGGCGAAAGATTTAAGTAGTCTAACTTGATTAAGGCGGTAAAAAGATGGTTATTTAAGATAAAAAAGGTTTTATTATTTGAAGCGCATGGAGGGCGATCGGATACAATAGACAAAACTTTTGAATTAGCTTTCAGCCTTCCATTTTAATATTATGAACCGTGCAGTGATGCCCATGGAGATAGTCGAACACATAACATTAGAAACTAATAACGACAAATAAAATTAAACTCCCAACCGTCAAAATACCCTTCAGCGTTCGATTTTATACGCCATTCTGTAAAATATAAACTCACTCCTGTTTATCTTAAATGACGGTCTTTTTTGTGTTATGGTAAAGCCGCTTTTTTCATATAACCTGATGGCCGCAGTATTTGACGGCATCACATCAAGCACAATTCTTGAACAGCCCTCATGCCGAGCCCGACGGACAGCCTCTTGAATCAATATTCCTCCCAACCCGCGGTTCCTGAATTCAGGAATAATCGCAATATTACTGATCAGGTATTCATTAGGCTCAAGCGACCCCATAGCGCGGTGGGCGTTTGACATTCTTAATAGTCTTCGGTAATATCCGAACCCTAAATATTCACTCATCAGTCTGCTTGTGTTCTGCTGTTGGTTTTGTTCGGTTGTTTGGCTATACGCTAGCAATATACCAACTTTTTTTCCATCAACCTGCAGAAAGCACGAATTTGCATAACTGTATAAATTATTAGGCTGCGCATACAAATGAGCCAGCAACCCCTCTGTCCTCGTGTCAAAAATGGCAACCAGCAATTCTGCTGACGGCAATACTAATCGTGAAAACTCACGGGCATCGGCAGGTACTCCCGGTACTATAGCTATATGCTCTGATGACATAATATCCTACCTGCTGAATAGTTCATATTGCTGCGTCTATGAGAAATAAGCCCGCATATGCTCAACGAGTCTGCTATTTTCTTCCGGAAATCGAACAGCAAGCCGGACATAATAACCACTATTATTAAATTTTTCGGAAACATCTCTAATGTAGAACGAATGCCGGGCTAAAAGCCATGCGACCAGGCCAGATAATTTTGCATTGTTCTTGAATTTCACCAGGATAAAATTCCCTCCGCTCTGGTAAACTTTTTCTATGAAGTTCTGTGCGGCCAGCTCGGCTGCAAATGCCTCACGGTCATTGATCGTCTTTAGAAATGATTGCGCCAGAGATTGTCGATGCTTTAGGATAATTTCCAAAAAGAATTCCGCAATGCTATTGCTGTTCCATATAGGCAGTGTATCCCTGACCTGCATATTGAAATGGCTGTTTGGGGTATAAGTAAATCCTAATCGTATTCCCGGCACGCCAAGGACCTTACTCAAGCTCTTAATAACGATGACATTCTGCAAAGGGTCCTTTTCAAGCAGCTCGATCATAGAGACCGAGCCGGAAAAATCAATGAAGGACTCATCCACCAGTACTGTTTTTTCAGGATTTCGGGCTGCATAGTTATGCAGATATGAACTGTTTAAAAGAGTTCCAGTCGGGTTGTTTGGATTGACAAAGACCACCACCCTGCAGTCCTTATCCTTATCGGTTATTTCATCAGTGTTTATACCGACCTTGTCGGCATAAACAGCGGTGTTTTTAAAAATACGCGGATATTCTCCGAATGTCGGTTCCGGGAGCAATACCTTCTCTTTTTTATATGCCGTCTGTAAAATTGGATAGATTTGTGAAGCCCCATTGAGAAGGTTCACATTTCCCGGATTGCAGAGTAAAAAATAGGCAAGCTTCTGATTGAGAATATCCTGCTTTGAGCCATAATTTTGCATCAGATCTACGAGTTCGTTTCTAATTTCAGATATCATCGATTTGTTCGGAAAGTACATGTTTCGAATAAAAGAGAAATCGACAATGTCGTGGGACCAGTAACCGCCGAATGTTGTTTTAAGAATTTCGACTCTCTTTTCTTTATTAAAAATGAACTCTGATACCCTGAGATCATTAGGGTCATCAACCTCTGACCACTCCTCGCCATGCAGGATCTCGGCATGTATTACCTCTTTCTGCACATAAATTAGAATGCCCAGAATCAGTTCATAGTAACTATTGTCATCAATCACCTTTGCATAGTAGGTCAGTAGCTTCCGGAAGTTCTTATTGCAGAATTCCTTTGAGAACTTGTAGATATTCAGGGTTTTATATTTATCTGAAAAGTCAAACTCCTCGCTCTGCAGGTGCGGTGGAATAACACTGGTGATGATGTCGTTTGCCACGGAAACCACGGTGCCGTCCATGCCGCTTCGGTACTTGTCCAGAAGGGCGGCATTGGGATAGGGAGAGTTTATGATTTTATCAATAACCTTGTTTTCATAAATAAGGTCTGACTCAATCAGCAGTATATCATCATTAATCTCAATTTCATTGAACGCAAGCGCCAAAGAGTAGATATTATTGGTCTCTTTATAGCGGGGATTGTTTACAAACGTAAAATTAACCTGGCTATAGCGGCTAAGCAGATACTGCTTTAGTTCATCGGCACGGTACCCGGTAACAATGACAATATCTGTAATACCGTTTGCCTGGAGCCCATTAATAATGCGTTCGATAATGGTCTCATTACCGACTTTCAACATCGTTTTGTGGACTACATCTGTCAATGGCTTCATACGGTTACCAAGTCCAGCCGTGAGTATTAACGCCTTCATTATCTATACCTCATTTTTTGTGGTATTAGGTACAACAGGCTTGGTGCACCACTCTATCAAGTAGTCACCGCCTACCTTTGACGATTTGAGCCAGTTGGAAATATAGGCTGTTCTGTAATGAATAATCTGCTTCCGGTAAGTATCCCGGCTGCGAATTAATTCATCAATAACGGGGCAGATAGAGGCAATCTCCCTGGTCTCTATTTCTTTTCCGATCTGGCTGCGAACGGCAAATTCTATTGGTTCTATTCCCAGCTCCTTATAATCGGGATTGGTGATTTTACAGGGGGCATTTATAAAGAGAACTGGTCGTTCTGTGCCGAAAGCATACTCGTATGATATGGCCGACCAATCAGTTATCAGAACATCAGCCCGATGGATGCTGGCTCTTGATGCCATGTTCAGCTCCAAAACCATATTTTTTATATTCTTTAGCTTTCCTGCTAATGTTTCGATGAGTTTTCTTTTCCTTTTTATAAATTCTGGATGAGGACGAAAAATGACGCGATATCCGGAGTTTTTCAATGCACTTATCAGTTCATCTACACAGAATACCAAAATATTGTCGTCATGCCATGAAGGAGCAATCAGTATGGTCTTCTCGGAAGCATTCTGCGCCGGATTAGTGGCAAGCATGCTCTGGTGGGTAGTATATATTTTTTCTATCCAATAATAACCGCATTCTATAAGTTTTTTGGGGGGTAACTTGTAGAGCTGTTCAGCTTTGCGAAGCTCATTAATGTCGTACTTGCCGATGCAGAAAATTGTATCATAGGCATTGAATGCGTCTTTATTATACTGCAGGTGGGTACTCCCGACACCATGAAACAGATAGATGTGATTAACGGAATTGCGGGATCTTTTAATGTGATATTTATCAAGATCGGGCATAGTCATAACCAATGCCTTAGCATCTAATCTGGCAAAAGCGGTAGCAAGTAAATTGTTTATGAAAAAAGGATGGATACGGCTGTTTCCAATACGAAAAACCGGATCATCAGGGTCGGAAGTTATATAGCAGATATCGATATCGGAATGGTCCAGCACATATTGAATATAGCCTTCAAAGTACTGGTAATAGATATCCCGCTCGGAATAGAAAACCAGGCGTCTGTTCTGTTTGTTGCTTTCAGCAAAAAGCCGGTTATATTCCTGAAACTCTCTTAGGAGAGAGGATATTTTTCCCATAAATATAATCCTTTGCCTTAACAGAGAAAAGAGGCCTTAGTAAAATCATACACTGCCGAAGAAATGGCTGACAATATTTTGGTCTTCTACCAGAGCATTTTAGTGGCAAATAATCCGCCTAGTAATTTCCCTAACCGGCACTGAAAAATATCGCTTCCTGTTTGGGGATTAAAATAAACTGAAGTCTTTTGGTAAAGGAGCTTGCTTGGTAACGTCATAGTTAGACTCCTTTGTTTGACATTACATAATTTCGGTAAATGTTAATATATAATACGTTTATTTGTCAACCTTAACCACACCTGTAAAATATGGTGGGCGGTAGAGGACTCGAACCTCTGACCCCCTGCGTGTAAAGCAGGTGCTCTGACCAACTGAGCTAACCGCCCGGGTGGCGCGCTTGGCGGGGCTCGAACCCACGACCTGAGCCTCCGCAGGGCTCCGCTCTAATCCAACTGAGCTACAAGCGCGTCTTTAGTTTTGGTGCCGAGGGGGAGATTTGAACTCCCACGCCCTTACGAACACTACGCCCTGAACGTAGCGCGTCTGCCATTCCGCCACCTCGGCTTGCCTTTGTATTGTAACAATAATGAGATTGGATTTTCAAGATTAGTTGACAATTCTACAGTTTTCAATTAGTATGTTTCGTATTAAATGTAAAAAAGGAGGGATTTGTATTATGAACAAAGCAGTTATTTGGTTAATCGTTGCTCTCTTCGTTATCAGTATCGGTGTCGGGGCGTTTTCCATCGTTCTCAATGATAAAATTGGGACATTAGATAGTAATACCCAAGCATTCAAAGCTTATACCACTGATCAATTTGGCACGGTGAAAAGTGATGTTTCATCCTTTAAAGCCGACACCGCTAATAAATTCACCGGTGTACAAAATGATATTACTGGTGTACAGGACAGTTTTACCAGTTTAAACTCTGACCTGTCTACTTTCAAGAGCGATACAACCACGAAATTAAACTCTGCACAGAGTAGCCTCAATAACCTTAGTACAAATGTTGCTAATATCGGGACTCAATTAGACGAGTCAACCATGAACGTACGCCAAATTTATAACAAAGTTATTGGTAGTGTATGCCAAATAATAGGTGATGTTGCTTTAGGTTCTGGTTTTGTTTATAGTGCGGACGGATATATAGTAACATGCTGGCACGTTGTTAATGGTCAATCTTACTTAGATGTAAAATTACACGACGGTAGAGTTGCCGAGGCGACGGTTGTCGGCAGCGATAGAGCTAGTGACGTCGCCGTGTTAAAAATACACGGATTTTCAGATCTTACACCATTAACACTAGTTGACTCCAATACTATAGTGTGTGGTGAGCCAATCATCATCGTTGGTAATCCCCTTGGCATTTTTGAAACGGTGGTCTCTGGTGTTATCAGCCGGATTGGAGGAGGGGGATATGTTGGGGGAGTTGGGTATGTTGCCAATTTAATTCAATACGACGCTGCCCAGAACCATGGTAACAGCGGCGGGCCTGTCTTTGATAATAAAGGACAGGTTATTGGCATTGCCGAGAGTGGCGAATCTAATGCCGAGGGAGTGAAATACGCCGTTTCTTCAAATAGAGTGAAGAGGGTAACTCAAGCCATCATAGATAATGGTTCCTTCACCAACGCGACCCTACCCGGCAACTGGTTAATATGGAATATGAGTCCGGAAAAGGCTATCGATTTGGGACTTGATACCTGTCTGGGTTTCTGGTTCGAAACAGCTAATAATGTCGGGCAGGTACAAGCGAACGATGTTGTCACTGCCATCAATGGTGTCACGATTAGAGATTTTGCCGACTTTATTAGCTATATTGGGGAATATAGTAGCGTGGGAGACACCGTAATCCTTACTGTTATTAGAAACGGCTCTACTACAGAAGCAACCGTCACTTTGATAGCCGGGTGGATTGAATAGAATCTAAAGTATAATAAACGATTAAAACTAAAAAAAGGGGCGGCGCTGCAAGCGCCGCCCCTCTGATTTTTTCTAATTATTTTCTTTAGGGCCAATAAAGCTTTTCGGCTTCCTTCTTCAGGTCGGCGCGGAAGTCGGGATGGGCGATAGCGATTAGGTCTAAAGCCCGCTGCCGCTGTGTCTTGCCCTTGATGTGGGCGATGCCGTACTCGGTGACGACGTAGTCGCTGATGGTGCGGGGAACGGTTACAATCGTCCCTTCTGCCAGCATCGGCGCGATGCGCGAAAGTCGCTTTTCACCGCTGCCCACGGTAGAAGGCATCACGGTGATAAACCGACCGCCTTTAGAAAGGAATGAGCCGATAGCGAAGGACGTTTGCCCGCCCGCGCCGCTGATGACCCGGGGACCGACCGATTCGGCGGCGATTTGCCCGGCGAAATCCACGCTTACCGCGCTGTTAATAGCCACCATATTGTCGTTAGAGGCGATAATGCGCGAGTCGAGACACCACTCGGCGCTATGCAGTTCGAAGCATGGGTTCATCGTCACGAAGTCCATGTCTTCTTTAGAGCCGCCGCCGCAGGCTGTAGCGACCGCGATACCGGTTTTAAAATTCTTACGGCTGCCGTTAATGATGCCCTTGCGGATTAAGGGGATGATGCCGCGGGGCGTTGTTTCGGAATGCCAGCCTAGGTCCTTCCTGCTTTCAAAGGTGCCGAGCGTGCAGCACCATTCGCTGGTCGAGCCGACGCCTACCTGCAGGCAGTCGCCGTCTTTAATGAGTTCGGCGACGTAATTAGCGATTTTCTTTTCGACCTCGCCGGCTTCAACGTTTTTCCTGCCCAGGAGGTCGGTGCCGCCCGGCGTTTTGCCCGACGGCGTATGTTCGACGAAGTAGTCGATTTCGTCGACGTGGATATAGTTATCGCCGTAGGTGCGGATGAGGTTATTATTGACCTCGGCGAGGGCTATTTTGGCGCGCCGGACTTCCGTTTTCTTCGTCCAGACCGAGGCGCCGAAACTGCAGTAGCCATGCTCGTCGGGCGGAGATAGTTCGACCATCACGACGTCGGCTGGACCCCTATCTTCTTCGGTGAAGATAAAGCCCAGTCCCCCGATAGCCAGGTCGCACCGCCGTTCGGCGATAATCTGCCGGACGATAGGAAGTGGGAAGCCGACCTCGATTTTAAAGGACATCTCGAAAACCGGGTCGTACCACCCAAAGTCCCTCCCCGGCGTACGCAGCGATAGGAGGACGTTTTCTATCTCACCTAATCTTGCCGCCAGGGCGAGTCCTAACGCCATAGGTTCGTTACCTTGTGTAAAGCAAACGCGGTCGCCTGATTTAATAACGCTGACCGCCTGTTCCGGTGTTACCAGCTTCTTCTTATATTCCTCTTGCCAGCCCATAGTTTGTTCCTCCCGGTTCGTCATTCCCGCGAAAGCGGGAATCCAGTAGTGGGGAAAAGGAGTGGATTCTGGCTTTCGCCAGAATGACATGTTATTTAGTTATTGCATTAAAAATTTCAGGGAGGGAGAGACTGTTTTTGTCTCCTGTTCCCTCCCTGATATTGTACCACTTATTTTTACGACTACGCGTCTAGTACCTTACTGCCGAGCAGCGGCAGGTAAGGCAACGCCTGGCTTCGTCAACGCAGGTCTTTTTGTCTTTGAAGCCGAGGTTAATCTCGCTAAAGTTGCTCTTCCGCTTGGCAGCTGGCGTGGTTTCGGTGCCGAATCGAGGTTCCTTCGTGTATTCCCTCAAGTGGAACTGGAAGGCAAATTCGGTAACATCCGCCAGAATCGGTTCCGGAGGAGCGGGCGGCAGGTCGACGCCGCGCAGGTAGCAGTTGATCGCGATAGCGGCTTTCTTGCCGTCAGCCATCGCCTCAATCATCGTGCCCTGGCCGCGAGCGACATCGCCGCCGGCGAAGACGCCTTTAACGCTGGTCGCCATATAGCGGTCTTTGGTCTCGATGGTGCCGCGTTTGGTGGCTTTGACTTTGCTTTCTTTCATGAAGGAGAGGTCGACCCGCTGACCGATAGCGGTGATAACCATATCGGCTTCGATGGACTTCGTTTTCTTATCGTCATAAACCGGGGCGAACTGGCCGGCAGCGTTGTAGCAGGAGACGCAGCGCTTTAGCTCGACGCCCTTGACTTTAGCCGCTTTACCGCCGGTGGTGAGGATTGCTTTAGGACCCCAGCTCATATCGACTTTGATGCCTTCCTCGATAGCCTGCTCGATTTCCTCGTTCTGGGCAGGCATTTCGTCATGGCTGCACTCGAGGCAGACTACCTGGACGCTGCCGGCGCCGAGACGCAGTGCGGAGGAGGCGACGTCTATGGCGACGCTGCCGCCGCCAACGACGACGACGTTCTTGCCGACGGCTTGTTTCTTACCGAGGTTGACGTTTTTCAGGAAGGGCAGCGCCTGGACAATACCAGCCGCGTTCTCGCCGGGGACGTTGAGCTTGGCGCTATTTTGTGAGCCGACGGCGACGAATACCGCGCTATAGCCTTTCTTTAACAGGGCTTCGGGGGCTTTCACCGGGCTGCCGTTTTTGATTTCGATACCCATCTTCTTCAGGGCATCGATTTCCCATGCCACGACTTTTCTGGGCAGACGGTGCTCGGGTACGCCTAAAACCATCATGCCGCCAATCACGGAAGCCGCTTCGAAAACGGTGACGGCATAACCTTTCTTAATCAGGAAGTAAGCCGCGGTCAAACCGGCGGGACCGGAACCGACGACGGCTACTTTTTCTTTCTTAGTGATGGGCAGTTTTTCCGGTAAGCACTGTGGCTTTAGATAGGCGAATTGGCCGGTTAAACCTTTTTCCATCACGTAGTCCGCCACGAAGCGTTTGATGTTGTTGATGCCGATGGGGTCGTCCAGCTTGCCGCGGTTGCATTCCTTTTCGCATTTATGCGGGCAAACGCGACCGAGCACGCCGGGGAAGGGTGTGTATTGCTTCAGGTAGCGGTAGGATTCTTCAATCTGCCCGCGGGAAACCATTAACACATAGGCGTTGATATCGAGTCCGGCGGGGCAGGTGTTCTGGCAGGGCGGCATGAATGGCTCGGGTAACGGCCGAAGAGCCTGCGCCATATTGCTGGTGTTTAGTTTGGGGTCATATTTTTCACGGCCGATGTTGGGGTTGACGGCGCAGCGAATCGCCAAACCGCGGTTGAAGCGGGCTAAGCAAACGTTGCAGCGTAAACATCGTACGACCTCGTCAACCCTACCTTCTTGCCATTTGTGCGGGGTGCGCTGGTCGGCAACCAGCTGGCGGCCCATCGTGATGGCGTCCGCCCAGCCTTTGCGCAGTACTTCTTCGGCAAGGTAGGGGTCATGCTGGCCGGGAACAATCAAAGGTATTTTTAGTTCTTTTTTGAAATTCTTAGCGTGATTGATGAAGCAGAACGGGTCCTGCGGGAAGAAGTAATGTCTGGCTTCGTAGGAACCGTCGGAGAGGTGAATATAGCTGGCGCCTAAATCTTCGCACCATTTCGCGACCTGTATCAGCTCTTCCTCGTGGATGGCGCCTTCCATATGCTCGTCACCGCTAAGGCGGATGCCTAAACAAAAGTCCGGACCAACTCTCTTACGAGAGGCAACCAGCAGGTTCTTCAGGAAGCGGAAGCGGTTCTCTAGCGAGCCGCCGTATTCGTCCGTTCTCTGGTTAGAACGCGGCGAAAGGAACTGGTGGATGAGGTAGCCGTGGGGACTATGAAACTCGACGGCGTCATAGCCGCAGATTCTGGCGGCGGCGACGGCGGTGGGGAATGTCTCCTCCATGTAGTGAATCTCTTCCATAGTCAGTACCTTGGGCATAGAGGTCGCGCCCAGCGTTTGCGCTTTCGTTTCATAGCCGCGGGGCATGATTCTCTGTTCGTAGTCCTGCGGACGTTGGGAGGGGATGGCGGAAGGAGCCCCCGGGACTTCACCGGAAGTTTTACTGGAGCCCTGGCGGCCGAAGCTGGGGGTAATCTGGATAAACGCTTTAGCGCCGCATTGCTTGATGCCTTCGGCGAGGTTCGACTGACCTTCGTAGTAGGAACGGCCGCTGATGCGCGGGTTGCCGAAGCTGGTTGTCTTGGCGCCCCAGTCGGTGGCGAAGGTGCACTCGATGGTGATGAATCCGGCGCCGCCTTCCGACCTGCCGGCGTAAGAGTAGATACATTCTTCTCTAATAAAGCCGTTCTGGTCTGCGCCGCCGGTGGTGGTGCAGGAACCGCCGATTCTGTTTTTTATCTCTAGCGGTCCTAATTTAATAGGTGAGAATAAGATTGGGAATTCGGACATTTTTTCTCCTTTCCTTTTATATCCGTATTATTTTACACGTCTCTTGGACGTGTCTATACCGAGTATTTTAGCCAGGTTTTCGCCGAAGATTTTCCGCTTGACTTCATCGGTTACTGGCGCGAAGCCGTAGCCCTTCTGCAGTTCTTCCGGCATCTCAAAGGTTCTTAAGCCGATGATTGCTTCTCTGAATAATCCGCCGGGACCATAAAAGTCGGTGCCCCAGACGATGCGGTCGGGTCCGGCAAACTGTATAGCCTCACCGATTATTTCGGCTAGACGCCGCGGTGCCGCTTTATACCAGGGCATAATCAAGCTTAAGCTGATATATACATTGGGGTGGCTTAAAGCTATCATGTTCAGGTCATGGCATTGCGGCCAGCCGGCATGGAACGCGATTATTTTCAGGTCGTAGAAATCATTCACGACATCATCCAGCAGTACCGGCAGGCAGTATTTAGCTTTACCCGGGGGACACCAGCTCCAACCGGTGTGGATGGAAACGGTGACTCCCAGCTCATTGCATCTCTTGTAGAAAGGCCATATCCTCTCGTCGTTGATATAGGTATCTTCCGGAGGATAAAACTTGAATAGCTTGCAGCTCCTTTCCTGTACCAGGTAATCGAGCTCCCAGAGGACATCTTTCATGTCTCTCTTCGCGAAGGGACCGACATTAGGCTGGACGATGAGTCTATCCGGGTATTTTTCGGCGGCGAGTAATAGGTGGCCGTTGGTGGACCATTTGGTGGAATAGCCTGTAGTTTCCATCATGGATTCGGGGAGGATACAGGCCATATCCAAGCCGTAGCGGTCCATGTAAACTATCAGCTGGTCTTCTTCCGCCAGTTCCGATTTTTCGGCTTTGGTTACCGGCGGTTCTTTCCAGTCTTTAGTAACGTGGTGGGGGACGGCATTAAAAGCGCGGGCGGTTTCCGCCGTGCCCCAGACCCACTTCCGGTATTCGGGGAAGTAGTTGAAGTATTTCTTGTTCGCCTCGCCGCTAAGATGGCATTCGACGTCAATCTTGAAATAGTCGTCTTTAACAAATTCGGGATACTTTGCCTGTTCCTTTGTCTGTGCCATAGATTTACTCCTTTTTCAGGAACATTTACCGCTACTCGTGATGAGCCTGCTTGCCCTACGTAGCTTTAGCATAGTAGGGCTTTATTTCTTTTCCGGGCGGTAGCTGCGGAAATACTTCGTCTTGTTCAGGCGTTCTTCGTATTTCTCGTGCATCTTATGGAAGGCTTCCCTTTCGCCCATGCTCTCGCGGTCGCGGATGAACATCAGCTCGCGCTCGTCGTCGCTGTACTTGAGGTTGGTGCTGAAGGTGTGATAGAGAATAACCTCTGAGAGGTTGGTTAAGCCCAGCCGGCTTAGCATATGGCGGCGGGCGAATTTGCCCATCACCACGCAGTCGCGGGGTAGTAGGGCAATGGCGGCAGCCAGGTTGTGCACTTCATTCTCCAGGTCTTCTTCGGGGACGGCTTTAGTTACATAGCCGGCTTCCTCGGCTTCGTCACCGCTGATGGTGCGGCCGGTGAGTAGGATTTCCTCGACCTTCTTGGTGTGGCCCATGACCAGCTCGAGTGGTAGGGTGGGCAGACCGCCGAAGGCGAGCCGCTGACCCATCTGGGATAATTTGGCATTTTTCGCAGCAATTACAACGTCGGCCGCTTTAGTGATGTACAGGCCGGCTTCGATAGCCCAGCCGTGCACCTGCACCATGACGACCTTGTTGCAATCCAGGATAGCCTGGGGGAATCCGTAAAGCTGGTCCTGGTCGGTTTGGAGTCTGATTCTCTGGCTGGGTTTGACGCCTTTGGCGCCGCCGTAGACGCGGTAGACCATGGAAAGGTCGAATCCGGCGCAGAAGTTCTTGCCGGCGCCCTTGAAGATAACGACATTGCAGTCATCATCATGGTTGATTTCCCACATGGCTTTTTTGATATCGCCGGTCATGTATTCTTCGCCGATGCTGATGCAGTTGTTCTTGTCCGGGCGATTCAGGGTGAGGTAGGTAATCTTTGGTTCTTCTTTATCCTTCTCGAGAAGGATAGATTCAAATTTCGGGTAAGACATTGTTTTCCTCCAGTTTTATTATTATTTTGCGTTTTTTATTTTTAAGGCACATTCGGAGACGCAGGATTAGGAGACAGGAGAATTAAAAGTTAGAATGAGCGGTGATTTAGCTGCTGTCGCTGCCGTAAATAGGCTGCGGCATGGTTCCGCGTCCCTTAAAAAGAGAGAATGCCTTTTTTCTTCCTTTAAGTAGTCCCATTTCACCAAACAACTTTAATATATATATTCAGGCTAATTGCCTTTCTAGTCGGTGGGGACAAACGTAAAAGAGATGTACAGGTGGTAGACGAAAGAAATATTCTCGAAAAAATCCCGTCCCCTATGTTCAATGTGCCTAACTATCTCCCTCTGAAGATAGTGCCGATATATTTTACTGTAATCTTGATTAGACTGTCAAACAAGTAAACCAATCACGTTGTATTTTCCGTAATTTTACATAAAAATTTTGAGAATCCGGGGAGAATAAAAAAACGTAGAATTATGATTGTCCTTTAACTTCGTGATGCAGCCGCATAAACTGGAAGGCTAAATTCCTATCCTCGGGCGCTATGGGTACTTTTTCTTCAATCGTGCTGATATCGAATTTAAAGATTTTCGAAAGCGCCGCGTAAACAATATCGGGGTCGACGACTCCGGCTACATTTTTATATTGCGTCATGGTGAAGTCTTCGGCGGTGGGTGGTTCTCCACCCGGTTTGGCTGGGGGCAGGTAGCACTTAAGTAACTTGATGGCGTTATACGGGTTTAGCTCGAATGATTTCGCCAGATAGCTGCTTGTTTCGTTTCTGGAGCCGTATTCCGCCCAGATGCCCAGCAGCATCGAGGCATCGGCAGGGTATTTTAGATATAGATTTTCTTTTCTCGTTACGTCACGGATTTTCGCGGCGAGTTTCTTCCCCAAAGAACGGCGCTCTTTTTCTTTTAAAGCGGCTTGAGCCGCGTCAGGCGCTTCGGGTTGCGCTGCCATCCACATAAAGCTCTTGGCGGCGAAAATAACAGTGGCAGCTTCTTTGTCTTTTTCCAACAGTGACGGATGCGGCTCGACTTTCTCCGCCTCCTTAGGTGCTTCGGGTATTACTGCGGTTGGTGGCAAGGTCGGCGACGGTCTTACTCGTTCGATGTCGCTTATTTTCGTCGTTGGCGGTGGACGTTGCGGACGTTCTTTCCATAGGGGCATCGTGAGGAATTTAAACGGTTTGCCGCGGAAAAGCAGTATTGCTACTGCCCCTAATAATAAAATCAGGATGAAGATGGCAACAGGTCCGTAAGACTGGCTGATGTTGATTATCTGTTCTACTAGGGAATATTTGGTTTCGGGCGGGGCGGTTACCGTTAAAGCAATAGATTCGGGCGGCGCTGTTTCTATAATGAGGCCGGTCGTCTCCTCGGGTTCATTGATAACGTTAAACGTGGCGAGTCCTGACCAATTACTTAAACGGGGCTTGGTCGCTCTAACTTGCCAGAAGTAAGTTCCTCCATATTCAAGGGGAATTTCTACTTTATAGGTGGTAGATTCAACAAACGTGTCGACGAGCAGGCTTTTCATCTCCCAATCATCGCTTAATCTGAATTCATATTCAGTAATGCCGCTTAAAGGCGACCATGAAAGCGTTGGATTTGGGTCTAAAGGTTGATTGGTCCGGTATAATTTAATGGTCTCAAAAGCGGCGCTGCCAAGCCGATCAATAATAAAGTATCTGATTTCTGAATATGGACTGTAACTGGGTATAGAAACCCGTACTTTCCAGTAGTAGCGGCTGTCCGGTTCAAAATCGATTTGTTGAGCGCCCGCTTGATGCGGTCCGACGATCACACCGATAATATCGTCCGTTGAATTGACCGATATTACGTACACGTTAGATTTAAAACTAATATCCTGCGAGATAAAGAGTTGATAACCGGTGGCTATGGAAGGACGTTCCCAGCTAAAAGAAACATCGTAGGCGGTAAAGTTAATGACATTGACATTGACGTGATATCCGTCCGGCGGGAGCAATAAGTTTATTTCAACGTCGACAATAACGTCGGTGTAAATGTATAACTTATCGCTGCCGATGGTAGTATTGGTGTTGATTGCCCATAGTGTATTATAGCTTTCCTTTAGCGCCTGCGGGGCGGAATTCAACATCACGCCCGTATCGGCGGCGCGGAAAGTCCATTCTGTCGAGTCCGCGGTAGCGTTGGCCGGGGAGAGGTGTCGCCAGAGGGTGCTAACCTTAGAGACGTAGTTATACTCCAGGGCATAGAGCACGTCATTATTCACTACCAGCCCGTATATCCCCTTCTCAATTGAACCGTCGAAAATATCCGTCCAGGACGTACTGGTCCCGATTATCCATTTCATAATGTTGCCGCCCTCTTGATCGCTGGCGGCATAGATTATCCTGTTTGAGCTAAAATTGTCATCCGGGGCTATCTGTACGCTGCCGGCGCCGAACTCGATTGGTTGGGGAATTTTCGTCCAGGTTGTACCGCCGTCGAACGTGTAAGAAACATATCCGTTTGTACTTCCGGCAAAGAGGATACTAGCACCGACACTGATTATTGTAGCGCCCGTGGTGAGGTCGGTTGAACTGGTAGTGTACCAGTTGAGGCCATTATCGGTGGTTCTAATCACGCTGCCAAGGTTATTAATAACGTAAACAACTTGGGAAGTTGTTACCGTTAAATCCTGGATAGTAATACTACAAACGCGGATATGCCAGGGCGACATCCCGGCATTGCTGTTGTAATAAAAAGCGGTACCGTTTTTTTCCGTTAGATAGACAATATTTTCGTTCGATGGCGCGATATGCACGCGGAAATCAGAGGTGTTTTTCTGACTGAATACCCGACGCCATATAGCGGAATCAAAGTACCACAAGCTGGCATTAGTGCTGTTTTCCGATAGGAGATAAATTATAGAGCCGTCGCTATTAACGGCGACATCATTAGCTGTAGAAATATCCGTGTCGATAAGGCTGATATCGTTAAAAGTGTTGCCGCCGTCCTCTGATAAGGCAAAGGCGCTTTCTTCACCCGAGGTGCCGGCGATGATGTTATTACCCATACAGGCGACTATAGTGTGGTTTACACCGCCCGGACATTTGGTGATATCGGAAGTACGAATGACCGGTGTTATTGCGCCGGAATTAGTGGAATAATAAACAGCGTTGGTGTTCGCCGAGCCGGCAGCTAAATGATAGCCGTCGTAAGTGATGCTGTATATCTTCTTGTTAAGAAGTAGTGCTTTTTTAACGGTATCGTCGTAACGATAAATACCGCTGGTGTTACTGGCGGAAACGCCGCCATTAACGGTCAGCCCGATAAAGACTCGACGGTAATCGGGGTCATTGCCCATATAATCAGGCGAAAAGGCTAGAGCCGCCGAACTTACTCCAGTAAAAGTGGGGTTACTCATTATCGTGCAGGGGTAGCCGGCGAAACTGGCGGCGGTATTCCAGACACTGCTGGAAATATTCATGATTTGGAGTTTTACGTCCTTCGTACTGGCGTTAACGGTAATCGCCAGTGCGACTGTATCGGAAAAAAAATAGGGCGAAAAAGCTAAACTTACCGTTGCGCTGTCAGGGCTGAATCCGGCTAAAAATCTTGTTTCGTGCCAGGCTGGCGAAAAGGCGCCTAAATTGAAATACCACAAGTTAGCGATATCGCCGGCTTCCTTACCGGCGACGCCGATATAATGCGCATCAATTCTAAGCAAAGAAATCGTTAGGTCGTAAATTACTGCGGGCGGAGAACCCCCCGGGTTTTCTTTAACAGTCCCTAAAGACTGCCATGGTGGTGTGATACTGGAGCAAAAATAGATTTCCGGTGTCTGGTTATTGGCGATTGCTACCAGGTTATTATCGTCCGGCGCGATAGCCACCAAGTCGACCCGGATTGGCGTCTCCACCGTCGTCCACTTTAATCCGCCGTCAATCGATTTATAAATTATATGATCGCTGATGCTATCGCCGGGGGCGGCGTAAATGGTTAAGGCATCACTGCCGATGGCTAAATCGCGGATATCTACACCGGGGGGACCCAGGATATTATCTGTTCTCGATGGGATAGTTACCGGCGACCATTCCGACAGACCGGCAGTAACTGGTTTAGACCAGACAAACAGGCTTGCCAGGACTATTACACATATGCCCAGGCTGATTATTCTTGCCATTTTCTGTATCATGGGTCTGTCGATAATATAGCACTTCCTCTTTTATTCGCCCTTGTTCTGTTGTTTATTATAAATGCGTTTTTAGAATTTCCCTGGCTTTTTCTGGTAATTGATTAACCTTACCGGTGGATAATGCCAACAGATAAACCCTGGCCGTCTTTTCGATTAGCTCGCAGGCGGTAAAAGCGTCCCGCATTGTCGGTCCGACCCCCACCGCCCCGTGGTTCGCTAATAAAACAGCATTCCTCTTACCGAGTGCCGCCAGAACGTTGGTTAGCCATTTCCGGCGTGCCGCTGGGGGCATAGCCAGCCAGCTTTATTTCTCCGCCGAGGAATAACATCTGGTCTTCGAGTATCACCGGAATATCGAGACCGGCTACCGCTGCGGCGCTGGCGAAAACGGAATGGGTATGGATAATAGCGTTAACGTCTTTCCTTGCCTGGTAAATGCCGATATGCAGCGGCGTTTCTATCGAAGGCGCCAGGCTGCCTTCTACATTCTTCCCATCGAAGTCGATAATCGGGATATCGTCGATTTTCAGCGTATCATAATGGCGGGAGGTAGGGGTAATCGCCATTAGTTGGCGTTCGTCTTGGGCAGGTAACCGCAGACTGATATTCCCTGAAGTGCCGATTACCAACCCTTTGTCCGACATTTTCAAGGCGGCTTCGAGCACGGTTTTTCTAGCTTCTCGCCAATGGCTCATCTGTTCATCCTGGTATAACTAGAAATAATCCCACCGAGACGGCCAATGACGCCGTTAATAAATTTTAGTATACATTGGCGACTGGTTCAACATTTATTGCTATTTTAATTACGGGGGCGAGGTAACGGTGGTATAAGGCCAGGCGCTTAAGCTGCCGTCCATGAAGCTGACGTTTTTAAAACCGGCTCCGTCAAGTATTCGCTGCGCCTGGTAAGCCCGGATGCTCGTCCGGCAGAGAATGACTATCTCATCGTCTTTAGAAAGCTCGCTCATTCTCTGGCGCAGCTCCGGCAGGGGGAGGAGCTTTACCTGCGGGGCTTCGATACGCTGGGCATTCCATTCAGCCGGTGAGCGCACGTCCAGCAGGACGAATTTTTCGTTTTTATCGAGCTTGTTTTTCACTTCCTGTGGCGTCAATGCCGCGCGCGTAGCCGGCCTGCTTGTTGCGGATGACATTGGCGGCATGGTGCAGCGGGTCCATGGCGCAGTTATAGGGCGGCGCGTAACCAAGGTCTAGATTGGCGAGGTCGTCGACCTTGGCTCCCAGAGTTATTGCGGTTGCCAGCACATCGATACGTTTGGCGACGTCGCCTAACCCGATTATCTGCCCGCCTAGCAGCCTGCCGCTGGACTTTTCGGCGATTAGTTTGACGAGGATATCTTTAGAACCCGGGTAATAGGTGGCGTGGTCGAAACTGGGGACAAGAGAGGTGATTATCTCAAGACCGGCCTGCTTTCGCCTGCGACTCGTTAAGTCCCGTCCGCCCCACGTTATAGTCGAATACCTTAACGACGCCCGTCCCCACCATGCCGGGGAAGGTATCGCTGCCGCCGGTGATATTAGTGCCGATGACCCGGCCGTGCTTGTTGGCGGTCGAACCCAGCGGCACTAAGGTTTTCTGTTGGGTAATCAGGTTGACCATCTCCACGCAATCGCCGCCGGCATAAATATCCGGGTCGCTGGTCTAGGAGACGGCTGTTAACGGCGATACCGCCCGGTCGTGCCGATGGTTAAGCCGGCCTCTTTAGCCAGGGCGACATTAGGTCTAACGCCCAGCGAAAGCAGCACCAATCCTGCATCGACTCCCGTATTCCGCCGACCATTACTTTATTTACCCGCCCCTCGCTATCGCCCTGAAAACCGGTAACGCGCTGCCCGAACATCAGGTTGACGCCTTTAGCTTTGAGGTGTTTTTCGACGTGGGCGGCGATTTCGGCGTCCAGTAGAGCCGGCAGTGGCCAGCCTAACGCTTCGAGGACGGTGACTTTAAGCCCCAGCGCCGAAAAATTTTCCGCCGCCTCCAGCCCGATAAGCCCCGCCCCCACGATCACCACCTCTTTATTCTTTAAGGTGGCGATATAGCTGCGGATACCGACGGCATCCGGGATATTATTCAGCGTAAAGATGCCCTTTAAGTCCTTGCCCTCCCAGTTAGGCACGGTCGGCGAAGCGCCGGTGGCGATCACCAGCTTATCGTAATCCAACGTTTGGTGCTTATCGGTTTTAATGTCTACTATTTCCACGGTGTGGGCTTTACGGTTAATGGCGATGGCTTTGGTGCCGGTAAAAACGGTCATATCGAAAACATTGCGGAAGTAGTCCGCCTGACGCGATATTAAGTCGCTCTCTCTTACCACCCCGCCGATAAAGTAGGGCAGGCCGCAGGTGGCGGTGGAGAGATTATCTCGCTGCTCGATGATGGTTATTTTAGCGGTTTGGTCTAAACGGCGCGCCCGGGCGGCGGCTTTAGGTCCGCAGGCCGTCCCCCCGATGATGACGATATTGTTTTGCTTAGGCATATGATTACCTCCAAGAGGGTGCTTCTAAAGTGGAGTGTATCGGAATTTGAGTTGAAGCGCAAATCTCTGGCGTGTCATTCTAGCGAAGGCCAGAATCCATTTTAATTATTAGCGATTTATGAATTATTAAGACGGATTTCAGCCGGAGTTTACCCTGAGCGAAACCGAAGGAAGCGACTAGAGGGATTTTTATTAATCCATGTTTAGGAGTAATATGTTGATAAACTCTGAATCTAGTAAGGAGATAAACCATGAAAAACGATGCGGCTGTAAAATCGACTTTTACACGGTTAGTTCATATCGGAGTAGTGGTCAGGGATATGAATAAAACTGTCGAACGTCTGACTACTTTAGGGATAGGTCCCTTCACTCCGAGGATTCTGCCTCCCGATGCTCAAGAAACATATCGGGGTAAGACTTTTGTGCCCAGCCAGAGAGTGAAGATTCAAATTACTCATATCGGCGATATGGAGCTTGAGCTAATCCAACCCATTGATGGTGAATCGCCGCATCAGGAATTTCTCGAACAAAAAGGCGAGGGCATTCAACATCTGGGATTCATGGTTGATAATCTTGAAGAAGACGTAAAGCGTCTGACTAAACAGGGTTCCGAGATATTACTGACATCCCAATTCAAGGGGGGCGGTGGGGTAGCTTACCTCGACCTTGATGCGGCGGGACTGATAGTTGAGCTGGTGCAGCCAGGCGGGAGATAAAAAAATGGGGGAGCCTTTCGGCTCCCCCTCTAAGCAAGGCGTTGACTATTCTACTATTTCTTTTTTGTTTTGTCCAGCGGTATATCGCCCAGGTTAATATCTTTCTCCGTGTTTAGCTTATCGAAAGATTTAGCGGCGAAACCCTTGGCTTCAATCGTCAGTTTATAAGTGCCGTCCGCCAGACCGTGGAACCAGAAATCGCCGAAACCATCGGTAGTCGCGGTCACTGTCTTGCCGGCTTTAGGTCCGGTTAGCGTGCAGGTAGCGCCGATAACGACCTCTTTCTCGATGGGGTCGTAAACGGTGCCGGCGATGAACTTCTTGGGGATATTCAGGTAGTACACCCGCGGTTTCGCTTTAGCTTCCGGCTTAAGCACCTCGGCTTTAGCGATGAGGTCTTTAAAGTCCTTCTCTTCGCCGAACTTAATTGCCTCGGTGGGACATGAATCGGCGCAGCGCGGTATTTTCCACTCCCCGCCGTCCAGCAGGTGGGCGCAGCCGGTGCATTTCTGGGCAATATTCAGGCTCTCGTTGAAGAAGATAGCGTTATAAGGGCAGGCGTCCACGCAGGCTTTACAGCCGGTGCATTTCACCGGGTCGATAATGACCAGCCCGTCGTCGCGTTTATAGATAACGCCTTCGACCGGACAGGCAGGAATGCAGGGCGCTTCGTCACAGTGCATGCAGAGCATGGGGATATAATGCATCTTTACCTTGGGCACGGTACCTCGGATATATTCCTGGAGTTTCAGCCAGAACTGGCCGGTATCCGGCTGGGGTTTAGCAATCGGCGTCCAGTCGTTGCCGACATGCTCGTCCTTGCAGGCTATCTGGCAGCTGTAACAGCCGTTACAAATTCCGACATCAATAACGAAGACCTTCATTATTCCATACCTCCTTCGACCCAGGCGTTAAAGCGCAGACCGGAGCCGGGTCGTACTCTCTCTTAAAAGCAGCGTCGAACGACTCGGGGTCTTTCGCGCGCCACTCCTGATAATCTTTTTCGGTGACTTTCTGTACGTCTACCAGGTAGCCGCTGGTTGCCTGACCGCAGGCGTTCTTGGAAACGATACCGTTGGGCGAGATGGTGTTGATCGCCCCACCGCGGTCGACGCCATCGATAATCGGGTCATGGCGGGCGCCGTGGTCGACATAGGTTACGCCGGGACTCATCCGCTCCCAGACGCGGGCACCGCAGAGCACTATGCCGCGCTCGTTAAATACTTTAACGATATCGCCGTCTTTGATGTCGCGTTTCGCCGCGTCCTTCGGGTTGAGCCAGACCGGCTCGTAGCGGTAGCCGTCTGTCCCCAGCACTTTACCGGTCGGGGTTTCACGCGTCCAGCTGATATCGTCGCCCTGGGCATGGGTGCGCCACCGGCCGTGGTTGGACATCAATAATAACGGGAACAAGGCGGCTCTCTCGCTGGAGATACGCTCATCATGCGTCTCGCCCTTTTCTATCCACTTGGGGTGGGGTGGCCTTTCTTTATCATCGGGGAAGTGTTTCGCCAGCCGTTCAGAATAAAACTCCAGCTTACCGCTTGGCGTCTGTAGTGGATTGTTCTTGGGGTCTTCGTAGAATTTCCTGAAACCAGGCGAGTCGTTCTCCCAATCTTTAGCCACCGGGTAGACGAAATATTTTTTCTCCATGAAGTTTTCCCAGGTGGTCATCGCGCCCAGTTCCATGGTGTCGAAGACATCTTTTTGCAAGTCGCGGGTTGTTTTGCCTTCGGAGAACTTTTTCCCCAAGCCGAGTTTTTCGGCAATCGCCAAGACGATTTCGTAATCGCTCCTGGATTCGCCGATGGGCTTAATCGCCTGTTCCTGGATAGTAACGCTCTGGAAGTGGGGACCCTGCCGCGAGTTGGTGACGATGTCTTCGACTTCCAGTGTGGTATTCGCCGGCAGGATGATATCGGCATAAAGGCATTCGTTTTCCAGCCAGGGGTGCTGGGCGACGATGCACTCAATCGATTCGTGCTGGAAGGCGTCAATCGTCCAGTTGCCGTGCCCCCAGCAGGTAATGCGACAGGGCGTATCCGTCCATATCATGTGTATCAAGGTGCCGCCCTTTTCTTTGGCTATCGGGTAAGTATATTTAACGAACTGGTCTTCGGTTTGTGATTCCTGTCCGCCGCTGCCGTTGAACGTTAGAGGCGGCTTAAGGATGGCGTCCTGAATCAGCGTCTTGGGGATTATCTGTTTGCCCCAGGCATCGATGGTCGTGCGGCAGGGGATTCTTAAGCGTTCGGTTAAAGCCGGGTTAAAATAGCGGATACTCTTTAAACCTTCGGCGCGGGGCATGCCGAAGTAGCTTATCTGGCATTGATGCACGCCGGGTCCGCCAAGTCCCTGCATCCCCAGCAGAATGCATTCCAGACGGCCGGGTTCATGCGAGTAAGGACCGCGGATGAAAGAACCGCCGAAGTAATGTATGATAGACGTAACTTTTTTACCGAACTCCCGCGCCAGGGCTTTAATCGTCCATTCCGGCACGCCGCATTTCTTCGATGCCCATTCGGGGGTCTTGGCTATTCCGTCTTCTTTGCCCAGCACGTAGTTTTCGACATATTCCATGCCAACGGCGTGGGTTTTAATGTATTCTTTCTTCCAGGTGCCTTCCTTAAGCCAAACGTAGATTATTGCCAGCTGAAGGGCGGCATCGGTATTTGGCAGCACCGGTATCCATTTATCGGCGTGTACCGCGGCGCCGTAGTTAAGTTCGGGGCAGATGTAGACCTGTGGAATGCCAGCCTGCGTCCAGAAGTAGCAGATACGCGTGGCATACTGACCGGTAAAGCCCCAGGGGGTAGTTTCCGGGTCGCAGCCCCAGAAGAGTAAAAGCTCGGAGTTTTCCGTGATATCTTTAATTAAGTTGGCGGCTGGCGACATCATTCCTTGGAAGCCCTGCCCCCAGACGTGTTTCGAGCCCCAGTACCAGCCTTCCCAGCTGTCCGGACCTCTTACCTGTTGGGTGAAGCCGCCCATCATATCGAGGAGGCGGCCGTTGTGACCGTGGGGGGTATGAATCGTCTTGCATTCACCGTGGCCGTCTCCCTGCACCAGGATGGAAAGCGGGCCATACGTTTTATGCATGCGCTTGATTTCATTAGCCACGATTGCCGTCGCTTCATCCCATGAGATACGGCGGTACTTGCTTTTACCGCGGTTCTGGGGATTTCGCTCGCCGTTGGGGTCCCAATCCACCCTGATGAGTGGATACTTGATACGGTTAGGAGAGTAAGTCCTTTTCTTATATGCCAGTGAGAACGTTCCCGGCAGCGCTTTAAGCAGCGGTTCCAGTGTCTTGCCGTTCCGTTTCATCTTCCAGGCGTTGAATTTCTTACTATCGTACTTCCAGTCGTAGTGGAATGGGCGGATTCTGACGGCTTTGCCGTCTTTAACATCGACGAAGCATTCGCCGCCGCCCCCGAGCAGGCCGCCGAGCGCCAGAGATTTCATCACGATTTTGTCTGGCTTTACGTCGACTTTCTTGACTTTTACGTCAGCCATGGCAGTTACTCTCCTTCCAACAATGTAGTGTTTTTATAGTGAGTGGTATCTTTCAGACGTGCTGAACTGCTGTTTTCGTTAATATTTTTCCTGAAAACAAGGGGAAATTTACGCAGTACCATAAAAATTTACTATAGCGAGCTTCTCCTTGTCAAGTTAGATAATATACTTGTTGTACTTTATGTATTGTACTTTGGGTTGTGTTCGTGTTGTCAGCCATTGACTATTAGTTTTTATGGTATAATTATTATTGTAACAGGAATCGGGGTAAACAATGAAATCGAACTGGAAGCGTAATGGCATCATCTACGTCGTCGTATTAGTCGCGGCGGTGCTTCTTTTTTCGTTCCTCATGCCGGGCAGTAGCTCGCCGGAGGAAGTGCCGTTAAGCCAGGTTGTCACCATGTCGCAGAACAACGAAATCCAAAAAATTACCGTAGAAGGCGATTTACTAACGATTACGACGGTCACTGGCGGGCAGGTACAGGCATATAAAGAAACCAGCTCGACCATCTACGATATTAAAGACCTGAAACTCGATAACGTGGTGGTGGATATCAAAGGCTCATCGGGGATTGACTGGGGCGGGTTAATTTTAAACTTCCTGCCGTTCATATTATTAATCTTCTTATTCTGGCTCATTTTACGACAGGCTCGCGGTGCCAATAACCAGGCAATGAGTTTTGGCCGCAGCCGCGCTAGACTATTCCCCGCCAATCGAGCTACCGTCACTTTCGCTGATGTAGCCGGCGCTGAAGAAGCGAAACAGGATATGCAGGAAGTCGTCGAATTCCTTAAATCTAAAGAGAAATTCCAGTCCCTCGGCGCCCGCATACCAAAGGGCGTATTATTAGTAGGTCCGCCCGGTACTGGTAAAACCTTATTAGCGCGGGCTGTTGCCGGCGAAGCTGATGTGCCTTTCTTCTCGATTAGCGGTTCCGAGTTCGTTGAAATGTTTGTCGGCGTTGGCGCCTCGAGGGTGCGCGACCTCTTCGACCAGGCGAAACGCAACACGCCGTGTATCGTCTTTATCGATGAAATTGATGCCGTCGGCCGCCAGCGCGGTACTGGTCTTGGCGGCAGCCATGATGAAAGAGAGCAGACCCTGAACCAGATTCTGGTGGAGATGGACGGCTTCGATACTAACACCAGCGTTATCGTTATCGCCGCCACCAACCGCCCCGATATCCTCGACCCCGCTTTACTGCGTCCCGGCCGTTTCGACCGCCGCGTGGTGCTGGACTTACCGGATATCGTCGGTCGTCTGGCTATCTTAAAAGTGCATACCAACGGCAAACCGCTGGATAAAGACGTCGACCTCGAAGTACTCGCTAAAGGCACGGTCGGGTTCAGCGGCGCCGACCTGGCTAACTTGGTTAACGAAGCGGCTATTATGGCGGCTCGAAACAACAAAAAGGTTATTGGCAACGATGATCTCGAAGAATCTATCGACAGAGTCATCGCCGGACCCGAACGCAAGAGCCGGAAAATCAGTCCTAAAGAAAAAGAAATTACCGCCTATCACGAAGCTGGTCATGCCCTCGTCGGCAGGCTGCTGCCTAACGCCGACCCTGTGCATAAGATATCTATCATTGCCCGCGGCATGATTGGCGGGTATACGAAACAGCTGCCGACGGAAGACCGCTATCTGCACAGTCGCTCGTACATGAAGGATATGCTGGCATACGCGCTAGGCGGCAGAGCAGCCGAAGAAATTATCTTTAACGAAATTACCGATGGTGCCAAGAGCGATATCGAGCGTGCTACTAAATTGGCGCGGGCGATGGTCACCGACTATGGCATGAGTGAGAAATTAGGTCCCCGGACCTTCGGCCATAAAGAAGAGATGGTCTTCCTCGGACGGGAAATTTCCGAACAGAGGGACTATAGCGAAGAAGTCGCTCGGCAGATTGATGAAGAAGTCCAGAGCATCATTCTTGAAGCTCATAAAACTGCCCATGGGATTCTAACGAAAAACCGGAAGAAACTGGAGCAGCTGGCTCAAGAACTAATTAATAAAGAAACGCTGGAAGGCAATGACCTTGAGCGGCTCTTTAGTGACCTTGGCTTAGCCAAAACCGCCGAGAAAATCAAGAAAACAGCGATTCCGGTGCCGGTAAAACCGGTAGCCGAAGGCGAGCAGATAACACAGCCAAAGAAGGCTCCGGCAGTACCCCGGCTTGTACCCAAGCAAACCCCCGCCGCTGACTAATCTATCCATAACGATACCATGATTCAAATCACCGATAAACCTATCTCACCGGAATTGGCTATCAATCAGGCAAAAACATCGGCTAGCGGTTGCGTTGCAACTTACGTCGGGCTTATTCGAGATAATTCAAGAGGCAAGTCGGTCTATTCAGTAGAATACAGCGATACCGACGGTAAAGCCGCGGAAAAACTGGACGCTATCGCTAAAGAAGTCAAGCGTAAATACCCGGTTAACAAGGTCGTTATCTTTCACCGTATCGGAAAACTTAAGGTGGGCGACATTAATCTGGTAGTGGCGGTAGCGGCGGCGCACCGTACCGAAGGACTTGCCGCTGTAGCTTATGCCGTCGACCTTTTTAAAGAAAGGTTGCCCACGGCGAAAAAAGAGACTTACACGGACGGCACTATCTGGGAAGGGCACTAGCAAAACGTCATTCCCGCGAAGGCGGGAATCCAGCCCCTTTCTCCCCACTAACTACCAACTACTCCCTACGTTCCCTGTTTTATTACAAAATCAGCCAGGTCGTATAACGCCTGACGGCTGTCGGACTTCGGTAAAGACTCGAGACTCCGGCAGGCTTTTTCATAATATTCTCCGGCGACTTTATAACCGTCTTTGATTATCGTCGTATTTCTGATGATAGCGATAGTTTCCGCCACGTATTTTTTATCCTTCGTTTCGAAAAACTTCGCGACCGGATTATCCTTGGGGCTGCGTTCCGCGACCATCATGGCCGGTAGAGTTAACGTCCCCTGCATCAGGTCGGACCCGACCGGTTTGCCCATGATAGCTTCGGTGCTGGTAAAGTCCAGAATGTCGTCGACTATCTGGAAGGCGATGCCCATATTATCGGCATACTCTTTCATCGCTAGGATGGCTTTTTCCGGCGCTTTGCCCAATACCGCCCCGGACTGTGTCGCTAAAGAAAACAACGAGCCGGTCTTACGATAAATACGGTGGAGATAGTCCTCGCGGTTTTGGCGGACGTTATAAGCGCCGCGGAACTGCCCGATTTCGCCGCTGGAGATGATGCCCAGCGTCTGCGAAAAGAGCTTAATCACGCGGGGATTTTGCGTATCCGCCACGAATTCGCCGGCTTTAGCGAATAAAAAGTCCCCCATCAGGATAGCTATTTCATCCCCCCACTTGCTATTGATGGTCGTCCTGCCGCGCCGCGTCGACGCTTTATCGATAGCGTCGTCATGCACCAGCGTGGCGGTGTGCATCAGCTCTACAGAAACAGCCATCGGCAGCAGGTACGTGAGGTCGTAATGAAATAGCTTGCCGGAGAATAGCGTTAGCGCCGGACGCATCCCTTTACCGGTCTCGCTGACGATATAGTTAACCTGCTCCGAGAGCCATTTATAGTCGATATGACTGATAGACTTTAAGGTCGTTTTTACTTTATTTAAATCCTTCTGGATGGGGGCGTAAATCTGCTTAAGTTCCAAGGCGTTTGCTCTCCTCTTCGATAATGCTCTCATCGAGTTTAGTAAAGAGGGGTTTGGGTTCTCTTAACTTTTGTCCTGCCGGTACTGGTTGCGATGTCCAGCCGGCATCTTCTATTTTACCTTCGAAACCGAGATATTCATGTACTCTCTGCGAACTGAAGGGCAGGAACGGAAACATTAAAGTCTTTAACCGGGAGATAACGTTAATAGCGACGTATAATGAAGTTGCCGCCGCCGGTTTGTCTTCTTTTATTTTCTTCCAGGGGGCTTTTTCGTCGAGGTAGCGGTTACCCTGCTGCGCTAACGCCATCGCGGCGCCGATACCCTGTTTAAAGTAGCATTTAGAAATTGACTCCCCGACTTTTTCCAGGCAGATATCGGCATTCAGGAGTATATTCTTATCGACGTCATCTAAAGCGCCGGTTTCTGGTACTTTACCGTCGAAGTTTTTATAGGTAAACGTCAGCACGCGATTTACTAAATTGCCATATGTGGCGACCAACTCGTCGTTGTTGCGGCGGACGAATTCCCGCCACGAAAAATCGGTATCGCTGGTTTCCGGCATATTAATGGAGAGGATGTATCTCAAGGGGTCGGGGTCGTAGCGCGAAAGATAGTCCGGCACCCAGACCGCCCAGTTGCGGCTGGTAGATATTTTCCTGCCCTCGATAGTCAGGAACTCATTAGCGGGTACGTCGTAAGGTATGTTGAGTCCGCCGTAGCCCATCAGCTCCGCTGGCCAGTTCATGGTATGGAAAACGATATTATCTTTACCGATGAAATAGTAGGCTTTAGTATCCCCCTGCCAGAAGGGTCGCCACTTTTCGGGGTCGCCCTGCAGCTGCGCCCATTCCTTGCTGGCGGAAAGGTAGCCGATGACATTCTCGAACCAGACGTAGAATCGCTTGTTTTCGAAGCCGGGCTCCGGCACTTTAATGCCCCAGTCGATGTCGCGCGTAATCGCCCGGTCGTTCAGCCCTTCCTTAAGAAAGCCGAGTGTAAAATTTCGCACGTTGGCACGCCAGTGTGTTTGTTCTTTGACCCAGTCGATTAGTTTCTGGTTGAAGGCGCTTAGCTTGAAAAATAAGTGCTCGGTCTGGCGGAACTCGGGTGGGTTGCCGCAGTTGCGGCAGCGGGGATTTTTTAATTCCGAGGCATTAAGGGGTTTGCCGCATTGCTCGCACTCGTCGCCGCGAGTGTCAGTAGTACCGCAATAGGGGCAGGTGCCCTCGACATAACGGTCGGGCAAAAAACGTCCGCACTTTGCACAATACGGCTGTGATGTGCTTGCTTTATAAATATAGCCGTGTGCTTTTAGCATCTGGAAAATATCGTGAGTCACGGCGGCGTGATTAGGCGTGCCGGTAGAGGTATATAATTCCCAGACAATGCCGAGTTTTTGCCAGGTTTCCTGGAAGTCGCGGTGATAAAAAGCGGCAACTTCCGCCGCAGTCTTACCTTCCTGCTCGGCTCTTATCGTTATCGGCGTGCCGTGCTGGTCTGAGCCGGATACCATCAGCACTTCGTTACCTTTTAGACGATGGTAGCGGGCGAAGATATCCGCCGGTAAATAACATCCGGCGATATGTCCTACATGCAGCGAGCCGTTAGCATAGGGCCAGGCGACCCCGATGAAAATTCTTTCACTCATAATCTTGTCTTTAGAAGAACGTTAACGTTTTTTCGCCTTTTTCTTCTTTATACTGGGCATAACCTTTCTTCAGGCAGCAGTCGATGCAATAGCGTTTCGTGTCGCCTTCCTCGTCCTCTTTGCCGTCCTTTTCATTGATGGCAAGGTACCGGTCGGGGTAGGGGATGGGTTTTTTACAACGATCACATTTTATCTCGCCTAAAGATACACAGCCTCGACGCATTTTTTTACTCCTTTATCGGGTTTTACGGGTATTATTACGTTCCCAGACCTTATCCAGTTTCAGCCATGTCTGGTAAAGCTCTTTTCGTTTGAGTCCGGTTTCGCTGGCTAACGCCCCGACGGCTTCTTTAGCCGTGGCGCCGGCGAGGTACATTTCATGTAATTTCTTTTCGATATCGTCGGTCATCTGCGGCTTTTCTTTAGCGCTTTTGCCTTCGATAACTAGAGTGAATTCGCCGCGCGGATTGGTGAAATGTTTAATAGCTACGCTGACCGTGCCGCGGAATATCTCTTCGTGGAGTTTCGTCATCTCGCGGCAGACGGCGATACGCCGGTCGCCCAAAACGTTAAGGATGTCATCTAGAGTTGCCGTTAATCGGTGCGGAGCTTCCAGAGTAATAATGGTGCCTGTTTCGTTAGCTATCGCTTCCAGCGCTTTACGTCGGGCGGCGGCTTTAGGAGGGAGGAAGCCAATAAAAGTAAACCTGTCGGTCGGCAGTCCGGATACCGCCAGCGCCGTGGTAATCGCCGAAGCGCCCGGAATCGGCACGACCGTAATATTTTTCCTGCTGGCGGCGGCGATCAGCTCGTAGCCGGGGTCGGAAATACCCGGCATCCCCGCCTCCGAAACCAAAGCGACGTCTGCTTCTTTAAGCTGGTCGAGGATATAGTCCAGCTTGGTCAACTTATTATGTTCAAAATAGCTGGTCATCGGTGTCTTGATATTATAAGCATCCAAAAGGCGCCGCGTTTTACGCGTGTCTTCAGCCGCGATAAGATTCACCTCGCGCAGCATTCTAAGCGCCCGCATCGAGATATCTTCGAGATTACCAATCGGGGTGGCGACAACGTAAAGAACAGGCATTTTTATCTCATCCTTAACGTAATCATTATAAGCTGACGGGCGTAGGCGTGTCTAGCTTGGCGTTAGATCAGCTTTTTAACGAAATGTTTTTAGTAAAAGAAAAATATTCATCTTTGATGAGAAAATAACTATTGCATTTTCTTAAGAAACTTTGGTATAATAAGGAGCACATAATCTATGTGCAGCGCAAAGGCTCAACCGAAATTCAAACAGCTCAAGCAGTCTTACGGCTTTGACGAGGTTGCCATTGTGCCCGGGGACGTTACCCTCAACCCCGACCAGACCAACACGGATTTCCAAATCGGCGACTTCACTTTTAAGATTCCATTCGTCACATCGGCGATGGATTCCGTCGTCGATGTTAGACTGGCAATCCACTTTAGTAAACTGGGCGGACTCGCCGTATTAAATCTGGACGGCATACAGGCGCGCTATACGAACCCCGACGAAGTGCTGGATAAAATCGCTAAAGCCAGCGATACCGAAGTGACCACCTTACTGCAAAAAGTCTATCGAGAGCCGATTAAAGATAACCTCGTCGGCGATAGAGTCAGAGAGCTTAAGAAGGCTGGCGCCACCGCCGCCATTTCGCTCATCCCCGCCAATACTAAACATCTCGCGCCGGTCGTGCAGGAAGCCGGCGGCGATATTTTAGTCGTCCAATCCACCGTCACCAGCGCCCGCCATGTTTCAAAAAGCTACCGCGGCTTAATTTTCTCGGAGATGGTTAAACAGTCAAAAATACCGATTATCGTCGGCAACTGCGTCAGCTATAACGCCTGTCTGGAGTTAATGCAGACGGGCATCGCCGGTGTACTGGTCGGTGTTGGTCCCGGCGCCGCCTGTACCTCGCGCGAAGTTCTCGGCATCGGCGTCCCCCAGATTACCGCCACTATCGACTGCGCCGCCGCCAGAGATACCTATGAAAAAGAGACTGGCAAGTACGTTCCGATTATTACCGACGGCGGTTTACGCAAAGGCGGCGATATCTGTAAAGCCTTTGCCGCCGGCACGGACGCGGTGATGATTGGTTCGCCGATCGCCCAAACGCAGGAAGCTCCCGGTCGCGGCTATCACTGGGGCATGTCGCATCCTCATCCGGCTTTACCTAGAGGAACTCGTATCCGAGTCGGAACGAATACCACCTTAGAAAAACTCCTCTTCGGTCCCACCTCGGTCGTGCATGGCACGGAGAACTTCGTCGGCGCTTTACGCACGGCGATGGGTTTCTGCGGCGCCGCCAATATCAAGGAAATGCATAACGCGGAAATGGTTATCGCCCCCGCGCTATCTACCGAGGGCAAGTATTACCAGATGACCCAGCGCGTCTAGCCGTCTTTCCTATAGCTTCTGATTAAAGAAACCGCTGTATTTACTATAGACTTTTTCGACCAGCTCGCCGGATTTCGGATTGCCCCAGTTATTCATCCATTCCGAAACAACCTGCATCCAGGTGCAGGGCGCTACGCCGGCTTGTATCATCCGTTGGATAGCCATTTCATGGGCTACCGGCGATTCCGAACCGGCTGCATCCATTACGCCGAAGACCTCGAATCCCTCTTTTACGCCGCGTATCGCTGTGAAGGCGAAACACATACTCGTCCATAGCCCGGACAGTACCAGCTGCTTTTTACCGGTTTGCTTGACGGCGCTAAATACATCCGGGTCGTCGAAACAATCGAACCCCGGTACTTTTCGAGCGATAACGGGTACTTTGGGGAACATCTCCCTGATTTCCGCTAGGAAAAGTCCATTTCTCTTTTCACCGATGGATGCTAGCACAGTAGGTATACCGAGTATTTCCGCGCCTTTAGCCAGCGCCAGGACGTTGTTTTGAATCAGAGTACGGTCGCCAGATTCGACTCCATAAAGCATGACCGCCTGATAGTCTACCAGGAGAAGAACGCTATTGTTTGCTTTTAACATTAACGGTGATTGTTGAGCCATGATAAAACCTCCTCTTCAAGATATTTCCACGCGTATTTAAAGTTATCATCTGTGAATCTTACCGTCAAGAGACCTAGGTCTCATTTTTGACACATTCTTTTTATATCATTATCATTAGTCTAAATACTTTACGAGGATAGATAAGATGACCAGAATCGATTACGAAAAATATCTGGTGCGTAAGCCCCTTTACGAGGCTTTCGGCGGCACGAAGAACCGCCAGAGTCCCACCATGACGATGATGAGTAATAAACAGGTGCCGGGTTGTAACTATTATATCGAGCCCGGCTGGATATACGGTATCCCCGACCCCAATCCCAGCCTCCACGAACACGTCCACGATTTTGACGAGATAGTGATGCACATGGGCGGGGACTATCGAATACCGCAGGTGCTCGGCGGAGAGGTGGAGTTTTACGTCGGCGGCCAGCCCATCACCTTCAATACCTCAACCGCTTTTTATATCCCTAAAGGTACGCCGCATGGTCCGGTTATCTGGAAAAAGTTTCAGTTCCCACACCTGCAAATGGCTATCATGTGCGGCACTGGCAGCGCTGGCGAAGCCTGGGACACCAGCGGCATTCACAAAGAAAAAATCAAATTGCCGAAAAAGACCAGAGACTTCGACTACGAGCAGTATGTGGTGCGGAGTCCCTTACGCGAAGCGGGTGCGGAGTTTACCGCCGGGCGTACCAGCCCCACCCTGACCTATATGAGTAGTTTGCAAGTACCGGGCGCTAAATATTATATAGAATATGGCTGGACCTTCGGTATGCCTGTCTCGAAAATCGCCGGACCCGGTATGCCCGAGATGGTGCATCACAACTGCGACGAAATCGTGCTGCATCTCGGTGGCGACCCCGAAAATCCCGAAGACCTTGGCGGTGAGGTGGAATTCTGTGTTGGCGGGCAGCCGCTAACCTTCGATACCACCAGCGCCCTTTATATTCCTCGTGGACTTAAGCACGGCCCGCTGCGCCTTAAAGAATATCGTAAACCCCACTTGGTGATTGCGATAATGTGCGGCGTTGGGACGTTAAGAGAGGGGTGGGGACGCTAAAATAGGATGGCGAGACTTATTCGTCCTCTTCCTCTTCTTCAGGGGGAGGAGTAGCGCCACCGCCGATATGCGGTAATATCACGCCGCCTTTAGCGCCCTTTTTCACCGCACGCGGTGGTAATTTACTGACAGTTTTGGATAATTCTCTCAGGTTATTGCCTTCTGCCTCGACTAAAACACCGTCGATTTCGATGTCCTGTAGGGATTTAAGTTCCGCTTCACTAATATTAGCTGGGACGGGGACGATTAAGGGTTTAGCGATAAAATTCGCCAGGTGGCGGTAAATCATTACCTGGTGTACCGTCAGCGTTTCGCTGCTTTCAAGGGCATCGGTTATCAATACGGCGTCGGCCGGCAGGTCGTTAATGGCTCGTAAAAGTCCGTCATCCATCGACGAATCTACCTGTAATATCTTGCCGATTTTCTCGTCCTGCGGCAGGTCCTGGATATGGCTGGTCGGTGAGAACACTACAAAATCACATCCCGCCCCAATCAATTCTGCCGTAACGTCGCCGCTTTCTTCGAGATACACCCCCCAGGGTATATTGCCCAGTGATTTGGCAGCCTTTTGTATGTCCTTGGCGGTCGCGTCCGTATGAATCAGGACGGCATCAGCGTCAGGACTTATTTTTGGCGATGTGGTTGAGCTATTTACTGTAAAACGTCCGATAATCAGAATTTTCGAGCCGGCTTCTATCGTTTTCGAAGTATGGAAACCCATCGGTTGGGACGCCGCCTGCGATAGTTTGCATAATTTGTCTATCAGTTTACTCATATTCTCCTTTACCTAATCATTATAAGTAATTGTTTTTGCTAAATACAACCCTGATTACCACCGGACTTAACATTAAAATATATAAAATTTATTTTCAAAAACCTTAACGTTTCTTACGTATTTTTTGATTTTCCTGTTGCCTGTAACTTGTTTTAGATGCTAAATTATATAATAAGTAAATAATAATTTCCGATTTTAGGGGAAGATATAATTGGCCCTGATATATACGGTGTAACGAGTTAAAAATCGTTAAGTAATGGTAAATTTTACTGGTTTCACAACAGTACCATCGTTTATATCAAAATGAAAACGCTCGATATATCATATATAGGACGGTGTTATTTGTATCATAATAAAGTTTCAGTTTCAGAAGTGAAGCAAATGGTAAAAAAGATACTTGTTGTGGACGATGAACCGGCGCAGGCTAGGATGTTTGCCCAGCTTCTTTCGCTTGGCGGGTATAACGTACTAAAGGCGATCAGCGGTCGCGAGGCAATGCGTATCGTCCAGGAAAATGTCCCGGACCTCGTATTATTGGATGTCGTGATGCCCGAGATTGATGGCTGGCAAACATGCCGTTTAATTAGGGACATATCTGAAATTCCTATCATTATGCTCTCCGGCGTACGTTACTCTGAAGGAGATATTGTGCGCGGTCTGGAGTCTGGGGCGGATGAGTATCTTGTAAAGCCAATCAGTAATCGCGAATTGCTGGCCCGTGTAAAAGCCATCTTTCGCCGTGTTGATGAGTTAGCAATACCAAAATCGGAAGGAGCCCATTTTTCCGATGGCTACTTATCGGTCGACCCGGCAGAACGTCGAGTCACTGTCGGCGGCAAGATGGTGAAACTCACTACTCATGAGTTTCGCCTTCTCGTACTGTTGATGGAAAATGCCGGCTGCGTTATTACTCACCAGCAACTGTTAGAAATCATCTGGGGTTCCGAATACGTCAACGACATCGATTATGTGCGTGTTTATGTTTCTCACTTGCGTCAAAAAATCGAACCGGACTCATCAGCTCCAGTCTATATCTTGACTGAAACCGGTATTGGTTACTTATTCAAAGGCAAAATCAATAAAACCGCCTCAATTCTTTAGTAGTTTTTTTATCCAACCCTATATTATCTGGGATATGAGCCCATTGCTGGAAGTCCAGGAAGTTGTTATAATCCTTGCAGTAAAATTACTTTAAGGAGATATGGCGATAAATCTGGATGCATTAAAATCTAGTCCCTATTTCGAAGGCTTAAGCGAATCCGTGCTGGCTTCGCTATATAAACATGTTTTCGAAAAGAAGGCGGTGCGGGGCGATATTATCGTTTTCGAGGGCGAGCCGACCGAGGCTTTATATTTCGTCACCGCCGGCGTGGTCAAGGTTTTTAAGACTTCCGCCGACGGCAAGGAGCAAATTCTGCGCATCATCCGCCCCGGCGATTCATTTAACGACGTGCCGATTCTCGGCGGCGTTAATCTGGCCAGTGCGGCGGCGATGAGCGCCGTTACCTTGCATGGTATTAAGAAAAAGGACCTGGAAACCATTTTCCAGGAATTCCCGCGGGTAGCGTTAAACGTTATTAAAGTGTTGTCGGTCCGCGTCCAGGAGATGGTGGCGCTGGTTGAGGACCTTTCCTTCCGGCACGTTAACAGCCGGGTTGCCAAGATACTGCTTGAATATGCCGGCAATGGTGAAAGACCGCGCCTGACGCAGCAGGAAATGGCGGCGATGATTGGCACCGCCCGCGAGATGGTCGGACGTTCTTTTAAAAACTTGGAGGAGGAAGGCGCTATCAGGGTGGAACGTAATCGTATCGTTATCGCTAATTACGCCGTCCTGAAGAAAATCGCCGGTATCGTAGAATGAGAGAAAGGTCGCAGACAGCTTGTAGCGAACGGCTTTACAATTGAAGATGGAGAGACATGGAAATGAAAGACATGCCGATAATTAATGAAGAGAAATGCGAGCACTGCGGCTTATGTGTTATCATCTGTACCTGCGGCGCTCTGGTAATGGAAAATAACGTCGTTAAAATCGTTAATGTCGACGACTGCGGCTGGTGCACGATGTGCGAGCTTGTTTGTCCTACCGGGGCTATCTCCTGCCCCTTTGAAATCGTTATCGAAGACGATGCTAAATAGTCACACTTTTTTTAGATTCCTCAATATCCCTAGAACTCATTTCCTTTCAAATATAGCTTGTCCTTTCACTTTGTTTTAACAATATCTTCATAATCAGACGTTACTATTTAATAAGACAAAAGTCGCATACAGTATTTCTTTTTTTCACTAGAATAAAAATGTATGGTAAGCAGGGGGTGTGCGATGAGCCAGAGAGCAAAATTAGCGGAAAATACTAAAGAAAAGAAAGAAGAACAGACTGAAAAACAGGCGTGCCATCATTACTGGGTAATCGAGGTCGCTAATGGTCCCAGCAGCTTTGGCACTTGTAAATATTGCGGCGAAAAGAAAGAATTCCTTAACGCCTTCCCGACCTATAATCCCTTAAAGAAGGGCAATTTGTTCCAGATGCCGAAGTTGATGCACGTTAAGGTTGATAAGGACTAAGAGAATGGACGTCAAGATTTATACGACACCGACTTGAGGCTATTGCCATCAAGCTAAGAGTTTTCTTAGCCAGCTTGGCGTACAGTTTAAAGAATATGACGTTTCGCGCGATAGCGCGGCGGCGGAAGAGATGGTCAACCTGACCGGCCAGATGGGCGTGCCGGTTATCGTTATCGGTGGTCAAACGGTGGTCGGCTTTAACCGCGCTCGTATTCAGGAACTATTGTCGAATGCTCCGAAGCCCGTCCGTTTCGGACTTAAAATCGCCGACGCTTTAACCGCCGCCCCGCAAATGAACGTCAAGCCTGTCCCCGGAGCGATTATCGGGGAGGTATCACCGGGTCTGTTAGGCGAAAAGGCGGGGCTCAAACCGGCGGACATCATTATTGAAATAAATGGCACGAAAATCAACAGCGCCGCGGATATGGAAAAAGCTTTAGCGGGATTTAAATTAGGCGATATTGTCACGATTCTTTTCCTCCGCGCCGGCGAAAAAAGAAAATCCGAGATAGTCGTTTAAAAATCTAAATCATATTCAATATGAGGGGGCAATCAAGCCCCCTTTACTTTTACTTTTCTTGTCATTGCGAGGAGTCCCGATGTAATCGAAACGACGTGGCAATCTCATACGTTATCTGAAGCTGATAATGGAGATTGCCACGTCACTCTGTTCCTCGCAACGACCCCCTTACCCCTACTGTAAACTGTTCACTGTTAACTAACTACTAACGACTCCTTATTTGGTGTAAACTATAAGTGTTATGGCTCCCAAGGTAAAAAAGCTGGCGATACTCGGCTCGACGGGCTCTATCGGACGGCAAACGCTGGAGGTCATCCGCGCTATGCCGGAACGCTTTAGGGTTATCGGGCTGGCGGCGGGCGAAAATATCTCCTTGCTTTACGAACAAGCCCAGGAGTTTACGCCCAAATTCGTCAGCTATACAAACTCTTCCGGCTCGAAGAAAATCATCCGCGACCGTATCGCTTCGCTCGGTGTCAACCTCCTCCCCCTCGAAGAATTAGCGGCTCTTTCGGGAGTCGATATCGTCGTTATCGCAACCTCCGGCGTGACGGGACTCGACGCGGTTCTAGCGGCGGTCAAAGCCGGCAAAATCATCGCCCTGGCTAATAAAGAATCGCTGGTGACCGCCGGCGAAATCGTTACCGCCGCGGCAAAAAAAAGTAAAGCCCACGTCCTCCCTATCGATAGCGAACACAGCGCTATCTGGCAGTGCCTTAGTGGCGAAAAACAGCCGCCCCGCCGTATTATCCTCACGGCGTCCGGCGGTCCCTTCCTCGATTACTCACCGGAGCAAATGACTGAAATTACGGTAGCGCAGGCTTTAGCCCACCCCTCCTGGAAGATGGGTAAGAAGGTCACTATCGATTCCGCCACTTTGATGAATAAGGGACTCGAGATTATCGAAGCCCACTGGCTCTTCGGCATACCGGTTACGGAAGTTAAAATATTAGTCCATCCGCAGAGTATCGTTCACTCCATGGTGGAGTTTATCGACGGCTCGGTCAAGGCGCAGTTGAGCCGCCCCGATATGCGCCTGCCCATCCAGTACGCTTTATCTTACCCCGACCGCCTCCCCAATACAGCTTTACCGCGGCTTAACTGGGCGAATTTTGCCGACCTGACGTTCCGTCAGCCGGATATGGCTAAATTCCCCTGCCTCCGGCTGGCGATTGAGGCTGGTAAAAAGAGTGGCACTTACCCCGCCGTTCTTTGCGCCGCCGACGAGGTGGCGGTCGACCTGTTTTTAAAAGAAAAGATACGCTTTAGCGATATCCCGCGTATCGTTAGCGGGGTGCTGGATAAACATAGCAACAAACTCCATCCTTCCCTCGAAGATATCAAAGCGGCGGATATTTGGGGGCGGGAAACGGCTTTAGAGATTGGTGGGGGTGGGACGTAATGTTACTCACGATAGTCGTCGGCATCCTCGTCCTGTCGGTGCTTATCATCGCCCATGAGCTGGGGCATTTCATCGCGGCTAAAGCCACTCACTGCTGGGTTAAGGAGTTCGGCATCGGCTTTAAACCCCGCCTCTGGGGTAAAAAATTAGGCGATACGATTTACTCGATTAACTGGATACCCTTCGGCGGTTTCAACGAGATTTCCGGCGAAGTCGACCCCTCCGCCCCGCGTGCTTTAGCCGCCCGGCAATACTGGGTCAGGCTGCTGGTGCTGGGCGGGGGTATGTTAATGAACCTGATTTTACCGTTCGTCCTGATGGCTATTGCCTACATGGTCCCGCACGACGTAATGCATGGGCAGGTCGTTGTTCAGGAAATCAACGCCAACTCGCCGGCCGAACTGGCGGGCATTAAAACCGGCGACACGATTCTTACGGTAAATGGTGTTCCTGCTGATAGCGTGGGTGTACTTTCCCGCGAGATTCAGCTTAATCTTGGGCGAGGAAGTTTCTATTGAAATCAAGCACGCCGATGCTACTACCGAAACCGTATCCGCGGTGCCCCGCTGGAAGCCCCCGGAAGGGGAGGGCGCTGTCGGTATCGCGTCCCAGACGATGAACGCCACCATCACCAGCGAGAGTCTGCCTTTCTGGCAGGCTATTCCCGAGGGCGCCGCGTCGGTCTGGAAACGCTGGTCTTATATAAAAACGGCATTATCGAGATGATTATCGGCGCGGTGCCTTTTACGCCGGCGGGACCGGTCGGTATCGTGCAGGTCACCGGCGAAGTAGCCCATGCCGGCGTTAGTCCGGTGCTGGAACTGACGGCTTTTATCAGTATCGCTATCGCTTTTACGCAACTGATACCGTTCCCCGCGCTCGACGGCAGCCGGATGTTGTTTGTCGTTGTTGAATGGCTGCGGCGCGGCAAACGTATCTCGCCGAAGGTCGAAGGCATCGTGCATTCCGTCGGCTTTATAATATTGCTGACGTTGATGGTGCTGATTACCTATCAGGATATCGCCCGGTGGATTTCCGGCGGGAGTTTGTTGGGAGGTTAGGGATTATCATTCCTCTCTCTCGTAAGGGGAGAGGATGAATTGAGTGAAGGATTTGTTTAACTGATGAAAAACGACGCATTAGTAAACAGATAAAAATCGGCAACGTTGCTATCGGCGGCGGCGCGCCCATCGTTGTGCAGTCGATGACCAAGACCGATACCCGTGACGTTAAAGCCACCCTCCGCCAGATAAAACAGCTGGAAGAAGTCGGCTGTGAAATCGTTAGCGTGTCGCCGTCCCGGATGCCGCAAGCCGCCAGGGCGTTAGTTGACATAAAGAAAGGGAGTAAAATACCTCTCGTCGCCGATATCCACTTCGACTACCGGCTGGCTTTAATGGCGCTGGAGGCTGGCGTGGACGGACTCCGCCTTAATCCCGGCAACATCGGCGAGCCGGACAAGGTGAAAAAGGTGGCTTTAGCCGCTAAAGAGCGGGGCGTGCCTATCCGTATCGGACTTAATGCCGGTTCAGTTACCGCCGAAACTGAAAAATAAGTCAAATTAAACTATCGCCGACAGGATGGTCGCCGCCGCTTTAGGACAGATTAAGCTTTTAGAGAGCCTGGACTTCGACCTTATTAAAGTTTCACTAAAGGCTTTCGACGTCCCCACCACCATCGCCGCCTACCAGAGTATCGCCGAGAAAATGCCTTATCCCCTCCACATCGGCATCACCGAGTCCGGTCACGCCCCGCAGCGGCGTTATCCGCAGTGCGGTAGGCATCGGCACTTTGCTCTGGCTGGGCATCGGCGATACTATCCGCGTCTCTTTAACCGCCCCTCCCCAGGAAGAAGTCTTCGCCGCCTATGAAATTCTTAAAAGCCTCGACCTGCGTCAGCGCGGGCCCGTCCTCGTTAGCTGCCCCACCTGTGGTCGCGCCGAGGCGGACGTGGTAAAATTGGCGCAAGAGGTCGAAAAGCGACTTTTAAAGATAAATAAGCCGATTAAGGTCGCCGTCATGGGGTGCGTGGTCAACGGCCCCGGCGAGGCTAAAGACGCCGACGTCGGCATCGCCTGCGGCAAAGGCAAAGGCGTTATCTTTAAGAAGGGGGAAAAGGTGGCGGTGGTGGCAGAAGCTGATTATCTAAAAACTTTAGTACGAGAAATAGAGAATTTTTAAATATGCAAATATTATTGGCACCACCGCCATCCCGTACTTGATACGGGATCCAGGAGGAAAAGGATGACTCAAAAAGTAAAGTAGAGTTTACATACAAGTCAAGTTCCCCTTTAGTAAAGGGGGATAAGGGGGTTTTAAAAAAAGGAGCATCTCGTGCGTATCTCGAAACTGTTTAGTAAAACAACCCGAGAAGTCCCCGCCGATGCGGATACTATCGGCCATCAGCTGATGGTCCGGGCGGGCTTAATCAACCAGCTCATGGCGGGCGTCTATTCCTACCTCCCGCTGGGCTGGCGGGCGCTGGAAAAGATAGAAAACATCTTCCGCGACGAGATGGATAAAGCCGGCGGGCAGGAGCTGCACATGCCGGTCCTTTCGCCCGACGAGCTCTGGGTCACCTCCGGGCGCGACCGCATCATGAGTGACGTCCTTTTTCACCTTCTCGACCGCCGGGAGCGCAAACTGACCCTCGGCCCGACGCATGAAGAAGTCATTACCTCGCTG
>CAVXAM010000006.1:0-275000 GCA_963759785.1 uncultured Chloroflexia bacterium
TGCATATATGATATAACCTTAAGGTATATTAAAAAGATAGCTATCCGTATCACGCCTTCGATTACATTAAAAATTACAGAATTTGAGTCAGGAATATAGCTGTTTACCCACCTGGTCATAAAGAGGGGTGCGACGAAAAAAATGGCGATAACCAACGCCGCCGATATTAACATCATGCCCCAGATGGCTTTAGAGGAGATTTTTTCCTCCTCTTCTTCTAAAGCGACATTGGCGGAATGAAGCAGACTTTGTATCCCCAGCACCATCGCCTCGATAAGAACGACGACACCGCGTACTAAAGGAATTCGCCTCGCCTTGCTCCGGGTCGCGGAGGAGAGGGGTTTAACTTCGGTGGCGATTTCACCGTTAGGGCGGCGTACAGCGGTAACCATCGCCGTGCGTCCGCGTATCATGACGCCTTCGATAACCGCCTGTCCGCCGTAGTTGTATTTCTGTTTCTCTGCCATGTCGTTTAAACAAAAAGGAGCGGTTTAAAATCTCCGCTCCTCTTAACTCATATAGTCGAATATTTAGCCTTTAATATTATAACGCTTCTTAAATCGCTCGACGCGTCCCGCCGTATCCATCATGCGGCGCTCGCCGGTAAAGAAGGGGTGGCAATTGCTGCAAACTTCAACTTTGAGTTCTTTCTTGGTCGAACCGGTAGTGAACCGATTGCCGCAGGAACAAATCACCACGGCGTCATCATAATATTTGGGATGAATCTTTTCTTTCATATTATTAGCTGTTGTAAACGCTGACCTTTCTCCGGTTATTGCTGGTTGGTTCGTACTGCACAACACCGTTGATGAGGGCAAAAAGGGTATAATCTTTACCCACCCCCACGTTAAGACCGGGACGGATATGGGTGCCGTGCTGGCGAACCAGTATCGTGCCGGCATTCACCGACTGTCCGGCAAATATTTTAACACCGAGCCGCTGTGACTGGCTATCGCGGCCATTTCGGCTTTGAGCGGCTCCTTTTTTATGCGCCATCTGTTTTCTCCTCTGTCTTCTTACGCAGCGTCCTCTTTACAGCAGGTTTTTCTGATGCTGGTTTTTCAGCTGTTGTTTTCGCCGCAGGCTTAGCGGCTGGTTTTTTAACAGGTGCTTTTGCCGCAGGTTTTTCGGTTTCGACTGCTTTAGGTGGCGTTTCTACCGCGGGTTTGGCTACCGGTTTTACAGCTTCAGCCTTCTTTTTGGGAGCTTTCGCCGCGGGTTTAGTTTCTTCAACACCGGCTGGTAATATCCTATCGATATTCAGGCTGGTTAAAAGCTGGCGATGTCCATTCTTCCGGCGGTAGCGAACCTTAGATTTATATTTAAAGACGATTACTTTATCGCCTTTACCGTTTTTCTTTACCGTAGCTGTGACTCTAGCGCCGGGGACGTAGGGCTTGCCGATTGTAACTTTATTGCCGTCGGCTAAAAGCAGCACCTTATCTAACGTCAGTTTACTACCTTCTTTGGCGCCCAGCCGGTCGATGACTAACGTCTGGCCTTCGGTTACTCTATATTGCTTGCCGTTGGTTTCAATTAACGCGTAAATTTTGGGCCTCCAAAGAATATATAATACCAGATTCGTAGCTAGGAGTCAAACACTCACGTTGACGGCAGTACTGTATATAAAGCTATTTATACTTTTTTTCCTGCGCCAACATGGTGAAACGGGGATAAAAACCGAAGCGACTGTAAAAGCTAAAAACCTCTTCGTTGCCGCCGGCTACGGTCACCATCTTCCACATCACAGACTGGTCATCCATCCGCTGTAAAGCTTTTTGCATAAAGCTCGCCCCGATACCCGACCGACGGTATTCTTCTAAAATGAAAATGGAGTCTATCTCGCCAACACCGGTTTCTAAGATAGTACTCACGCAATAGCCGACCGTTTTCCCCGTATTTACGTCCCAGGCGAGGTCGACATATATTTTCCCTTTGACTGCCTTATCTAGTAGCTCTTGTTTACGCTTTTCCCAGTCCATCATTTCGTAATAGCCCGGGAAATGCTTGTTACGCTGCTTATGGTGTTCGTGCAGCTTTTGCCACAAGTCGCCGATTATTTCGAGTCCCTGGGCATCGGCTACGGTATAGATAATTTTACGTTCGTTCTCGGTCATGATTAGTTTTTATTACCTTTTAAGCAGCTTTTCCCACTCCGCTCTAACCTTCGTCTTAAGTTCGTCCAGAGTGCCGTCGTTAACGATAACCACGTGGGCTTTCTTAATTCTCTCTTCATTCGTCATCTGCGACTTGATTCTAGCCTTAACGTCTCCCTCGCTAAAGACGGACCGCTCTTTGAGACGTCCCAGCACCGTTTCTTCAGGCGCTATCGTTACCCAAATTTCATCAGCCTGTTTTGTTTTAGCTGCTTCCTGCATCACCGCTGCTTCTAAAACAACTACTCTAACATCGGTCTTACGTAATTCTTTAATTTTCCTGACTACTATTTTATCAATTTCCGGATGAACAAATTTATTCAGTTTCTTTAGGGCCGCGGGATTTTTAAAGACTATCGTGCCAAGTTTAGCACGGTCGATTTCGCCGTCCTTATTAAGTGTCTCCTCGCCGAATTCCTGAACTGTCTTTTTATAAGCATTGCCTTTTTTACTCAAAACATCATGCCCGACCTTATCCAGGTCGATAACCTCCGCCCCCAGTTCGGCAAGGAAATGCGCAACAGCACTTTTGCCGCTGCCGATACCTCCCGTAAGTCCGATTATTATCATAATTCGTTCTATTTATCTTTTTCTTCTTTCAGCAAGTCATTGAATACATCGATGTGATAAATTTCGTGGTCTCTAATCCGCTCGAGTAATTCTTTTATGCCTTTATCGCCGATTTCTTTGGCGGCTTTATCGTACTTCGCGGCGACCTCTTTTTCAATTTTTATATCCGCTTTAAGCATATCCGCCGTCCTGGTAGATTTATTAGGTTCGGTATGTTCGATGGTTGGATTGCCGCCACCGCTGACCATTTCTTCGGATAACCAGCCGAGGTGCTGCATTTCGTTAATCGCCTGGTCTTCGAGTTGTTTCTTGGCTTCTTTATTCTTCGTCATGTAGGAGTGAAATAGATACTGCAAAACAACGGTATATTCATGCCCGATACCCCAGTCCAATGTGTTCGCCACTTTATCCTGGCGCTTTCCACGCAGGTCTTTCATGCCTTCCTTTTTAGCTTTAGCGATGAAGTGCTCGAACTTGCCGCGGTGCGACTTTTCATCGGAGAGAATACGCTTTAGAAGACGCTTGATGATGGGGTCGTCGATAACTTTAATGTGCTTTTGATAGCTATCAATGGCGCCTTCTTCTAAACCTACGTCTTTGCTCATCCAGTCCGGCACTGACTTGCCGGTCATATTCTGCGTTCCTCGTTTTAAACTGGGCTGCCCACCAAGCTCGACGATTGTTTCCGCCAGCCAGTCGAGGTGCCGCATCTCGTCTCGTGCGATAGCTTCGATTTCACAAGCCGTCTCGCCTTCACCTATAGCGTAAGCGTGGGAGAGGTACTGGATAATCGCACCATGCTCGTCCTGTAAATCCAGATTAAGTAGTTCGATGATTTTTTTCTTATTCATTGGATTTTCTCCTATTATTCCACCTTTTTGAACTCACTCTTGGCGGCTCCACACATCGGGCATACCCAGTCATCAGGGAGTTTTTCGAAAGGCGTGCCCGGCGGGATGTTGCTATCGGGGTCGCCTAACGCCGGGTCATAGATATAGCCGCAAACAGTGCATTCGAACTTCGCCATAATTTAACCTCCTCATTTTTCTTTAGCGATATAGCTGGGGGCTGTTTTGGGAGTAGTGCCGCGTTTTACTTGGTAATAATATTCATAGGTCATACATGGTTCTTCATTAAGGATTTCCGCCGCCACAACCTTACCGATAAATACGGTATGTGTACCTACATCAATATCGTTAATGACTTCCGCCTCAAGATAGGCAGTGGTGTTATCAAGAAATATCGGAGAACCGGTTTGGCCTACTTTATAGTTAACATTTTTCATTTTATCGGTATCACGACCAGACTTAAACCCGAAACCGCCGATAAACGGCAATGGCGCCGCCTGGGACAATATCGACACAGAAAAGACCTTACTGGTTTTAATAAACTCATGTGTCAGGTTATTTTTGTTGATGCTTACAGCAACCGTGGGCGGTTCCGATGTTATCTGAAAGACGGTATTAGCTATCTGCCCGTTAAGTTTACCGTCCTTACGCGAGCCGACGATATACAATCCATAGCCGATTTTATGCAGTGCGTTCGCTTCCATAGATACTCCTCCGAGCTACATGACTTCTTTTTCGCTGGCTTCGACGGCTTTCTTTAGCTCGGCGCTTAACATCGGTGGCAGTCCCTCGATGTCTACCCGCAGGAATCCCCTGACGATAGCTGCGGTAGCCTCATCCTTGGTCAAACCACGGGACATCAGGTATTCTACTTCTTCCTCGGCGATTTTGCCTACGGCAGCTTCATGGGAAAGGTCGATGCCCGCCAGGTTACCTTTAAGCTCGGGAATAGCGTAAATCGAGCCCTGTTCACCCAATAACAAGCCGCGGCATTCGAGGTGGCCTTTAACGTCGATGGCGTTGCCTTCGATATAGCCCCGGGCGACGATATTACCACCGGTGGTTATCGCGCGGGAAACAATTTCAGTCTTGGAATTAGGCGCGTCTAAAAATACCCGCGAGCCAACATCAATATTAGTGCCCTTGCCGGCAACCAGGATACTGTTGTAACGTACGACAGCTTTTTCGCCCATACAGCGGGCGGTAGGATACATCTGTAAAGTATCCACCGGCTTCATCAGCAGGTAGTTGCTTAAAAACAGCCCGCCCTCTTCAATAAGGGTGGTGGTGCGGGGACGCACTGCCGTGGCGGGATTCCAGTTATGTATCATCGTAAAAGTGACTTTGGCGCCCTTCTTAACAAAAAACTCGGAAACCCCGATGTGTAGTCCCGGCTCGTCTTTGCTGGCGGTGGCGCAGCCAGTGATGATATGAAGCTCGGAGCCTTCCTCGGCGATGATGATGTTGTGCACGTTCTGGACGAGTTTCGACTTTTGAATATAGAGGCAAGCCTGCACCGGGTAGACCGTCTTTTGCCCCGGCAAAGCTCGGATAAAATACCCGTCGTTGTCATTAAGTTCAACGTTGGCGGTGTATTTATCGGCGTCAACCATTACAGCCTTCCAGAGATAATCCTGGAGCCAGTCGTATTTTTCTAAAGCCTGACTGACCGCCATTACCTCCACGCCATCCTGCCGGGCGGAAAAATGCACCGGCGTGTTATCCAACTGGAGATATGTCCCTGAACGCTGACTCGGATCGTCCAGCATGATGCCGGCGCTCAGCATATTTTGCTTGGTTGGCCCCGGTAATGCCGAAGGGTCTTTCTGGTAGGGCAGGTTCTCTGGAGGGTTAACGTAATTCTTGAGGTTAACGTCCGGCCCGTAAGTAGCTAATTTATTTTCCGCCGCTTTAGCTTTATCTTTAATTGTTTTTGAAGTAGTTATTTTACTCATGTAATGGTAACCTCCCCAGATAGCACTTGACACATTCGTTGTAGCCTTTCTCGCGTATCGTCGCCAGCATCTCGTGTGGGTCGCCGGTACAGCCTATCGTGCCGTCGCACATGACGTAGCCGGTGCGGGCGTTGACGTAATCGAGAATGTGTCCGGTATGGGTGATAATGAGACCCATACAATGACGTTCCGGTATCGGGCAATTCTTTTCCAGCAGGTCGTTCATCATCTCACCGATAAGGGCGATGTTGACTAAATCAACCCCCGATTCCGGTTCATCGAGTAAAGTGAGTTCCGGTTTTTGCGCCAGTAATTGCATCAGCTCGGAGCGCTTTACTTCGCCGCCGGAAAAACCGTAGTTGATGTCCCTTTCTAAAAAGTCCTGCAGGTCGGCTCGCTCCGCTAGCTTAGTAATCTCATCGCCATTACTACGCTCTTTCAGACAAGCCGCCACCATATCGCGCGTCTTAACGCCCCTGACGACAGGGGGACGCTGGAAAGACATGCCGATACCCATTCGGGCGCGTTCGTCAACACTTAATTTAGTGATATCTTTTTTCTTAAAGCTGATATTTCCCTTGGTCACTTTATACTTCGGGAAGCCCATAATCGCCATTAATAACGTGCTCTTGCCAGCGCCGTTAGGACCAAAGAGCACATGTGTTTCACCATCCTGGATGGTCATGTTAATGTCATGGAGTATTTCTTTCCCTTCCACCGCTACCGAAAGATTTTTTATTTCCAACATATTATCACCTCTCGAAACAATTAAGATTAGTTAACCGCCGTCAACGGAAGTATGTTCCGCTTTAACGTACCACTGTGCCGGGTCTTTTAGATAATCATAGTAGTCCTGCAGTACGCGATAGTGTTCCCTTTCCTGCATGGCTATCGATTCGTAAAGTTGCTTTTCGGCGTCATAAAGGGCGTTTGTGCCGCGGTTAATATAAAAATCATAGGTTTTGTTTTCCATGTCCATCGCTTTTTTGATAGCTTCTAACTCGGAGGAGAGAGAGATAGGGTTTTTGTTCATATCCCTCAATGCTTTATTAAAAACAGTTTTTAAATCCTGTCCCTTGTCGCTTTTATACTGCACATCCGGCCAGCCTCTTTCATCCCTGATAGCGTCATAAATTTTCTTGAATACCGTCCGGTGAATATCTTCTTCCGCCGCCAGCTTTTTTAATAACTGTTTGCCGAGTATATTTTTACTGGTCTGGCTGGCTTTAAGGTAAAATTCCTTACCATCTATTTCCATTTGTAGTGCAGTCTTTAAAGCCTCTAAAACCCTATCCTGTTCACCAGGCACTTTTCACCTCCCATTTATATCTAACCGCCCTTTTAATAGCAGTATAGCATATAGCAAGCTTGAGAAACTCAACTCATTTAAGGATTATGATAAGCCTTTTTTTATCTGTTCGAACTGTGTTTTGCTGATTTCACCTTTAGCGTAACGTTCTTTGGCAATATCTAGTGGTGTTTCCTTATTAATGGTAATTTCACTACGTTTGGTAAGTTTCCTGACACCCCAAACGATTAAGGCGATAATAGCGCCCCAGAAAATTATCATCCAGACGCCGCCAAAAACCATCCACCAGCCCATTCCTTCATGCATGTACCACATAACACAACCTCCTAAAAGATTCTTCTACTTTTTTATAGTATCTGGTTTCTTAAACTATTCCTGTGATAAACATCACATACAGTCCTCTTTTTTTTACCTATAATATCGTTGAACGATAAAAAGGAGGCGACACATGAAACTGGTTAAATATTTAGGGATTGCTATTACGGTTCTGGGCTTGGCGGCTATCGTCATTGGGGGCGTATTCATCGTCGAAGGCGTGATGAAAAACAATCTTATCGTCGAGAGGATGAATGTAGAAAAAGTTTCTTTAAACCTCGACCCTGAACATCCTGAAATTTTTACGCCGATTAACAACGCTGAAGATGCGCAAAAGGCAGCGGACCTAATTGCCGAACACCGCCGTTCTATTGCACCGACCTACCAGGATTTACTGGATAAAGGCAACGGCAGGTTCGACCCCGCCAACCCAACAGACCTGACCTACGCCCAAGCGATGAACCTGGAAAACTACCTGTATATGGCGGTTACGGCTTTCGGGCTTATCCAGGCAACCATGGCTAACGGCGTTTTCATGGTTATCGTCGGTCTGGCGATTGGTTTAGTCGGCTTTATGATTTATAAAGTCAGCCGTATAAAATTTTCGTTCTCGGCAACGAAATAGAAGCGCAGATTTTTTCTGTGCTATACTTATTTTATAAGTGAATAACCTGGTGAAGGAGAACTATCATGGCGCGTAAAGTCAGCCTGACCGTTAACGGGAATCCTATTGAGTTGAATCCATTTGTCGAGGGATATGTCTATCATATTGCTGCCGGTATCCTCAACAGCTTAAAGGGTACCAGCGCGATAAAGAAACTTGACCTGGATATCGATAGCGACGGATTGGTAACAGCAGTGCTTAATGGGTCAGCGGTTCCGGTCAATATCTTTGTAATGGAAATTATCCGCAATACATTGGCTGGTATGGTTTCTAACCTAAAAGGTGTAGAAAAGCAGATGAGTACCTTTGCTTTACGCGTCACTCAATGAATGTCATCCTGAGCGAAGCGAAGGATCTCGGAGTGGGGCGGAGACTTAAACACTTGTTTCGCAGAGTCTGATATCACCCCAGACGCCGATAGCACTGCCCATAATTATAATAATGCCTTTCAACCCGGCGATATTACGGCCTATTTCGATAGCGCGGTTAATATCGTCGGGTTTTTTTACCTCATTACAGATAGCCGTCGCCGCTGCGTCAGCGAGAGTCGCCGAACCAGCAGTCACGACTACAGCGTCGGCTTTACCGAAACTTAAAGAGTGGCCGACCGTCCCCGAGGACGTGCAAATACCTAACGGTGTATCTTTAGGGTTTATTTCTAGTCCCAGTTTACCTGTTAACGGCGAGTCACCAGCGTAAATTCCCACGATTCTTTTCTGTGCAATTTTTATAAAAATATCACCGCCGTTTTCGACGATTATCTCCGGTGTAAACTCCAACAACTCCCGACCCACACATTCAGCGATAACCCCCGCCACCGCCGCCATCGGGCCAACGTTAGCTTTCTGTCCTGCTTTAAGCATTTCTAAAACGATATGAGGGGCATTAGCGGGGAGGGGTAAAGGTTTTAATGAGGTTTGGAAATCCGGGTTCTTTTCGATATATTGTTCAAGCTGCTTGCGGTATTTTAGTACAAGGCGATGAGCTTTTTTCTCTAAATTGGCTGTCGCTCGGATATATAAATCGGTCTCTTTAATCGTTACGTTGAACGCGACGAGGTCTTGGCTGTCAATCCAATGGCGGTAGGTACGGGGCTGATAGCCTTCCTTTTTCATACAAATTCTTCATCTAAAATGGCGTAATCATATGAATCTAGCCAGATAGGGTTCCCTTTTTCATCATCACGAAGAATAAAGTCTTTCCTCGATATCCCTTCTCTTTTCATCCCGCATTTTTCAAGAACTTTCCATGACGGGATATTTTCGGGACTACAATGGGCGACTATTCTGTGCGCCTCTAATTCTTTAAAGGCGTACTTAATAACAGCCTGTGTGGCTTCGGTAGCATATCCCTTGTTTTGGTAATCAGGGTGAAATATATAACCTATTTGCCAGGTTTTGAATTCAGGAGGACGTTCCGGGAAAAAGGAGACTTGACCGATAAGTTTATTATTAGCCTTCAGGATAGCCGCAAAAAAGTTTTTACCTTTCGACCAGTCACTAGCATATTTCTGGGCTGTTTTTAATGAAATCGGCTCGCCGCGCTCGAAATTATACGTTTCTTTCCGGGAAAGATACTCGTAAAGGTCTTTATAGTCGCTTTTTAAAAAAGGCCGGATAATCAGGTGTTCTGTATACAGCATTAAAAATGAACTTCCATCGCGTGGGGAGGGCAGGCGGGGATACAGAGTCCGCAGCCGATGCATTTTTCGTTATCGAAAATAACCATTCGGGTTTTGGGATTGAGCTTAAAAGCGCCGGTTGGGCAAACGGTAACGCAAGCCCCGCACTGGGTGCACCTTGCTTCGTTACGCGTTACATCCTGACTCAAACTCTGGATTTGGACGCCGGCTTTAAGTAAGAATTCGATGCCTTTATCGTATTCCGTCTGATTCCCCTTAAGCTCCAATACCAGCAAGCCTTCCTGCTCGGGCGTAATCGAGGCTTTAAGGATATTGAACTCTAAATCGTAATCTTTAACCAGACGGTATATTATCGGACGGTCTACCATACGCTTCGGGAACCGCAAGACGACTTTTTTAGAAACAGCCATCACTCACACCCCTCTTTACTGGTATTCTATCGGGCGTTCGTTTAACGGTTTGGAGGTCATGCCCGATTCTATTCCCGGCAGCAGCTCCACCGCTTCGGAGAGGAGGAATTTGCCCGATTTTATCCAGTCTTTAAGTATATCAGCGATTTCCAGCGCTTTAGGATAGCTGGAACGCGCGGCGGTAGGGACGTCCTTACCCTTAATTTTTATTTTACCGCTATTAAGCTCGGCGTAGCTTACCTCACCGAGTTTATCCGGCTTGCGCTGGGGATAAGCGTCGGCGTAGTCAACTACTGGCGCGAATATCTCGGCGTCGGTGATAGTTGTGTATCCTAGAATTTCTTCATTCAGGATAGGGATAGGCACGCCGATACCTACCGTTAAGCTGCAGCCGTAGCCCTGGACGCTAGCTCCTACCAGCCATTTGGCGTTCATCTGCTTCAGGTCGCCGATTACCGCTAGATTACCGCCACCCTCGGTAGGGATGCCTTTTTCGGTACGCGGTATGTTCGGATTATGTTGCGTGCCATGCCAGGCGACGTAACCTGTCCCCCCGCCTAAAAATATCCTCGTCCCGATGCCGATAGTCTTATAAAACGGGTCGTTAAACAACGGCGAAAGCTGTCCCGCCGAACTGTAATTGGCATTGCCCAACTTCGGCTTTAAAACGCCCATGTAGGTATAAATCGTTTTATCGGAGGTATTCACTGCCACGTTATAGTTCTGGTAAGCATTGCGGATATTGAAAAGTGTCGCCTGGTTCAAATCCTTAATGTTTATCCAGGTTTCCAGCTTCTTACGCGGATAGCAGTCAGTGCCGTAAGCCGTCGCTACCAAACGCACATCCTTCCCCGCCACCAACTCCTCGATAACGTGTCCACCGCCGTAATTGAAATCACCGGGGTGTACGCGGTTGCGTGGGTCATCGTCCGGCAGGGCATTAGCCCCCAAGAATAAATCCACCGCCGCCAGACCGGTATAAGCCGGCACGTCATTAAGATAGGCCCGACCGCCGCCTAACTTGATACGCGGTTTAGCGTGGCCGATATTGAAATAAGCCCCCGAAGAGCACATTATCCCAAAGGTGCCCGTGGTAACCACGTCCACTTCCTGCGCGGCTTTTTTAACGCCTTTTTCGCGGGCAAAATCGATAATTTCTTCCGCGTTAAAGACGACCGCTTTGCCGGACTTAATTTTCTCGTTAATTTCAGCTATCGTTTTCGCCAATGATACCAACCCCTTGTCTGGTTAAATATAAATGGGATAAATATTATTGTAGCAGACCCCAGCACCTAATACAATAGATTAGCTATCAATAGCTTCCTTTTCACTCGCGTATAAGCTATAATCAAAAGTGAACCCCCTATATTAAGGAGACTATTTTGTATCGTACTTGTACCTGCGGTTCCTTAAGAAAAGAGCATGTTGGTAAAACCGTTTCACTAGCTGGCTGGGTCAACCGCCGGCGCGACCATGGTGGTCTGGTTTTTATTGACCTGCGGGATAGGGAGGGCATTGTCCAGATGGTTTTTAATCCGGAAATTTCGAAAAAAGCCCTCAAAATCGCCGAGCAGCTGCGCAGCGAATACGTCGTTACGCTAACGGGGGAGGTAGCTTTACGTCCCAAGGGTACGGAAAACCCAAAGCTGCCGACCGGCGATATCGAGGTCATCGTTAAAGAAGCGGAGATACTGAATACCGCCAATACCCCGCCTTTCTATATCAACGAAGATGTCGAAGTTGACGAGAACGTTCGTCTTAAGTACCGCTACCTTGATTTACGCCGCCCACGGATGAGAGAAAACTTACTACTGCGGCATCGCGTCACCAAATTTATCCATGATTTTCTTGATGCCCGCGGCTTTACCGAGGTAGAAACGCCTACGTTCATCAAGAGCACGCCCGAAGGCGCCCGCGACTATTTAGTGCCCAGCCGCATCCACCCGGGCAGCTTTTACGCTTTACCGCAATCCCCGCAGCAGCTAAAGCAGCTTCTAATGGTCGGAGGACTGGAAAAATACTACCAGTTAGCCCGCTGCTACCGCGACGAAGATTTGCGCGCCGACCGCCAGCCGGAACATACCCAACTGGACGTCGAGATGAGCTTTGTGACACGGGAAGACGTTATAGTTTTATTGGAAGAGCTTTATACTTCGCTGGCTAAAACAATTAGACCTAACCTTAAAGTTATAAGTCCCTTCCCGCGTTTATCTTACGCCGATGTGATGCTGCGTTATGCCTCGGATAAACCAGATTTACGTTACGGACTCGAAATCGCTGATATTACCGATATTGCGGCTAAGACCGACTTCGGTGTGTTTAAAACTGTAATCGCTAATAAGGGCGTCGTTAGGGTTTTAGCTGCCCCCGGCTGCGGCGAATATACCCGCCACCAGCTTGAAGAACTTAATCAACTGGCAACCAGCGCCGGCGCTAAAGGATTATTAACGATATCTTTAGGCGCCCCGGGCGGTAGTATGAAAGACCTGAACCAAGACATGATAAAGTCCGTCGCTGCTAAATATCTAAGTCTGGAGCAGGTAAAAGAAATCGCCAAAGCCTGTAAAGCCAATAAAGGCGACCTGTTACTGGTCGTTGCTGGCGAACCGGAGAAAATTTACCCCGCTTTAGACGCTGTACGGCGTGAGATAGCGCGTCGCCTGAACCTGGCTGACCCTAAAGTTCTTTATTTCACTTTTATCGTCGATTTCCCGCTGATTATCAAGAACCAAGAGACAGGACGCTGGGAGGCGGCTAATAACCCTTTTACCCATCCTAAAGATGAGGAGATTCCATTACTTGATACCGCGCCGGAAAAAGTCCACGGCGAAAATTATGACCTTACCTGTAACGGCATGGAGCTTTTAAGCGGCAGTATCCGCACCCATCGCTCCGACTTGCAGCTTAAGATTTTTAAAATACTTGGTTATGACGACGAAAGCATTAAACTACTCTTCGGGCATATGCTGGAAGCCTTCGACTACGGCGCCCCACCGCACGGCGGTTTCGGTGCCGGTATCGATAGAACAGTCATGATTTTAGCGGGAGAACCGAATATCCGCGACGTTGTGGCGTTCCCTAAAAACCAGAGCGCTATCGATATGACCCTCGGCGCGCCATCGCCGGTCACCAAAGAGCAGCTTGATGAGTTACATATCCTTAAAATAGAAGAAGAGTAACCTTTCTGGAGGACATTTGAAAGTAACCAAAGATAAAGTAGAAAATTGCCAGGCTTTTCTCACCGTCGAGATGGAGCCTAATGAGATGGAAGACGGTATGCAGCATGCCTACGAACACCTAGTCGAGAGGGCGAACATCCCCGGTTTCCGTAAGGGCAAAGCACCACGCGCTATCGTGGAACGGACGCTAGGGAAGGGCAGACTGCTCGAAGAAGCCATCGACCATATTGTCCCGCAGGCTTACGAGCAGGCGTGTAAAGAACAGTCCATCGAACCCTATGCCCAGCCCAGCCTTGAAATCACTAAAGCGGAACCCCTGACTTTTACAGCGGTCGTCCCGCTAAAACCAGAAGTAACGTTGGGAGATTATAAAAGCATCAGGTTACAGCCGGAAGCAGTTGACATAAAGGACGAAAATATTAATGCGGTGATAGAAGAACTCCGTCACCAGCACGCTACCTGGGAACCGGTGGATAGGTCGGTGGATTATAACGATATGGCGGTTATCGATATCAACTCTAACTCTGAAGAAAAGCCGCTGGTGAATAAAATCGGTTCGCAATATTTCGTCACCAAAGATTCTCTGTCGCCGGCGCCGGGTTTCGCCGCCCAGGTCGTCGGTATGAAAAAAGGGGAGACGAAAGAATTCGACCTGACCTTCCCGGCTGATTATCCCAGCAGCCAATTCGCCGGTAAGCAGGCTCATTTTAAAGTCAACCTCCAGGAGGTCAAAGAGGAAAAACTCCCCGAGCTTAATGATGAATTTGCGGCACAGGTTTCACCGGAACTAAAAACTGTTGATGCTCTACGCGAAGAGGTCAAGAAAAGCCTTAACCTTACGCGGCGAAGAACGGGCGCGGATGGATTTTGAAGAAAAAATCATCAACACCGCCGTCGAGCAATCAAAAATAGAGTACCCGCCGGTAATCATCGACTACGAAATCAACCGTATCATAAACGACCAGGCGAGGCAGTTACAGGTTACCGGCCAGACTCTGGAGAACTACTTACAAAGTATTAACAAAACTATCGAACAAATGCAGGAAGACCTGCGTCCTATCGCTGTCCGTAACGTGAACGCGTCGCTGGTCCTTAGTAAGATATCCCAGGAAGAAAAAATCGAGGTCACCGAAGAAGATATTAAAAACGGCATCAATAATATGGTCAAAGGCATCAGCGACGATAAAAAAGAAGCAATGGTAAAGCTGCTGGACACCCCCCAAAACCGCCAATCTTTAACCCAGTCTCTGAAAACACGTAAGGTGATTGAAAGACTTACCGAAATAGCTAAAGGTATACTTAACGAAAAGGAATCTGATTCTAAAGATAAAAAGGAGAACAAGGAGGAGGAGAAATGAATAATTTACCGTTAAACAACCTGCCGTTGAACGTCATGCCACATGTAGTCGAAAGCGGACCTAGAGGTGAACGGGCTTGGGACTTGTATTCGATGCTTTTAAAAGAGCGCATCATTATGCTCTTCACCCCGATTGACGATGTTGTAGCTAATACCTTAATCGCCCAGTTACTCTACCTCGAAAGAGAAGACCCGGAACGGGACATTAACATGTATATCCAGAGTCCCGGCGGTGTTATCACGTCTGGTCTCGCTATTTATGATACGATGCAGCTTATACGCCCGCAAGTTTCCACTATCTGTGTTGGTATGGCGGCCAGTATGGCTACCGTACTTCTCTGTGCGGGTGCCAAGGGTAAGCGTTACGCTTTACCCCACGCCACTATCCATATGCATCAGGCCAGCGGCGGGGTTCAGGGACAGGCGGCTGACATGGTTATCGCCGCTAAAGAGATCATGCGCCAACAGGACATCATCAGAGATATCTTCGTTCAGGGAACAGGGCAGTCTCAAGAAAAGATTACTCATGATATGGACCGCGATTTCTATATTAACCCAGAACAGGCGGTGGAATACGGCTTAATCGATGAAGTCTTGAACAAGCCCTCGGAACCTAAAGAAGAAAAACCCAAGAAACAAAAATAATAAGTAATTGTCATTCTGGCGTAGCGTGGCAATCTCTATTATTAGGGATAATTCAATCAAAGAGATTGCCACGGGCTTCGCCCTTGTAAAAACTCTTAATCCTCCGGTTTATCCTTCCATAACGTTTCGCCTTTAACTAACCAGGAAAAACCAAAAGCCCAAATCATAACCCATTCCAGCCAGAATACCGGATTCCAATCTTTAATTACGGTATGCTGACCGAGCCACATATATAATCCCAATAATAAGATACACGTTAATATCACAATGCCACAGGCAACGTACACTCCGTTACGCTTTTTCTTACGAAACGTTACTGATTTATCTGTTGGCAGGGCACCGAAGCGGAAGCTTTTTACCGTGTTTTTAAATCCCGGGGGTGATTTCTTCGATTTAGTAAATAAGAATAAGGACATACAAGCCAGCACGACAAACAGGCACGTCGCCGATGTGAAATGGATAATTCTCTCCCAGCCACAGCCGCTATTGGGGAAAAGCGCCACGCCTAGGGCGAATATCCATGCCAGTTTCCCGGCGATTCCGTCCAGTTTTTCGTAGCCTTTATAAGTGAATAGCAGCCAGCTGATGACAAAAAGAATACCGACAAAGGCGTCCCGCGTTCTCAAGCTGTAATAGTCGCTAAGCGAACCCTGGATATACCAGCCGTGCAGGATAAAGAAACCCCATATTGCCAGAACCACCGGCATCGCCATACCCAGAAAACCAACGATACGTCGGATCAAACGTTCGTCAATATCGATTTTCATCTCGTGCTTCACCTCCTGAAAAATAGGATAGTCAAGATGATAGCACGGGAATTCAGCGAATACAAGAGAAAAATGTCACAATTTTTAAAGCTTGCCCCGCACCATCGCGTCAATCTCTTTGGTGAGGTCGTAACCCTTAATGACTTTTCCCGAGGAATCTATTACCTGGCGGTCTTTAGTAATCTTTATCTTGCCTGCGCTGAAAGCCTTGAGCGTGGCGATAACCAGCGGCACTTCGCGGACGGCGCCGTGTTCACGGATAGTTTTAAATAGGGCATTTTCTACCCCTTCACCCGCTTTAATCTCGTCCACTGTTTTCTCTTTTATTGCGTCCCAGAGTTTGTCGAATACCCCGCCGCGTATCGGGAAGGTGCAAAAAGTAGCCGTTGGACCCATATCCAGTTCCGGGATGGCGACGTGCATCTTTATCCCCTGTGTCTCCGCTTTAGCTTCAATCAGTTTCCAGATTACCTGCTGCCAGGTTCCTGCCGGACCGCCCGGCGCCGCTGGATGCAGATTGATAATTTCGTATCTATTACACATCACCGGCGTCGTGACGAGCATAAACCCCGCCAGTATTACCAGGTCGGGTTGGAAGTCTTTTAGACGTTTAACAACCTCATTATCATAATCGATACGCCACTGGGGGAGGGGAGCGCTAAGGTCGGGATTAGGCATGCCTCTCATGGCGCGGTATTTCTGATAAGAAAAGCTAATCAGCGGTATCCCGTACTCATTAAACATATCGAGGTATTGGTCGGTAGGTTCGGTCTCGCCGCGTTCGCGGCTGCAATAGACGAACTCGATTTCTGCTTTTAAATCGCCGGACTTTATAGCTTCATAGGCGGCTTTTAACATTCCTTTTGAGCCGGGCCCCCTACCGGTAGAGAACCAGCCGATTTTATAGGTCTTCGCCATAACTACCCCCTCTTGAGTATTTTCCCTTTGACCTTCGCCCAGGCACTAAAGAAGTGGACGAAAACACCCGACCTTTTTCCGTATATCTTTCCCTGCGCTACCGATTTGAGGAACTCCTCTTTAGTATTAAACTCCGGTATTTCAATATAAGCGTTACCGATTTCATTTATCGTGTGAGCGTCACTGCCGGCTCCCGCGGGGATATTATGCTTTAACGCAAAATTGCGGGCTTTATTTGAGTTGGCGGGGAAAGGACTCCGTGAGTTTAAGACCTCCATCAGGTCGATTTCATCGGCGATTTCGTCGATGACTTTATCTTTCAGTGACGAGCCGCGTATCGTTTCAAAGGGGTGGGGGATATTGACCAATCCGCCTTGCTCCCGGATTAGCTTTATTGCCTCGCGTGGTGTAATGCCGCTGGGTATCGTTTCCTTAAGGAACATGCCCATAATTTCACCCTCGGTGGTAAGGATTTCCTCCGCCACGATGACTTTAAACGGGGCGATTTTTTGCATCGCCAAGCCGCCTTCGGCAGTACCGTGGTCGGCGATAGCGATACAATTAATACCCAATTGCTGGCATCGTTCGACAATTTTCTCCAGCGGAGTCTGGCAGTCCATGGAATATCTGGAGTGGATATGCAAATCTGCTTTTAGCAAGTCACTTTCCTCGCTTTAGTCAACAATCTGACCTTACCGCCCTCCATCACCACCGTGTCTTCGATTCTTACGCCGCCCCACCCCGAAAGATAAATCCCCGGCTCTACGGTAAAAACCATACCATCGGTGAGTTTTTCTTTGGAGCTAGGACTTAGATAGGGCATTTCGTGTTCGGCGAAACCTACGCCGTGCCCTAAAGAATGCCCGAAAGCATTGCCGAAGCCAGCCTTTTCAATTACTTTCCGTGCTAAAGCGTCGGCGGCTTTGCCGTTTATACCCGATTTGATATTTTCTATTGCTTTCTGTTGAGCTTTAAGCACGATGAAATATATTTCGATAAATTTATCGGTCGCCTCCCCGCAGTATACCGTCCGCGTTAAATCGCTGGCATAGCCACGATATTTCGCCCCCATATCAATCACTATTGGTCCGCCGTCACCGATAACGCGGTCGGACGGTTTGGCATGGGGTAAGGCGGCATTAGGTCCCGACCCCACGATAACGTCAAAGGGGATTGACTCGCTGCCGTGTTCCCGTAAAGACTTTTCCAGTTCCCAGGCAAGCTGTTTCTCAGTCATAGCGGGGTCGAGCCTCGTGACGACGGATTCGAAAGCGACATCAGTTATATCCGAGGCTTTAGTTATGAATTCTATTTCTTCCGACTCTTTGACTGCCCTGATAGCTTCGATAAAATTGTCCGTGGGTACCAGTTTGATGGCACGGTTCGCCTTTCTTAAAACACTACGTAATTGGCGATAAATCTCGAAGGTAACGTCCCAGTTTTCGAACCCCATCCGTTTAATATTGAGTTCACTAACTAAAGTCGGCAGCCAGTCCTTTATGCCACCATTGATGCGATGTATTTTAAAGTCTGGCGCTTCGGCTTCAGCCTGCTCGGTATAACGGAAATCGGTCGCCAGAATCGCCTGCTTTTCGGTAATAATCAAATAACCCGCCGTACCGTGGAAGCCGGATAGATAGCGACGGTTTTGTGCCTGCGTGATAAAGATAGCATCGAGTTCTTTTTCAGCGAGTTTACTGCGAAGTTTATCCAAGCGATTGTTCATTTTTGTTGCTTTCTCCTTGAGCTAAAGGGTGGGCGGCGAGGTATATCTTCCGCGCCTGGCTTTGCGTGACGTGGGTGTAAATCTGGGTAGACGATAGGTCGGCGTGCCCTAATAATTCTTGCACCACTTTAAGGTCGGCCCCGCCGTCAAGCAGATGGGTAGCGAAAGTATGACGTAGCGTATGGGGATGGACGTGTTTATTTATGACCCGAGCATATTTGCTGATTATTTTCTGCGCCCGTCGGACTAATATCCGCTTCCCGTAACGGTTAACGAAAAGGGCGTTATTTTTCTTGCCGCCGAGTAAAATTTTTCTGCCGTCATTAATATAATTATTCAATGCCTGCGACGCCGGACCGCCGATTAAAACCACCCGTTCTTTAGCCCCTTTACCCCAGACGCGTATCTCGTTGGTCGCCAGGTTTATCTGTTCGACGTTCATATTCACCAGCTCGCTGACACGGAGTCCGGAAGCGTAAAGCAGCTCCATTAAAGCGCGGTCGCGCTGGCCCTGCGGACTCGACAGGTCGGGGGCTTCGACCAGGCGCTTGGCTTCTTCAACCGTCAGGAAAACCGGTAAACGTTTATCCAGTCTAGGCGATACAGTGGTCGCGGCCGGATTTACGGTGATTAATTCATCGCGCATCAGGTAACGGTAGAACGACCTGATTGCCGAAAGCCGGCGAGCGATACTGCTCTTAGCATATTTTTGTTCCATCAGATAAGCCAGATAAGTACGCAGCGTTTGTTTATCTACCTTGCGTAACGTGTCCAGACCCTGGTCGCTGGCAAATTGGAAGAATTCCTGCAGGTCGTTGGTATAGTTACGCACCGTATAGGCAGAGACGTTTTTCTCCGCCTGAAGGTAAGCAATATACCGACCAAATACTCCCTGCATAAAACTAGCTGCTTGTCATTTGTTTGTCTTCTGTAGTTTGGACGGAGGAGGATTCTGTATCTTCTAGCTTCCCTTTATAGTCGCATTTCATGCACCACGCCTGCTTGCCGTGCTGGGTGAGGAGTCCGTTACAATTCGGGCAGGGTTGGGGGAGGGGTTTAAAATTGGTGAGGAAGTTGCAGTCCGGGTAGCCCGTGCATCCGTAGAAGGTGCGACGTCGTTTATTGACTCTCTGGATAAGCTCCTTACCGCATTCAGGACACTTCGCGCCTACCTTAATCTGGAACGACTGGGTGTATTTGCACTGCGGATAGCCGCTGCAGGCGATGAACTTTCCAAAGCGTCCGGTTTTAATTAACAATGGCTTACCACATTGAGGGCACATCTCGCCGGTCGGCTCATCGGCAAGTTTGACTTTTTCAGCGGTCTGTACCGCTTTTTCGTAATCTTTTTCGAAGGGCGTATAAAAATCCTGGATAACGTTTTGCCATTGGCGTTCGTTGTTGGCGATATCGTCCAGCTCTTTCTCCATTTCGGCGGTGAACTGAATATTAATGATATCCGGGAAGTGCTGCACCAGCAGGTCGTTAGTCACCATGCCAAGTTCAGTCGGTTTAAAGACACCCTTATCCTTTTCTACGTAGCCACGTTCCTGGATAGTAGAAATTGTCGGCGCATAGGTGCTGGGGCGCCCGATACCATTTTGCTCCAGCGTTTTAACTAAAGTCGCTTCAGTATAGCGGGGCGGCGGCTGGGTAAAACGCTGTTTCGGGAAGACGCCAAGTAGATTTAGTACGTCGCCTTTTTCCAGTTTCGGCAGCGTAATTTTGCCTTCGTCTTCGGCTTCGTCTTTACTTTCGCTGTAAAGCGTCATAAAACCGGGGAAGGTGTTGACCGACACCGCGGTTCGCAATAAATACTGCTGGTGGTTCTTAGCCTCGATATCGACGGTCGTGTTTTCGAAGATTGCCGCCGCCATTTGGCTGGCCACCATACGCTTCCAGATAAGGTCGTAAAGCCGGTACTGCGCGTTATTAAGATACTTTTTTATAATTACCGGTTCACGTCTAATATGAGTCGGGCGGATGGCTTCGTGCGCTTCCTGTGCCCCTCTAGCGCGAGCGGTAAAGACACGCGGCTTTGGCGGCAAGTATTTTTCACCATAGGCTTCTCTAATATAGGCAATCGTTTCGGCTAAAGCCGAGGATGCGACATGCGTCGAATCGGTACGCATATAGGTAATTAAACCAACGTTCCCCTCGTTGCCGATAGGCAAGCCTTCGTAAAGCTGCTGGGCTATCGCCATCGTCTGCTTGGCGCTGAAGCGTAGTTTACGCCAGGCTTCCTGCTGTAAAGTGCTGGTCGTGAAGGGCGGCGCCGGCTGCCGTCCAACATTTTTGCTGGCGATATTAAGCACGTCATAAGCCGCCTCTTTAAGGGCATCTTCTATCGCTTTAGATTCTACCTCATTATGGACGTCGAGCTTGGTGCCCTGTATCAAGCCCAGTAAAGTCGCTCGAAAAGAAGGATTTTCTTCTTGCTTTTTTAGCTCGACTTCAATAACCCAGTATTCTACGGGCACAAACGCTATAATTTCACGTTCACGGTCGACGATTATTTTAACGGCTACCGACTGCACTCGGCCGGCTGAAAGCCTCTTCCTGACCTTTTTCCAGAGTAAAGGACTGATTTTATAGCCGACCAGCCGGTCTAAAATACGCCGCGCCTGCTGGGCATTAACCAGCTGCATATCGATAGAGCGGGGATTCTGGAAGGCTTCTTTTACAGCTTCCTCGGTTATCTCGCGGAATACCACGCGTTTGTAAGACTTATTTTCCTCCCTAGTGACTTCGGCGAGATGCCAGGCTATCGCTTCTCCTTCGCGGTCGGGGTCGGTAGCCAGATAGACGGTAGTGGCATTTTTCGTTGCTTCCTTAAGCTCATTAACCAGCTTGGTTTTAGCTTTCGGCACGACATATCGCGGCTTAAAGCCATTTTCGATATCGAGTCCCATCTGGCTGCGGGGGAGGTCTCGCACATGTCCCAGTGAGGCTTTAATGCTATAATCATTGCCCAGTATCTTGCTAAGTGTTCTAGTCTTCGCTGGCGACTCGACGATAACAAGGTTTTTCGTCATATGTTTCAGTCAACTCTCACTTTATATTGCTGCCGCATTTCACGCGACAGTACGTAATTCATCGTCCCAACCTGCTTAACCAGTCCCTTCAGTTCCATCATGGCAAGGGTACTGCTGACGGTCGCCGCCGGTAAACCGCTCTTCTCACAGACCTCGTCAATATGAGATGGTTCGGCGCTAAGCTGTTTGATTAACAGTGATTCAGTTTCGGTTTCGGGGAGCATCTCCCGCATTTCCATCTGCCGGGCTACCGTAGTCAGATTTAGCTCTTCGAGAATGTCGGTATAGGTTCGCACCAGTTTGGCTTCTCCCATCTGAATCAGGCGGTTAGTTCCCCGGCTGGCGGGCGATAAAATACTACCGGGTATCGCAAAGACTTCTCGATTCTGTTCTAAAGCGTCGCGGGCGGTAATCATCGCGCCGCTGTCTTCATCGGCTTCGGTAACTAGTACGCCCAGACTTAAGCCGCTTAAAATCCGGTTGCGGCGCGGGAAGTTCTCGGCGCGGGGTTTGGTGCCAAGCGCGTATTCGCTGATAATAGCGCCGTGTTCTATAATCTCTCGCACCATTCTTTCATTTTCCGGAGGATATATGATATCCAGTCCGCTGGCGAATACTGCCACCGTTCTGCCGCCGGCTTCAAGAGCACTCCGATGCGCGACGGTATCGATGCCTTTAGCCAAACCACTGACAATGGTGATTTTATTACGGGCGAGGTCGGTCACTATTTCTTCGGTAATTTGCTTGCCGTAAACCGTCGCCCGCCGGGTGCCGACGACTGCCAGACACCATTCATCTTCCGGCAATAATGCCCCTTTAATATAAATAACCGGCGGGTAATCATAAATCTCCTTAAGGCGTTTGGGATAATCCGGGTCTTTACAGGTAAGGACCTGAAGATGATAACGTTCCACATTTTCCATTTCGGTATCGGGGGATATTTTATCACGCCATTGGTCGATGGCGCGTAAGACGGAGCTATCGAGTCCAGCTCTCTTAAGTTCGCCGAGGGGAGCCTTCCAGGCAAGCTCAAGATTTCCGAAATAGCTTTCGAGTTGACCCAGTCTTACCCGCCCGATGCCGGGGATATTGTTAAAACCCACCCAGTATTTCGTTTCAGTATTCAAAGCAATTTTAATTCTAACACAGGGCAATGGGGATGACAAAGGAGAAGTAAATAAAAAAGCGGAGAGAGTGGGATTCGAACCCACGGTAGCCTGACGGCTACACACGCTCTCCAGGCGTGCCTGATCGGCCACTCCAGCATCTCTCCGTGGATATTTTATTGTAACAGATTAATAGAGTAAATTTACAGTTTTATTGACTTTTTACGTTTAAGCTCAAGTAAACGTTGACGCTGCCACTCAAATTCTTTAGCAACAGCGTTTTCAACATCAGTGGATTTCACTGCTCGATAAACAGCTTGTAAAGCATAATTTGCCGCGCCGATAGAATGCGTTTGGACGTGCGCTGTTGCGACAGCCTGACCGGCGGCATGTGCTGCTGAACGAGCCGCATTATCTACTCCTACATCGCGAGCGGCTGCATGAGCCGAGAGTGAAGCCTTACGTATATCAGCCATTTTGAAAACGCCAGTATCAATCCAGGTATTGAGTGTCTCAATGGCTTTGCAAGGGCGATTATCTTCAGGGAACATTCGCTCAAAGTACGGTAAAATACGTTCAGTGCAATCAATGGCCCAAATTGCTAATGTTTTGTGGTCGATGTCTTTTATAAGTGTCAAATATGCACTTTTGTAATTCGTAAGTGAAAATCTGGATTTCTTTTGTTGCGCATCTGATTTCATGTCAAATTAATTGGCGGAGAGGGTGGGATTCGAACCCACGCTCCGCTTGCGCGAAGACCGCTTTTCGAGAGCGGCACCATGAACCACTCGGACACCTCTCCACAACTATCAAATTCTAACGGAAAACGTTACATAGAGCAAGGGATTTATTTTTAAAGTTAATATTTGAGTAACATTTAGCTATTAAAATTTTTAAAGAGAAATAAGAATAAACATAGAGAAGAGGTAGCATGATGATTCACTGGCGGCAACCGAAATGCGTTAAACCTATCTGTAATTTAAACGAGGGTGAAAAAGGAAGAATCGTTCAAATACGCGGTAAAATCGTCGAACACCGTTATTTATCGTTACTTGGTATCGCCGTCGGTCGGAATATAACTATTGATAGAGTTGTAACCACGCCACGTGAACGTATCATTACGCTGGCTGTCGGTGACATCAAATTCACGCTGGATAAATTTCTATCTCAAAATATCCAGGTGGAGGTGCCTTTAATCGCTGATACGAGCGAAGCTCATAGTCTGCCAAAAGTATACGCGTAGATGCTTAGCTTATTTCCTGGACCGTAACCGCGGAATCTGTTTTGGCAACATATATCTCGATTTGCGCCGCCCGGGTAACGCTTCTGATATCTACCAGGCATGCTTTTAGCGTTTCGGCATAACTATCTTTTGCCGTCGAGATTTTTATTTTTTCCAGCTTCGAACCCATCGGCAGCTTTTTCTCCGATTTATAACGTCTTACGGCAGTTGCTATTTCGATTAACATATCACCGGTTCTTTCGGCGTTATCGTCTTCTAATTCTTTTCGCTCTTTGGGCCACTGGGTGGTATGTATCGAAGCTTCTTGATTATCCTTCTTAAAAACCAGCTGATAAATTTCCTCGGTGATAAAGGGGGTAATCGGCGCGAGCAGCTGAATTATCGTCGAGAGTACATTATATAAAGCGTACCGGGCGGATTCCCTTTCGGTCGAGCCGTCCGGGAAGTCATAGAGTCGGGTCTTGACCATCTCCATGTAGTTGTCCGTAAAAATATCCCAGAAAAACTCCTCAATGCGGTTTTTAGCGGAGGAGTGGTTATATTCCTCGAAGTCTTTAGTGACCTCCGGTATCAGCCGGTTTAGTTTCGAAAGAACCCATTTATCCACCGGTAACAACGTCGGGGTTGTTTTAGGAAGTTTATAATTTTCCAGGAATTGATATGAAAAACTGGTGACGTTCCAAAGTTTATTGACCAGCTTATGTCCCGAGACGATTTTATCTTCGTTGATTATCGAATCCTCGCCGAGTTTCGAAGAAGCCGCCCAATAACGCACCGCGTCAGCGGAATAGGCATCCATCATTTCCTTTGGGTCGTCGGAGAAATTGCCCCGCGACTTACTTACTTTATCACCTTCGGGCGATAATCCGTGACCGGAGATAGCGATATCGGACCAAGGCACTTTATTTTCATGGTAAATGGACTTAACGATGGTATAAAAAGCCCAGGTGCGGATGATGTCATGGGCTTGAGGGCGGATGGACATCGGGTAAACCTTTTTAAAGAGTTTGGGTTCGTCCAGCCACCGACCGGCAATTTGCGGCGTCATTGAGGATGTACCCCAGGTGTCTAATATGCTGGTTTCCGGTGTAAAGTCGGTGCCGCCGCAGGAACACGGCTTACTAGGCTTAATCCTATTCGGGTCCACTGGCAGCTCCGAGAGTTCGGCGAGATGCACCTTATCGCATTTAGTGCAGTACCAGACCGGGAAAGGTACGCCGTAGTAACGCTGGCGCGAGATACACCAGTCCCACTCCAGGTTTTTCACCCAGTCTTCATAGCGGGCGTGCATATACGACGGATGCCACTTTATCTGGTTGCCGGCTTCGAGCAACCGCTCTTTCTGGTCGAGAACCTTGATGAACCACTGCTTGGTTTCCAGGTATTCTATCGGCGAGTCGCAGCGGTCATGGATGCTGACCGTCTGGCTGGTGACTTTTTTATCCAGCACTAAGCCGTTGGCTTCCATCTCTTCGATAATACGCTTACGCGCTTGCTTAATATTCATTCCCGCCAAAAAGCCGCCCGCTTCGTTTAACTTACCGGCACGGTCGATAACGCTGATAAGGGGCAATTTATGTTCCCGCCACCACTTGATATCCGTCGTATCGCCGAAAGTACAGCACATCACGATGCCGGTGCCTTTTTCGGGGTCGGCTTTAGGGTCGCCGAGGATAGGCACTTCTTTTTTAAAGACCGGCGTTATCGCTTTCTTGCCGATGAGGTGTTTGTGCCGTTTATCGTCAGGATTTACAAATACCGCCACGCAGGCTGGCAATAATTCGGGTCGGGTGGTTGATATAGGAAGAACCTGTCCGTCGCTTAAGGTGAAGGCGACGGTGATGAAGTTGGTTTCCCGTTCGAAGTCGGTCACCTCTGCCTGGGCTAGAGCTGTTTTACATGCTGGACACCAAATAGTAGGGGAGGAGGCGCGGTAAACCCGCCCCTTGTTATAAAGGTCGATAAAAGAATATTGAGCTACTTTGCGGACAGGCAGGCTAATGGTCGAATAGGTGTAGCGCCAATCCACGCTTAGACCGATACGCCGCCAGAGCCGTTCGTAATCTTTTTCCAGCTGCTGGCTGGTTTCGGCGATGGCTTTAATAAAAGCTTCCGCGCCAATCTTTTCGGGAGAAATCCCCATCCGCTCTTCCACCAGCCGCTCGGTAGGGAGTCCGTTATCGTCCCAGCCCATCGGGTAAAAGATATTCTTGCCGTTCATCCGCTGGAAGCGGATATAGAAATCGGGGTGGCTGTAGGAATAACAGTGCCCGAGGTGTAAATCACCGGAAACAGTAGGGGGCGGGGTATCGACCGAATAGACCGGTCGGGTATCATCAGGGTTGAAATGATAAAAGCCTTTTTCCTCCCAGTACTGCTGCCACTTGGGTTCAGCACTGGCGCTTTCATAACGCTTGGGGATTGGACTCATAAAACACCTCAATTGACAAAAAACGTCGGGAACTAAGAAAAACTTATAATATTTTACACTAGAAATAGAATAATACTCAATATAAGAAAAAGGAGCCGGTCATTCTTAAGTGAACAACCGGCTCGATACAATTGCAAATCACTAACGAATATTCTTTAATGGATTCCAGCCTTCGCTGGAATGACAATTTTGATTACTTCTTATAATATCCGTACTCCCTGACCGCCGCCATGATAGCCTGTAAGTTTTCGAGCTTCGGATTATCGGCAGTCGAGCCGGCGGAAAGAACAAAGCCACCGCCCTTGCCGACTTCCTGTATCAGCCTGCGGCAGTACTCTTTAACGTCCTTGGGGTCGCCGGTGACAATCATTGAAGACGGTATGTTGCCCATCAGGCAGTACTTCTTGCCGAGCACCTGTTTCGCTTTAAAGATATCCGTGCGGTCGAAATACCAGATTACTGAACCTTTCGGGAACTTATCAATATACTCCAGGCGGGTATTAAAGCTGCCTTCGGCGAACATACTCTGGATAAGACCCTCGTTAATCAATGCATCCATCACCTTTTTCAGCGATGGCCAGTAGAAGGTATCGAAAGACTTTTGCGACATCCAGCCGTCGGCGCCTTTATGCAGGGGATAGGTTACGGTAGTCATATTGGCGATACCGGGTGAATTTAAGATAGTGGCGATTTGGAAATCAGCCACGACGTCGAGGGCTTTAAGCAGTTTATCGGGACAGCGGAAGGTATCTTTCATAATGCCCGTCGTGCCCCTCAAAGTATCTCCGATGATGTCGAAAGGCGCTTTAGCGAAGGTGACGCCGCCCAGGCTAAAACCGCCAGCCATACTAATCATCCCGCCCATGGCTTTTTGATACTCTTTACCGACCTCTAATAATCTCTCCAGCATCGTCTGCACCGCCGGCGTCGCTAAAGGCATAAACTGCATAACATGGACGTTCTCGGTAATATTCGTGAATGGCTGGAACATCCGCATCGGTTCGAAAACGCCGAAGGCGCGTGGTAAATACGTACGAATCCAGAAATCGGAGGGGTCGCGTATGAGGTTGTCGTACTCACTCGCTTTCATATATTCCCCTTCGACGAACTGCCAGCTGGTACCGTCCTTAGCCAGACCATGTCCCGGCCAGGCATAGAGTTTGTAATCCAATAACTCTAAAACCTTCCCCGGCATCGCCCAGGGCATCGCGTTGGTTTCCAGTTCGGCGCCATATTTAGCATTGAATTTAGCAGCGGCTTCGTAAGCTTTTTCAGGATTGTACATCGCATCATACGAAGTTACGCCGAACATTTTCAGCGCCAGATTACCTATCGGCACGTTGACTGGTACCCGGTCAGGTTCTCTAACGTTATAAACGTCCACCATGCGCTGCTGCCTGATTTTAAAGTCTTTTTCAGCTTCGGGGGTGGGGAATTTCATGGCACTGGTGTTAAGGATTTTATTGAGCCGCCATTGTCGTTTTTCTTCCGACGTCATCTGTGACCAATTTTCAGGAAAATTAGCTGGCATTATCTTATCTCCTATCTTAAAATGATTAATTTGTTATTTATCTTTTTTCGGTAATGAAAGATTGGTGACATCCATTACCAGATCGGGACGGAAGCCTTTATCCTTAGCGAAGTAAGGTTCTCTGGTCGGCGGTGAACCATCAGCCGGAGCCAGCATCATTTCAATTTGTATAATCGGGCGGTTAACCCTGGTTATTTCCATCGGACAATGGACTAAACCCGGCGGCAGATGAATAACGGTAGGCTTGGTGAAAACATGCTTTTCCAACTCCTTGCCCATGTAAAAAACAACCTCACCCCCAAAGTCATCCGGGTCATCCGGATTACTGCCGTACCAGGCTAAAACCTCATGAAAATTATGGGTATGGGCGGGATTATCGCCCTTAAAAGGCTTTCTGACGAATTGATGTCCCATGGTGAAATTATAATTGATGAGCTGGGGACTAATCCAAAGTCCGTCAAAAATAACGCTTTTGTCCGTTTTCAACTGCATGCGAAGATGAGGAGGATGGGTGATATATTTATCGTATTTTCCAGCCATTGTCTTCTCTCGATTTCATATTTATTTCGGTAATTCCTAGGTTCTGGCGCAATTTTATTCTATTTACATTTACATTGTCAAAAAAATGTGACGTTTTTGTGATGATTGCAAACTATTTTGTGATTGTAACGTTACATATAATAGTTAGACTTTTTTCAAGTAAAACACTTGAAACGATTTATATAAAAGGCATAAAAGGAGCAATTTGCGTATTATTAAGCTCAAAGGCTGCAAGCGGTGCGGCGGTGATTTGGTTTTAGACCGGGACTACGAAGGCTCTTATATTACTTGTCTACAATGCAGCGCCATTTACGTTAAAATTCAGCCAACTTTGGCGAAAAAGCCCGAGCCAAAGAAAATCTACGCCCGCGTGTAAAGAGGGTTTTATTTCTCGTCCTTCGTCTCTTCACTCTCACTTTTTTCGCGTTCTCTAATCCAGCGTTTGATATCGTCCAAAGCGGGTGGGGATACATAAAAAACCTGGATATCCGGCGGAAACTGTACCTGATGGTTTTCCCGCATCAGCACCAAGCCAATCTCATTCTCTTTTAAAGTCTCATCTATTTTTTTCGCCAAGGACTCATTGCGTTTTTTCCCGACATCAGAATAGAATTCGTATATCTTCGTGATTACTTTAGGATTCAGCAAGCCTACTAACAGACAGCGACTCCAATCCATAAATTCAGTAAGGACTTCATTATCCTCGAAGGCTTCCAGGCTGGCTTTTTTATCCAGGCAGACTTTAACGATTTTCTGGCTTGATTTATTTAAGTCCTTAAGCGTCTTTAAACCGTTTTCTCCGGAATCAGCTATCAGCTCATGGAATATCTTATTGACTTCGCCGAGTTTCGATGACAGTTCGATAATCTGCTGCTCAACCTGTTCCCAGTATTTATTAAGTTTTTTATTATAGTCTTCCGGCGAATCTTCGCCGGTATAAAGAACCGGCACGAAAAATATCTTGCGGCCTGTTTTAAAGCTTTCTACTGGCGGTTTTTCAATTTTCCCTAGTTCTTGCGTCATAGCATCCTTTGTTAGATTTGTAATATCAAATATGTTTACTGAATAGTCTTTTCGCACTCGCTGCAAACGAAAATGACCGGCCGAAATCGTTTGATTACTTTCATCTCGGAAATCGGTTTTTGCTTTTCGCAAAGACGGCACTTAAAAGTGACCCCCGAAACAGGAGAGGATATTTTTGACTTCGTTTCGATTTTAGGTTTCACCTCTATTTTAGATTTGGTAACGGCTTTGGACTTTGTTATAACTTTAGGTTTGGCGGTAATATTAGGTTTCTTCTGGGTTTTAGGTTTTATTACGCTTTTAGGTTTCGTTTTTATTTTTGGTTTAGCTGGACTTTTGGGATTAGCTTTACTTTTGGATTTCGCTTCAGCCATAACGACTCCTTTAGGACAGATTTATTTCCCGTCTCTTTTAGAATAAGGAAGCTGATATCTATCTAAGTTACTTTAATAGGCATAGGGTCAAAAAGTCAACTTTTGGGCACGCTATTTTCAGTATTGTCAAACTAATAAAACTTTCTATATACTATTTATATGGAATCAATACTTCACAGCACAGAATTCCAGATGAGCCTGCTGATGTTTGTAGCATTAGCGGGTTACCTGATTGCCTACCGGATAAACCAGTCGGCAGTAGTAGGGATTATCCTGGCAGGCATTTTTGTCGGCCCAAGCTTACTTAGGTGGGTGACCTATACTGACTTCGTGTCCACTTTGGCACATCTTGGCGCTATCGTTCTCTTATTTACCATCGGGCTTGAATTCAACATCAAAGATATTTTTAAAGTTAAGTATTTTATAATTGCCCTTTGTGGTATTATCGTGCCCGCTTTAGGAGGTTTCTTCTTAGCCAAGCTATTTGATTACGATTTCAACGCCTCTATTATCATCGGTACCGCCCTCACCGCTACCAGCATCGCTATCACCGCCAATGTTTTAAGGGAAATGGGTAAACTGCAGACCGAAACCGCTAAAGCTATTATCGGCGCCGCTGTTATCGATGATGTACTTGCTTTGCTGGTTTTATCATTCTCGGAGGGTCTGGTTTCCGGTGATCTAACGGTAGTGTCAATATTGATTACAGCGGCTAAAGCGGTAGGATTTATTATCGTGGGAATTTTAGCCGGCAAATACATATTCAGCAAACTTTTAGTTCGACTGGATTGCACAAAGATATGTGCGAAATATCCGGAATCTATTTTCATAGCCACGATAATGGTGGCTTTTCTTTATGCCTTGGCAGCCGAACTAGTTGGTTTATCGGCTATCGTCGGCTCATTTCTTGCCGGATCATCATTCGCCGGCATTAAGTTAACCAAAGAAAAAATCTTTAAAGAAGGGGCGGAACATCTGCAGATAATATTCGCCTCCATCTTCTTTGTGTCATTGGGTATTATCATGGACCTCCATGAGATGACCTGGAATGTACTTTGGTTTACATTAGCGTTAACCGCAGTAGCAATGGTTACTAAGGTTATCGGCTGCGGTGTGCCGGCATTGACACAGCGAATGAACACTAAAGACTCTCTGATTATCGGCACCGGGATGGTTCCTCGCGGCGAAGTAGCAATGATTGTGTCGTTAATCGGGTTGAATCAGGGTTTAATTAACCAGAGTACTTACTCCGCCTTGATTTTAATGAGTCTGTTAACGACGATTATACCGCCCTTAATTTTAAGAAACTGGCTTTATAGACACCAAACCCCCAAAATATCCGCCTAATTCCTGAAAATAAAATCCGTGTCAGACGCTTCAATCATCTTGCGAACAACTATGAATTTACAGTATAATTTAGGTAATTAGCCCCTGTAGCTCAGGTGGATAGAGCACCAGCCTCCGGAGCTGGCTGCGAGCGTTCGAGTCGCTCCAGGGGCAGTTTTACGTTATGGAGCTAAAATGACTCAAGAAAAAAGCCTTGTCGAAATTCGGTGGCACGGTCGCGGCGGTCAAGGGGCGGTAACCTCTACGGAAATGCTAGCCCAGGCGGCTATCGCCGAAGGTAAATATGCGCAAGCCTTCCCAAGCTTTGGTCCGGAGCGGCGAGGTGCGCCGGTGCAGGCATTCAACCGAGTCGACAGTCGCGAACCGGTACGCATTAGAGCTGATATCACCGAACCTGACCATATCGTCGTCCTCGACCCCGGCCTGCTGGGCAAAGTCAACGTAACATCCGGGCTCAAGAAGGGCGGCTATGTTATCGTCAACACTCGCAAAACCCCTAAAGAAATTCAGACCGAGTTTAAGATTGATTTCCCGGTGGCGACCGTTAACGCCACCAAAATCGCCCGCGAGGTTTTAGGCGTGCCTATCGTCAACAGTGCGATGCTGGGCGCCATGATCAAAGTCACTAAAATCGTCGATAAAAAATCGACCCATGAACCTCTTGAAAAGCGTTTCGGTAGGCTGGGCGAACGCAATATCAAAGCGATGGAAACCGCTTACGAACAAGTAGCATTTTAGGAGCAAATAAATGGCAAAATCCGAAAGCGAAATGACCTGGAAAGATATTGAAATCGGTTGTATCGTTACCGAGATGGCCGGCGGACGCGCCCATGAAAGCGGCACCTGGCGCTCGCAGCGTCCCACCTACGATTTTACGAGATGTATCAAATGCGGCCTCTGCTCGCTATATTGTCCCGAAGGCTGTATCGAGCCAAATAAAGACGGCTATTTCGAAGCCAATTTATTTTACTGTAAAGGCTGCGGCGTCTGTGCTAAAGAATGCTGGCCCAGAGTGATTAAGATGGTTGAGGAGGTAGAGTAAATGGCAACCAGAATCGGTGTTGAAGTCTCTATCGCCATTGCCGACGTGGTAAAACTCTGTAATCCGGACGTCGTAGCGGCTTATCCCATTACTCCTCAAACGCACATCGTCGAGCACCTGGCTGAACTGGTCGCTAACGGCGAGCTGGATGCCGAATACATACCCGTGGAGTCGGAGCATTCAGCGATGAGCGTCTGCCTCGGTTCGGCAGCGGCTGGCGCCCGCACCTATACCGCCACCTCCGCCCAAGGACTGGCTCTAATGAACGAGGTAGTTTACGTCGCCGCTCCGATGCGCCTGCCGGTAATTATGGCGGTAGCCAACCGGGCATTATCCGCTCCTCTAAGCATCTGGGGCGACCATTCCGATATGATGTCTGTCCGTGATACCGGCTGGATACAGATTATTACGGAAAACGGACAGCAAGCTATTGATAATACAATTATCGCTTTCCGCGTCGGTGAAGACCCGAGCGTCCTCCTACCAGTGATGGTACATCTAGACGGCTTTAACCTGACACACGTCGTCGAGCCGATTTTACTTCCGGAACAGGCGGATGTTAACAAATTCCTGCCTAAAAATCGATTCCCATTACCGTTAAATCCCGATAGACCGGTAGCGATGGGCGGTTTCGCCGCACCGAATATATTTATGGAAGCGAAATGGGCGCAGGAAGTTAATATACGTAACTCCAAAAAAGTCATCCTGCAAGCCTGGGATGAGTTCAGCAAAATATTCGGGCGGAAATACTCGCCGGTCGAAAAATACCAAAGCGACGGCGCTAAAGTCCTGATTATGACGATGGGCAGCAGTGGCGAGACGGCTTCCGTCGCTATCGATGAGCTTCGCAAAGAAGGTATAGACGTTGGGCAAATCAGGTTGCGTCTCTGGCGACCCTTCCCCTTTGAAGAATTGCGCGAAGCGGTCAAAGACGCCGACGTCCTTATCGTGATGGATAGGGCGATATCCTTCGGCGGACCGGGCGGACCGGTTGCTTCCGAGGTTAAAGCCGCCCTTTATAATCAAGCTAAACGACCTAAGATAGTCAGTTACGTTATCAGCCTCGGCGGACGTGACACGACGGTATCCGGCTTTAAAAACATTATCCAACAAGGCACCGAAATCGGTGCCAAAGGTAGTAAGAATGAATATGAGATTTACGGGGTGAGGGAATAATGGAAAAATACGCTGTATATGTTCCCCGGCTGGTCAAAAGAGAAGAGAATTTCGCGCCCGGACACCGCGCCTGTATCGGCTGCGGCGAAGCGCTGGCGATTCGGCAGACCTTTAAAGCTTTAGATAATAACATCATCGTCGTTAACGCCACCGGCTGCGCCGAGATTTTCGGCGGTCAGTTTCCTAACGTAGCCTGGCAGCTACCTTGGATACATACACTATTTGAGAATACCGCTGCGGTAGCTTCCGGTGTTGAAGCTGCCTATAAAGCGATGCGGCGTAAAGGCATTAAACTACCAGAAAAAACCAAAGTCGTTGCTATCGGCGGCGATGGCGGTACCAGCGATATCGGCCTTCAGGCACTTTCCGGGGCACTGGAGCGAGGGCATGATTTTACCTACATCTGCTTCGATAATGAAGCCTACATGAATACCGGTGTCCAGCGTTCTTCTTCAACACCATTCGGCGCGTCGACGACGACATCGCCCGCCGGTAAAAAGAGCATCGGTCAGTTCAGCTGGAAGAAGAATATGCCGGAGATTGTCGTCGCCCATAATATCCCTTACGTCGCTACGGCAACCCATGGTTATCCCTTCGACCTGATGGCTAAAGTGGCTAAAGCCGTCGCGACTCCCGGTCCGGCTTATGTTCACGTGCTAGCGGTTTGTCCGACTGGTTGGGGAAGCCCCACCGATACTATCAACCGCCAGGCTCGTTTAGCTGTACAGACCGGCGTCTTCCCGCTTTACGAAGTAGAAAACGGCGTGTACAGGATAACCGTTGAAACGCCGCAATTAAGACCAATCACGGACTACACAAGTGTACAGCGTAGATTCCGTCATTTAAGTGAAGATATCCTCGCCAAGATACAAAAGCGCGTGGAACTGGAATATCAAAAACTACTGGAGAAGACGAAACATGGCAGCAAAAAAGTTTAAAGAGCAAGTGCGACAGGTCTTAGAGAAATACGCTAATGATAAATCGGCGCTGATTGATATCCTGCATGATACCCAGGCAGCTATCGGCTATCTTCCTAAAGAAACGCTGGAAGAAATTCACCAGGGTTTAAACGTTCCGTTAAGCCGCGTTTATAGCGTCGCCACCTTTTTTAAAGCCTTCTCCCTGACGCCCAGGGGACGCAACTTGATAAACGTTTGCATGGGCACTGCCTGCCATGTCCGTGGCTCTGATAAAGTCTTATCACAGATTGAAAAAGAACTGGGCATCAAAAATGGCGAAAACACCCCCGACCTCAAGTTCACCTTAGAAACCGTCAACTGCGTCGGCGCCTGCGCTCTAGGCCCGATGTTGATTATCGGCGAAGACTATAACGGCGAGATGACGCCGGAAAAAGTCGGCGAAGTCCTAAAGAATTATAGCTAACAACTGGAGGAATTCCCGTGGCGAAACTAAAATCCCCCGGCGATTTAGAAGCTCTTAGAAGCTCAATATTAAAACAGAGAGACCCTGCTAAGCCATGCATCACCATCTGTAACGGCACCGGCTGCCAGGCATATGGCTCAAAGAGTATCGTGGCGGCTTTCCAGGATGAAGTCAAGAAGCAAAAACTGGAAGATAAAGTTGACGTTAAAGCCATCGGGTGTCCCGGCTTTTGCGAGCGAGGTACGCTGGTTGTCATTAAACCAAAAGACATATTTTACCAGAGGGTGCGTCCCAAGGACGTGCCGGAAATCATCACCGAAACTATCGTTAAAGGCGGCGTCGTTAACCGATTGCTTTATACTGACCGCGCTACCAACGAAAAAGTAAACAAAGAAGGCGATGTACCATTCTATAAAAAGCAGATGCGCTTGATTATCGGCAATAACGGCTTAATCGACCCCACCGTTATTGAAGACTATTTAGCTATCAGCGGCTATACTGCGCTGGCTAAAGCCCTCAAAATGATGCCCGAAAACATTATCGAAGAAGTTAAAAAATCGGGGTTAAGGGGTCGGGGAGGGGCAGGGTTTCCAACCGGCAGTAAGTGGGAGAGCACGCGCAACGCCCACGGCAACATTAAATATGTTATCTGTAACGCCGAGGAAGGCGACCCCGGTGCTTTCGTGAACAGAAGTTTGATGGAAGGCAACCCGCACAGCGTGCTGGAGGGGATGATTATCGGCGCCTACGCCATCGGCAGTCATGAAGGTTATATCTACATCCGGAACGGATACACGCTGGCAACGCGGCACATGCGCCTCGCCCTGGAGCAGGCGGAAACCTACGGCCTACTTGGCGATAATATCCTGGGGTCGGGCTTCAGCTTCAATATTAAGATAAAACGCGGCGGCGGTGCCTACGTCTGCGGCGAATCCACGGCTTTAATGGCATCTCTGGAAGGTAGGGTAGGGGAACCGCGCGCCAAGTATATCCATACTTCGGAGCAGGGTCTCTGGGGCAGGCCCAGCAACCTGAATAACGTCGAAACCTGGGCTAATATACCTTTAATTATAAATAAAGGTGCCGATTGGTACTCAAAAATTGGTACAGCTGGCAGCAAGGGTACCAAGATATTCGGCCTGGCCGGCAATGTTAGCAATACCGGTCTTGCTGAAGTGCCGATGGGCACCACCCTGCGGGAAATCGTCTTCGATATCGGCGGAGGTATTCCCAAGGGACGTAAGTTCAAGGCCGTCCAGACCGGCGGACCCTCCGGCGGTATGATTCCGGAAAATCTTCTCAACCTACCAGTGGATTTCGATGAGTTGACCAAAGCTGGTTCCATGATGGGTTCCGGCAGTATGATTGTCATGGACGATAAAACCTGCATGGTCGATATGGCGCGTTATTACACCACCCTGCTCGAGGGCGAGTCCTGCGGCAAGTGCGTGCCCTGCCGGGAAGGCTTAAGACAGATGGGATACATACTGGACGGCATTACCGAGGGGCGGGGTAAAGAAGGCGATATCGAACTCCTCGAAGAACTTTCGGCGACATTGATTGACGCTTCACTCTGCCAACTAGGTCAATCCGCGCCCAACCCGGTAATAAGTTCGATTAAACATTTTAGAGACGAATACATAGCCCATATTAAAGAAAAGAAATGCCCGGCGGGCGTCTGCAAATTCGGGCAGAAGTAAGGATTAGATAAGATGGTAAATATCACCATTAACGGACGACAGCTAAAAACGGAAGAGGGCAAAACGATTCTGGATGCCGCCCGCAAACATAACATCTACATCCCGACTTTATGCGCCAACGAAGCAGTGGCGCCTTACGGGGCGTGCCGTTTGTGCCTGGTAGAGATAAAAACTGCCCGCGGCAGGGAAAGACTGGTAACCTCATGTATCTACCTTGTCGAAGAAGGATTAACGGTTCAAACCGACACCGAAAGAATCAAGAAAATACGCTCGATGTTAATGGAGCTGCTATTAGCGAGATGCCCGGATTCCGAAGAAATACAGAAACTGGCTAAAGAGTTCGGCGTGGCTACGACGCGATTCGTCGAGCAGAACGGTAACAATAAATGCATCCTCTGCGCCAACTGCGCCCGCACTTGCGAAGAAGTGGTCGGTGTCGCGGCTATCAGCCTGGCTCAACGAGGTGTCGAGCGCGAACTCATTACGCCTTTCAACGAGGACTTTTCCGAAGCCTGTATCGGCTGCGGTTCCTGTTCGTATAGCTGCCCGACCGGCGCGATAACGATGGAAGATAAAAAAGGCAAACGCGTCATCAACTGGCCGCATAACACAATGGAATTTAAACTAAGAAAGTGTTCTAAATGCGGTCAATACTGGGCGCCGGAAAAACAGATTGAATATATCGCTAAAACATCGGGCACGCCATTAAGCGATTACGATGCCTGCCCCGATTGCCGGGATTAATTGTTGATTTGAGTTGTTCTTCGAGAGGGGCGATAAGCCCCTCTTTTTGTATGGTGTATTGCGCACCGTCATGTTTCTCGGCTATACTTTAACGGACGGGGCGTAGCGCAGTCTGGTTTAGCGCGCAGCGTTTGGGACGCTGAGGTCGGAGGTTCAAATCCTCTCGCCCCGACCAGAAAAATAGGGGATGGTTTACATAACATGAACGAACCTAAAAATAATCAGCCGAACAATAATGTACCCATGGAACGCAACATCGCCATGGAACTGGTGCGGGTTACCGAAGCAGCCGCGATGTCCGCCGCCCGTTATTTAGGCCAGGGCGATAAGACTCTGGTCGACCAATCGGCGGTTAACGCGATGCGTAACGTATTGGGTTTTGTACGCATGGACGGTGTCGTCGTCATCGGGGAAGGGGAAAAGGATGAGGCGCCGATGCTTTATATCGGAGAGAAAATCGGCGATGGTTCGGAGCCTAAAGTCGATATCGCCGTTGACCCTGTAGACGGCACGACCTTAACAGCTAAAGGTTTGCCTGGCGCTATATCCGTGGTAGCACTATCGGCCAGGGGCACGATGCACTGTCCCCTCAACCTGGTTTATATGAATAAAATCGTCACCGACGCCGAAGCTAAAGACGTTATCGATATCGACGCGCCGGTAGCCGAAAACATCAGGCGGGTCGCCGCCGCTAAGAACAAGAGAATATCCGAAATAACCATCGTCGTCCTCGACCGGCCGCGGCATGAAAAATTACTCAAAGACATCCGTGAAGCCGGCGCCAGAGTAAAACTCATTACCGATGGCGATATCTCCGCGGCTATTGAAGCCGCGCTGCCGGAAACGGATGTAGATATGCTAATGGGCATTGGAGGCACGACGGAAGGTGTACTCTCCGCCGCGGCGATACGCTGTATCGGGGGATGCATTCAATGCAAAGGCTGGCCCCGCGATGAGAAGGAAAAACAAGCCGCTATCGACAAAGGCGAAGATTTAAAGAAAGTTTATACCACTGAAGATTTAATCAGCAGCGATGACGTATTTTTTGCCGCTACCGGCGTCAGTACCGGCGATTTATTAAAAGGGGTGCGGTATTTCAGCGGCGGGGCGTTCACCCAATCGATAGCGATGCGCGGCCGGTCCGGCACGATGCGCTGGATAGACGCCCGCCATAATTTCAATAAACTGGAAAAACTCGACTCTATGAGTTATGTAAAAGAGCGGCGCTGGTCTCAAGAATAACTAGATGCTTCTTAACAGCATCCCCAAGCCCTTAAAGTTCATCTTAATTTCGCCCCAGCTAGTGCAGCGTCGCAGTCTTTGCCATATATACGCGGGACGCAGATAGAACTGACGGTAGGCGCGGCTGGTCCACTTTTCGAGGTCCTTACGTGTTAGATTATCGCTCTCGAAAACCGGGCTGGTAGGATTATCCGTCCCGGCATAAACGAACTTCGCCCAATCAATCTCTCCCGGATTAATCTGTTTATATATCTCGTATAATTCCGTGCCGGGAAACGGGGTGGTCACTGAAAACTGGGCGAAGTCTACTTTTAGTTTCTTGGCGAAGTCGATGGTCTGCCGGATAGTCTCCGGCGTTTCTCCTGGCGAACCGAGCATAAAGTACCCGACGACCTGTAAGCCGACTTCCTGATGGGCGCGGATGGCTTTTTCAACCTGTTCCAGGGTTATGTCTTTTTGTAAGGTCTTGATTATTTCCGGCGAAGCAGATTCGATGCCGTAAGCGACTGTATAGCAACCAGCCTCTTTCATGTGTTTGAGTAATTCTTTGTCTACCAGATTAACGCGCGTTTCGCAGGTCCAGGCGATTTTAAGTTTCTTGGCAATTATCCTGTCGGCGATGGCGTAGATTCGTTTTTTATCAAGCGTGAAGGAGTCATCGTAAAAAGCGATTTCTTTAACGCCGAACTTTTTGATTAAGTACTCCATTTCTTCAATAACGCGGTCGGGACTCTGCGCGCGAAACTTAGAGCCGAAAACCGGCTTGGAACAGTAGGCGCAGCGGTAAGGACAACCCCGGCTTGTTACCATCGCGCCGAAAGGCATCGCCATGCCGTGCGGGGGGTGGGGTCGATATTTTTGCCACGGTAGTAAATGAAAAGCCGGGTAGGGGAGCGAATCCATATCGATAGGCGTTTTATTATCCGGGGTATGAATTACTTTGTCGCTTGATTTATAGCTTATCCCGGCTACCTTATCTAAAGGACGGTTGTTTTCTAATGCTTGCAACAAATCAATAACCGTAACGTCAGCTTCACCACGGACAATAACATCGATATCGTTAGTCGAGGCCAGTGTTTCTTCGGGAAGAAGCGTAACGTGAGGACCACCGAGGATTATTTTTAGATTGGGACTTTTTTGTTTTATATAGTGCGCGATAATTAGTGCCGTACCAATGGTCGGCGTCATCGCTGTAATACCAACGACGTCCGCATCGGTCACCAACCCCGCTATTTCTTCCGGCTTTAGTCCCAAAGCATTAGCTTCGAGTAATTTTACCTGGTGACCGGCTCTCTCTAAAATCGCGGCAATTAAAGCTAAACCAAGGGGCGGTTGGGGATAGCGGGTATCCTGCGGCGGATTTATCATCGTTATCTTAAGCATTTTTTTAGAAGTGGACGACTATTTCTTTTCTCGCGCTAAAGCGCGGATGATGAAACCGGTAAAGATACTGAACACCCCGACGACAATTAAGGATATCGTTAAAAGAGTATTGCCCGTCGGTAAAACGCCATAAATAGAATATAGATTCAACACCCTGATGCCAAAACCCAGCCCGACAATGACCATAATCAAGCCGCTTAACCCAAAGAACAATAGCGGACGCCGCTCTGAAATAATCGCTAATATCCTGGCGAAGATATTGGCGTCGTGTTTTCCTGTTTGCAGTGTCGAGAGTATGAAACCGGTAAAGATACTGAACATGCCGATGACTATTAGAACTACCGAGACTAGAGTATTGCCGGTCGGTAAGACGTTACTTTCGGAATATAGTGTCAGTACTCTGATACCGAAACCTAAGCCAACAGTTACAACTATAGCGCCCCCAAATCCGAAGAAAAATAGGGGACGCTGTTCCGATATCATAACCAGTATCCTGGTAAATACCCCCAACCCATGCCGGACCGGATTCAGGGTCGAGCTGTCTTTGCTGTAGGTAACGTTAACGGGAACCTGGGTGACTTTTAGGTTCTTTTTATATGCCTGGGCGACCGTTTCGGCGGAAATAGCCATGCCCGTCTCCCTTAGCTCTAGAGTTTGTATCGCTTTGCGGGAAAAAGCGCGGAAGCCGCATTCGGAATCAGTCAGTGTGTCTTTGGCAAGCGTTTTAACAGAGCGGAGAATTATCTTCTGCCCGATACGACGATAAAATGGTATCTTCTTTGCCTGCTCCTGCCGCGACCCGATAACAAGGTCACGGTCATTTTCGAGGATTGGCTTAATGAGTGCCGTAATCTCCTGGGGACAGTGCTGGGCGTCGGCATCGAGGATAACGAGGACATCGGGATTTATCTTTTTCGCCTCAGTGAAGATGCTTTGGATGGCGGCGCCGTAGCCGCTGTTTTTCTGGTGCTGGATGACTTTAGCGCCGGCAAGTTTCGCTATCTCAACAGTATCATCAGTGCTGCCGTCATCAACAACGATTACTTCATCAACATATTTTCGGGTTTGCAGCACCAGCGAGCCGATATACTTAGCTTCGTTAAAAGCGGGCATACCGGCGATAATTTTAGGCTTGGACTTTTTGTTTACCATAGTGTCTCAGTTGGTTAATTATAACGTTGACTTATACTGGGAAGCAAGAGAAGGCTAATTGGTTTACTTTATTTTGATATAAGGAGGTTCATATATTGTAGTATGTTTATTATTATGACGGTTAGATAGATACTTTTTAATTTTCTTTTTTATGATTCTAAATATAAGCCTGCGACTTATTCTTCTTGGAAAATCAATTATAGGTTTTTTACTAAGCCTTGATAAATATATTGGATTAGGAAACAGACTATAAAAATTTATCAAAAGTGAATCATCGGCAGACAAATTAAAGAGTTTCGATTCTAGATAACTTTCTTTAATTGGAGAGTACACAGATTTATTAGTGGTTTCATTTAGTATCGCGTCATCTATACGTTGTTGAATATCTGAAAGCTTTGATAAGGCAAATGTCATTTCCCTTTTTACAGACATTGCACTAAAATAATTCATAAATGTAATAACAGTCACTACCTGAAGAAAAATAACTAATAATACTGGCAGAATAACACTAGTATCAGTAACATAAATAGATTTAAGTAATATCAAAGACCAAATTGGTAATGCAAAAAGTGCACCAACGTAAATCAGCGTATACAAAAAGATTATTATCCAGTTAAAAGCTCGTAATTTTACAGAAACTAGCTTTTTCCTGTTTTTTTCTAAATCACCTATAACTTTTGTATTTAATATTGGAAGAGTAAAGAATATTATACAAGAAATAATAGGTACAACTACTGGATATTCTATATCTGATCCAATTATATTCATTTCTTTTAGTACTAATGATACAAACGAAATGAAAAATAATATACCTATAGTTTTAAATAATGGAACTGCGTTTTTGAAACTCACTAGTAGTAAAAATAAATCTCTTTCAGACAACCTTGATCTTCTTGTAATACCTACTTTATTTTCTTTTTGAAGACTTCGACTCTTTACTAATGACCTTACCAAAGAAAACATGAGAACAATCCACATCAAGAAAAATGAGGCTGGTATCCAGTAAAGAAGAAGCCCAAATTGTTTGCTCAAGAATGAAGTTATTACTAGTGAAATGAAAGCGCTAAGTAAACTAGAATCAATGCTTTGTATTTGAATTCCAATTAACCGCGAACTCTGTTCAACATTTTTACTTAATTCTCTAAAAGTATCGGAATATTTTTCTACCAAATGATTTTATCTACCCCTGTTGAGAATTTTAACAAATCGTCACTAAAATTCTAATCTCCATTTATTTTTATGTCAATGATGATTTTTGCCCTTTTGACATCACTAGGTTTTCAAGATAAAATTAAAATTGCATCAGCGCGGGAGTAACTCAGTTGGTAGAGTTCCTGCCCTCCAAGCAGGCTGTCGCGGGTTCGAGTCCCGTCTCCCGCTCCAATTTTTCCCTTGGTTGGTAGAGTTTCTCGATTTCTATCGGGACTATCGACGGGTTTTCCTCGGCTACGCTCGGAATAAACGAGTCCCGCTTGCCCTTCAGAGCTTCCATGGTAAGTTTATCGAACCATAGCGTTGAAGGGTCTCTCGCTCCACTTGTCCTGAGTTTATCGCAGGATTCATCCCGAGCTTGTTGAGGGATTACCCCGGCGCTTCTACAGTAATCGTCGTGCCTTTACCGGGCGCGGACTGTACAGATATCGTCCCCCCGACGAGCTGGACGCGTTCCTGCATGCCGGCTAACCCGAGCTTACCATGCTTGGCTAAATCGCCGATTTTCCCGTCCAGTTTAAAGCCCTTACCGTTATCGTTAATTGTTATTTTCGTTCTGTTATCAGTAAATTCTAAAGTAATATCGGCTTTAGTAGCCCCGGAATGCCGCCAAACGTTACGCAGTGCCTCCTGGATAATGCGGAACAGGGCTATTGCCACTTCTTCGGGCAAACGGTGCTCCTTACCCAGGATACTAATGTTAGTAGCAACACCGGAGTATTTAGTCACTTCCTCCGCCAGCCATTGCACCGCCGGTAGCAAACCCAAACGGTCAATCGCCGCCGGACGCAGGTCCTGGCTTAAGCGTCGCACTCCCTGCAGGACGCTATCCGTCTGATGCCAGAGTCCTTCGAGTCTCTTTTTAACGTCCTTTGACAAACCGTTACCGCTAGCCAGGGCATCGAGCTGCCGCGAAAGCACCACTAAAGCCTGCACGGTATCATCATGAAGCTCGTGGGAGATACGCTTTCTTTCTTCCTCCTGCGCACGGGTAGCCTGCTGGAGGTAGAAGTGCAGGTTTTCGTTCATTTTTTTTTGCTCGGTAATATCGCGGGCGATGTTCTGAAAACCCACCGGCTTGCCTTTATCGTAGATAATACTGGTAGAGAGTTGTATATAAGCTTCGGTGCCGTTTCGCCTGATAACGCGTTGTTCGTAAGGCTGTTCTACCGGCTCATTGTTTAGTAATTTGGTCCTGACGCGATGGGCTAAATCAAGGCTTTCTTTAGATAAAAAACTCCGGGCGTTGCCGTTATAAAGCTCTTCCCAGCTGATGCCGATCATCTTTATCGCGGCTTTATTAGCATTAATAAAATTACCGTCGAGGTCATGTGTCCAGATGCCGTCGATAGCGTTATCGAAAAGGTTGCGGTATCTTTCTTCGGAAGCCTTTAAAGCCTGCTGGGTTGCTTCGAGACGGACGCGATAGTCCCACTTCTCTCGGAACCAGCCGCATAATCTGTTAAATAATGCAATCTTCAGGGTATATCCTCCAGCGTCACCCAGCCCTCTTTTAAAGCCCGGACGACCGCTTCCGTCCTCGAGCTTACCTGGAGTTTATTAAAGATATGCCCGAGGTGCGCTTGCACCGTACGCAAGCTTAAGCAAAGCTCGTCGGCAATCTCCTGGTTGCTTAAGCCGCGGGTCGCCAGTTTCAGGACTTCTATCTCGCGGTCGCTTAACATTTCGACCGACCTTTTAGTTGCCGTCTTACCCGGGGTGGGGACGAAGCGGTTAAGCACTTTACGGGCGATGGCGGGGTGGAGTACCGATTCGCCAGCGTGCACCTGCCGTACCGCGTCGATAAGCTCGCGGCCGCGGACGCTCTTAAGTAAATAGCCGGCGGCACCAGCTTCCAAAAGACTAAAAACAAACTGGTCGTCGTCGTAAGCGGAGAGTATCAGGACAGCGACGGAGGGGTAGAGAGCCTTAATTTGTTTAGTGGCTTCGATGCCGTCGACGCCGGGCATAGCGATATCTATTATCGCTACGTTAGGTCTGGTAGCTCCTGCCAGTCTGATAGCTTCGGCGCCGTCGGCGGCTTCGGCGACGACATCCATATCCGGTTCTTGCACTAATATCTGGCGTGTGCCGTCCCGTACAACAGCGTGGTCGTCGGCGATTAAAATTCTGATTTTATCCATATGTCCCTCTATGTAACTCTATCATACACCCAGTGTAAGGTCGACTCAATATAGAACTAGTACCGTATTTTGTTAAGCAGTTATACCTAACAGCCTCGGCTCTCAAATAGGCATTAAAACGGAATAATTTATTGACTCTTAATTGATAAGATAATGGTGTAAGGACAGTAGGGTAGAGGTTGACATAATATGAATTGGCAAATAGCAATAGCCGTCTTAATCGCGATACCGGTAATGATCTTCCCGGCTGCTTTACTGTGGTACATCAATCCCGGCGGTATCTTTTCTATCTTTAAAAACAAAAACACTTTGCGCGAAAAATAAAGGGGAAGTACTTAATAGAATTATCAGCGTTGAATAATACCTAAAGGGGTGATTAGGCGAAGACTGCACACCGAATCACCCCCTTATTTTTTTACCAGGGATTTTCACGATTTTTCAGGGTATGTATCAGGTCGTCGATAGGGATGGCGGTTAACGTCAGGGTCTGGGTGGTGCCTTTAGCGCTTAAGCGTATCGCCAGTTTAGCCACAGCTTCATTACTCGGAGCTTCGATGATATTGACGAAATCATACTGGCCGAGTAGGGCGTACTGGATGATAATCTTACACCCCATAAACTCGACTTCTTTATTAATTGCTTTAAGCAGCTCCGGGTCATCCTGTAAAGCCTTGCGTCCGGTATCGGTAAGGGTTGTCAGCATCAGATAAACAGACATCTCGACCTCCTTACGTGTCTAGCATGTTCATATTAGAAGGTATTTTGTAATTTTTGTCAATATCATTAAAAATTCCCTCTCTCCCTCCCTGTATCAAGTACGGGGCAGGCTTTTACGAAAGAGGGACGAAAGAATACGTAATGAATGTTCATAATTTAAAAAAAGTGTTGTCTCCCTTTGGTAAAGGGAGATTAAGAGGGTTTTTTCATAGTTATGTTATAATGTAGCGATATTATTATAGGAAGGGCGGGGTAGTCATGCCCGATAACGTTAAAGACCTGAAAGTTAAAGAAAAGAACGAACCCATCGCTTCGTTTTTAAAGATGAAACTGGTAGAGCTTAAGCCGGGGTATTCTAAAGTAACGATGAAGCTCCTGCCGGAGCACGTTAACTTCAACGGGATGGTCTTCGGGGGCATCGTTATGGCTATCGCCGACCAAAGTTTCGCCTACGCCACCAACTCGCTGTTAATGCCCTCGATCGCCACCCAATTCAATATCCACCTGATAGCCGGCGCTAAAGTCGGTGACGTATTGACCGCCGAAGGACGTGTTATTAAAAGCGGGCGGCGTATCGGGGTCACCGAAATGACGGTTACCAACCAGGACGGCAAGCTAATCGCTAAAGCTACCGGGACGACGGTGGTGACAGGATAAAAGTGTTTTTCTAACTATCTCTTGACAACATGTACTTCTAAGATTATTATTGAAATTACTTTACCTGAGAAAATTTTGAAAACGGAGACATATGAATATTTTTAAATGGTTTTTCAAGTGGAAATTTTTAACCATTATCAGTAGACTTCTCGGCGGTATTTTAATCATCGGTGATATTTTGTATGTCTGGCACCTTGGTTTTAACAGCGCTACTTTTAGTGATTGGGCAACTACTTTGTGGGTTATCGTTGTCGCTCTTATAGGACTTTTTTTGGTTTTTGTATTCAAATAATATATAAGATAGTGACGGAGATGACGGTAACCAACCAGATGGGCAAGCTAATCGCTAAAGCCACCGGCACGACGGTGGTGACATCTTAAAGAAGTAAAAATCGACTTTTTCGTCTCGTATTGACAGTCTTCCTAATAATATGTTAATCTATACCGTTATATGAAAACGTCAACCTATTTTTACGAGTTGGAAAAACTAAACTTCATCTTTATCGAGCGCACCAAAGGTGCGCAGGGGAGGTTTTGCAGTTCGTAAATAGATTGATTAGCTTATTATAGTTATTATTGTTAGTTAAAGATTACCTCCCCAGCGCGGGAGGTTTTTTTATGGGTGAAAATGGATAAAAGAGAAACAATACCACAGATAATCAAGAGCAACGCCGCCAAGTGGGGCAGCCGTACCGCGATGTCCATGAAGGCGTTCGGTATCTGGCGGCGTTACACCTGGCAGGAATATTACGACAACGTTAAGTATTTCTCGCTGGGTTTGATAAGCTTGGGGTTTAGGATTGGCGATGTCGCCTGCATCATCGGCGATAACGAGCCACAGTGGTTCTGGGCGGAGTTCGCCGTCCAGGCGGCGGGGGGTATCGCTACCGGTATCTACGTTGACTCCATTCCTGCTGAAGTCCGTTACGTCGCCGTGCATTCCGACGCCAAGTTCGCCGTCGTTAACGACCAGGAGCAGACCGATAAATTCCTGGAAATTAAAGACGATTTACCCTTACTACAAAAAATTATCTACTGGGACACCAAAGGGCTACGCAACTATGACGACTCGATGTTGATTAGTTTCAACGAGGTGATGGCGCTCGGTAAGGAATATGATAAAAAACATCCCGATCTTTTCGAAAAGAACGTCGCTGCCGGTAAGGGCGACGATATCGCCTTCATCTACTATACTTCCGGCACGACTGGACTACCCAAAGGGGCGGTATTGACCCACCACGCTTTAATCACCACCGCCCAAGGTTTTATCGACCGTTATCCCCTGGATGAAAAAGATAACCTGATATCCAACTTCCCGGCAGCGTGGGTGGGCGACAGCTTTTTCGCCACCATCCCCCATTTATTGACCGGGGCAGTACTGAACTTCCCCGAAGAGCCGGAAACCATCGCTGAAGATACGCGTGAAATCGGTCCCAACTTCGTCATCTACGGTCCCCGCCAGTGGGAGGGGCTGGTTAGCGAAATACAGGTTAAAATGCTGGACGCCTACTGGCTTAAACGATTGACATATAAAACATTCTTACCGGTGGGACATAAAATCGCCGATATGAAGTTCGCTGGTAAAACCCCGAACCTTTTCTGGCGCGTCTTGCATTATTATCGCTTATCTGGCGTTGTTCCGTCCCCTTAAAGACCGGCTGGGCTTAAGCAATGTCAGGTTCGCTGTAACGGGCAGCTCCGTGTTAAGCCTCGATACCTTCCGACTCATCCACGCTATCGGCGTCGAGCTGCGGCAGTGCTACGCCAGCACTGAAGCCGGCTTAATCTCCTCCCACAGCCAAGGTGAGATTAAGTTCGAAAGCGTGGGACGTCCCGCTCTGGGCACTACTTTAAGAATCACCAAAGAAGGCGAACTGCTGGTCAACAGCGACTGCATGTTCACTGGCTACCATAAGAATAAAGAAAAAACCGAGACGACGCTAATCGACGGCTGGTGTCACACCGGCGACGCCGTCAACCTCAACGAAGAGGGACATATCATCTTCATGGACCGGCTGGAGCACATGGGTATTTTAAAGTCCGGCGCCAAATATGCGCCGCAATATATCGAGGGGCGGTTAAGGTTCAGTCCCTACATTAAAGACGCCATGGTTATCGGCGGTAAGGATAAAGATTATGTTTCCGCCATCGTTAACATCGACTTCGCGATGGTGGGTAAATGGGCGGAACGGCACCGTATTCCCTATACCACCTTCGTCGACCTTTCGCAGAAAAAAGAGGTCGCCGCTTTAGTACGCCAGGACCTGGAGCGCGTTAACGGCTATCTGCCCGAGCAGTCCCGCGTCCAAAAGTTCGTCCTGCTCCATAAAGAGTTCGACCCCGACGAAGCGGAACTTACACGCACGAGGAAGCTACGCCGCGAATTCATGGAGCAGCGCTATAAAGAACTCATCGACACCTTATACGGCAACATCACTACGATAGATGTAGAAGCACCGGTTACCTACCGCGATGGACGTAAAGGCGTGGTAACCACCAGCATCCATATCAGGGACATTGGGAAAGAGGCATCATAGTATGGACCAACTTTTACAATATATTATTACGGGCTTATCGGTAGGCATGGTGTATGCCCTGATTGCGCTAGGATTCGTGCTTATCTGGAAATCCAGTAGTGTAGCCAATCTGGCGCTAGGACAGATAGTCCTGTTATCCTCATGGTTCACTTACTCGATGCTAGTACAGGTGAACCTATCGCCGTATATCGCCCTGCCGATCGTTATCGTTTTCGCTTTATGCCTGGGTTGGGTTATCGAGCGTTTTGCTCTGCGTCCCCTCATCGCCCAGCCGATATTATCGCTAATCGCGGTGACGTTGGGAATAGGTTACTTCATCGAGGGCATTATTACCTTTATCTGGCCGTGGAGCGTTGACGCTTTGCCCCGCCTTTTCCCCAAAGACGTCGTCCATATCGGTCCCGCCGTTATTTCGCAACAATACCTCTGGGTTATCGGTATTAGTCTGTTAGTCTTTGTTCTTCTGACATTGTTCTTCCGCTATCACAAGATGGGTGTAGCGATGCGGGCTACCGCCGACGACCAGATGGCGGTGCAGGCTTGCGGCATACCGGTTACCAGGGTTTTTTCGACATCATGGATGCTAGCCTGTGTCGTGGCGGCTATCGGCGGCGTGCTAATTTCCAGCATCGGCGGTATTACCCACGGTCTGGTGGATACTGGACTCAAAGCTTTCTCGGTAGTTATTTTAGGCGGACTGGACTCATTCGTCGGCGCGCTGGTTGCCGGACCGATTATCGGCTTGGTAGAAACTTTAGCCGGAGGTTACCTTACGCCTTATACCTGGGGCGGCATCAGAGATGTGGTGCCTTTCGTGATTATCATTATCGTAATGATTATTAAGCCCTTCGGTCTTTTCGGCGAGAAGCGTATAGAGAGGATATAGCATGAGTTTACCTTGCGGGATACGCAATTATGACTACGCGCAAGATATGGCTATCTTCCGCACCAAGACCCATTGGGGGATGCTTATCGCGTTACTCGCGTTTCTCTTTATCGTGCCGCCGCTTTTCTTTAACCATCTCTGGCTTAATACCGTCAATTCTATCGGCATAACCCTGATTGCCACGCTGGGACTTAACATTTTGGTAGGCTACTGCGGACAGCTATCCATCGGACACGCCGGCTTTATCGCCGTCGGCGCCTATACCTCGGCGATACTGACCAACCGCTTCGAAGTTCCATTCCTGGTGGCCCTCCTCGCCGCTGGTATTGTCTCGGGCTTGGTAGGCATTATCTTCGGTCTGCCGTCAGTGCGCGTCAAGGGTTTTTACCTGGCTATCACGACTATCGCCGCCCAATACATCATCATCTGGGTCATTAACCACTGGGGTTTAACCGGCGGCTTTGAAGGCATATCTGTTCCCTACGCTTCTATCGGCGGGCTGGTTTTCGATACCGATGTCAAGCAGTTTTACCTCGTGATGATAATCGTAGTTATCGTGGTGTTTTTGGCGAAAAATCTGACGCGGACTAAAGTAGGGCGGGCTTTTATCGCCATCCGCGATAACGACCTCGCCGCCGAGGTGATGGGCGTTAACGTTAATTACTATAAACTGCTGGCGTTCTTCATCGGCTGCTTTTTCGCCGGTATCGCTGGTTCATTGCTCGCCCATACCACCTATAGTTTAAACGCCGAACAGTTCAGCTTTAACGACTCGATACTCTATATCGGTATGATTATCATCGGCGGTTTAGGCACAACGATAGGGCCTATATTAGGTGTGGTAGTTATCCGTATTTTACAAAAAGTGCTGCTGCCGATTTACTTTGTACCGTTCCTGGAAAGGACTGTTACTATTCTCCCCGCTGGCTTTGCTACCGGTGTGGCACCGATGCTTTTCGGCTTGATAATCGTTTTATTCCTGATACTCGAGCCGCGAGGTTTGGCTCATCGCTGGGCATTATTTAAGGCCGCGTATCGTTTATGGCCATTCTCATATTAATAAAAGGAGGGCGGGTCGATGTAGTATGTTTAGAAAAAACAAACGGCAGTTTTTAAAATATATAAAGGAGGAAAAATGAAAAATAAAAAGCTGTTAATTCTAAATACCATTATTTGTCTGGCGTTATTAGTAATGGCGGTACCTGTTCTTACCGCTTGTGGTCCGGCAGAACACCCCGGGTTAACACTTAAAGTAGGCATCATGACGCCTACTACCGGTCCTGCCGCAGAAAAAGGCGTCCCGTTACGCGACGCCAACATGGACTGCATCCAGTATATCAACGATGAACTCGGCGGTGTAAACGGTTATAAGATTGAGGCGATTAACCTCGATAGCCAGTATAAAGCCGACCAGGCTGTTATTAACATCAACCAGTTCATGGATGAAGGCTGTCTCTTCTTTACGACATCCTCATCCACCGAAATGGGCTATGTTCAGGAAATCGCCAACCGCGCCGGATTCCCCGGGCTGGTGGCATATTCCTCACCCAGCAACTATCACCCGCCGCAGCATATCTACGGCCAGATGCCGGACTACGGCGATGACTGGACGGCTTTCACTCAATATTACCTGAAAAATATCTGGAAGGGCACCGGCAAACCTAAGATGGCACTAATGCTACTAGCCAACCCGACCGGCGCCGGCGCCAAGAATGCTGCCAAGGCGCTCGCCGACACGTTAGGCGTCGAGATTGTGGCTACGGAAGAACACGCTGCCACCACCCTTTCCGAGATGGAAGCGCTGACCCGTATCAAGGCGTTGAATCCTGACGTAATCTATATCTCTTCCACGCCGAAACCAGCCGCCATTATCGTTAAGGAAGCTGCCGACGTTGGTTTATTCCCTGATGTACCCATCGGTCTCTGCCACGCCGCGATGACCAAGGCTTTCGTCGACCTCGCCGGTGCAGATGTTGCTAACGGCGTCTATGGCGTCTTCCCCACGGTCAGTTGGAGCGAAGACGTTCCCGGTATTGCTAAGATGAGTGAATACGCCAATAAACTCCATCCTAAAGACGTCAACAACGGCGACTATATGGCTGCCTGGGCGCAGAGCCTGGTAATCGCCGAGATTCTGAAGAAAACTCTGGACGCCGTCGGCTATGACGTGTTGTCTAAAGGCGATAAAGCCGCTTGGGAAGCCATTGAAAAATACGGCTTCCAGGGTCTGGACAGCTATGACGTCGGCGGTTTACAGAGTCCGGTCAAGTACGTCGCCGGTGATAACCGCTTGGGCAAATCGCTGCGTATTAACCAGGTAAAGAATGGCGTCATTACCGCGATAACCGGTTGGGTGGAAGCGCCGTTAATTAAATACGAAGACTTTGATTGGTACGGAAAGTAGAGAGTTAAGACTTAATATATTGTCATTCTGAAAGAGTCCTTCAAGTACTTTCAGGATAGACTCCGCGACTAAAGAGTTTGGGGTCCTTCCCTCCAAGGATGACGGATTCTTCGAAGAGTTAATCTTGAACGGTAGTTGAAGGACTCAGAATGACACCGCGTAAAAAGGCAATAAAGTATGCTCAAACTTAATAATATTGAAGTTACCTATCTTAACGTGATACGGGTACTGCACGGTGTGTCGCTAACCGTCGAGGACGGCGCGATTATCGCTTTATTGGGGGCTAACGGGGCGGGAAAAAGCACTACCCTTAAAGCGATATCCGGTCTGCTGCATGTCGAAGAAGGCGAAGTGACCGACGGCAGCATCGAATGGAATGGCGAGCGAATCGAAAAGAAAAACGCCGAACAGATAGGTAAACTGGGTATAATTCAGGCGCTAGAGGGTCGGCACGTTTTTGAGCACCTGACAACCGAGGAGAATCTGCTGGTTGGTTCACATAATCGCCGCGACCGCAGTGCTGTCAAACCCGACCTCGAGATGGTCTACGATTACTTCCCGCGTCTTAAAGAGCTGCGTCGTAATACTGCCGGCTACCTTTCCGGCGGCGAGCAGCAGATGCTGGTCATCGGGCGGGCGATGATGGCTACCCCGAAGCTGATGATGCTCGACGAACCCTCGTTAGGTCTGGCGCCATTACTCGTCGAAGAAATATATGATATTATTAAACGGTTCAATACCGAGCATAAAACGTCCGTCTTACTCGTCGAACAGAACGTGCGTATTGCTTTAAGCATCGCCCACTACGGCTATGTTATGGAGAACGGCAGGGTAGTGCTGGACGGCACGTCTGACTTCCTGAAAAATAACGAGGACGTTAAAGAATTTTACATGGGGCTTTCGACCGTGGGCACCAAGAAAAGCTACCGCGAGGTGAAGCATTACAAGAGGAGAAAACGATGGCTGTAGGCGAGTATTACGATAATCTGGAAACGATGTCAACCGCGAAACGCCAGCAGTACCTCGATAAAAAGCTGCGCGAGCAGGTGACTTACGCTTATCAGCACTCGCCCGCGGTTAAAAACGTTTTTGATAAAGCCGGTGTTAAGCCCGGCGACATTAAGATAATAAAAGACCTGGAAAAGCTACCGATTATTAGGAAAACCGACCTCCTCGAGATGCAGAAGGCGAACCTGCCTTATGGCGGTGTTATCGGCATACCTAAGGAAGACGTTGAACGGGTTTTTATCTCTCCCGGACCGATTTACGAGATTCAGCCCTCAAGCTGCAAGTGGTTCGCCAAGGCGTTTTGGGCGGCGGGGTTCCAGCAGGGCGACGTCGTTATCAACACGTTCACTTACCATATGTCGCCGGCGGGGATTCTCTTTCATGAAGCCATCAGGGACTGTGGGGCTACGGTAGTCGTCGCGGGCACGGGCAATACCGACCTCCAGATTCAGATAATTAAAGAGCTTAAGGTTACCGGCTTCGTAGGTACGCCGAGCTTTTTGAACACGATTATCAAAAGGGCGGAGGAACTGGGACATAACATTAAAAAAGACCTCGCTCTCAAACGCGCCTGGTTCACCGGAGAGATGCTGCCGCCGTCTTTACGCAAAACCTTCGAGGAAGATTACGCTATCGACACATTCCAGACCTACGCCGTCACCGAGCCGGGCGGGGCGATAGCTTATGAATGTAAAGAGAAGTCCGGTATGCACCTGATGGACGAATATGTTACCGAAATCGTCGACCCGGAGACGGGGAAGCAATTAGGACCCGGTGAAGTCGGCGAAATCGTCACCACGCAGCTCCACAATCGAAACTGGGGGCTTATCCGCTTCGGGACGGGGGATTTATCGTCTTTAGCTACCGAACCGTGCCCTTGCGGTCGTACGGCTCCTAGGATTACCGGCATCGTCGGCAGGGCAGGGGACGCGGTAAAGGTACGGGGCATGTTCATTGTCGCCAAGCAGGCGGAACAGGCGATTATGGGCTTTAGCCAGGTCGGCCGTTATCAATTGGTGGTGGGACGCCGCGAACACCGCGACGAGATGACGCTTAAAGTAGGATTGAAAGATAATAGTGTTGACAGAAATAGGCTGGCAGTTGACATAAATAACAAGTTTCAGGATATTTGCCGTATCAAGATAGATAAGATTGAGTTCATTGCCCCGGGCTCGATTGCCGATAAAGAACAAGGCATTAAAGACGAGCGGAAGTGGGAATAAACCCGTTTGTCATGCTGGAGCGAAGCGAAGCATCTGGGGTGGCGGGACTTTTGGAACCTTACTGATTATTCAGGTTTAACGCCGCAAAACACTGGCGTCACGGCGTTAGGGTGAACGCTTTTAGGCATATCAACAGACCGAACATCCTTAAAACCGGCTCCTGCCACTAATGTGAACCATGTCTTCTTTTGAAAGACTCCCATACAATGGCGTTCCGTAAAAACACTAAAAATTTTACCGTTTTTCATCAGGTAAACCATTTCTACATAATATTCTGTATCCGTAGTATCCGAGTCCCATGTCCAGCTAAGATATCGAAGTCCGCGATTACCGGCATCATGTCCACCGTGACTGGTGGTAGGAGTAAAAGTCTCTCTTATATAGTCCGGCACAAATAAAGCCACTCCACCGGGTTGGCAGTGGACGAAGGCAGTCTCGATAGCTTTCAACAAGTCATCTTCAGTAGTCAAGTAGCTAACAGCGTCATGGACAAAGACTGCATCGAACTGCCGTCCCAGCCGCAAGTTTCTCATGTCTCCCTGGATATGCTCGCATTCCGGGTTCAGGCGGCGGCTTATAGCCAGCATGTTTTCAGACAGGTCTGTTAGCGTCATCCGGAAATATGCCTTAAGATGAGAAGCATTATTGCCGCCGCCGCTGCCCATTTCAAGTATAGTCTTCACCGGGATACAGCTGTTGTTTATAATCACTCCGCGGAAAAAATCCGCTTCCACACGGTAATCTTCCGGCGCGGTTAGCAGGTGGAACCATTCGGCCAGGTCGCTGTAAAGGTGAAGTGTTTTTTCTCCCCTTTTATTTATTGACATCTACTTTTTCTCTTCGCCAAGGTAAGCGGCGATAACTTTAGGATTGTTCTTAATCTCTTCCGGGGTGCCTTCGGCGATTTTACGTCCGAAGTCCAGCACCACGATGCGGTCGGCGATATCCATCACCACCCCCATGTCATGCTCCACTAAAACGATACAGCTAACGCCATCTCTTAAAACAGGCGTATCGGGGTAAGTAACGCCCTGACCTTCGAAGATATCGATAATGAAGCGGGCGATATCTTCCTTTTCCTCGAGGTTCATGCCCGCCATCGGCTCGTCCAGCAGTAGAACCTTGGGTTCTAAAGCTAAAGCCCGTCCCAGTTCCACGCGTTTACGCATCCCGTAAGGCAGGACGCCGACCGTACGCTGGCGAATTGACTCGATTTCCAGGAAGTCGATGATGTCCTCGACGGTTTTACGGTGCGTTATTTCCTCCTTATGAGCCCAGCCGAAGTAGAGGGCGCTGGCGAGGGGATTTTGCTTCATCAGAACGTGGCGTGCGGCGAGGATGTTATCCAGCGTGCTTAAGCCGGTGTAAAGCTCGATGTTCTGGAAGGTACGGGCGAGACCCAGTTTAGCGGCTTTATCAGGACGGATACGCGTTATGCGTTGCCCGTCGAAGGTGATTTCGCCTTGCTGGGGCTTATAAAAGCCGTTGATACAGTTCAAGAGGCAGGTTTTACCCGCTCCGTTAGGGCCGATAATCGCCAGAATTTCTTTATCGCGGACGTCCACGTTGATATCAACCAGGGATTTAACACCGCCAAAGGACAGCGAGAGGTGCTGTATCTTTATTCTGACTTTTTTAGCGTTTTTCTTCTTAGGGGCTGCTTTTTTCGTAGTAGTCATTTCTTTTTCATCAACTCGTCGCGGTATTTGGGCAGTTTAGGACAAGCATTGTCTTTACATAATAATGGTTTACCGGCTTTTTGACTCTTCTTTTTAAGCTCTTTTTGAGCTTCTTTGTTGTTTAAAGCGTATTTTTGGCTGCCGGTGCACCTTACCGTGCCGTTTCCTTGAACGATAATCGTTACTTCGTCATCTACGTCGTCGCAATAAATCGTCGTTGCCGTTACTTCCCAGTCAACCATACGTAATCCAATCGAGAAAATATCATTTTTATATTACAGTTATTACTAACGTAATTCAAGCTGGTATGCTTGATAAAGAACGTTTATCAAGGTAAAATAATGGAGACGATAGGGGGGCGGAGGAAAGCCACGCGGGCTCGTAGCTCAGCGGAAGAGCGGGCGGCTCATAACCGCTTGGTCCCAGGTTCGATCCCTGGCGAGCCCATTTTCATTAAGCTTCTTTAAGGAATATATCGATGTCAGACAAACACCAACAATCGACTAAAGACCAAACCAGCCTTTCACAGGATATCCGGGCTTATGTTAAGAAAAGAACAGATAAGCAGGGGGAAAAAGCAGGTGAAGCCAGGAAGTACATGGAAGTGCAGTTGCTTTTAAGTGAACTGGAAAACCTGCTTTTACAAATGGATCAAGACGACACGCAAGTTTTTTCTTCGCGGAAAAAACTTTTCGATCTGAAGATAGCCTTTTATAAGACGCTCGACATTAAATAAACCACATTTCACGCTCAGACTATCTAACCATGTATTATTATGTCAAACTCTATTCTCTACGAACTATACACGACATAACATATATTGTGCGCCCCAGTGTTTTTGGGTCTTTTTGATTGACATAAAGGGGGAAAGTTAGCTTTATCTGAACAGTAAAAACGTCCCCGCTACCGTTACCGCCATCCCTAATCCTACCTTCCAGGTAAAAACCTCGCTCCGCCGGTTGACTATAAAAGACAAGACGAAAATAAAAAGTATTTCACTGCTGACCAGCGGCGATACAGTGTTAGCCGGACTCCTCCCTAACGCCATGAAATATAGCAATTGCCCTGCCGCCGTGAATAGCCCCGCCAGGACCATCGGCAGTATGTTCTTCCTTAAAGACAGCCTCTTAAATTGTTCCCGCTGCTTTTTCCCTCCCAATAACGCCAGCATCGCTACGCCGGATGCCGCGTAAGAAATAAAGCTTCCCGCTACCGCCGACCCCATCTCTTCGACCGCCGGCTTAATCAGAACCGGCGTTATGCCCCAGCAAAGCGCCGCCCCGAGCGCCAGCAGAATGCCCTTCAACTCATCGCGGGATAGCTTTTTCTTGCCTTTATCTGAACTAGCCCTTTCCTGGCTAATTAAGAATACCCCCGCCAGCATACATGCCGCGCCTAAACCAACATAAATAGTCAATGTTTCCTGCAGGAAAATCCAGCTTAACAGAACGGTTATCGCCGGGCTGATTTGCGTAATCGGCGTCCCGCGGTTAGCTCCGATAAGACGGAAGGATTCGTAAGCCCACAGGCGTCCGATTATGAAATGAATTAAACCGACGATTGCCAGAAAGCCCAGCGCCCACCATGATACGCCCTGCAGCTTAGACCAGTCCCCGCTGGCGAAGATGGCAATGGTAAAAAAGAAAACCCCGGCAAAAGCCGTAAAAGCGGTAACGGTGAAAGCCTCGCCGGCTTCTCCGACGGATTTCCTGACCAGGACGATGCCGATAGCGAAGCTAACAGCCGAAATCAGGGCGAGAACCAAGCCGGTATCCATCGCTAGTCCACAGACGCCGGCAGAGAGGACTCGGATACAGCCTTAGTTATCGTTTCTAAAAGCCTGGGGAGCCCCCAGCCCTTGACGGCAGCGATAATTACCGTGCTTTCGTCCGGGGCGAGGCCTAGAGACGCTATAACGCTTTCGACGCCCTCCCCGTTCGGCATTGGCTCATCGGGCATCAGGCAGTCGATTTTATTCAGTACGGTAATGCGTTTTTTCTCTAGTAAACCGAGCTCGCCGAGGATTTTTTCCACCGCCTGGCACTGCTCCGCAGCATCCGGCGACGAAATGTCGACAATATGCAGCAGAAGGCTAGCTTCGGTAAGCTCTTCGAGGGTCGCGTGGAAGGCGTGAATAATCATCGGTGGCAGTTTGCGGATAAAGCCGACCGTGTCAGTGAGGAGTATCGTGTTGTTATTCGGCAAAGTCAGGCGCCGGGTGGTGGGGTCTAACGTGGCGAAAAGCCTGTCATCCGCCAGCACGTCGGCACGGCAGAGGGCGTTAAGTAAGGTACTCTTACCGGCGTTGGTATAGCCGACTAAAGCCACCACCGGGATGCCGCTTTGCTGTCTTTGCTGGCGGTAGAGAGCGCGGCGACGTCTTATTTCTTCCGTTTGCTCTTCCAAACGTCGGATTTTATGACGAATTAGACGCCGGTCCGTCTCTAGCTGTGACTCACCGGGTCCCCTCGTACCGATACCGCCGCCCAGCCTCTCCAGGTGGCTCCACTGTCCCGCCAGCCGGGGTAAAAGGTACTGGTGCTGGGCTAACTCTACCTGTAAACGTCCTTCGTGGGTACGGGCACGCTTGGCGAAAATGTCTAAAATCAACGCCACACGGTCGATAACCTTTACCTCCAGCTCTTTTTCAAGGTTCTCCTGCTGTTTCGGCGTCAATTCATCATCAAGGATGAGGACATTGTAGTCTTTGGTGTCTTTTAAAGCTAAAAGCTCCTCGATTTTCCCCTTGCCGACGTAATAATCGTGCGAAGGCGTCGGCAGCTGCTGGACGATTTTAGCTACTACTTTAGCCCCGGCGGATTCAGCCAATAAAGCCAGTTCCTCGAGTGAATTCTCGGCGATTTGCCTTTCGCGGCTCCCTTTTGGCGATACAGCTACTAATAGCGCTTTTTCCTGCGGCGCTTTGGTGACGATGATATTTTTAGCGATGTTTTGCTCCTGAATATACAGATTATGTAAACTTATTTCTTCGGGGTGAGACGACGGGTATTCCGCCAGCCTGACAACTTCGAGAGTCCTTTTACCAGCGAGGCATCGGGGATAGTCAGCGACAATCTTACGTAACCTTCGCCGCTGGCTCCGTACCCCAAACCGGGAGTAACCGCCACCCCTACCTGGTCGAGTAAATCAGCCGTAAAATCTACCGAACTATAGCCTTCGGGGACCTTCGCCCAGATATAAAGACTAGCCTTAGGCGGCGTTACTTTAAGTCCTATCCTGTTCAACATATCGACAATCAGGTCGCGGCGACGCTGGTAAATAACGTTATGTTCGGCAACGCTGTCCTGCGGACCGTTTAAAGCCTCGATAGCCATATACTGAATAGCCTGCGGAATCCCCGAATCCAGGTTCGATTTCAGCGTCCTTAAAGCCTTAATCGCTTCGGCGTTACCGACCGCCATACCGATACGCCAGCCGGTCATATTAAAAGTTTTTGAGAGCGAATGGAACTCGATAGCGACATCTTTAGCCCCATCCGCCTGCAGAAAACTCACCGGCTGATAGTCATCAAAAGATACCTCGGAATAAGGTCCATCATGGCAGATAAGGATATTGTGTAGCCTGGCGAATTCAGCTGCCTGCTGGAAAAACGCTAAATCCGCCACCGCCCCGGTGGGATTATTGGGATAATTCAGCCACAATATTTTGGTGCTTTTCAAGATGTAGTCCTTAATGTCCTTCAGGTCGGGTAAAAACCCGTTCTTTTCCAGCAGCGGGAGATAGTAAGGTCTACCACCTGCCAATTGCGTGCCGATGGCGTAAACGGGATACGCCGGGTCGGGTACTAAAGCGATATCGCCAGGGTCGATAAAGCAGAAAGCGATATGCCCGATGCCTTCTTTAGAGCCGATTAGCGGCAGCACCTCGGTAGCCGGGTCAAGCACAACATTGAACCGCCTTTCGTACCAGTCGGCGATAGCCTGGTGCAATTCCGGTAATCCTTCTGACTCCGGGTAACGATGATTAGCGGGGTCTTTGGCGGTTTCGCAGAGCTTATCGATGATATGCGGCGGCGTGGGGATATCGGGGTCGCCAATAGCGAAACTGATAACCTCTTCGCCTTTAGCCCGTTTTTCGGCTATTTTTTTATTGATTTCAACAAACAGATACGGTTTTAAAGCCTCAATACGCCGCGCCACTTTCATAAAAACACCTCAATCTGGCCAACTACCTTCGTAAACCACGACAGCCGGTCCGCCCAAAATTACTTCACCGTTACCGTTCCATTCTGCATTAAGTATACCACCAGGCAGCTTTACGTCCACCTTCGATTCGGTATAGCCGTTTAATTTTGATGCTACCGTAATCGCACAGGTACCGGAGCCGCAGGCTAAAGTTTCACCCACACCCCTCTCCCAGACCCTCGCTTCAATATGATTTTTATCCAGTACACGGGCTATTTCGAAGTTCACCCGTTGCGGAAAGACAGCCAGGTTTTCTACCAGTGGTCCTATTTTACCTAGCGGAAAATCAGCTACCGGTGTATCCAGGAAGTGTACGGCGTGAGGATTACCCATAGATACGAGATTTAGGGTTAAATCCATGCCATCAACGATAGTTCTAAAGGCAACCATCGACTTTATGTCAACTGCCCTACCCTTCCCGGCTTTAATATTAAACGGAATTTGTTCGGCAGCGAGTCTGGGTTTACCCATGTTCGCCCAGAATTTAACGACCTTACCGCCCTTCCTCTCCAGCTTTACCTTATTTATCGTGGCTACGGTCTCGATAGTCATTTCATCAATATCAGACTTAATTAAACCCTTTTCCAGAATGTACCTGGCAAGACACCTAATGCCGTTGCCGCAGGTTTCGGCTTCCGAGCCGTCGGTATCCCAGGTGCGCATCGCGAAATCGGCTTTGTTCGAATTAAAAAGTACGATTAAGCTGTCCGCGCCGATACCCAGGTGACGATTTAGAACCGTTATCGCTAGCTTCGACCAGTCACGCTTGATATTACGCCCGTCAACCATGACGAAGTCGTTGCCGGCGCCATGCATTTTAGTGAAATCCATTACTTTATCTTACACTCCATTCATTATTCTTCGGCTAAAAACTCTTTAAGAGCTTTCTCAATCGTTGTATCTTTGGTTTGTTCGATATCAAACCAGTGGATATTTTCGTCCTTCAGCCGGAACCAGGCATACTGGTGGCGGATAAAGCGGTGCGTTTCCGTTTTGATTTTCTGAATTGCTGCCTCGAGCGTCAGTTCACCTTTTAAATATTGACCGATTTGCCGGTAGCCGATACCAGACATCGACGGTAAACTGAAATCGTACCCCATTTTGAGGAGGTTCTCCACTTCCTGGATGAGTCCCCGTTCAACCATCTTATCCACGCGCTGGTCGACGATATGGTAAAGCGCCGACCTTGCGGCCGTTAAGCCGATGATGTATGGGGTAAAGGCAGGGGGATTTTTACGCCCGAGCCGCGAAAACGCCTGCCCGGCTTTAGCATGCACTTCGAGTGCGCGAATCACACGGCGCACATTGCGGCGATCAATTTTAGCTGCCGCGTCGGGGTCGGCAATGACAAGTTCTTGATAAATTTCATCAATGCTTCTCTCATTGACTTTCTTAGCTATATTATACCTGAAATCTGCATCAGGTGAAACCCTCGGTATCTGCCATCCTTCGAGAACCGCTTTAACATATAGCCCCGTCCCCCCGACGAGAAACGGCAATTTACCTCGCCGATGAATATCGGCGATGGCTTGATTGGCTAATTCCTGGTAAGTTGCCAGATTAAAATCATCGCTTGGATTAATAATATCTATCAAATGATGGGGGATGGATTCAAGCTCCTGCGACGTTGGCTTGGCAGTGCCGATATCCATATAACGATATACCTGGCGGCTATCGGCGCTAACGATTTCACCATGAAAAACCTTCGCGAGGTGCAGCGCCAGACGGCTTTTACCAATACCGGTAGGACCGACGATAGCGATAACCCGCTTCATACTTTCTTTATTTCAGAAGCTTGTTTGACGATGCTGACGAATTCATCGGCTTTTAAGCTGGCTCCGCCGACCAGAGCGCCGTCGATTTCCGGCTGCTGCATGAACTCGGCGATATTCGCGGCGCTGACACTACCGCCGTAAAGGATGCGGACATTACCGGCGATATCGGTGCCATGCAATCGGGTGATAAAATCACGGATAAAACTGATAGTATTGTTAGCGTCCTCGCCGGTGGCGGACCTGCCGGTGCCGATAGCCCATATCGGCTCGTAGGCGATGACCATTCCGCTAAGGAAGTAGAGTTTATTCGAACAGGAATAAATCTGGCGTCCCAGCACCTCTTTCGTTTCTCCGGCTTCATTTTCTGCCAGCGTTTCACCGATGCATAGAATCGGTCTAAAGCCGAAGGTAATCGCCGCTTTCAGCTTTTTATTTATCATTTCATTAGTCTCGCCGAGAATCTGCCGGCGTTCGGAATGCCCGATGATAATATATTCACAAAGGTCAGCCAGCATAAGCGGTGAGATTTCACCGGTATAGGCACCCTTTTCCTCGTAAAAGACGTTCTGGGCGCCCAGCTTAATGTTGTCGCCCTTTAAAGCAACTTTCGCATCGACTAAAGAAACAAAGGGAGGACAAATAACCTTTTCTACGTTTTGTATTCTGTTGAGTCCCGGCTGTATTTTTTTTATTAGATTCACGGCTTCTTTGACCGTGGTATTCATCTTCCAGTTGCCCGCAATCAGCGGCATACGTGACATATTTAGCTCCTAGGCTCCGAACTTGGTTAACTTCCGGGCATTAGCCATCGCTAAAGGCATGATGTCGGTAGCTTGAATTCTCCCCAAGCCGCCCGCTAGAAAAGCCGACTCGGTAAATTCTTTAACTATATCGGTACGGCAATACTTCGAGCATATCGCCACCGGTACCGGATGCCAGCTATGACCGCCGTAAGCCGCCGGTGTCGAATGGTCGCCGGTAACGACCAGCACATCCGGCTTAAGCGCCGTTACTACAGGCAAAGCGGCATCGAGTTGCTCCAGCACTCTCACCTTCCTGGCGAAATTGCCATCTTCGCCGGCGGTATCCGTCCACTTAATATGCAGGAAGAAAAAGTCGTATTTACGGTAGTTTTCTTTAAGTGTTTCGAATTCGCTTTCTAATGTCGTTCCCGTCGCCGCTACCTGCATCCCTACCAGCCGGGCTATCCCGCGGTACATGGGGTAAACAGCGATAGCCAGCGGGTTAAGTTTATATATATCACGCATAGTCGGCAGTTGCGGTTTTTTGGCGAAACCACGTAATAAAATCATATTGGCGGGTTGTTGCTTAAGTAATACAGTTTTAGCTCTTAAGATAAATTTATTAACAACATCTGCAGTAAATTTAGCGATAGCATGTTCTGTTTTCACTTCCAACGGGGCTACACCGGACCGTGATGGGTCGGACTCTGTAACGTGTTCGTCCAGATTAGCACCGCGAAAAACGACTACAAAACGGTGTTCCCTTATCGGATAAACTTTTATTTCCACCCCTTCAACTGTTATCCTGCTGAGCATTTTACACAGGTCGGCGCATATTTCCGTAGAGATACGCCCCGCTCTTCGGTCGATGATAACGCCCCAGTTATCCATCGAACAGAAGTTGCCGCGGGCAGCCAAATCGTTCGGTCCAAGTTCGACATCAATGCCCACCGCTTCTAAAGCCCCACGGCCAATCTGATATGTAATAGGATCGTAACCGAATAACGCCAGGTGACCCGGGCCACTCCCGGGGGTAATACCCGGAGCGATGGGGTCAGCCAGACCGCAGATGCCCTCTTTAGCGATATTGTTGAGGTTCGGAATACGGGCGGTTTCCAGTTCGGTCTTGCCAGTTTCAGGGTCAGGTAGCCCACCTAACCCGTCTACCACCAACATCACTATCCTTTGCGGCGAGGTTATTGTAATGTTTTTAATCAGATTAATGTCCATATACTTTTATGCCTCTATTTTATCACGTAATGCAACTACCCCGGGTAAATCATCCCCTCCCAGGAACTCCAGCGAGGCTCCGCCGCCCGTCGAAACGAAGGTTATTTTATCCGCCAAGCCCAGCGTAGTAATCATTTCGGCGGTCGAACCGCCGCCGACGATGGTTTTCGCTTTTAGCTTGGGGAGTAGTCTGGCTAAAGCCTGGGTCGCTTTAGCAAATTGCGGTATCTCCGCTACTCCCATCGTGCCATTCCAGAAGACCGTTCGGCTTTTCTTCAGCTCCTTTTCAAAAGCCTCGGTTGTTTTAGGGCCGATATCAGCAATCAGCTTATCGGACGGTATCGCTTCAACCGCTATGACTTTACCTGTAGCTGTGTTATCGATTTTCTCGGCTACTACTACATCAACCGGTAATAATAGACATACTTTATTCTTTTCGGCTGCTTTAAGCAACTCTCCGGCAATGTTGATGATGTCAGATTCGACCGCTGACATGCCGACGTCATATCCTTTAGCTTTTAAAAACGTCGCCGCCATGCCGCCGCCGATGAGCAGGCAGTCCACCTTGTCCATGATATTTTTTAACAAGGCTACTTTATCACTAACCTTAGCCCCCCCGAAAAGCCCCGTAAAGGGATGCTCTGGATGCTCTAAAAGTCCACCGAGGGTATTCAGCTCCTTTTCCAATAAGAACCCTGCCACCGCCGGCAGGTAATGAGCGATGCTGGACATCGAGGCATGGGCGCGGTGCGAGGTGCCGAAAGCGTCATTAACATAGACATCGCCCAGGTTCGCTAAAGCCCTGGCGAAACTCTCATCACCCTTTTCTTCTTCGGGGTGAAAGCGTAAATTTTCCAGTAGTAAAATATCGCCCGCTTTTAACGATGCGGCGGCTTTTTCTACTTCAGGACCAATGCAGTCCCTGGTTGTAGCAACAGGCTTTTTTAAAATTTCACCAAGGCGCCTGGCGGCTGGTGCCAGCCGCATACTTTCAACAACCTGTCCTTTGGGACGTCCGAAGTGCGAAAGAAGGACGACCTTGGCTTTATGTTCGATAAGATATTTGATAGTCGGTAAAACGGCGCGAATACGGCTATCATCAGTTATTGCTCCGGTTTTAACATCCAGCGGTACGTTAAAATCCACCCGAACCAACACTCTTTTACCCGCAACATCGATATCTCTAACGGTCATCTTGTTCATGATGTATAAAGCTCCCGAAAACCAAGCGCTTAAAACAAAATATCAGGCGCCAGCCCGGCAACCTGATACTCACCACCACTTCTAACACAGGCGGCGTTAGCTTTCTGTGTTATTATACCGATTACGAATTTCCGTATCAAGCGGAAATTAACCTCCATTAAGTGGTTTTTGTTTTATTTTTCTCCCTGAGTTTTAAATCGGCTGTTGTGCCAGACAACATTCCTAAAACATGTCGCGCAATACCTTCGGCATCCAGACCGTATTTAGCCCGCAGAATAGACTGGGTACCATGTTCGACGAACTCGTCCGGTATACCGATATTGTTTATCGTGATATCTTTCCTGCCTGATTCTTGCAGTAGACTGGCAACATTACTCCCGAAACCGCCAATCAGCACATTTTCTTCAACGGTAACGATGTTTTTTATACGTCCGGCAATATCGAGAATCAGCCCTTTATCTAACGGTTTGGCGAAACGGGCATTCACTACGGTAGTTTCGATTCCTTTCGAAGCCAGTATTTTCGCCGCTTCCATCGATGGGTAAACCGATGCGCCCAAAGCAAGAATGGCTACATTGTCTCCGTGTCCTAATATTTCACCCTTACCGATGGGGATTTCGTGAAACATATTATCCAGCGTCACACCCAGTCCGCGACTGCGGGGATAACGCACCGCCATCGGGCGCCGCGCTTTAATCGCCGTATAAAGCAGGTGCTGCAACTCATTTTCGTCTTTAGGGGCAGCAACGACCATCTGCGGTATTAGCGTCAGGTAAGAGATATCGAATGTACCCTGGTGGGTCTTGCCGTCGTCACCGACAATGCCGCCGCGGTCAATAGCGAAGACAACCGGTAAATTTTGCAGGCAAACATCGTGGATTATCTGGTCAAAAGCACGTTGTAAAAAGGTCGAATAAATCGCTACCACCGGCAGATAGCCCTGCGTCGCCAGTCCGGCTGCGAAGGTAACCGCGTGCTGTTCGCAAATGCCGACGTCGAAAACGCGGTTGGGGAATTCGGCGATGAAATCGGCTAAACAATTCCCTTCCGGCATTGCCGGTGTAATGACCACCAGCTTCGGCTCTTCACGGGCTAAACGAACCATCGTTTGAGCGAAGACTTCGCTATAGGTCGGAGCGTTACTCTCGCTTTTGTCCTTGGCGGGTACGCCATGAAAATAGACCGCATTATTCTCTGCCGCGGAATGCCCCTTCCCTTTAGTAGTAATAACATGAACCAGGGTCGGTTTATTACTCTCTTCTTTTACCCTTTTTAGTACATTCAACAAATGCTGAATATTATGTCCATCGACTGGTCCTATATAAGTAAATCCAAGCGCCTCCCAAAGCGGCGTCGGCATAAAGAAACTCTTGATGTTATCGATTAAACTCCGACTCCATTGCCAGAATTTTTTACCAAAAGGTAATGCCGTGATGATTTTGCGACTGCCCCTCTCGGCGGTACGTAAGCGCCGGTCCAGTCTAACGCGGCTCATCAGCTTTGCCAGGGCGCCGACCGTCGGTGAAATCGACATCCCGTTATCATTCAGGATAACGATAAGGCGCGACCCCAGATGGCCAGCCTGGTTCAATGCCTCATAAGCCATCCCGGCGGTAATCGCGCCGTCGCCGATGACCGCAACGACATGGTATTTTTCACCGGCCAGGTCGCGGGCTACCGCTATCCCTAAAGCGGCGGAAATAGAGGTACTGGCATGTCCCGCGCCGAAGGGGTCGTGCTGACTTTCTTCGCGGGTGGTATAGCCGGAAAGACCGCGGTATTGCCGTAGAGTACTGAATTTTCGTTTCCTGCCGGTCAGGAGTTTATGACTGTAGCTTTGATGCCCGACGTCCCAGATAATTTTATCCTTGGGACTATCGAAGACGCGGTGAATAGCAATAGTTAATTCAACGACGCCAAGATTAGAAGCTAAATGCCCGCCGGTCGTGGTAACGGTATTGATGATTTCTTCACGGAGTTCGGCAGCTAATGCTTCCAGCGCCGCCAGTGATAATCCTTTTAGGTCAGCGGGGCTATCGATAATATCCAGCAGTTTCGGCATAGTTTTTTACTTGCCAGAGGGGGACACCCATTAAATATTAGCAACGAAAACGAAGCATTGTCAAGCAAACAGGCTCGAATTAAACGTATTTTGTACTAAGTTGTTTGACACTATCACTGATGTTTTGCTACACTCGCAAGGTGACTTCGCTCGAACATTGGGTCCTCGACATTATTAACTCCCTCTACACTTTTATGCAATGGCCGGGCGTGATGCTGCTGATGGCGGTAGAAAGCGCCTTAATCCCCTTTCCCAGCGAACTCATTATGCCCCTGGCTGGCTGGATGCTCATTAACGAGCCCGGTCTATCAGTCTGGTGGGTGTTAGTCGCCGGTGTTGTCGGGGCTGTCGGTAATACCATCGGCTCGGTGGTAGCCTATTACGTCGGTATGTGGGCGGGACGCCCGTTCCTGAATAAGTACGGACGCTATGTCCTGATTTCGCAGCACGACCTTGATATCGCCGACCACTGGTTCACGAAACGCGGCAGCTGGACGGTCTTTGTTTCACGCTTATTGCCTTTAGTCCGCACCTATATCAGCCTCCCCGCCGGTATCGCCCGGATGAATATCGTCAAATTCCTAGTATATACTTTCAGCGGATCTTTTATCTGGAGTACCGGGCTGGCTTACGGCGGCTATTTATTGGGCGAACACTGGGAACAGCTACGTAGCGCGATGCGACCCTTCGACCCCATTATTTTGGCTATTGTCGTAATTCTCATCGCCTGGTATATTTACCGTCATATCAAGCACCTCCGCGCCGAAAAGAAAAAGGAAGACTAACACTATCCCCGCTACATATTGACCACCCATCCAAATTCGTGTTAAATTTGAGTGTAAACGTCCCTGTAGCTCAGCTGGATAGAGCGGCTGCCTTCTAAGCAGTAGGTCGTGGGTTCGAGTCCCTCCAGGGACGCCACTGTTTTAATTTAAAATAAAACACATATTATTTTTGGTTCTTCGGCAATAACGACCTCACATCCGAACCCGGCGCCCCGTGGAAGTTATTAAAGCTATTCGTCACGTAAACAGGTCTGATATTGTACGTGTCTTTCGCCTTCATACTTTCTCTGTCATCAGCCTCGACAATCGCCCGCCGGATACCGTTCCAGCTGTCGCTATCGTAAAATATCTTTTCGCGGGTGGATTTCTCCCTGTTATTCTTTTCCATCTCTGCCTGGGACTGTTTACGGTTTCTGGCGGCATAAGCTGAAAATGCATCGGGGTCATTGAACCAGGGGCGTCTTATTGGGGTCACTTCTATTTGTTGTATAGTCTCGGTTTTCATATTTACTCCTCTTTCTGCCGGCAGCCAGTTACGCCGCGGCATATCCTTAATATCTTCAGGCAACGTGATGATTTCTTTTTTCATCAATGTCGCCGGTTTTTCATGTACCACCCAAATACGCTGTCTAGCCATAGGTTGGCTTTGAATATAACGCAACCGCGTTCTGCTTCATCGTAGCGCGTTTCACGGGCATTACTGCTGGTTTGTCCCGAAAGTAGAATAGTCCCCGTTTCGAGACTTTAGCTTTACCCGAGGTATCCAGATTAACCAGCGTCGCTAATAGGGTTATGCTTTGCGCATTTGCCCCCGCGGCGATATTCGATGGCGTCTGATAGTTCGCAGCAGCGTCATCAACCGCCGAAGCGGCGGCATCCCCATGGAAACGCCACAGGTTATATGTTGGCTTTCGGTCATTTTCGACAGGCTGTTTACTGGACTCAACCAAAAGTATATCCCTTTCGATTAACGAAATTTAAAACAAATATCTATCCCCATTAAGTTATATCTGGGACGCAAACGACTATTTTAGACGCCAGAATACTAAAAAGATATATTGCCAGTTTAGTTATCAGGACACCGCGCGACTTTAATATAAGGGCTACCTAGAGTCGCACGGTTTGATTTCTTTAGCTACCAGCCCTTTTTCCCCCAGCCCGACTTTATAAATAACGCCCTGCCCTTCTCTTAAGGACTGGAAGCTGATGCCCTCCAGCTGACTCTGATGGAAAAAGATATCTTTACCAGTATTACTGGAGACAAAACCATAGCCATATTTCCCAACCAGATGCCTCACAACCCCAGTCGTCATGTTAACCCCCTATTTAAGAAAGATTCCGATATCAGGTTAGATTATTTGCCCAGAGCCGATTCCTGTTTCTTTCTTACCGGACGGGTGCCATGGCCATGTTTTACATTCTTAAAAGCTTCTTTATAGTTTCGGCGTTGCGCTTGTTTTTCAGCTTTTCTTCCCATTTTTGATTATCCTTTGCTAGTTACTTTTTACCTTTTTATTATATCTTAATCGACCTGCCGATTACTAATTTAGATTAGACTCTTAAGCATGTTCCAGTACCAGTTGCCAATCGCGCCAATCAAAGATAGCCATGTTTAGCACCAGCCGGCGTAAGGCTTCTTCTTTAGTCAATAAATAAAAATAAACGCCGCAATCGTTTTCTACATTAAGTATTTTTTCCTGCACCATTTCGTTTAAAGCGTCTTCTATCTCCCACCCGGTACAGTTATCGTCGATAGCATGGAGAACCGCCAGCTTGCTGAATCTGCCGTTAGGATGAGCCGCGAAAAACCGTAACAACCCCAGGCAGCTACGATTGCTAATAAGTTTTTTCATCAACTGTTCGATGTACGAGCGACTTTTACCTTTATTTTTCTTCACGTCAATGATAGTCATCAATGACTCCTTTCCATTTTTCATATCCACCCTCGTACGTGTCACTTCTTCTTACCTGAAGCGACATATTCTGATTTTTCAGCTTGCTGCTTACGGGTGAAAGAAGGCATATCAAGCTCATCATCCTTAATCTGTTTAAGCATATTCGTTAATACTTTTTCTTTCGCTTCCTTAATTGTATCGACGATTTCATCCTTCGCTTGAAAACCAGTGGCAATCAAGGTAAGCCGAACATCGTTGCCCATCTCGGGGTCCAGCATGACACCGAAAATCACGTTAGCTTTCGGGTCGACTGCCTGGCGGATAATCTCGGCAGCGTCATTCACTTCATGCAACGTTAGCGAACTGCCGGCGACGTTAAATAGTACACCGGTAGCACCCTCTATAGAGACATCCAGTAGAGGACTGGCTAATGCGTCCTTAGCGGCATCTACTGCCCTGTTTTGTCCCGTCCCCCGCCCGATGGACATCCATGCAGGACCAGCTTCTTTCATGATGGTTCGCACATCGGCAAAGTCCAGATTAATAAGGCCGGGCACGGTGATAACCTCGGCAATCGCCTGTACGCCGTGAAGCAGCACTTCGTCGGCTTTTCGGAAAGCCCCGTCGACGCTCGTTTTCTGGTTGCAGAGCTCAAGCAGACGGTCGTTAGGCACGATAATTAAGGTATCGACATTGCTGTTTAAGTCTCTAATGCCCTCCTCGGCGGTATTACAGCGGTGCGTTCCCTCGAATGTAAACGGTCTGGTCACTACGGCAATAGTCAGCGCGCCGGCTTTTTTAGCCATTTCGGCAATAATCGGTGCCGAACCGGTGCCGGTACCGCCGCCCATGCCTGCCGTGACAAAGACCATATCTGCCCCCGCCACTACGTCGGCTATTGCGTCGCGGCTTTCTTCGGCGGCTTTGTGACCGATGATATGGTCGCCGCCAGCCCCTAGACCGCGTGTGGTTTTAGGACCGAGCTGAATACGCTTCATCGCCTCGGTAGCTTCTAAAGCTTGCCCGTCAGTGTTCATCGCGATAAATTCCACGCCGCGCAGGTGCTCGCGTACCATTCTCGAAATGGCATTACTCCCTGCGCCTCCGGTGCCAATAACTTTAATATTCGCACCACTAGAGACATTACTCGCTCTCGCCATATAAACCTCCAGTGAATATCCTTGCTAAATAATCCAGGCGCTTAACCAAATAGTCTAAGCATCTTTTTCATTAGACCGTTCACGCCTGTTTCTGTTACTCTCGGTGATTCCATATCATCGTTCTTCATCTTCCAGAGAAGCAGACCGATGCCCGTGGCATGAGCCGGATTATCCAGAATTTCGGAAACACCCTGTAGCTTCATCGGGAGTCCCAGCCTGACCGGCATATGGGTTACCTTCCGCCCCAGTTCAGCGATACCAGGCAGGTTAGCGCCACCGCCGGTGATAACCAGACCCGCCGGGATAAGCTTATGAAAGTCTGACTGCGGAAGCTCCAGCATGATGAGATGCATCATTTCTTCAACACGAACCCGGATGATTTCAGATAGGTCGTTATAAGAAACGCTGTGCCCGTTGCCGGTAATCGATATTTCTTTATTCAGGCCGGTTTTACCGCCCTTTTCTCTTTCACGGGGTGTTACGTCACCGTAACGCTTTTTCATCTCTTCCGCCAGTTCATAGGTAATCCCCAGGCCGATAGAGATATCGCGCGTTATCTGATAGCCGGCTACCGGCAGCACGGAAGTATGATAAATGGTATCGTCCTTGAAAAGGGCGATATCCGTGGTACCGCCGCCGATATCAGCCAGTAAAACACCGTCCTGTTTTTCCTCCGGTTCTAATACAGCCTCGGCGCTGGCGAGCGATTCCATTACCAGGTCTTCAACTTCGATGCCGATGCTGCGGATGCACTTTGTCAGGTTCTGTACCGAGGTCGCGGCTGCCGTTATAATATGGGTCTCAACGTCCAGCCGTAATCCATGCAGTCCGACGGGGTTTTTCACGCCCGGTTGACCGTCCACCGTATAATCTCGGGGAATAACGTGTAACAGTCTTTGGTCGGAAGAAACTTTAACGTTACGGGCAACACCGAGGACGCGTTTCATATCGTCCTTCCGCACGATTTGATTATTGCGGGTAATCGAGATAGTGCCCGTTTTATTCACCGAGCTTATGTGCCGACCGGTAACGCCAACGTAGGCTGATTCCAGCTTGCAGCCAGCCATCTGTTCCGCCATTCTGACGGACTGTCGAATCGATTCCCTGGCTTCGCTGATGCTTAGCACTAATCCTTTATGCAGACCACGCGATGGGTTTACTCCCACCCCGATAGCCCGCAGACCTTCATCATGCACTTCAGCTATGATGGTGCAAATTTTGGTCGTTCCGACGTCAATTGCCGCAACTCTACCTCTTTTCACTTACTCCTCCTTTGTGGCATTGCGCCACTGTGTGATAGAGTCATCCTCTGTTTTTCCATAGATAATGTTACTTGCCCCTGGCATCGCGGTAGCGGATATTCCATTTGTTGCAAAGAGACAGCAGGTGTTCTTTGAACTCCGGATTCGGGATACGATAAAGTTCCGCTAGAAAGCCATGCAGGAGTTCGCCGCCGGTCATGCTCGGAGCTGAATCTTCGGGCCCCGGCAGGTTGACGTACACGATTTCTGTCATGAGTTTCTGATACTCTATTGGAGTACCCATGGATTTCATCCCTCCTTCTCAATTTTTTTGGATGCAAATGACCGCTTGTTTCATTTGCCACTTCAATTTTATAATTGTTAGGGACGAGAAAAAATTATTGTCCTTACTGAATACTGACGTGTCCTTTAAAAATTCCATAAAAAAATTTCCAGAAGATTCTTGTAAATTTCCATGTCTTGGAATATAATGGTAGACGATTGAGTGAGGGCTTACCGTGACAAATGAAAAAGGACGCAAACACCTGCCGCCTTACGTTTCTTACCGCACCTTTTATAACTTCCTGGAACGGTTAGAACAGCATATGCCCTCCCGCATCGACCGGAGCTATTGGGGTGATTTGCTTTCCGGCAGTACGGGTATTCAGTTGATGGCGGCGCTGCGGTTTCTTAACTTGATGGATATTAACGGCAAGCCTACCGAGCACTTGAAATCGCTCGTCGTAGCTAAAGGCGAAGCGAGAACGCAAATCCTACGCAGTATTACTAACGACTCATTCGACTTCGTCTGCAAAAGCCCGCTCGACCTCGGAAGTGCTACCTACGCACAACTGCAGGAGGTCTTTCATAACACCTTCCAGTTGACCGACGACGTCAGCCGTAAGTGTGTAAAATTCTTTATCGGCTTAGCTAAAGATGCAGGGATTACCATATCGCCGTTTATTACCAAAAGGACGCGTTCCACTCATTCCAATACTGGCGTAAGAATAGCTGTAAAGAAAATTGGTACCAAGACAGATAAAAATACTATAATTCCACAAACGCAGGACGAAATTCCAAATTCCAATTCTTATATCCACTTACTCTTGTCCAAATTCCCGAACTTCGACCCCTCGTGGAGCGACGAGATAAAATTGAAATGGTTCGCGGATTTCGACGAATTATTGAAAAAAGCGCAGATTAACCGGTAGTTTTACATGCTAAACTAGCTTGCTGGTTTCACTTTTTAGAGTCGTTCCCAGATTCATCCAATAATATTCCCTTTTTCTTCGGCGGCCATAGATAGGACGCCAAAGCGGCGAGGAGTAATATTCCCAACACTGTCCCTAAAGATATCGGAACCGGCACCTCTACCCAAGAGGATATCAGCATTTTAACCCCCAGCAATCCCAAAATGGCTGCCAGACCGTAGTTAAGATACACTAGTTTCTTGGTTACACCGGCGATAGCGAAATATAAAGCCCGTAACCCGAGAATCGCGAAAATATTCGAAGTATAGATTAAAAACAGGTCCGGCGTTATTGAAAGCACGGCTGGAACTGAATCTACGGCAAAAACTATATCGGTTGTTTCAATTACTATCAGCACCAGAAACAAGGGGGTAGCCAGCAACCGCCCTTTTTCCCGGGTAAAAAACTTACCATCGCGGTAATCGTCTGTAACTCGTAAATATTTATTACAAAATCTTAAAATCACGTTTTTCTTCGGGTCTACCTCATCATCCTTCTTGGTAGCAATTTTAACAGCAGTATAGACCAAAAAAGCGCCGAAAACATAAATCACCCAATGTAGAGCTTTCAGTAATGCCCATCCCGACCCAATAAAGGCTCCCCTCATCACTACCGCCCCGATAATGCCCCAGAAAAGCACCCGGTGCTGGTAATCCGAAGGCACGGCAAAACTGGTAAATATCAACAGGAATACGAACAGGTTATCCATACTTAACGACTGTTCGACGATGTAGCCGGTTAGGAAGGTGAATGATTTATCTTGCCCCAGCATAAAATAAACCAAGCCAGCGAATACTAGAGCCAAAGCCATATAGCAGGCAGTCATTATTAAAGCTTCTTTAGTCTTGATGGTATGGGCTTTACGCTGGATTACCCCTAAGTCCAGCACCAGCACCACCGGCACAATAATCGCGAACACTATCCATAAAATATTTTCTTGCGGCATTATTTGTTCCCTATCTTTACTAAACTATCGCTATTTTCTTTTAAAAACCGACTACGCAATTGCCCACAGCCGGCTTTAATATCCTGACCGCGTCGCTCGCGCAGCGTAACGTTAATATGACATCGTTTAAGCTCGTTTTCGAAAGCCAGTACAATTTTACGCAGTGGCGGCTGGTATTTCACGTTGGTCGTAGGATTAGCCGGTATAAGGTTCACATGGCACTTTAGTCCTCGTATCAGTTCAGCCAGGGCGCACGCCTGCTCAAGAGAATCGTTAATACCGTTAAAGAGAGTGTATTCGAAGCTAAGTCGCCGTCCCGTTTTTTTGCTGTATTCGCGGCAAGCCGGAATCAGTTCCTCCAGCGGATATTTCTGATTCAGCCGCACCAGTTTATTCCTTAACTCATTGTTACTTGCGTGCAGCGAAACCGCCAGTCCAACCTGGAGCTTTTCCTTAGCTAGCTGCTTTATCTGCGGCACTAAACCGGCAGTCGAAATCGTGATATTACGAGCCCCCAAACCAAATCCTTGCGGCGAGTTCAGCATTTCGATAGCCTGCCAGAGGTTATCATAATTCGCTAAAGGTTCGCCCATACCCATGAAAACTACGTTAGAGATGTGTTCGGATTTATTACTATCGCGAAGATAGCGGGTGAAATAAAGCGCCTGGTCGATTATCTCGCCCGGCGTTAAGTTACGTTCAAATCCCTGCTGGCCGGTAGCGCAAAAAGGACAACCAACGGCACAGCCCACCTGGGTGGAAACACAGACCGTATGCCTTTCCCCTCCCCTATCGTTATCATAATACATTAACGCCGACTCGATGGTATTACCGTCATAAAGTTTAAAAAGAACCTTTATCGTCCCGTCACTCCCCTTCTCCGAGTGTATCATCTCGAGGCTATGCAGCTTTATCTCATCTTTTAGTCTTTCTCTTAGAGCTAAAGGTAAATCGGTCATTTCATCGTAGGATAACGCCAGATTCTGGTAAACCCATTTAAGCAGCTGTTTAGCGCGATATTCAGGTTCGCCCATCGCCTTGATGAGTTGATTCAGCTGAACGTAGGTTAAATCGGTGAAATACGTCGGTATCTTAAACATTTTAGCCTTGATAGTGTTAACTTTAGGATTATATCATTTTAAGTCAGAATATTTAAATTAATCAGCCATTCTCCCATAAATAACACCATAGTTATATTAATTAACAATTATATGTTAATAGTGCTATATTTCTGAACATCACTTGTTATTTAGCAACAACCGAGACTCAAATACCCCATTCCGGACTCGTAAGAACCTCGCACAATAAACTGGTATCATGTTATAATTACGTTCGGAGAACCACCTTTGAAGAAACTCAAATTCTGGCTACTAGAAACTCGTCCCCAATTTCTTATCCTGTCTTTAATACTGGCTTTCCTGGGTACAACCATTGCCCTGTATAACGGCACCATCAGCATCTGGTATGCTGTACTTGCTGGTTTCGGTTTAGTACTCACCCATGCCAGTGTCAACATCCTTAACGACTATTTCGACTTCCGTAGTGGTATCGACCAGGCAGCGAGACGCACTCCTTTCAGCGGCGGTAGCGGTATTCTCCCCGCCAACCTACTGACACCCCACCAAGTGCTCTGGTTGGGTATAGTCTGTTTTACCCTGGCGGTACCAATCGGTATTTACTTTATCGTTGTCAGCGGCTGGCTTTTACTGCCGTTATTGATTGTCGCTGCCTTTTTCATCGCACTTTATAGTCCCTTTATCCTAAAGCATCCCTGGCCGGAATGGGCGGCAGGCGTTGGTCTCGGCGCTTTACCCATCTTAGGCATGTATTTCGTGCAAACCGGGGCCTATACCTGGGATTCTGTTGTCGTCTGTATCCCCTCGGCGTTTCTGGTACATAACCTACTACTGCTTAACGAATTTCCCGATACCGAAGCCGATAAACTGGCGAACCGTAAGACTATGACCATCACCGTGGGTAAGAAAAAAGCGGCGATTTTCTATTCAGCAATCAATATCGCCGTATACGTCTGGATAATTGCCTGGGTGGCAGCCCGGGTTATGCCAATCTGGTCGCTTCTGGCGCTGCTTACGCTGCCCCTGGCTATCAAAGCTATCAACAGCGCCTTCCATTATGATGAACTCAATAAACTCGTACCGGGTATGGCAGCCAACGTAGCGAATGTCCTGCTAACACAGTTGTTATTGGGTATCGGTTATCTTATCGGTCACGTTGTAGGTTAAGATTTATGGCAAGCCTTCAAAAGACTCCTTTACACGGCATCTTTACCGCCGTTCCCCCCCATTACGACCTGGTTAACCGCATTATTACGCTGGGGATGGATAAAAGATGGCGCCGGCTGGCAGCTCAAGCCTGTCTGGATTCAAACCCCCGGAAAGTTTTAGACATCGGCTGCGGTACCGGCGACCTCACGATTAATATCGCCCAACTAGCACCTAAGGATACGGAAATTATCGGGCTGGACTATAGTGCCCCGATGTTACAAATAGCACGGCAAAAATCCGTTAAAGCCGGGATTAGTCAAAGAGTTCGTTTTATTGAAGGCGAAGCATCAAAACTCCCCTTCCCTGATGCCTGTTTCGATTGTACGGCAATATCCTTCGCCTTCCGTAATCTGACCTATAAAAATCCGGTATGCTTTCCACACCTCGCCGAGGTAGTAAGAGTCTTAAAACCCGGGGGACATTACGTTATCGTTGAATCAAGCCAGCCGGAAAATAGCTTTATCCGGGCGTACTTTCACCTATATCTACGCGCTTTCGTGATGCCGATGGGGTTAATCCTTTCCGGTAATAAAAGCGCTTACCGCTACCTCGCGGAGTCCACCCGGCATTATTTTAGTCCAAAGGGAGTTAGAGATTTGTTACTAAAGGCAGGCTTCCGTGACGTCCACTATCGTCCCCTGTTTTTCGGCGCCGCCGGCATTCATGTGGCTGTTAAGTAGCTAAATCTGGTGTTCGATACAATATTCGCGCAATGTATTCAGCGCGGCGAAAAACTCCCGCATCATAACACTCACGGGATACATGCCTTTTTCGGTTACCTGCAGAGATTCATTGCCAGTGGCCACCCCGCCTGCCTTTAAAAAAGCCAGTTCCAACCATAATTTCCGCCCTATTCCCCCACCAAAGCGCTGCTGAAAAGTCTCTATATCCAGTTTCATACCGAAGAGCTTGGTTAAAAGGTAGTAACGTAAGTTTTCTCTTTCCGACAGCTGACGCCAACCTACGATAGGTAACTGATTAGAGTTAATCAACTCATGGTAATGTTCTAACGCGAAGGAGTTAACGTAGAAATTGCCCCCGACAATACTCACCGAACCCGACCCGATACCGATATAATCGTCCGACTCGATGATATATTCGTCAATCATGCGTTCGCCGCGGGAAAAACACCAGGCTGTTGACGCTTTATAGCCGCCGCGATAAAGCTGCTTTAAAATAACATCGTAAAACTGTTTTTCACGGGAGTTATCCACCTTATTAAACCGCCGTTCGAGGGCATCCTTCTTATGCGGCGAAGCCATCAGCGGATAAAACGTCGCCTGGTCGATACCTAACTCCTTAAACGCTGTAATATCGTTGGTGAATTGTTCTATGGTTTGTCCCGGGAAATTGAATACGAAGTCCACGTTTAACGTGTCGAATTGTCTTTCGGCTGTTAGGAGTCGTTTTTTGACCTCTTCCGCCGGTCCATTAACCCTGCCCATCGTTTTAAGGACGCTTTCCTCAAAGCTCTGGACACCGACAGAAAGCCGGTTTACGCCGAACTCTTTAAGGAGTTTAATATTCCGCTGGGTTAATTCTCTCGGAGTGGTTTCCAATGAAATCTGTTTAACTTTAAATTGCTTTCGTAAATGTTTAATGAATGCGCCGAGTTCATCCATCAGCACAGTGGGCGTGCCCCCGCCGAAATAAATATCGGAAAAGCTAAAGCCCCTCCCCCAATATATCTCTAGCTCCTGTTTCAAGTCTTTAAAATAGCGGCGGGCTGAATCTTCTTGAAAAAGGTAACGGTTAAAACAGCAAAATGGGCATAGCGAGCGGCAAAACGGAATATGCACATAAAGCGATATCTCATTACCCTCAATCAACCGGTCCGCGTTGATTATAGAGGTATCGATAGGCTTAAGGCGGCGAAACTTGCGTCCCTCTCGCTGGGTGATAAAGCCGGCTATTTCTGCAATCATATCCAGGCACTTAATTATGGTATCTGTACCTAAAAAATGATACCACAGGCAGCCGACTTTAGCGAAATGCTTTAGATACGGGAGAGGGTATTGGTGGATATAAAACGGGAACTAATTTTATGAACTAATAGACCGGTCGTTTGTTTTTCGTCAAACGCGTGCGGACAAAACCGGTATTAAAAGCTTTAATTGCCAGCGGACAGAATTGGTCGCCGGTATGCTTGAACAATTCTGCGAAGGCTTCCTGGGGAAGCATTGCCTTACGATAACTATGTTCGTTAGTCATATTATCAAAAGCATCCACCACAGCTATCAGTCGGGCGCCGATGGGTATATCATTGCCATGCAGTCCGCGCGGATAGCCGCCGCCATCATATCTCTCATGATGATAGAGTATCAATACGCTGGCTTCTTTTAAGAATGGGATGTCTCTTAATAGTTGATATCCGACGATAGTGTGCTTTTTCATCAACACCCATTCTTTATCAGTAAGTTTACCGGATTTACCTAAAATCTCATCAGAGATGCTAAGCTTGCCGATATCATGTAAAAGAGCCGCATATTCGATACTTTGCTGCTGTTTCTTATTCAACCCTAATTCTCTCGCTCCCATCAGGGCGTATTCCACCAACCGCCGGGAATGTCCACCGCCGCCGCTACTCTCTTTGGCATCCGTTAACGACACCAGAGCTCTGACAGTATGTTTATAAGAAAGCATTAGCGATTTGTTCTTTTTATAGCCTTCGACAGCTATTGAAGCAGTGCTGGCTATGTCAGTAATGGTGTCTAAATCGTGCTTGGAGAAAAGAATCCCCTGAGATTTATTCAAAGCCTCGATAACACCGATTACTTCTCCCTGGCTAACTAGAGGAGCGGCAATCGCAGCTCTCGTTCTAAAACCGGTAGCATCGTCGATAAACCGGTAGTAAACCTTGTTTTTTTCGGCATTGTTAACCAGCATCGGTTTGCGATTTTGAATTACCCAGTTAGAAATCCCTGATTGCCGGCCGATATGTAACCGCTTCAGTTGTTTTGCTTGTGGACCTTCGGCAAATTGAAAATATAACTCTTGTTTATTATTATCACTCTGGATCATCAAGGTTGTAGCTAGAGGTTGTATCGAGTTTTGAGTAAGACTGATAATGCCAGCGATTATTCGGTCGATTTTATCTTCCGGCTTAACTGTACTCCATATTTTGTCAAGCAAGTCTATCTTGCTTGTGCCGCTTTTCTTATCTAGTTCCTTTACCGCCGGCATTCTCTTACTCCCTATAACACCCCGCTCGAGTTATACTGATACTCTTCGCAATTATGGCAAGAAACTGATAAAGCCATAATAAAAATTGATATAGAAAATCTAAAGAAAACATAACAATTGAGGCTAAAAAGGGAATTGACTTAAGAATCGTTGAAAAAGACTAAAATAAAATTATAAAATATGAAGACTAATTCTTAAGAAGCTTTTCTTTAGCTTTCGCTACTATCTTGGCTAATGTTTCGCCTGTTTTTTCCCGGATAACGATATCGGCACGGTGGTCATGGGGTGTTTCGGTAAGGTTGATAATGACCAGATAGGCGCTGTTTTGCTTCGCCAGCAGTGGCATCTGCGCCGCCGGATAGACCACCAAAGATGACCCCGCCGCCAGGAACAGGTCGCAGTTAGAAGACCTTTCGACGGCTTCGTTCGTTTCGCGCACCGGCATCGATTGACCATAAGCCACGGTAGCGGGCTTTAGGATGCCGTGACATTCACCGCAGCGCGGTACTTTTTCGCCAGCCAGCATCTTTTCATGAGCGTAGTCCCTAGGATAACGCTTTTTGCAGTCCAGACAGTCAACCCAATGCATCGTGCCATGGAGTTCCAGCATCTTTTCCTGCGGGGTGCCGGATTTCTGATGTAAGCCATCGGTATTTTGTGTGATAACACAGTCCAGTTTACCCATTTGGTGAAGTTCGGTAACGGCGTAATGCCCAGTATTAGGCTGGGCGTCTTTGACCGCCTCCCAGAACATGCGGTGTACCTGCCAGTATTTCTCCCTGATTTCTTCGCTGCGTAGAAAGTTAGGCAGATTTAACTCATCGGGGTCGAACTTGCTCCAAACCCCCTGCGGACCCCTGAAGTCTGGGATGCTGGATTCGGTGCTGAAACCCGCCCCCGTAAAGACAATCACTTTTTTCGCCTTAACAATCATCTCGGCAACGGTTTCAATATTGTCCAAGAATGCCTCACTATTATTTTTCAGAATATCTTCCTCTATTAGGATCAGATAAATAAGTCAGGAAAATTTTTTTAGGAAATTTCATGATTATTTCATTTAGTTGTTCCAATAAAGAATTATCTATATAACCATAAATGACGATATGTATATCAAAAGGGAATTTCAAATATGCTATTAGTTGCCCCATTAAACGATCTATATCAGATTGTGTGGGATTCAGTTTACCTTCAATAATAGACTGTTCAAAGAATACATCAGCTACTCTTTTATTCCCTAAATTATAGTGATATGTAGCATCATTAAATCCCATAGCCTTTAAACATGATGTTAGTGCACGATTAGCTTCATCCTCATCTTTAAACCATTTATGTGTTTTATCAATAGCTTTTAAAGCTTTCTCTAGCGCATCTTTGACAATAGTATTTTCTGAAGGTGGAGGCGATGGCAAACTTTTTATTTCAGGTTGTCTTTCCACTATGATATCAATTGGAAGAGGTGGCATTGGTTGTACTTTAGATTGTTTTTTTTGTAAATCACCATTAGATTTTTGGGTATTTATTAATTTACGAATTGGTTTATATATAACTGGTGAAATAAAAACAATAAATAACAATATCCCTAACAATATAAACCAAACATTATGTTGGGGTATCATCTCATATATGCTAATGTTATATTTAGTTCTTTGTTGCCACGCTATATTTTCATCTATTGAAATATTATCTCTTTCTACTTTAACTTTCCTGATATCTATTTCAAGCTTACTCCAAGTGACATTATATGATACTTGAGTAACATTATTTGATAAAATTACTCTATATGTTTGGTCTGGTTTAATAGTAGTAGTAGGAGATAATTTTACTTCTATATAATCACCATAATTTTGGGGGGGACTAACTAAAGCAACCGGATTATAAGCCACAGATACGGGCTCTAGAATATACATATAAGCACAGATACAAAAAAATAATCCTATTATAGCTAGACATACTAAAATGAACCGCATGCTTATTTTCATCTAATATACTTTAGTCTATAAAAAGGAGAAAAGGAGAGTTTATTACCATTGTACACCAATGAACAAAAAAATCTAGCTCTTTATTTAGCCCGCACTACCGTTTTAGCTAAATCCCAGGCATATTCGTAAAGGTGCAATCCTTTACTCATCGCCAACAATTCGCCGTCCCCCACCCCGATTTCACTCGCCATATACTCTTTTAAGAGTTGTATCGCCGCCAGGTTCGATGGGAACCCCGCCCATAAGTCCCACGATCGGAAATAGACGACGAAATTGAGTTTCCCTTCCCTCACCCGGGTATCTATCATCCTAAGGCAGGGCGGGTCGGGTAAATCGATAGAGTCTTCATTGCCCACCGCCATATAAGCCTGGTTGGTGTTAAAGCCATCCCGTTGATACATCTGGATGACTTTAGATATCTGCTTTTCGAGGAACTGCCCATAGGTATATTGCTCGCCTTCTTTTTTCTTTGAAGCCATCAGGTAAGGCAGATAACTTTCGACATACTCCATGGTGCTGGGCGGAGGAACTCCCTGCGGCACATCGGGGATTAGCGGTCTCGCGCCCGGATACGTAACCTGCACGACAACCATATCCAACTCTTTACGGCGCTGTCCGGCGTAGCTCCCGCGGTCGATTTTATATTCATAGCCTTCGTCGAGGGTTTTCGCCAGACAGAGGAACCACGCTTCGGCCAGGTCGCGGGCTTTAATGACCGATATATTCAATCTTTACTTTCTGCCTTTCACCAGAGTGAAAAACCTGTCCTGGTACTCCTCAAAGACGCCCCATTGATTCAGTTCCTGCTCCAGCTCATAAACCCTTATCTCACCGCGATAAGCCTGCTGGAACATTTCTTCGATGGTCTGCCTGACCCCGACCGGTATCCCGCTTTGACTCATCCCCAATAACCCCCTCGACTCCAGCTGGGCGATATTACTGGATACCGAACGGCTGGTTATCTCGTAGATAAACTTCAATAGCGATACATCCCAGAGGTCATCCTGCCCTTTGATGATGGTGGCTAGCGGGTCGTTCTTTTTATCGACTTCGTCGTTCAGCTTTTCCACCACTGTCTGCCATTTGTCCGAAACGATATTGAGTCCCTTCGGCTCGTTTCTATAAGTATAAAAAAGTCCCGGCGCATTAGGACCATGCAGCATCATCAATTTCTGGAAATATTGCCGGGCGTCGTAGCTAAAACCTTCAAGATGCGCCAGGTAATAAGGCGTCACGATTTTCGGCCTCTCCGCGATAACCCTCCCCTCCCGGATGACCGTCTCATCGGTATCGTTAGAAATTTCGGAATACGTCGGCTCCGTCACCAGGTAATAATAGATATTCGTAACGCCGAAGGTAGCCAGATGCTGCCGGGGATGGCGGATTATCTCGGTATGGCGTGCCGCATATTCGATTCGTTCGCTTTCGATATCCATATAACAACCTCGTCATTCTCTGGTTTGACCAAAGAATCCAGAATAACCCCACCCCACATGGATTCCAGCTCCCGTATCAAGTACGGGACAAGTTTCGCTGGAATGACATCTAAAACTAAGCCCATTACGCTATCGCCGCCAACTCCTTCTTATATTCATCTAAAAGGTTGGCATATTGTGCTTCCATTTGTGCCTGTACCCTAAGCCATTCCTCCTGGAACTGCGGTTGCTTTTCAATATCAATCTTCATCTTGGCATCGACGCCGGTCTGCTGCCTGATTGCCTGCTGGATTTTTTCTTCGAACTCGGCTTTAAGCGATTCGTAAGCCTGTTTCTTCTGTTTGGCGCCTTCCTGCACATAATGGTCGAGGACATGCCGCATCCGGGAAAAGACATTTTCGACAGCGGTTTTATTGGTTTTTAAAGCCTTCAGACCGTCCATCGCTTTTTTATTGGTCTTGCGGGCGGCTTCGGTGCGGGGCAGACTGATGTTCCTTAAGAGGATATCGTTAACGCCGGCGATGACGATTTTCCTGGCTTTTTCTTCAAATTTTCCTACTTCGCTCGTCAGGTTGATATCTTCTTTAAGATAAAGCGCCGCCAGTTTTTCGCCTTCGGGTCCGTACTTCCACTTAAGGCGTTCGGCTTCGGTCGGTTCGCCGATTTTCTCCAGCTTTTCTTTAGCTATCTGGGCGGCGGTTTTAATGATACCCATTTAAGACCTCCGAAGAAATCTATGCTTTCTCACTAGATATTATACTACAAAGAAATTACGGGAAAATAGAAAGAGGGGCTAAAATCACGCCCCTCTCAAAAATTCATAGTTCATCAATCCCGTCTATTTATTTTGTTTGACCAGCCACCATTCCAGTGCGTCGGCTAAAGCCAGCCAGCTCGCCTCGATGATGTTGGTGGAGCCGCCGACCGTATGCCATTCGTTAACGCCGTCGCTGGACTCGATAAGCACACGTACTTGCGATTCCGTGCCGGTGCTTTCTTCTAAAATACGCACCTTATAGTCCACCAGCTTGACCTGCTTTAGCTTGGGGTAGAACTGTAATAACGCTTTACGCATCGCCAGGTCGAGGGCGTTGACGGGACCGTCGCCTTCGGCGGCGGTATGGATTATTTTTCCGCCCACTTTTACTTTAACGATAGCTTCAGAAAGCATCCCTTCGGTATTCTTCTGGAGTGTAGCGGAGCGCCGCCGGCTTTCCACCACCACCATAAAGTCCACCAGTTCAAAGGGCGGTTTATAGTCAGGTCTAGCCCGCCGTAATAAAAGCTCAAAGGAAGCCTCGGCGTTATCGTACTGGAAACCGAGACTCTCCAGGTGCTTGACCATTTCGATTAATTCTTTAACTTCTTTTTGCGCGCCGGAAAGGTCAACGCCCAGCTCTTTGGCTTTAGTGATGACATTATCTTTACCGCTCTGGTCGGAGACGACCGTCCGCTGTCTATTGCCAACTTTAGCCGGGTCGATATGCTGATAAGCATCGGGCCATTTAATTACGCCATCCATGTGGTAGCCAGCTTTATGACTGAAAGCGCTGGTGCCGATATAGGGTGCAAAGGGGTCGGGGGCGATGTTAGCCAACTCGCTGATGTAATGGGCGACTTCGGTCAGAGAGGCGAGTTGTTTATCGGTAATGCAGTTGATGCCCATTTTGAGCTTTAAAGCCGGGATAATGGTACACAGGTCAGCATTGCCGCAGCGCTCGCCGAGTCCGTTAATCGTCCCCTGTACTTGCGTGACCCCCACCGCTACTGCCACCAGGGTATTAGCCACCGCTAAACCGGCATCATTATGGCAATGAATCCCTAAAGGCACTTTGGTGACTTTTAAAGCGGCTTTAACCGCTTTGCTTATTTCATCCGGTAGAGCGCCGCCGTTGGTATCACATAATACCAGAGCGTCCACTCCAGCCTTAGTGGCTGCTTCGAGTGTTTTTAACGAGTATTCTGGATTATGTTTGAATCCATCGAAATAATGCTCAACGTCCCAGAAAACATCCATCCCTTTTGACTTTAAATACTCTATCGAGTCGGTTATCATTCTGATGTTTTCTTCGAGTGTCGTTTTCAGGACATTGACAACATGCAAATCAGAGCCCTTGCCGACCAGGGTGGCTACCTTCGCGCCGGACTTCACCAGCGGGGCAATAAAGTTGTCTTCCTGTACCTTAACGCCAGCCCGCCGCGTACTGCCAAAAACGGCTATCTTGGCATTCTTTAACTTTAGCTCATGCAGACGTTTATAGAACTCGGCGTCTTTAGGGTTCGAACCGGGCCAGCCGCCTTCGATATAGTGGACGCCGAGCTCATCGAGTTTTTGGGCGATATGCAGCTTATCAACCACCGAGAAGGATATGCCTTCGCTCTGGGCGCCGTCCCTTAACGTCGTATCGTATAGCTTAACTAGAGCCAAACCTAACCTCCCGCTTTGCCGGCGATGATATCGCCCATCTCCTTGGTTCCAACCTTGGTTTTACCTGCACTTATTATATCATACGTACGATAGCCTTCATCTAAAGCGTCCTCAACAGCTTTTTCTATCGCCTGCGCTTCTTTTTCCAACGCGAAGGAATAACGCAGCATCATCGCGCCGCTAAGGATAGTGGCGATAGGATTGATTTCATTCTTACCAGTATGGCGAGGCGCGCTACCATGTATCGGTTCGTAAAGACCGAATATCCTTACGCCGGCTTGCGGCACACCCGCAATACTCGCCGAGGGCAGCATACCCATCGAGCCCGCTAGCATCGAAGCCTCGTCGGTTAAAATATCGCCGAAAGTGTTTTCGGTCACTAAAACATCCAGGTACTTCGGATTCTGAATAATACGCATCGAGCAGGCATCGACCAGCATGTGTTCCAGCTCAATATCGGGGTAGTCGTTAGCTACTTCTATCGTTACCTGCCGCCAAAGCCGCGACGATTCCAGCACATTGGCTTTATCAACCGAAATTAGTTTCTTCTTGCGACGTCGTGCCAGCTCAAAGCCAACCCGGACAATACGTGCGATTTCGTGCTCGGAATACAGCATCGAGTCCACGGCTTTACGGCCACTTTCCGTCATCCAGCGCCGCTTGGGCTTACCGAAGTAAAGTCCCCCGGTCAACTCCCTGATAAAGATAAAATCCACCCCCCTGATGACCTCCGGCTTCAGGTTAGCACCATCGACCAGCGTCGGGTAAACATGAACCGGTCTTAAGTTAGCAAAAAGCCCCAGTCTCTTACGCAGTTCTAAAAGTCCATCTTCGGGGCGGACCTTAGCCAGCGGGTCGTCCCACTTAGGACCACCCACCGCCCCCAATAATACCGCGTCGGCTTTTTTACAGGCGTTAATAGTCGACTTGGATACCGCTACGCCTTCGGCGTCAATTGCCGCGCCGCCGACCAACCGGTTATCAAAATTAAATTGATGTCCGTATTTTTTACCGATGGCTTTTAGGACTTTCACTGCTTCATCCATGATTTCAGGACCTACGCCATCGCCCGGAGTGACGACAATATTAAAGTTCATTTAGCCTCCTAAATCCTAAGCTCGGGCACGAGCCAGTCGCTTTTTCGTATATTTCACCAGCCCACCCGCCGCTATCAGCTCCGACATGAAGTCCGGGTAAGGCTTGGCGGTAAAGGTCTTGCCGTTAGTAATATTTTTAATCGTTCCTTTAGCCAAGTCCACCTCCAGTGTATCGCCAGCTTTGGTATTCTTGACCGCTTCGGCGCATTCGAGGAGGGGCAGGCCGATATTAATCGCGTTACGGAAGAAGATACGCGCAAAGCTATGAGCGATAACACAGGAGACACCCGCCGCTTTAATAGCGATGGGGGCATGTTCCCGCGATGAGCCGCAGCCGAAGTTCGTGGTCGCCATAATAATATCGCCGGGCTTTACCTTCTTAATAAAGGTGGCGTCGATATCTTCCATGCAATGTTTCGCCAGCGCTTCAGGCTCGGAGACGTTAAGATAGCGGGCGGGAATAATAACGTCGGTATTAACGTCCGCGCCGTATATAAAAACTTTACCTTTCAGCTTCATAAAGACTCCTTTTTCCCTTTGTTTCTTCTCCCCTCCAAGGGAGAGGGTGAAATATCTACATCTTTACCAGTTTGCTCTCCCAGTCTTTGACTCGTTTGGGTTTGCCAGATTTGTCCTTTTCTATATCATGTCCCTCGGTCTTTAACTTCGCCGACTGGGCATTGACGCCGCCGGGGTATTTGTCGTTTAGTTCGCCTTTGCTTTTCAACGTCCGCCAGTAAGGAGTGACATCCTTTTCACCTTCGATGATATCTTCTTCGGCTGCCCGAGCCGCTATTCCGACAAAGATGCCGGTGGTGATGGGTCAGCCAAAGGTGGCGTGATACTTATTAGCCATAAATTCACGTATCTGGTTAATGGTCATCAGTTTACCCCGGGCGACTTTTTTCATCAGGGCGTCCACCTCAACCGGCGATGGTATAACTACCGTGCCCTCGCCCCACATTTTGGTCATCTTCCCTTCGACTACCGACACTTTAGGCAGGTTTTGTTTCTTCGTTGTCGAGACTAATCTCTCGCGCCAGGTTTCCTTTTGTTTTACCATGTCGTCCTCCTAACGGAGTAAGTCTTAATAACGCAATTTCTGTCCGAGTATTTCAACACCGGACTTCCATGTCCTGCCGCGTTCCGGCATTAAATCCTGAAAAAGCTCCACTCCTCCCACGAGGTCAAACCCGAGTTTAACGTAGAGCTTAAAAGCCTCTTTATTCCGCAGTTCAGGTCTCACACTTAGGAACCGATAGCCTTTCTTTTTAACTGCTTCTTTTACATATGCCACTAGCTGCGAACCGATACCCTTATCGCGAGAAGCGGCGGCAATTACCAGCGGCTCGATTTCCACGACCCCTTCTTCGCCGATAACATCCAGTAGTCCAACGAAGCCGATTACTTTACCGTCTACTTCAGCCACCCAAGTGCCCGTACGGTTAGCTAATCCTAAATACTTATCCAGACTCCGCGCCGGGTCATGCTCGGCAATGGCCGGGTCGCCGTATATCACCGCATGATGTTGGGCTAGCTCTTGTTGTAAAGCCACGCAGGCAGCATGGTCGGTGTCTCGGTATTCGCGAATACTAATTTTCATCTACGACGATAAAACCCCCCTCTTATCCCTTCGGGGTGAACCCCCTTTTTCAAAGGGGGAAGATGATTATCTATTTCATCACCTCGTCGGGGTGAGTTATTCTGCCGGTGACGGCACTAGCGGCAGCAACAACCGGATTTGCCAGATATACCTCCGACTTGGTATGCCCCATCCTGCCGACGAAGTTGCGGTTGGTAGTCGAAATACAACGCTCCTCTGCCGCTAAAACCCCCATATGCCCGCCGAGACAGGGTCCACAGGTCGGCGTGCTGAAAGCCGCCCCGGCTTTAATGAATATCTCCACCAACCCCTCGGCTAAAGCTTCTAAATAAACCTGCTGCGTACCAGGGAGGATGATGCACCTTATACCCGGATGCACGTGATGTTTACGGAATATTTGAGCCGCCAGCCGTAAATCTTCGATACGTCCATTGGTACAACTCCCGATAACCGCCTGGTCGATTTTAACGTTACCTACCTGACTGACTGGTTTAGCATTAGCCGGTGAATGTGGCAGCGATACCTGTGGTTCGATGGCCGAAACATCGTATTCAACTACCTTAGCGTATTCGGCGTCACTATCCGGTTCGTAAACGAGGTAGCTCCGTTTAGCTCTTGATTTTATGTATAGCTGTGTCTTGTTATCCACGCGGCATAATCCAGCTTTTCCGCCAGCCTCGATAGCCATGTTCGCCATAGTAAAACGCCCGTCCATCGAAAGCGCATCGATTGCTTCGCCGATAAACTCCATCGCCGAATACAAGGCGCCATCTACGCCAATATCTCCGATAGTATAAAGGATAAGGTCTTTCCCCCCCACCCATTTCCCTAAAGTGCCGTGATAAACGAACTTAATCGTCGGCGGGACTTTCATCCAGATATCGCCGGTAGCCATTGCCACCGCGATGTCCGTCGAGCCCATACCGGTGGCGAAAGCGCCAACCGCGCCATAGGTGCAGGTATGTGAATCAGCCCCGATAACTACATCACCGGGGAGGACGAATCCCTGCTCCGGTAGCAGGACATGCTCGATGCCCATTTCGCCGACATCGAAGAATTTAATCCCCTGCTCGCGGCAAAACTCTCGCATCTGTTTTGCCTGCTCCGCCGAAAGGATGTCTTTGTTGGGCACAAAATGGTCAGCGACCATCACAATCTTCGCAGGGTCGAAAACTTTAGTTACGCCGAGGCGTTTGAACTCCTTGATAGCAATGGGCGCAGTGATATCGTTAGACAAAACCATATCCACCCGGGCGCTGATAAACTCACCGGGAGTAACTATTTTTTTATCAGCATGAGACGCCAGTATTTTCTCCGTAATATTCACGATAGTCTCCTAACTAAAGTTACCATCAGCTTTGCCCATTGGGCTTTTTAAGATGCGGCAGCATCAGGGTTATCAGTACCAGTACCGTTCCCCCGGGGGCGATATAATACATCCCCGCCCCCGCCGCCATACCGACAGCCGCCACCGACCAGATTGTCGCCGCTGAAGTTAGCCCGATAACAATCCCCCCAGTGCGATGTAATATTACACCAGCGCCGATAAAGCCGATACCGGTAGCGATGCCGGCGGCGATACGGGCGGGGTCACTCCCTGAAAAAGCATAAATAGACAGTACTGTAAATAAGGCTGAACCCAGGCTGATGAGCATATTCGTCCTTAACCCGGCTTCTTTACCGGATAACTCGCGTTGTAAGCCGATAACCGCCCCCAGGAAGGTCGCCAGTAAAAGACGCAACACCATTTCTAAATCTGGATTCATTTTTTACCACCTTTAACCTTTTTCGCCGCCAGGAGACGATTCAGCGCGTTAATATAAGCCTTAGCGCTGGAGACGATAATATCGGTATCCGCGCCGCGGCCGGTATAGGTAACCCCTTTGCTTTCAATGCGAATCAGTACTTCGCCAATAGCGTCAATACCCTCGGTAATCGATTTAACCGAGAATTCGGTGAGGGTGTTGGCAACGTTCACTAACCGGTTGATGGCTTTATAGACGGCATCGACGGGACCGGTGCCGAGGGCAGCATCTTCTAAAGCCTTGCCATCCGGGCCAATCAGCCGGACAGCTGCGGTGGGAATACCGCGGTCGCCGCAGGTCACCTGAAGGCGGTCAAGGTGATACTCCTCGGATATCGTCCGCTGCTCTTCCGCCACCACCGACTCAATGTCGCGGTCGGTGATATCCTTTTTCTTATCCGCCAATTCTTTAAAGGCAGTAAAAGCTTTATTCAGGTCTTCATCATTTAACGTATAACCCAATTCTGAAAGACGCTCGCGGAAAGCGTGGCGTCCGCTGGTTTTACCCAATACCAGACTACTGGAAGGTATGCCTACCGACTTGGGGTCCATGATTTCATATGTCAAGGACTTCTTCAACATGCCATCCACATGCAGGCCGGAGGAGTGACGGAAAGCGTTGCTGCCGATGATAGCTTTATTCGGCTGCACCGGAAATCCCGTTAGGTCGCTAACCAGCCGGCTGGTGCGGTAAAACTGTTTCGTATCGATATTGGTCGTCAGGCTAAAAAAGTCAGCACGTGTCTTAATCGCCATCACGATTTCCTCTAACGCAGCATTACCAGCCCTTTCGCCGATGCCATTAATGGTGCCTTCGACCTGGCGGGCGCCGCAGCGGATAGCTTCCAGGCTGTTGGCTACTGCCAGACCGAGGTCGTTATGGCAATGCACGCTGACAACGGCTTTATCGATATTAGGAACGTTCTTAAAAACACCCTCGATAAAAGCGCCGAATTGATGCGGCATAGCATAACCGACCGTATCCGGGATATTAACCGTTGCAGCGCCGGCATCAATAACAGCTTTTAAGAGTTGATAAACAAACGCCGGTTCGGTACGGGAAGCGTCCATCGCCGAAAACTCGATATTATCGGTATATTTGCGGGCATGCTTAACCGTATCGATAGACATTTGTATTATTTCTTCTCTGGTCTTTTTTAGCTGGTAGAAAAGGTGAATGTCAGAAGAAGAAAGGACGACATGAATGCGCGGATTAGACGCACCCTTGATAGCCTTCCAGCTCTCGTCAATTGCCTTCAGATTGGCGTGCATTAAGGCGCAGACAGATGGCTTACGGATTTGCTTGGCAATCAGGCGAACCGCTTCAAAGTCGCCGGGAGAGGTAACGGGGAAACCCGCTTCGATAACATCAACGCCCAGCTTTTCCAGCTGACGCGCAATTTCTAATTTTTCTTGAACGTTAAGGGAGCCGCCCGCCGCCTGTTCCCCATCCCGCAAAGTGGTGTCAAAAATAATAACCCTGTCCATTAAAAGTTCCTCCTTAAGAGAATAATTTTGGGATACAACCGATTAATCCCCTCTCCTTAAATTAGAGAGGGGCCGGTAAGGATGAGAATCATTCTCTTATGGTTGGAACAGTTATCATTGGACATGACTATTTAGGATACATTATATACGCTTTTCGCGAAATTGTCTATATACAAACCCGGCGAATCTTGTGAGATATAGATATTAAGTGCCAGGTACTAATAGTAATTTCCAAAATATATTAACTAGAATAATACAAACAACTTTTTTATGTAATTTATTTACAATAAACAAATAAAAAATACACCAAAAACACTTATTATGCCTAAAGTGCTAAAAATGGATACTATTTGTCCACAAACTTGACAATTGTATTATTATAGATATATACTACACATTACAACTGAATATTATGTCTACTACACCCCTATAAACACATGCAAGGAGGTGGTTATGCAACAGACACGACGAAAGTCAGCAGCAGCCCTGATTGCCTCCGAGACGCGCTACCGGCGCCTTTTCGAAACAGCCAAAGACGGCATCCTGATTCTTAATGCTGCCACAGGAAAGATAGTTGATGCTAATCCCTTCCTTCTTGACATGTTGGGTTTTTCTCTTAAGGAAATATCAGGCAAAGAACTCTGGGAAATAGGATTTTTTAAAGACATCACAGCCAATAAAGAAGCATTTTTAGAGTTGCAGAATAAAGGCTATATCCGCTATGAAGATTTGCCGCTGGAGACCAAGAACGTTAAAAAACGTGACGTTGAGTTCGTGAGTAATACCTATCAAGTAAATAATCATAAAGTGGTTCAATACAATATTCGCGACATCACCGAACGCAAGATTATGGAAATGGCATTGCTAAAGGAAAAAAACAGAGTACGGCAGTATTGGGATATAGCGGGGACTATGCTGCTCGCTCTTGATGTTAATGGGAAGGTAAGCGATGTCAATAACAAAGGTTGCGAGATTCTAGAAAACGATAAAAAAGATATTATTGGCAAAGACTGGTTTGACAATTTCATTCCGGAAAGAATGAGAGAAGATGTAAAAGTAATTTTAAAAAAATAATAAGCGGAGATATTAAACATCTTGAGTATGTGGAAGGTTTCACTATTGCACCTAAAAGCGGTAAGGAGAAACTTATCTCATGGCACAATTCCGTAATATCGAGTGAAGATGGCAAAATTATAGGAACACTAAGTTCTGGAGAAGACGTCACCACAAGGCATCAAGCCGAAGAAGAACATCTTAAAGAAGAAGAATACCGCGAATTGGATAGACTTAAGACAAACCTGCTTTCTACCGTCTCACACGAATTACGCACCCCCTTAGCCATTACCAAAGGCTATTCCAGCTTACTCTTGATGTACGACCGCAAACTCGATAACACAGAAAAACGAGAATCGCTGCAAGCAATCGACCGTTCCACCGACCGCCTGACAGAACTAATTGGACACTTGTTGGATATGTCTCGACTCAATGCCGGCATGCTTCGGTTGAATATGGCGTCAGTGAAACCAAGCGCAATCCTTTTAGCGGCAGTAACGGAAGCTAGATTAAGGTCTCCGAAATATAAATTCAGCGAAAAAATAAAACGTCGACTCCGCACTATCATTGCAGATTCAAAACGTTTACGACAGGTGATAGACAACCTGCTGGATAACGCCATTAAATACTCGCCTGAAGGAACAGAGATAACTGTACGTGCCGAGGCGAAAGGGGAAGAACTATTGGTTAGTGTTGCCGACCAGGGACGAGGGATTGTAGCAGATGAGGTAGATAAGATATTCGACCGCTTTTATCGCATTGAGCAAAGACTGGTTAAAGACCCGGGCGGGATGGGGCTGGGTTTGAGTTTATGCAAGGCGCTGGTGGAAGCTCATGGAGGTAAAATCTGGGTAGAGAGTGAAGTAGATAAAGGAAGCACTTTTCATTTTACTATACCAATAAAGAGGGATGATAAAAAACAGTTAGCCTTAAAAATATAGCGTTAGTATTGCCCGCAGAAAAACAGTCCGCTAATCAGCTTGTTTTTTGGAATGGTGGCGGTTAGCTTCTTCCTCGGGCGGCGGGGCGCCTAAATTTCCCCGTACCATAGCGACACGGCCGGTGCGGGCAATTTCTTTAATACCGAACCCGCGTAATAACTTCAGCATCGATTCTATTTTATCTTCATCGCCGGTTATCTCGATAGTCAACGAATCAGACGCGACATCAACAATATTAGCACGGAAAATATCGGCAATTTCAAGAATTTCACTGCGGGTGGCGGAGGAGGCTCTAACCTTAACCAGCGCTAACTCTCGACTGGTGAGTTTTTCGCCGCTGATATCGAAAATCTTAACTACATCGATGAGTTTATCAAGCTGCTTTCTGACCTGTTCGACCGTAGCTGTCGTACCGTTAACGATAATCGTCACACGAGAGAGGTGCGGCACTTCGCTGTGCCCGACGGCGATGCTATCGATATTAAAGCCGCGGCGACGGAAAAGACTCACTACACGGTTAAGGACGCCGGGCTTATCCTGAACCAAAGCTACTAGAGTGTGCTTCGTCGCTGCCATGAGGCCACCTCTTTCTTAGGTTGTTCGATAAACTCAATATTGGATGCGCCGGGCGGCACCATCGGGTAAACATTTTCCTCCGGCTCCACCATAAAGTTGAGTAAAAACGGCCCTTTATGTTTCATCGCCTGCTCGATAGCGGGTCTGATTTCTTCGCGTTTGGTTATCTTCAAGCCGGCGATACCATAAGCCTCGGCGACTTTAACAAAATCGGGACAGGAGAGAGGCGTGGCGACATAATTCTTTTTATAAAACAAATCTTGCCACTGCCGTACCATGCCCAGGTAACCGTTATTCATAATTGCGATTTTCACCGCAATATCGTCCTGTACCAGGGTCGCCAGCTCCTGAATCGTCATCTGGAAGCTGCCGTCGCCATCGATAAGCCAGACCGTTTTTTCCGGTCGGCCGACCTTAACGCCCATCGCCGCCGGTAAGCCAAAGCCCATCGTGCCTAAACCGCCGGACGATATAAAGCTATTCGGTTCGTCGAAGAAATAATGCTGCGCCGCCCACATCTGGTGCTGCCCTACGCCGGTAACGACAACAGCGTCGCCTTTTGTAACTTCATATAACTCACGGATAATCCGCTGCGGCAATAATTTACTGCCGTCATGTATATCCAGCATCGGGTGCTTGGTGCGCCATTCATCAAGCTGCCTTATCCACTCTAAATGGTTATTGTTTTCCAGCATCTTGTGCATGGCATGTAATACGGCGGCGACATCGCCAACGATAGGTATATCAACATTAACGTTTTTGCCGATTTCTGCCGGGTCTAAATCGATATGGATTATTTTTGCTTTGGGGGCAAAGCCGCTTATTTTCCCAGTGACGCGGTCGTCGAACCGCATACCGATAGCAATTAAAAGGTCGCAGTTTTCGAGGGCTTTATTGGCGTAGCCGGTACCGTGCATGCCCGCCATACCGTAACTTAAGGCGTGGTTTTCCGGGAAACTGCCGATACCCAGTAGCGTGGTAATAACGGGTATCTGTGCCCTCTCCGCTATCTCTTTAAGTTCGGCACAAGCGCCGGAGATAATTACACCCCTGCCGGCAATAATGAGGGGCTGTTTAGCCTCATTGATTAAATTAGCCGCATTTTTCAATTGGGTGGGGTGACCATGGGTGGGCACTTTATAGCCCGGTAGGTCTACCTTATCCGGGTAGACGAACTCCGCCTGGTCGGTGAACACATCCTTGGGTATATCGATAAGCACCGGACCGGGTCTACCCGTTCTGGCGATATAAAAAGCCTCCTTAACAATTTTAGCTAAGTTAGCCGTATCCAATACCACGTAACTATGTTTAGTAATCGGGAGAGTAATACCTGTAATATCAATCTCCTGAAACGCATCTTTACCGATTTGCGCCCTGACTACCTGACCGGTTAAAGCCACTATCGGCACCGAGTCCAGGTAGGCGTTAGCGATACCCGTCACCAGGTTGGTGGCACCGGGACCGGAGGTTGCCATACAAACGCCTACCCTGCCAGTAGCGCGGGCATAGCCATCGGCGGCATGAGCGGCGCCCTGCTCGTGGCGGACGAGGATATGCCGAATCTGCGGGTACTGCGGCAGGGTATCGTAAAAGGGCAATAAAACGCCGCCCGGGAAGCCGAACATGACATCGACTCCCTCGGCGATTAGACTTTCACATAATATCTGGGCGCCAGTTTTTTTCATATGCCCCCCTATTTCTTTAACACCGCCCCGGTACTGGCCGAGGTTACTTTTTCGGTATAGCGAGCGAGGTAGCCCGTCTTGAACCTCGGCTGAAACGCCGGTAGTTTAGCCAGGCGATTGGCGATTTCTTTATCCGTTAATTCAACATCGAGCTTATGCCCGGGAATATCGATTTTTATCATATCACCGTCTTTGACAGCAGCGATAGGACCCCGTTCCGCCGCCTCCGGCGAAACATGACCGATAGAGGCGCCGCGGGTGGCTCCAGAAAAACGACCATCCGTAATCAAAGCCACCTCTTTTTCCAGTCCGATGCCGGTAATCAGCGAGGTAGGCGTTAACATCTCTCGCATGCCTGGTCCGCCTTTAGGTCCTTCGTAGCGAATGACCAGTACATCGCCGGATTTTATCTTCTTGCCCATAATGGCTTTAGTCGCTTCTTCTTCGGAGTCGAAAACCCGGGCGGGACCGCGGTGCTGCATCATCTCCGGGGCGACAGCAGCTTTTTTCACCGCCGCCCCCTCAGGAGCGAGATTACCGAAAAGCAGGACCAACCCGCCGGTCGGAGAATGAGCGTTTTTCATCGGGCGGATGACATCAGGATTCAGGTTTTTCACATTATCGATATTTCCGCCGATAGTCTTGCCGGTAACCGTTTTTGATTTTAATTTTAGGAGGCTTTTTACTTCTCCCATCACCGCCGGAATGCCGCCTGCCTTATCTAGTGTCTCGATATGATGCGGTCCGGCGGGACGCAGACTACAGAGGTACGGCGTACGCTGGCCGATTTCGTTAACCATCGGCAGCTTAAAATCGATGCCTGCTTCGTTAGCGATTGCCATCAGGTGCAGTACCGAGTTACTGCTGCCGCCCAAAGCCATATCCACGGTAAAAGCGTTAAAAATAGCGTCCTGGGTGATGATACTACGCGGACGAATATCGTCCTTCAATAATTTAAGCACCTGCTCGCCGGCTTGACGCGCCAAAGCGCGACGGCGGGCATCCACAGCAGGAATGGTGCCATTACCGGGTAAGCCCATCCCTAAAACTTCAGTCAGGCAGTTCATCGTATTGGCGGTAAACATGCCGGCGCAGCTGCCGCAGCCGGGACATGCCTGCCGCTCAATCTTTTCCAGTTCGGCTACCGTCATTTTACCGGCGGTATAGGCGCCGACGCCTTCGAAAACGGTATTGAGGTCAATTTTCTTGCCGTCTAAAGTACCCGCCAGCATTGGACCGCCGCTGATAAAGATAGATGGCAGGTTCAACCTTAAAGCCGCCATCAACATGCCGGGGATGATTTTATCGCAGTTAGGAATGAATACTAAAGCGTCGAAGGCATGAGCCTCCGCCATGATTTCTACCGAGTCGGCGATAAGCTCGCGGCTGGGCAGACTATATTTCATGCCGGCGTGGTTCATGGCGATGCCGTCGCAGACGGCGATGGTGCTGAACTCGAAAGGCACTCCGCCAGCTGCCCTAACGCCTTCCTTAACGCTTTCGGCGATTTGGCGCAAGTGAACATGTCCTGGGACGATATCGGTATAGCTATTGACGATGCCGATAAATGGTTTACCTATATCATCCTTGGTACAGCCCAAAGCATATAAAAGAGACCGGTGCGGGGCTCTTTCAACACCTTTTTTAACCGCGTCGCTTTTCATTTTCATGTCCTTTTTGGACTCCATAAATAAAAAACCGTCTTTCAAGACGGACCGGGGGAAAAGTTTTTTAACTTGAAGCCCGTATCTAAAGATAGCATTATTTTACGTTTATTGTCAAGCTAATTATTTAAAGTGTCTTGACAAAACCTACTGTTATAGTATAATTATAACAGTAGGAGAAACATAATGCTAATTTCTATTAAGAAAGATGATCCCCGCCCTTTGTATCTGCAGATTATTATACAACTTAAAGAGCAGATACGCCGGGGTACTCTTAAACCTGGGGATGAATTACCTTCCGTCAGAGAACTGGCGCATGTTCTCGGGATAAACATGCATACGGTCCGCAACGCATATATCAAGCTACATGAACAAAGCATCATCAACCTGTCACTGGGCAGGCGCGCAACTGTAACCCATCTGAAACAACCAGAAAACATAAAGGCAGTAGAAGCGGAAATCATCGGTAAAATGGAAGAATTAACTACAGATGCCCTACTGATGGGGTTGCCGGTGGAAGAAATACAAAAGATACTAATTAGAGAAATGGAACGCTTGAGTACGGAAAGGAATATCTAACCATGAAAATAAAACTATTGCATCCGTTATGGACGCACCTGCCAGCCGTCGGAGCGTTGATATTTATCATTGTCTATACCATCGCGCTGGGACCGCTGCCGGCCAACGCGCCGACGCACTGGGACTTTCACGGTCAGATTGATAATTACGGCTCGCCCTACCTGGGCTTTGGTATTACGATCGTGTTATCCATTCTATTTATTAGTATAGCTGTCCTTTTTGATGAACTCTGGGCAAGACAAGAGAAAAAGAAGAGGTTCAACTGGTTTTCTTTATTCGACGAACTGACAGTAGGGTTATTGGTAGGTGTATATACAGGGTACCTTCAATATTTAAAATCTGGCGAGAGTGATTTTTATTTCCCTTGGGTAGTAATAGTAATTATCACGGGCATATTGATAATCCTAGCGGTACTTCTAGATATATGGCGTCCGTTCCGACTTAATCCGACTAAAGTGGTTTTTGTTGATACTACAGTATTGGAGAAAACACTTGAAGAAAAAATAAAACACAATGAATCTTTTGTACACTGGGAGTCGCAGAATCCCTGGTGGTTAAGCCTGATGTCGATAGGTATGATGGTAATTATGCTTGTAGTAGCGGCGGTAACCTGGTTCGCGATTCCATGGGTTGCGCTGGTGGTCGGTATAGTCGGGCTGGGTATGTTATTTTTATACGGGGGTGTGCAGGTAACGGTTACACGAGAAGAAATAGCAGTTGGCTTTGGCATCCTGAATTCCAAGGTATTACGCTTAAAGACCGACGAGGTAGCTAATATTGAGTTGATGGAATTCTCACCGATAGCCGATTTCGGCGGCTACGGGATACGCTTTAATAAAGAAATGACGGCCTACTACATGCGCGGCAACCGCGGCGTAAAAATTACTGCCTTGAATGGTAAAAAGTACCTGTTAGGTTCCGATAAGCCAGAAGAGCTTTACGCGGTAGTTAAGACCATAACAGGGAAGAAATAATAGCTTATTCCAAACCCAGCCCAATCGTCCCCTTTGTTATAAAACCAGCTTTAATAGCGGCTTGAGTTAATTCGTCTTGAAACTCTGGATGGGCGATGGAGATTAACGCTTTCGCCCGCTGCCAGACGCTTAAGCCTTTAAGGTTCACCATACCATATTCCGTAACGATATAAGAGACATCGGAGGCAGGAACAGTTACCATATCCCCCAACTCTAAAGTAGGCACGATATTGGATACGAGCTTGCCGTCTTTTCCCTCTCGGGCGGCGTGGAGGCAGATAAAAGCTTTACCCCCCTCCGCCAGGTATGCTCCACGGGTAAACTCCAGTTGGCCGCCGGTGCCGCTAATCTGACGCGTCCCTACCGATTCCGAGCAGACCTGCCCGCGTAAATCTACCCTTAAAGCGCTATTGATGGCGATTTGTTTTTTATTCTTGGCGATGATATACGGGTCGTTGGTATAGTCCACCGGGAAGCCGGCTAAAGCGAGATTTTTATCCATAAACTTATAAAGCTTCTCCGACCCGGCGGCAAAACAGAAAACCGCTTTACCACGGTTGATACTCTTACGCTTACCGGTAACGACCCCCGCCGAGATAAGGTCCATCATGCTGTCGTTAAACATCTCGCTATGAATGCCAAGGTCTTTAAGATTATGTTTGATCAATAATTTACCGACGACACTCGGTATCGCGCCGACGCCCAGTTGGATAGTTGCACCATCCTTGATTTGCTCCGCCAGTAAAGCGGCGATAGTTTCGTCCTCGGGGGTAATCGGGGCGGCGGGGAACTCGGGAATTTTATATTCATAATTTTCGACGATATAGTCTACGTCCTTGATGTTTACCACTTCATCATAACCGCCAAAGACCCACGGCATATGCTCGTTAACTTCCAGGACGACTTTTTTAGCAACTTCCGTGGCCGCTTTCTGACGCGTTACCGCCGCGCCGAAGTTAAAGTTGCCCTTTTTATCCATCGGTGTGACCTCGATAAAAGTGATGTCCACTTTGTCTTTGAGCCACTGGCGATACATGCGGGGTCCTTCGCCAAGCCCGAAGGGTATATAGGAAGTAGCACCTTTTTTAGCATATTCCCGCTCAACCTTACCGAGGAACCAGGAATTATGTATAAAATGTTCTTGTTTGGGGTCGATGCGGGGGATAATGGTATGCGAGTGTTCAGCGCGGATTTTAACATTTTTTAACTCTTTAGCCCGTGCCGCCAGTTTTTCGTCGATGAGGGAGGGGAAGCCGCAGATAGCGCCGTAATCAATCCACATCCCGCTTTTAACAAGTCCAGCGGCTTCTTCGGCGGAGATGAGTTTTCGCTGGTATTCTTTAATATGTTTTGACATATTTTTTTAACATGTCATTCCAGCAAAAGCTGGAATCCAGGGGGAAAAAGGGTGGTGTGGATTCTGTCCTACGCCAGAATAACAGAGAAAATACATGCTCGGTTTCAGAAAGGGCAATGAGATTGCCACGTCGCTTCGCTCCTCGCAATGACAGTATACTACCGACATTGTTTATCTTCGATTTCCTTGATTTTTTTCAAACGGGCGTCGTGGCGGCCGCCCTCGTATTCGGTGTTCAGAAAATCCTCAACGATGGTTTTTACTTTCCCCTTTTCCTCCTCCGCCGCCAGACAGCATATTTGCGCATTATTATGCAGGCGGGAGCGGTGGGCGGTAAAGACGTCGTAGCATTGGGCGGCGCGGATGCCGCGTACCTTATTCGCCGCGATACACATGCCGATACCTGTGGCGCAGATTAATATGCCCCTATCGTATTCGCCCTTAACGATACCCTCCGCCACCTGTAAAGCAATATCTGGGTAATCTACAGCTTCGTCCGTATAGCAGCCGAAGTCGTGAATCTGGTGCCCAGCATCAATCAGTACCTTTAATACGGTCTCTTTTAGAGTACAGCCCCTGTGGTCATTACCAATTGCAATATGCATGGGAACGACCTCCTATTTATTACTGCTTCTTTTCATCTGGGTGATAGAACATATTTACTTCGTCACGGATTTTTACCCAGCCGACGCGCCCCTCACGGATAAGTTGAGCGGGCGCCACCGATAAATCCACAATCGTCGAAACCTCTCGCATTTTTATAGCGCCCTGGTCAAGTACCATCGCTACCTGCTGGAGATTTGTTCCGAACTGCGCCGTTATTTCCTCGACGGAATACGTGCTTGGTTTACCGCTGACATTGGCACTGGTGGCGGTTAAAGGGAGTCCAGCCGCCTCTGCCAGATGTAAAATGACACGATTATCCGGTACACGAATACCAACGGCGTTAAGATTGGCCACGACCATCGCCGGAACGGTAGCCTTTTTGGGCAGTACCAGCGTTAGAGCACCGGGGAGATAATGGGTAGCAAGATAACGCGCCGCCTCGTTAAAAAAGGCATATTTCTCCGCCTCGGCAACAGATTGAACGGCAATGTGGATGGGATTGTTAAACGGGCGTGCCTTTAGGTGAAAGACTTTTGCTACTGCCCGCGTGTCCAAGGCATTAGCACATAATGCGTAACCTGTATCCGTGGGGCAGATGACCATCTCACCCTTGGCGATGAGCTTAGCGGCACGTTCAATAACTTTCTTATCCGGATTAATAGCATCCACTTTCTCTATCTTGGTAATCATATCTAACCCCCAAGTGGAGCGTTAGGAAAGACGTTAAGACGTAAGTCCGACCTTTCCCCCAACATCATTCTAGCGTATCCAGCGGCAGCAATCATAGCGGCATTATCGGTACAGAGCGATAATTTCGGGAAAAATACCTGAATTCCCCGCTTTTGGCATATTTCCGTAAAGACTTCACGCAATCGGCTGTTAGCCGAAACACCGCCGGTGACACTCACCACCTTTAAGTCTTTTTCCTCGACGGCGCGTAATGTCTTGGCAACCAGTACGTCAACGATAGCTTCCTGAAAACTGGCGGCGATATCGGCGAGGGGCAAGGATTCACCGTGGGCTAATCTTTCTTTGAACATATTGATAACCGCCGTTTTTAATCCACTAAAGCTAAAGTCCAACGCTTTACTTTTTATCATCGGTCGGGGGAGTTTAAAGGCTTTAGGGTTGCCCTGCTTAGAAAGTTTATCAATAACAGGGCCTCCAGGGAAATCCAGTCCTAAAAACTTGGCGATTTTATCGAAAGCCTCGCCGGCAGCATCATCAAGCGTCGTGCCTAAAACATCATAACGGCAATTTTCTTTAACGTGTACCAGCATGTTATGTCCCCCGGAAACGGTTAGACAAATATGGGGGACGGGGAGGTCGGGATTACTCAAGAGGTTGGCGAAGATATGTCCCTCGATATGATGCAAGCCGATGAGTGGTATCTGTTTGGCGTAGCTGATAGACTTAGCCGCCGCCACGCCGACCATCAGGCAGCCGATTAAGCCCTGCCGCGAGGTAACGGCTACCGCTTCAACATCGTCCAGCGTTTTGCCCGCGGTATCAAGAGCTTCTTTAATCACATAGCCGATAAGTTCGGTATGACGGCGGGCGGCAACCTCCGGCACAACACCGCCGTATTTCTTCAACAAATCCAGCTGCGTGGCGATGGCGTTGGAAAGCACTGTTTTACCGTCGGTAACTAATGCCGCCGAGGTTTCATCGCAGGATGTTTCGATACCTAAAATCAACATAGTTTACACTTTATATTTATTAACGAACACTTTGGCCGTCGACTCTTTAAGATAAAGGGGGGTTAAGGAGAGGGGATTATCACTTTTTCCTTGTTCGAAGCGAATGGCAGCCAGGCAGGCGATAGCTCCCCCGCGCGGCAATATCTCTAACGCTTTTATCTTCTTTTTTAAAGAGCTATTTTCTTTAGATAACAACTCAAAATAGCGCTTTATACCACTCCCTACTAAAACAACTGGCTCTTTAATTAGAGGCGCTAAATTCCTAATATCGCCGATGAAATAATCACCCTGTTGAATGACTTTATCTTTTTCACACCGATAAAAAGCCGCGTAAATGTTGTCCCGATGCCGGCGCTGATGATGGGACAAACTAATGAAGACTTGCTCGCGAGCAGCATAAGCTAAAGCCTCCAGGGTCGAGATACCACAAACAGGTTTATTCGTGCTGAAAGCCAGTATCTTGCCTACCGTTACCCCCACCTTAATGCCCGTCCAGGAGCCGGGACCTAACCCCACCCCTATTCCCCCCACCTCTTTAAGACTTAATCCGGCTTTCTTTAAAACGGTATCGATATTGTCAACGATTTGTTCCAGAGAGTCGGTCTTGGCTGGAAAAGATTCCTCCGCCAGCACATGAGTGCCGTCGCTAACGCCGACCGCGTTAACGTAGCCGGAGGTATCAATGCCCAGAACAATCATTTACGTTTTAACTCCTTAAAGAGACCGGTGAACTTCGTTGTAGTTGAAGAAAAAACTATGTGTCGTTTTCTTAATGATATTATGTCAAATTCTACCCTCAAAATATCGGGGGGAAGCAGGGACGACATTTTTTCCGCCCACTCGATAATCATCACGCCGGATTCAGCCCGTGAAAAATAGTCCATAATATCGATTTCAAAGCCGTCTTCGAGATTGTCCAGGCGATATAAATCCATATGAAAGACCGGCAAACGTCCCTGATATTCGTTTACTAACACAAAGGTGGGACTATTCACCTGCCGTAAAGGAACGTCCAGTCCGCTACAAATCCCCCGCGTCAATAACGTCTTGCCGCAGCCCAATTCCCCGGTTAAAGCGATAACACTCCCCGCTTTAAGGTGCTCCCCTATTTTCTTGCCGAGGGCTAAAGTGGCGGCGGGGCTATTACTGAAAAACTCGTATTTATCCATGCGGGCGGCTTAAACGGCTAAACGACGAAAATTTATTTAGCGTAAAAGGCGATTTTACGTTCAAAAATACATCCTCTCCACTTGAAATTAGTATAACATAATGGTACATTGTGTTCTATAAGATGGTTAAAAAGAAATTCAATCCATCCCCGGATGAAAGCCATCGGATAGCCACCACCGACGATATCGAGGTAAGTCACCTATCTCGAAATCGCCAAGGAGATAAGCGGTGCGCAACCAGCCGCTGACCACCGAAGCCGTCTCCGGCGCCAAGCGCGAAGCCATCATCGTCCTCGACTTCGGATCGCAATATAATATGCTCATCGCCCGGCGGGTTCGTGAAGCCCAGGTCTATTGCGAACTCCTCCCCCACGATACCCCCTGGGAAAAAATCGCCCCGCTGAATCCCAAGGGGTTCATACTTTCTGGTGGTCCCGCCAGTGTTTATGAAGAAAACGCTCCCCTTGCCCCCTCGTACGTTTACGAAAGCCACCTGCCAGTACTCGGCATCTGCTACGGCATGCAGGTCATTACCAAACAGCTGGGCGGCGAAGTAACACCGGGTACTAAACGCGAATACGGACATGCCATCATGCACATCAACCAGGAAGATTCGCCGTTATTCGCCGGTCTGCCGGAATCGACGCCCGTTTGGATGAGTCATGGCGATAAAATCAAAGCGATGCCCCCTGACTTTGAGGCACTCGCCTATACCGAAAATTCACCTTATGCCGTCATCGGCGATAAAAACAACATCTTCGGACTCCAGTTCCATCCGGAAGTAGTCCATACGCCGGAAGGCAAGACGATTCTCCAGAACTTCGTCTACAGGGTCTGCGGCTGTAAAGGCAACTGGACAATGGGTAGCTTCGTCACCGAAAGCATGGAACGCATTAAAAAGCAGGTGGGTAAGGGTAAAGTTATCAATGCGCTATCGGGCGGGGTAGATTCATCGGTGGTGGCGACACTTATCCACCGGGCTATCGGCGACCAGCTGACGTGTATTTTTGTTAATAACGGACTCCTCCGGCGTGAAGAAGCGGACCGTACCCTTAAGGTCTTTAAAAATAACCTGGGGATGAACATTATCTACGTCAACGCTATCGACCGCTTCCTGAACCGCCTGAAGGGCATTATCGACCCCGAGGAAAAACGTAAAATCATCGGCGAGGAGTTTATCCGCGTCTTTGAAGACGAAGCTAAAAAGATTGGTAAAGTGGACTTTCTGGCGCAGGGGACGCTCTACCCGGACGTTATCGAAAGTGTTTCCTCTATAAGTAATGTTTCCGCCAAAATAAAGTCCCACCATAACGTCGGCGGGTTGCCGGCGCAAATGACTTTAAAGCTTTTAGAGCCGCTACGTCTCCTCTTTAAGGACGAGGTAAGACTGGTGGGTAAAGAGCTGGGACTCCCCGAGGAAATGGTCTGGCGGCAGCCCTTCCCTGGTCCGGGATTAGCGATACGGTGCATTGGGGAGGTAACAAAAGAGAAGCTGGAAATATTGCGCGGGGCGGACTTTATCCTGATGAACGAAATTAAGAAAGCCAAATTCTACCGACAGCTCTGGCAGAGTTTCGCCGTCCTGACCGACGTTAAGAGCGTTGGGGTGATGGGGGACTTCAGGACATACGGTTATTTAGTGGCTATACGTGCCGTCACCAGCGAGGACGCCATGACCGCCGACTGGGCACGGCTGCCTTATGATTTAATGGCACGAATATCAAACCGCATTGTTAACGAGGTGCCGGGGATTAACCGGGTGGTTTATGATATTACATCCAAGCCGCCGAGTACCATTGAATGGGAGTAATGGAAAAAGCTATTAAAAAGCAAGTTGATGACTTAAACCACAGTGTTCAAGAATTTATAAAATACAGCGATTACTATAAAGAACAGCGTCAACGCTTTAATACAAGATTTCTTGGCGCACAGACAGCAAATTGAATGCTGGGTAAGAGGGTTGGGAAATGATGGATACATTAATATGGTCAATATTCTGGGCGTCAACGGCGGTATTTATCGCGATGGTCTGCATTATATTCGTGCAATCAGTTAGAAAATTGCTGATGCCTTACGGTTTTTTCGGCGTTCTAGCCGTCCTCATGATACTGGGCGTGATATTGATAGTGCTGACCATTCAGAAAGAAGTGGACGGAACGTCCAAGGTATTATTACTATTAACCGGAGCTTCTGCGGTCGGAATGTCTATTTTCGCAATACTACACAATCTTGTTACCGCCATGTTCATAAAATTTTTTAGGGTCCGCACTAATTTCGACGAGCCGGTCTTCTTCATACTCGCCACGGTAGTATGCCCGTTAGGTTTTCTGGCCGGCGCCGTGGGTACTATCGTGCTGGCTATGAGCAATTAAAATCAAGCGCAAGTCAAACGATTGAAGGAGGCAAACCCTGAAAATACTGGTCGTGGGGAGCGGGGCGAGAGAGCATACGTTAGCGTGGAAGCTGGCGCAAAGCCCTAAAGCTACAGAAATGTACGCCGCGCCGGGCAACGCCGGCATGGCTAAAATAGCCCGTATCCTCGATATTAAAGCCGAGGATAATGCCGGGCTGCTTAAAGCGGCACAGGACCTTAAAATCGACCTGACGGTCATCGGGTCGGAGGCGCCTTTAGCTAACGGCATCGTCGATTTATTTCAGAAGAACGGCTTGGCTGTCTTCGGTCCTACCCAAAAAGCCGTCGCCATCGAGTCCAGCAAGGTCTTTTCCGGCGAACTAATGGAAAAACACGGCATCCCCGGCGCTAAAAACGCCAGTTTCGCCGATTATCAAAAAGCGAAGGAATATGTTGCCAAACTAACACCCCCTATCGTTATTAAAGCGGACGGTCTGGCGGAGGGTAAAGGGGTGGCTATTGCCGAGTCGGTTAAGGACGCCCAGGAAACCCTTAAAAATATGATGCAGGGCAAAGCCTTCGGGGCATCCGGCGAACGCGTCGTTATCCAGGAGTATTTATACGGGCGTGAGATGAGTTTCTTCGTCTTTACCGACGGTAAAACCGTTTTACCCACCGTACCTGCCTGCGACTATAAGCGTATTTATGACGGTAATAAGGGACCTAACACCGGCGGCATGGGCTCTTATACCCCGCCGCCGTTTTTCAATCCCCTATTGGGCAAGATTATCATGAAGACCATCATGCAACCTGCCATCCTAGCCCTGGCGGACGAGGGACATCCCTATCAAGGTACGCTTTATGGTGGGCTGATGATAACCAATAACGTTCCTAAAGTTATCGAGTTTAACGCCCGCCTCGGCGACCCCGAAACGCAGGTAGTCCTGCCGCGCCTGAAGACCGATCTGTTGGAGATTATGCTGGCGGTTATCGAAAACCGGCTGGACAAAATAAAGATAGAGTTCGATGATTACGCCTGTGTGGGTGTGGTAATCGCGTCCGGGGGCTATCCGGGGAGCTATAAAACCGGCTATCCCATCCGCGGGTTGGACGATTTGGATAAAGATATTATGGTTTTTCACGCTCGGACTAAGGCGGGGAGTAAAGGCGAGTTTTTAACGGGGGGCGGACGGGTTTTAACGGTCGCGGCTAAAGGTAAAAATCTTGAGGAAGCGCGTAACAAGGTTTATAGAAATATTATCCGAATAAAATTTGAAGGATGTTATTACCGGAAGGATATAGCGGAGTTTGAGTAAAGAATACTGTCATTGCGAGGAGTCCCGATGAAGTCGGGACGACGTGGCAATCTCGTAGGTGAACAGTGAGATTGCTTCGTATCCTTCTACAAAAGGATGGCTCGCAATGACTAAAACGACAAAGGAGTTTTATATGCCACTCGTTAGTGTGGTAATGGGGTCAAAATCAGACGCAGAAATAATGCAGTCGGCGCTGGGTGTGTTAACCAGCCTCGGCATCGACTACGAGGTAAACATTATCTCCGCCCACCGTAATCCCGATAAAGCCCGAGAGTATGCGCAGTCTGCCCGTAAGCGGGGTATCGAAGTTATTATTGCTGCCGCAGGACTAGCCGCGCATCTGCCGGGCGTTTTAGCCAGCTGGACGACCCTGCCGGTTATCGGCGTGCCGATGGCGAGCGGCGAGCTAAAGGGGGTAGACGCTTTATATTCCATCGTTCAAATGCCGGCGGGTATACCGGTTGCTTGCGTCACTATCGGTAGTACGGGGGCGAAAAATGCCGCTTACCTCGCCGCCGAGATTCTTGGACTGAAACATGATAAAATACAAAAGGCTTATGAGAAGTACCGGAAAGAACTGCAGGGATAGAGGAGAGCTTTATGATTGAGCGGTATTCCCGCCCCGAGATGAAAAAGGTCTGGTCGGACGAGAATAAGTTTAGCAAATGGCTGGACGTTGAAATAGCCGTCTGCGATGCCTGGGCTGAAGCTGGCGTTATTCCCCGTAACGCTATCCCCAAGATAAAAATGGCTAAATTAAACTTCAAGCGGATGGAGGAAATCCTCACCGAAACCCGCCATGATATGACCGCTTTTCTCGGAGCAGTAGCTGAAAGTATCGGCGAAGAATCCCGCTATATCCACCTCGGGCTTACCTCTTCGGACATCATGGATACCGCCACGAGCCTGCAGTTAGTCGAATCCGCCGATATTTTATTACAGGATGTTAAAGAACTCACCGCCACCCTGGCGCAAAGAGCTATCGAGCACAAATACACCCTGATGATGGGGCGCACCCACGGCGTCCATGCCGAGCCCACCTCTTTTGGACTAAAGCTGGCAATCTGGGTGGAAGAAATGCGGCGCAATCTGCAACGGCTGAACGAAGCCAAAAAAAACATCGCCATAGGCAAGATATCCGGCGCCGTCGGTACCTATGCTACCGTTACCCCTGAAATAGAGCAAAAAGCCTGTAATAAGCTAGGGCTAGAGCCCGCCCCGATATCCAACCAAATACTCCAGCGCGACCGCCATGCTCAATTCATAACTACCCTGGCGATTATGGCCGGGTCGCTAGAGAAGTTCGCTACCGAAATCAGGGCGCTGCAACGAACCGAAATCCACGAAGTCGAAGAACCATTCGGTATCGGGCAAACAGGCTCGTCCGCGATGCCTCACAAGCGTAATCCAGAACTAGCAGAGAGGGTCTGCGGACTCGCCCGTCTAATACGTGGCTACGCTTTAACCTCATTGGAAAACATCGCTTTGTGGCACGAACGTGATATTAGTCATTCGTCTAACGAGCGTATTACCCTGCCCGACTCCTGCCTGGTGATGGATTACATCCTGGCGCTTTTCACGTCCGTGATGCGACGTTTGCAGGTCTTCCCGCACCGTATGAAGCAGAACCTCGAGCTAACGAAAGGGCTGATTTTCTCGCAAAGAGTGATGCTGGCATTAATCGAGAAAGGCTTAAGTCGCCAAAAAGCCTACGAAATCGTACAGCGGAACTCATCCAAAGCCTGGCAAGGCAATAAAAACTTTTTGACTCTAGTAAAAAACGATGCCGAAGTCACTGACGTATTATCGGCGAAAGAGCTAGAAGACATATTCGATTATCAATTCTACCTCCGGCACGTGGATGATATCTTCTTGAGGCTTGGCTTAACCAAGAACCAATGGCAAGGCAGCATCCCGGATACGGCGGATCTGTAACGATGGTCAAGATTATCTTTACACGTGCTTGAGAGGTATCCAGAAAGGTGCGTTCCAATGGACTTAAGTAAATATCCTGTTTTATTGAAAACCGACTTGCAGCTACCGGTATTTATCCGCGGCAAGGTGCGTGATACGTATAACCTCGGCAGTCACTTGCTGATAGTGGCCACCGACCGTATTTCGGCGTTCGATGTCGTGCTATCCAACGGTATTCCACTTAAAGGGCACGTTTTAAACCGACTTTCTTCTTTCTGGTTCCGGCGCCTGTCCGATATCATCCCCAACCATATGACCGAAGCTATTGATAACGTCCACAGCCTCGATTCCTACGTAATGGTCGAACAACGTTACGCCTACCCCACCTACCTGCGGGGACGTTCGATGGTGGTTAAAAAAGTCAAACGCCTGCCGGTGGAATGCGTCGTACGCGGCTATCTTTCAGGTTCAGCCTGGACGGAATACCAGCAAAAAGGCACGCTCGCCGGTAAGAAAGTAGGTCCCGGTTTACAGGAAAGCGAGAAACTGCCGCTGCCGCATTTTACTCCTACAACTAAAGCCGAAACCGGCCACGACGAGCCTGTGGGGAAGGACTACCTCGTCAAAATCTTCGGCATCCGTATTGCTAAGGATTTGGAACAAAAAAGCCTCGAGCTATATGAAGCCGCCAGTGAATATGCCCTCACTAAAGGAATCATTATCGCCGATACCAAATTTGAATTCGGTATCGATAATGGGCGAGTGATATTAATCGATGAAGCGATAACCCCCGATTCTTCACGTTTTTGGAACGCATCGAAGTATCAGGTTGGCAAACGACAAGACTCTCTCGATAAACAACCGGTACGGGACTGGTTAACCGCCTCGGGATGGAACAAAGAGCTTCCCGCCCCAGAACTACCCAAAGACGTCATCGAAACCACTGCACAGAGATATATCACAGCTTACGAGAAATTGACGGAACGAAAACTGGCTATTCTGGAATAAAACGTTAACGTTCCAGGTAGGCTTTGGTGCTAGGGAGTTCGCCGGTGATACGCTCGTCAATCTTCATGGCGGCATCTAACGCCCTGCCTAACGCCTTGAAAAGCGCTTCTGCCTTGTGATGGTCGTTGGTGCCGTAAACAACCGAGGCATGGAGATTTATCCTAGCCTCGATAGCGAAAGTCTCCAGGAAGTGCCGTACCAGATCAGCCGGAAAGTCCGGCATATCATTATTACCAAATTCCAGATTTAATACGGAATAACCCCGCCCGCTGATATCTACCGCTACCGTTACCAGCGTTTCATCCATCGGCACAGAAACGTTAGCCATACGTACGATACCGCGCTTTTCGCCTAAAGCCTCCCCGATAGCCCTGCCGAGACATATAGCTACGTCCTCAACGACATGATGGATGTCATCGCCGTTAGCACTTAACTTTATGTCAATCATTCCATGTTTAGCTAGCTGTGATAACAGGTGGTCGAACATTTTGATGCCGGTATTTATACTCCAGTTTCCGGTACCGTCGATATTCAGCTCTAAATTGATATTAGTTTCGCGAGTATCGCGATTAACAATCGATTTCCTGCCGGCGCTGGTTAATGATTCTAACAGCTTCATGGCGCCCTTAAGAAAAGTTCCGCCCATCTGTATCTTGCCGGTTCTCGTACGCTGGTAAAGGGGACGGCTGCAGCCTATTTTTCCCGCCATCTGCTGGTCAGAGAACCGGTTAGATTCCTGTAACTGTATTACTTTTTGTAGCACCACTTCTGGAGAATCCATCTTTTTTACCTCTTTTGCTTTTCGGTTTTACTGTATCTTTGCCGTCTTATCTGTTAACTATTATAACACATTATCTGTATTTGTCAATACCTATTTGTAAACAAATTGTTAATTTTACTAACATTCAGTAACAGATTGATGAGTATAAAAAAGCCTTATTAGCTAATAGGAGATATCAAGAGAGGGATAATATACGTTAAAACTCGTTTAAAGCCTTAATCAGGGCGTCGGTATGCTCCGGCCTGCCAACGCTGATGCGGATACCGTTTTTTAGCAATGGATTGGTAAAATAACGCACCAGAATGCCCTGCTTTTGGAGCTTCTGATGTAAATCGCTGGCATTGCCCTTGGAAATCGTGCAGTAAATGAAGTTAGCCTGTGATGGATAGGGCTTCAGCCAGAATATCTCCTGTAATTTATCAAAAAGCCTGACCCGCTCGTTGATGATAGAGTTTACCCTACTCCGCAGGTAATAGAAATCAGCCAGGGACTCGCGTACGGCTATTTCAGCGGCAACGCTAACGTTATGCGGTATTTTAATCGCCATCATATAAGCGGCGATATGGGGAGGAAAGACCCCATACCCTATTCTTAAGCCCGCCAGCCCTGCCCACTTGCTGAAAGAACGCAGTATGATGAGATTCTGGTACTTATTAGTCAGCGGCATGACCGTTTCACCGCTGAACTCGAAATAAGCCTCGTCTACGACGACTGGCAGTCCGGTCGCTAATAGTTCGACAATCTGCTCTTGAGGAATAACGTTGCCCGTAGGATTATTGGGTGTCGCCAGGAATATCAATTTAGTCTTTTCAGTGATGGATTCCTTTATCTTCTCGACATTAATGGCAAAATTCTCGTCCCGGCTAACGTTAACCACCGTACCACCGCAAATTTCGGTACTAAAACGGTAAATATCGAAAGTCGGCACGCTATTAATGACCTCATCCCCCGGTCCGACGAATAGCCGCACGATAGAATCGATAATCGTGTTGCTGCCGTGCCCAGCGACGATATTGGCGGCCGGCACATTTGTATATTCGGAAAGCAGCAGGCGTAGCTCCATCTGACCGTCATCAGGATAAATATTGAAATGTTCACACTCCCCTAAAGCCTTTAAGACCCGCGGCGAGCAGCCGTAAGGATTCTCGTTAGCGTTAATCTTAATCAGGTTGGCGAAGGCCGAGACCTTTAGCTTGCCTTTCAGCGTATCCGGCGAGGTACTGGCGGTATAGCCGGTAAAACCCGCAAATTGAGGGCGAAGATACTTTTCTATTCCATCTGTCACTTTAAAATACCCCCTATCCCGCGTCCTTAAGACGCCTTTCTACCGCGCGGGCATGGGCATCGAGTCCCTCTGCCCTGGCGATTGTCATTACCGCCCTACCAAGCAGCTTGATGTCTTTAGCATCAGTTTTTACGATGCTAATTAACTTCACAAAGTCAAGAATATTCAGCGGTGAACCAAAGCGGGCTACCCCGCCCGTCGGCAGGACATGGCTAGGACCAGCCGCGTAATCAACTAAAGCTTCGATGGCGTTTTCGCCCACGAAAAGGCAGGCGGCATTACGCACCTTATTAACATATGAATCGGCGTTCTTCACTACCAGGCAGAGGTGCTCCGGGGCATAAAGGTTAGCCAGCTCGACAGCTTTGTCCACGCTGTCAACCACGGCAATGAATCCCAGTTTTTCCAGCGATTCCGCGATAATACTACGGCGGGAGAGGTCTTTAAGCTGTTTTTCGACCTCCAGATTCACCGCGTCAGCGACTTTTCGCGACGTAGTTATCAGGATGGATAAAGCTAAAGAACCATGCTCCGCCTGCGCTAAAAGGTCGGCGGCAACGTAAGCTGCATTAGCCGTTTCATCAGTGATAACGATAACCTCGCTGGGACCATAGAGTCCATCGACGCCGACCGTACCATAAACCATCTTTTTAGCCAGGGTAACGTAGATATTGCCGGGTCCACAGACTTTATCCACGGCGGGGATAGTCTTCGTGCCGTAAGCCAGCGCGGCGATAGCCTGGGCGCCACCCACCGCAAAGATACGGTCAATACCCGCGATTTTGGCAGCAGCCAACGTTACCGGTGAAATCTGACCATTTTTCTGGGGCGGTGTGACCAGGATTATCTCCTTAACGCCAGCAACACGGCCAGGAATAGCCGTCATTAATAGCGAAGATGGCAGCGGCGCCGTACCGCCAGGAACATACACACCAATTCGTTCCAGGGGGCGTATCAACCAACCTAATTTTGCTTTAGCGTTCTCGTTAAGGAGTTTTTTCTTTTGTTCGGTGTGATATGTTGTAATTCGCTCTGCAGCCAGCTTTAAAGCTGAAATTAGCTCTTCATCTACCTCACGGTAGGCGCGGTCCACCTGGTCTTTAGTGACTTCTAACGATGTAAGCTTTACGCCATCGAACTTCCGCGTGAAGTCGAATATAGCCGCGTCGCCGCGTTGACGAACCTCGTCGACGATCTGGCGGACATATTGCTCGCGTTCGGGAGTACCGCCCAGACTCGTGACAGCCTGACGCGTTAATAGCGGTTTGGCTTTATCAAAACCCTCGATAATTCTCATCTAATTCTCTCCAACCGCCAAGCGTAGCCGTTTCGTGATAAATTCGATACGCTGTCGTTTACCCGCTTTTGCCGTTACGCTGGTATTGCCGATAAGGCAAGCCGTGGATTCAAAAAGCGTCTCGATGATTTTAAGATTATGGCGAGCGATCGTCCTGCCTGTTTCGGTATTTTCAATAAGTAAATCGGCGTCATCCGGCAGGAAAGCCTCGGTAGCGCCCCAGGTCGGTATCACGCGGTAATGACCAAGGTGATTCTCCCGGGCGTATTTGTCGGCAATATTGACATACTCCGAAGCCAAGCGGAAAGGAGTCGTTCGTTCGCTAATAATGCTCCTTAAATCAGCCGCGGTGTCAGCTGCCAGAGACTGACTAACCACAGCCACCAACCGCACCTTACGCAGTTTTAAGTCCAGTATCTCTTTCACCGGGCTCGATGGGAACTGGGCAAGGTGGTCGGCAAGCCAGTCCCGCCCCGTAATCGCCAGGTCGAAATTACCGTTAGCGACCTGTAAAGGCATATCCTGGGGACGGATGACTTTAACCGCCACCCCCTCGATACCGATTTTGGGACGGCGATTCCCGGTTGGCGAGGGGTAGTCCTCTATCTTGATACCTGCCCTGTTAAGCAACTCAATAGTCTGTTGCTGCTGGTGGCCGTCCGGTAAAGCTAAACGAACGGTGTCCTGTGTGGATTTCGGAGTATGTACAGTTATTTTTCGAGCTATAGTTCCTTTTTTATCGCTAACGCTGGTAATAACTTCCGGCAATGCGTCAGTTAGCGATGTTACAATTTTATCAAGATTGTACTTATCCCAACTCTCTTTGTTAGCAATCAAATAAGTGCTGGATTCGAGTACCCTGTTAAGAGGTGTTAGCCCATAAGCATTAACCTCCTCCATCCCCTCCGCCGTCAGTAAAGCCAAGTCGGCATTTTCCGGGGGATAAGCCTCGGCGGCGCCCCAGACAGGGAAGATGCTAAAACGACTCAAGCGGTTTTTCAGGGCGAAAGCCTCCGCCAGGTTGGGATATTCGCTGGCGATACGTAAAGACTTACCATTCTGCCGCAGGTCTAAAGGTTTAGCCGATGCCATATAAAGTGAGTTTTGACCATAAAGCAGGTCCTTGACCTTTATGATATTGGAGGAGGGGTATTTCACGAGCAGTTCCTCTATCCAATCCAGCCCGCAAATTCCCAGGTCGTAGTTACCCATCGCTATCTGGATGGGGATATCCTTCTCGTAGAAGACGCGTATCAGTAGGTCGGGGAAATTTGCCGATTTAGGACGGTAAAACCCCATGCTGGAATGGTACTCATCGAGCCGCCAATCGGCTTTCTGGAGCAAGGCGGCTGTTTTCCGCAATAAACGCCCTTTAGGCAGGGCAATTTTAACCGTCACCTTGAGCCTCCAGCAGTTTAATGACCTCGGTAATAGACTTAATATCGGTCTTTTTTGCTTTGGCTTTATCCGTCAGTGTTAACACCCCACCCCCTTTAACCTCCAACACATAATCGGCAGTTTTCCCGTCCAAATCAAACTCGGCGATATAACCCGCCCTACGTAAAGCGTCAGCTGTTTTAAAGGCTTCTTTAGTATCGGAGCCTTTAACTAGAATTCTCTTTGTTGACGGCGGCAAAATGTTCTCCGCTTTAACCAGATTAAGCAACCGGTCAAGGTAGATAGCGCAACCGGAAGCCGGCACATCGCCGCCGCCCATCGAGGTAACCAGGGCATCGTAACGCCCACCCCCGCCGATTTTCTCTTTACCCAGAAAAAGCTGGAAAATTATACCGGTGTAATATTCAAAGCTAGCCCCCGAAACTATATTGACCTGATACTTTATGTCTAGTTTATCAAGAATTGCTAGCGTATTCAGGAAGTCATTTAACGGTGAGGTTATTTCCGGTATCTTCTTGGTTAGTAGCGACCGTTGTTTTTGGAAAAAATCCAGCGATTGCCCCTTTAGACTGAATAGAGGCATTAACGCGTCGCCAAGTTCCGGCGCGCTTCGTTTTACTTGCGTTAAAACCGCTGTATCGCCGTCTAAGATACTATCAAACATCTTTTGTCGCTTTTCGGGGGTTAATTTTAGTCTAGCCAGCAATGCTTTGATTAAACCCGCATGAGAAAGCCGCAGCTCAACGCCTGAGAGTCCCAGTTTTTTCACGATATCCATCGAAAGAGCGATGAGTTCAGCATCCGCTAGCGCCGACCCCGCCCCGATAAGCTCCCCGCCGCACTGCCAGCGCTCCCGGTTCTTAGTGCCGGTTTCGAAGGTGAACATATTGGCGACGTAGAATAGACGCGCCAATCCTTTCCCTAACATTCTCTCGGTATAAAGGCGCGCCACCGGTATCGTGCCGTCAGGACGCAGAACGACCCGCTCCCCACTCCACCCGTCCCAATCAAGGAACGAATAGACCTTACCCAGCATCGTCGGAGTTAGCGTTCCCGCCGAGGTAAACAGGTGCAGGTACTCGATGGTGGGGGTGCGGACCTCCTGGTAACCCCACTTTACAAAACAGTCGCGACATATCCCCTTAATGGCGTGGAATACCGCCATCTCCGAAGGGGTCATATCGCGCATACCTTTACAGCGCTGGATTTTCATACTATCCCTTCCATGTTGCAAATACAGATATAATTTACACTATATTCGGCGGCTATTCAATTCTTTATCTCCCTACCTGGCTTTATGGTAATATCTATTTATAATGAACCAAGAGCTATCATCAGCAGTAATAACTAAGGGGCTAAAAACCAAAATTATCGGGCGGAAGGTTATCTACCTACCGAGCGTAACTTCAACGATGGACGCTGCGCGAGAGGAAGCCCTAAAGGGGGCGGTGGAGGGGACGGTCGTTATTGCCGGGGAGCAGACGGCGGGGAGGGGCAGATTAAAGCGTCAATGGCTAACGCCGGCAGGGAATATAGCTTTATCGATTGTTCTTCGTCCGCAAGTTAAAAACCTCCCCTATTTAATAATGATAGCTTCGCTGGCGGTAGTTAAGAGTATCAAGTCCGTCACCGGGGTACGGGGACAGATTAAGTGGCCTAACGATATCCTTATTAACGGGAAAAAGGTCTGCGGAATTTTAGTAGAAAACGAAGTGCGAGGAAATAAGGCAGCCTATTCTATTATTGGTATCGGGATAAACGTTAATCTAAGAGTTAAAAATTATCCTGAAATAGCCCATACTGCCACCAACTTAAAAAATGAGTCTAACCAATCCGGTTTACGTATTAACTTAATCAGGTCGCTGTTACAAGAGTTCGACCAACTTTATGTCAAACTCCCCGACGGTAAAGCTGTTTACGAAGCCTGGCGTGAAAATCTAGTAACTTTAGGTAAAAAGGTTAAAGCCACCTGGGGCGAGCAGACTATTGTAGGCATCGCCGAGGACGTTGCTCAAGACGGCGCTTTAGTGATACGCGAGGCGGCGGGGACATTGACTAAAGTGGTGGCGGGGGACGTAACTTTACGAGAATAATAAGGAGGGAGGGGTAAAGCTCCCCTCCCCCACTGTCTCATTATTTCTTCTTTTTCTTGACAACCGGCATCCATAGTTCACACTGCATAGGTTCACCTGGTTTTTCCGGCAGGTATACTTCGAGTTCCGGCACAGCGTCATGTTCATAACCGGTGGACGGGAACCATTCACTGAAGATGCGTTTGGTGACGTCCTGGAGATTATCCAACGTGCAGTCGAACACCGCCCAGGTGGCTGGCGGAATCTCTATCTTTTCAAACGCCCCGGCTGATGTTCCTTGAGGGAGTTCCACGCCGATTCCGTAAGAAAAATCTACAGCGTCAGCCTCCCCATAACAGACACCCAGCATAACGCCGCGGGTTACGGAGCCGGGTTTGTTGCTGGTGAGTGCCATCATCTTGGAATAGTCCGGAGATTTTAGAAATTCGTCCCACCACTTAGGAATCTCCACGAAATTCTGTCCATTGACCGTAGTAAATTGACGCGTCTTTGCCGCCACCATAATACCCGGTTTCTCCATTATTTTATAGTCCATATCATTACCTCCTTTTAGTTGTACATGGAAGGAAACACGCGGGAACGCCGTAAGCTTAGCGCCCGAGACGCGCGCTGCCTGGGGCGTGATGCCGTGGACGTTCCGGAAGGCTCGGGTGAATGAATCCGGCGAATCGTAGCCGTACTTCAAAGCGATATCGATGACCCGAATATTTCCGGAGGTCAATTCCCGAGCTGCCATTGTCAGCCTTCTTTTACGGGCGTATTCCGCTGGCGTATAGCCGATGACAGCAAAGAACATACGTTGGAAATGGAATAAAGAACAACAAGCTTTTTTCGCCGCTTCGTTGAAGTTTATCTCGCCCGCCAGGTTCTCCTCGATATAGGCTATCGCCGCATTCATTCTATCCGACCATTCCATTGATGCCGCTTCTCCTTCGATAACACTCTATCAGGGATAATAACAGGTTCGCCCGACTTTTTATGCGGAGTTTTGAAGGGGGAATAAGGGGGAGGAGTAAAATATCCTCCCCCAGATAAGACTTATTTTAGTTGTTTCTTTTCGTCCCGGGTTACGCTCAAACCGAATGCCTTAAAAATCTCGATAGGCAGCGGGAAGAGGATGGTGCTGTTCTTTTCGCTGGCAATCTCGGTCAGGGTCTGGAGATAACGCAGCTGGATAGCGGCGGGCTCCCGGCCGATAACGGCAGCGGCTTGCGCCAGTTTTTCAGAAGCCTGGAGTTCACCCTCGGCATGGATAATTTTGGCGCGTCTCTCACGCTCGGCTTCAGCCTGGGCAGCCATCGAGCGCTTCATTTCCTCGGCTAGTTCGACTTCCTTGATCTCGACGATACTGACTTTAACGCCCCAGGGGTCGGTCTGTTCGTCGATAATTTTCTGCAACATCAGATTGAGTTTCTCACGTTTAGTCAGCAGTTCATCAAGCTCCGACTGACCCAGCACGTTACGTAGCGTAGTCTGGGATATCTGTGATGTTGCTCGGATATGGTCGAGCACTTTAACCACCGAAGCTTCGGGGTCGATAACGCGAAAGTAGACCACCGCGTTGACGCGTACGGTAACGTTATCTCGAGTGATGACCTCCTGCGAAGGAACGTCCATCGTCACGACACGCAGGTCAACCTTCACCATCCGGTCAACGAAGGGGATGATGAAGAATAGACCCGGACCTTTAGCCCCGACGAGACGCCCCAGGCGGAAGATGACGCCGCGTTCGTATTCGGCGACGATCTTGATCGCCATAAAAATCAATATCAGTATGAAAAACCCCAGTATCCCTATTCCAATATACATTTCTTATCTCCTTTTTTCTTTTTTAGTCACTGTCAACTGTAAACCATCGACCTTGGTTATAACTACCTCCTCTCCAGGTTCGACCTGACCTTTATCGATGACGGCATTCCAGCGTTCACCTTCGCCCTCGATAAAAACCACCCCTTTAGGATTCAGTGTAATTTCCACTATAGCTGTTCTGCCAACCAGTTCTTCTTTACCGGCAGCTACTTTTTTTTGATGAGCTCGGATTACCCAGAGTACCACAAAACATAAAAAAACAGCAAGGATTATAATCAATAGAGCTAATAACCAGGGTTGATAATCTGCCATACAATACCTCCTCTACTTCTTGACTTTTTTAACGGACGAGACTTTTGGCTTTTTCACAACATATAAAACTAGCCCATCGATTTTTTTAATAACAACCTCTTTGCCGACGGGAATCTCGCCGCTTTCAGAGATAGCCGTCCAGCGTTCACCTTTAAAAAAGACCGTCCCCTCGGGGTTTAAAATCGCTTTAACAACAGCTGTTTTACCTATCAGCTCCTCACGGCCGGTATAAGCCTGCTTACGATAGATGTGAATCGTACGTTGGATTATGAATGTTAGACCCGCCGCAATAACGGTACAGACGATAGCGATGAGCCAGGGGTTGATTTGAAACACAGGAGATGCCCCCTTAAAGAGCATTAACGACCCCGCTACCAGCGAAACGATTCCTCCGATGGTGAATATGCCAAAGGTAGACGATAACAGCTCCCCAATAAAGAGCCCGATAGCTAAAACTATCAATAAAATACCGGCATAATTAACCGGCAGGACTCCCAGCGAATAGAAAGCTAATAACAGGCTGATACCGCCAACGATACCGGGGAAGATAAGACCAGGGTTGAAAATTTCCGCCATGATGCCCAATGAGGCGATACTTAATAATAGGTAGGCGATATTCGGGTCGGCGATGGTATAAAGGAAGTTTTCGATTGTCGTCATCGGAGCATCGACGATAACGGCATCGGCGGTATGCAGCGTAACCACCTGCCCGTTAATTAAGGTTACCTGCCGTCCTTCGAGCTTAGCGATGAGGTCCTGGAGGTCAGTAGCTACTATATCGATAACATTAAGCTCCAAGGCTTCCTGCTCGGTAGCGGAGACGCTTTCGCGAACGGCTTTTTCCGCCCAGTCCATATTGCGTCCGTGCGCCTCGGCGATACTGCGGATGTAAGCAGCGGCATCGTTAACCACCTTTTCCTCCATCGTATCCGACATCGCCTGCTCGCCTTGTTCGCCGATAGAGACGGGGTGGGCGGCACCAATCGCCGTATTGGGTGCCATCGCGGCTACATGAGCCGCCATGGTGATAAAGACTCCTGCCGACGCGGCGCGGGAACCCGAAGGCGATACATACACTACTATTGGCACGTAGGCGTTGACGATTAGCTTAACGATATCGCGCATCGCGGTATCCAGGCCGCCCGGCGTATCCAGCTGGATGACTACAGCGCGGGCGCCGCTATCCTCCGCCTCCTTAATGCCCCGCTCAACATAGTCAACGAGGACGGGGTTAATCGTTCCTTTAATCGTTAGAACGTGGATGGCAGGCGTTTGCGCCTGTACGCCGCTTGCCATGAAGATGGCTAGCAGCAAAATGACGAACAGGAGGATTATACGCATTTTTTTCAACATAGGCTGCCCCTAAGAAGCATATTAATTATAGACACTAAAGGAGCGTAGATGCAATCGTAAAAACCTTATGACGACCCGACCCGAGTATTAGTAAAATATTGTTGACATCGCCCTACGGGTATGTTATTATAATACTTGCGCTCTGCGATGGAGCGTTTTTTGCACCTTAACAACTGGATAGCGGAAGGAAAGTTAAGTCAAGTCAAAGTCAATTGTTTATTTTGGAGAGTTTGATCCCGGCTCAGGATAAACGCTGGCGGTGTGCTTTATGCATGCAAGTCGAGCGGGTTCCGCAAGGAATCAGCGGCAGACGGGTGAGTAACGCGTAAATGACCTGCCCTAAAGTGGGGAACAACTCCTAGAAATGGGAGCTAATACCGCATGTGGTTCTACCTTCAATGAGGTAGATCTAAAGCCGTAAGGCGCTTTTGGAGGGGTTTGCGCACGATTAGCTAGTTGGCGAGGTAACGGCTCACCAAGGCGACGATCGTTAGCTGGTTTGAGAGGACGACCAGCCACAATGGAACTGAGACACGGTCCATACTCCTACGGGAGGCAGCAGCAAGGAATATTGGGCAATGGGCGAAAGCCTGACCCAGCGACACCGCGTGAGGGAAGAAGACCTTCGGGTTGTAAACCTCTTTTATTAGGGAAGAATAATGACGGTACCTGATGAATAAGCCCCGGCTAACTACGTGCCAGCAGCCGCGGTAATACGTAGGGGGCGAGCGTTATCCGGATTTACTGGGCGTAAAGCGGGCGTAGGCGGCTCGTCAAGTCAGATGTGAAATCTCCCGGCTCAACTGGGAGGGTGCATTTGATACTGACGGGCTAGAGTGCAGCAGAGGAAGATGGAATTCCCGGTGTAGTGGTGAAATGCGTAGATATCGGGAAGAACACTAGTGGCGAAGGCGGTCTTCTGGGATGTAACTGACGCTGAGGTCCGAAGGCGTGGGGAGCAAACAGGATTAGATACCCTGGTAGTCCACGCAGTAAACGATGGATACTAGGTATGGGGAGTATCGACCCTCTCCGTGCCGAAGCTAACGCTTTAAGTATCCCGCCTGGGGAGTACGGTCGCAAGACTAAAACTCAAAGGAATTGACGGGGGCCCGCACAAGCAGCGGAGCGTGTGGTTTAATTCGATGCAACACGAAGAACCTTACCAAGGCTTGACATGTTGGAAGTAGTGAAGCGAAAGCGGAACGACCTGTTAAGTCAGGAGCCATCACAGGTGATGCATGGCTGTCGTCAGCTCGTGCCGTGAGGTGTCGGGTTAAGTCCCATAACGAGCGCAACCCTTGTTGCCAGTTAATTTCTCTGGCGAGACTGCCCCGCAAAACGGGGAGGAAGGTGGGGATGACGTCAAGTCAGTATGTCCCTTATGTCTTGGGCCACACACACGCTACAATGGGTAGTACAGCAGGTTGCAATGGAGTGATCCGGAGCCAATCCTCAAAACTACCCCCAGTTCGGATTGCAGGCTGAAATTCGCCTGCATGAAGTCGGAGTTGCTAGTAACCGCGTATCAGCTTGGCGCGGTGAATACGTTCTCGGGCCTTGTACACACCGCCCGTCACGTCATGAAAGTCGGCAACACCTGAAGCCGATGTGCTAACCCTTCGGGGAGGCAGTTGTCTAGGGTGGGGTCGGTAATTGGGACGAAGTCGTAACAAGGTAGCCGTAGCGGAAGCTGCGGCTGGATCACCTCCTTTCTAGGGAGATGAAAAATTGGTGTGAAACCAGTTCTCCTAGGTCGGTCGCCCTCGATTTATCGAGGACGCCTCTTTCCCTCCGCTATCCAGTCGTTAAGGTGATTTTTTTAGCCCTTACTATAAATCATACGATAAAGCTCTGCTAATGGTGGTGAATGTAATGATAGAAAAAATCATCGTCGAGATAAAGATACCGGTTGAAAAAGTCTTTCTCTTCATGTGCACCTATGATAAACACTACACCGAGGTTTCCCAGGACCATATTGAGCGTGTAACCAACATCAAAGATCCCAACCTGGAGCACCCAGATGTGAGTTTTTACTTCCGGCAGATATCACCGATTACCGGCAGAGAGCAAAAAGTACGGGGCAAAGTCACCCGGGTAGAGATGAATAGGTATATCGGTACACGATTCTTGTTCCCATTATCGCTTGTATTATCTAAGGTAGAGAATATCTTTGAGCCGAAGGGTGAGGGCTGCCTGTTAACCACCCACCTGCATTTTACTTTCTTAGCCTATTTCATGAAGAAGAGTATACGGAAAGTAGTTGAACATATCACCGGTGAGCTTGAGGAAACGAAGAAGGCATTGGAGAATCAGGCTAACGCTTGATTTTTACGAGTCTTTCATCGTAAAATTAATAGCGTTGCGGGCCATTAGCTCAGCTGGTTAGAGCACAGTCCTGATAAGACTGGGGTCTGTGGTTCGAGTCCACAATGGCCCACCATGCCTCCACTCAACCCAACCACCCCAAATCCCAATAACCAAGATACAAATCACAATATTAATGGCTTGTCCCGAGCTAAGCCGAGGGATTCGAGTCCACAATAGCCCACCATCAATCCCCAGGATACTAAGATAGCTTATTAGTTCAATTTTTTTACCGGTACGCCGACATAGGTACCGGGTTCGAGAATATCCTTGACAACTACCCCACCGGCTCCCACCGTTATATCGTCGCGAATTTCTACGTTATTAATAATAGTGCTTTGGGTATAAAGGTTATTCCTACTTCCTATTTTGCACCTGCCAGCCACGACGCAACCGGGACCAAAGCTATTAAAATCAAAAATTTTAGTATCGTGTCCTATGGAAGCCGAACGATTTAAATAGTTGAAGTCTCCTAGCTGCACATTGGTAGCCAGTACAACTCCCGCACCGATAAAATTACCCTGTCCCATTTTTACATTCTGGGGTACGTAGGAAAACTGGTGAATTAGATTGATAAAAGTGAGACTAAATTTTTCAAGTTTTTCTAAAAAAGGCTTTTTGTCAGCATATACAAAACCAAAAAAGTAAAAATCGGTCAAAGGCACAAAATCATACACCGGGATAATTTTTATATTACCGGGGATTTTTTCTAATACATTTTTATCCAGTTCCATATTTAAAACAAGAAACTTAACGCGTTGCTTTTTCGACTCAATAGCATCGATAATATCATTAATAAGATATCCGGCGCCAAAAATAGTCCAGGTTTTCATCTTTAATATAATTCCTAATTAGTAAAATTAAATTACTTTTGCTTTTTTTCCTCGTCTAAATATAGCTCGGTTATTCTCTTATATGAATTATTGCCATCTCTGATAGCAGAAATAAAATGTAATATCGCAGAATTATCTTCGTTGAAAAATTGAGAAAAGAAGCGATAATCGTTGCCTAATCCAATGTCGGGGTCAAAGTCTGTAGGATAATGGTAACTCTTGGCTATTTTCTTTGTAAAACAATAATTGGCTATATCAATATGTGCAAATTTTATCGGTAAAATCGGGAGAATGATTTCCTTACTTTTCTGATACATTTTAACTAACGTTATTAATACGTCTCTTTTTATCTCTTTATGAGCATAATACAATTTTGAAAAATAGTAATTGTCGATTAATTTAACATCCGCATCTAGGAAGAGATATCGTTCGGCATCATATTTTTTCAAACAATATTCCCGGCGTTTACCCAGGTTGCCCATTAGTTCGTTAAAGCTATGAATGCCTTCCTCCTCCATTTCAAGGTAAATGAAACGAGGGTCTTTCTTGTTTAGATTATAAACCAACTCCTTAATCCGAGGAGACGGCCCGTTACTTACCATTACCTGAAAGAAATTATCGAAAGTTTGAGATTCGAGCTCAGCAGTTAATTTACATAGAGATTCGTATGCTGGATCAAAAACCGGTGTAATGATACATAAGAAAGCTGTTTGTGACATAATTATCATTTAATCGCTAGGTAATTTCTTACTTCCTGCGGGGTAGCAATTTCATATCCCAGAAACTCGGCGACCTTGTAGATTCTCTTTAGTAGGTCCAGATTGGTAGCTAATTTATCCCGATTAGGGGTGTACCAGATATTATCTTCGAGGCCGATCCTGACTCCTCCGCCGTTCATCATTGCTATCACGTTAATTTTTAGTTGAGCATCGCCAACACCGCCGGCCGCCCATATCGAGCCTTCCGGTAACTCATTAACCATCAATCCTAAATTTAAAATATTGGCTTGAGCGCAAGCTATATTGCCCAAAATCAAATTGAAATAGAAAGGAGGCGAAAGCAGATTTTTTTTATGAAGATATTTGGCATAGTTTATCATACCGATATCGAACGCTTCTAGTTCCGGTTTGATACCCTTCTCGAGCATCATTTTCGCCAGCATCTGAATCATTTGAGGAGTATTGATACTTGCTTCATTATTGAAGTTTAAAGAACTCAAGGTCAAACTTGCCATGTCAGGCTTGGCATCGCCTTCAAGTCGAAGACAGTCCGCCCGCTTTTCAAATTCACTCCAAAACCTACCGCTGGTAGAAACACACAATACCAGATTCTTATCAACCCGGCGTATTCCGCTGATAATCTCGGAATAGGTTTCGTTTTTATAAGTTGGCATGCCTTTTTCATCCCTGGCATGCAGGTGAACCATGGAGATACCGAATTGCCTCGCGGCTAACACCTCATTAACTATCTCCCGTGGTGAAATGGGAACGTGGGGTGTCATTTCCCTGGTGGGTATCATGCCGGTGGGGGTGAAATTAATGAATAATTTATTCATAGCTACCTGACAACATTATCATGTAGATTCCCAAATTTTCTACCGATGATGCTTTTATACTGTTAAATTATATCAAAAACACAATTAAAAATCGATTTTTACAGGAATTTTAGTTATTGAGTGAACAAATCTAGTTGGTACTTTTTCTCACCTGAACTTAGTACTTAAAGTCATTATTTAAACGTATTTTATCGGCGGTCGCTTCGGGGTAATAAACAGGGGGTGAGAATCTTTAAGTTTTTTCTTAATGGTATCACCATGTTCAATCGTCAACCGGATAATCTGGCAGATTTTTCTAATATGCTCTTCTCCTATGGTCGTTCCCGTAGGCAAGATTATCACGCGTTCTACCAGCTTCTCTGTTTCCGGTAATATCAGTTTGGTTTGAAGCGTATGTGAAAGGTAAGGTTCCATGCGGTGACAGCCTGGAAAATAATAACGCCGGGCTAAAATATTTTCAGCATGTAAAATTCCCACTAACTGGTCACGATCAATAATAGCCTTCTTTTTATCTATTTCTACGACGATATACTGGTAATTACATTTTTCTGTCTCATCATATTCCATTATATGAATCCCGGGAATACTACTAAGTTCATTTTTATACTGTCTGTAATTATCGGAGTAGATTTTAAGAAAATTATCGAAACTTTCGAGCCCTGTTAATCCCATGGCTGCCGAAACTTCACTCATCTTGCTATTAGTACCGATGGATATTACATTATCGTAACCCTTAAAACCATAATTTTTCATACGCCTTACTTTTTCAGCTAACTGCTCATCGTTGGTAACAATTGCTCCGCCCTCAAAAGCGTTAAAGATTTTAGTAGCATGGAAACTAAAGACTTCAGCATCACCGAATCCGCCAATCAAATGCCCTTTATATGTACAGCTAAAAGCCTGGGTTGCATCGAATAAAAGTTTAAGATGATGATTACGGGCGATTTTTGTAAGGGCATCAATATCGCAGGGACGGCTAAAAATGTGTACCCCCATTATGCCAGTAGTTCGTGGTGTTATCATTTTTTCGACCAATAAAGGGTCAAGGTGATAACTCTTAGGATCAATGTCGCCAAATACAGGAGTGATTTGTTGCCACTGCAACGCATGCGCTGTCGCAATAAACGTGAAAGAAGGGACGATTACTTCACCGCTTAATCCGAGAGCTTTTATCGCTATCTCCAAAGCTAACGTCCCGTTGCATGTAGCGATACAATGTTTGACACCGACTTTCTCGGCGATGCGTTTTTCAAATTCTCGAACATAGGGACCACCATTGCTAAGCCATCTTGTGTCGAGAATATTGTTTATACGCTTAAAGAGATTCTGCCTATCTCCGATATTCGGACGTCCTACGTGAATCTGCTCTTCAAAGGCAGGTTTGCCTCCTAATATCGCCAGTTCATCCAGAGATTTTTTCATTATCTAAATCACTTTCAAGCTTTTTATTTTGCATACCTTAATCCAAAATCCTTATTAATGAAAAACATACATGGCTGTTAATTATATACATTAATGGAGTGTGTTTTTCTTTTATTCTATCAAATACTCGGCTTTTTCAATAGTGTGAAAACTCGTCAATTAACTATAATTACCCCGGCATTACGAGGACTTTAGACCCTCGTATATTACCACTTTTAAGCTCTACTAGAGCTTTATTCGCCTCTTCCAGCTTGAACTCTTGAACTTCCGGCTGGATTCTCATACGAGCCGCTAATGCCAGAAACTCCTCGCCATCTGCCCTGGTTACGTTAGCTACGGTTTTTATCTCTTTTTCCAACCATAAATGTCGAGCGTAATCCAGCTGTAAAAGAAACTCCTTATCCCCTGCTTCCTTCCTGATAAGGTTGATAACCAATCTCCCCCCTTTTTCCAGGTTTTCTAAAGCAGAGACCACCGGTTTCCAGGCCGGAGTGGTATCAATAGCGCAGTCAAGCTTTTCAGGTGTTTTGTCGCCAATATCGCCTACCCAGTCGGCGCCCAGGCTTTTAGCTAATTCTCTTTCGGCCGGATTACGACTGATAACGAATATCCGGGAATTGGGGAACAGGTGTTTTGCCATCTGGATTACCAGATGGTGGGCGGACCCGAATCCATATAGCCCCAGGGTCTTGCCATCCTCCATCCCGGTAAGCTTTAGCGAACGGTAGCCAACTATCCCGGAGCACATTAACGGGGCGATTTTAATGGGGTCGGTGAATTCCTTAGGGATTTTATAGGCAAAGTCTTCGGAAATCACCATGTACTCGGCATAACCACCATTGGCATGACACCCGGTCCCTTGAAACTGGTCACAGAGGTTTTCTTTTCCTGTTCGACAAAATTCGCATTGCCCGCAGGCAGAGAAAATCCAGGAAACACCAACCATATCTCCTTTTTTAAATTTCTTAGTCTTAGAGCCTGAACCGGCAACTATCCCTACCGGTTGATGCCCCAGGATTATCAGCAATCGGGGCGGGGTAATCCTTCCTTCTATCTGGTCTAACTCCGTACGGCAAATGCCACAAGCCAATATCTTTATTAAGATTTCTTTATCTCCGGGTTCTGGAACCGGCAGGTCAACCAATTGCAGCGGCTCTTCTTTTGATACTGTAATATCTCCCTGTGGTGCACTTCCGTACGCTTTAACATTACAGATTTCATTCAATATCATTGCTTTCATATATTACTGCCTTTATCCCATAGGAAATGCTGATTCAATCATAGACTAGTACTCCATACTTCTCAACTGGAACACACGCTTTACTGCAACCCCAGATCCCAATGATTAAGATACTAACATCAAGCTATAAGCTGTTTAAGTTATAACTTTTTATATGAAATATATTAGAAATATCACCCCATAAACCGTAAATCATCACTTTAAATTTATTAAAATCCTCTGTCGAAGCAATCCTACTTAATGTGTAAATATTATCGTTCCGACTAATCAGTTTATAAGGTGAAACAGAAACAGCGCAACTGAAGCCAATTTGCTTAACAAATTTAGCTAATTCAAGGTTATAGAGTCCAAATGGATAAGCGAAAGCAGTTATTTTTCTACCAAGTTTCTCTTCAATATCTTTTTTCGATTGACTAATTTCGTGTTTGGCTTGTTCCCAGGGAACTCTAGTTAACGGAAGATGGTTGACCGAATGGGAACCAATATCGATACCATTGTTACTCATCTCTTTAACCTCATCCCAGGTTAAGATAAATCTCTCGCCTAGGCGAGGGGATATTTCAACGTTACAGAGATTTATTATTTTCTCGATTAAAATAACCTTTCTTTCTTCAGACACCTTCTTCAATCTTTCAATAATTAACGTCCTAGTTTTTACACGGTCCTGTTCGGATCGTATGGAATAGTTGCCTATTTCGTCTAAATCAAATTGAGTCCTGGTGGTGTGAAAAATAGAATAACCAACTTTATCCCACCAAAATAAATCTTTGGTACCGATCTGTCCTGAAGTCAAAAAGATAGTTGCGGGTACGCTATATTTTTTCAGAACAGGATAGGCATAAATATAATTATCTCTATAACCATCATCGATATTAATTACAACGGCTTTTTCAGGCAGAACTTTTCTTTGGCTGATAAATCGAACCAATTCATCAAGAGAGAGAACTTCATAATACTTGGTTAAATATCTAATCTGTTGTTCGAAAATCTGCGGCGCTAAAGATTGAAGAGTGCCATTATCTTCCTTCGGACAAACTCTATGGTACACTATTATGGCAACCTGGGATTTTGTTATCTTTCTTCTTAAAAAAGCATAAGTATCTAAAAAGCGAGATACATTAGCAGTTGCAGCAACTAATCTTGTTACGTTCATAGAAAAAATTAACTAAAATTCACACAAAGTGATATTATTAAGAACAGGTCAATTTCTAGATAACTATTATATATCATAATATATCATGAGTTACAAAACTTTAAAGAGTTATATACTAGCCATAGACGAAGGAACCACAGGTGTCACCGGTCTATTAATTGATGAAAAAGGGCATACAATCTCCAAGGTATATCAAGAAATTACTCAATTTTTTCCTCAACCCGGCTGGGTGGAACAAGATCCCCAGGAAATATTTCAGAAAACTATTACCGTAGGATTGGCAACGATAAAAAAAGCCGGCATCGACGTCTCCAAAGTTAAGAGCTTGGGTATCACCAATCAGCGCGAAACTACCATCGTTTGGGACCGTCGTACCGGTCAGCCAGTAGCTAATGCCATCGTTTGGCAATGCCGCCGAACCGCACCTATATGCGAGGATCTTAAACGAAAAGGCTGGGGACAACGTATTCAAGAAAAAACCGGACTATTAATTGATGCCTATTTTTCCGCAACCAAACTCCGCTGGTTGTTAGACCACATCCCTGATGGTCAACGTCGCGCCCAGCGGGGGGATTTAGCCTTCGGGACTGTCGATAGCTGGCTACTTTGGAACCTCACCGACGACTTGGTACACATCACCGATTATAGTAACGCCTCTCGCACGATGTTATTTAATATTCATACCCTGAAATGGGATACAGAATTACTATCGATGTTAGACATTCCTGAAGCTATCTTACCTCAAGTTGTGCCAACCAGCCAGATTTATGGCGAAACAAAATCCGGATTATTCGGGAATGTTCGGTTACCAATCGGGAGCATCGTCGGCGACCAACAGGCTGCCCTTTTCGGACAGGCTTGCTACGAAGCAGGTACAGCGAAAAATACTTATGGTACCGGTTCATTCATTCTAGTCAATAACGGCAATCAACCAACAACATCAAGAAACGGACTGATCACTACAATAGCTTGGGGACTGGATAATAAAATTACATATGCTTTAGAGGGAAGTATTTTCGTTACAGGAGCTGCTATCCAGTGGTTGAGAGACGGACTTCATATGATAAAGACGGCGAAGGATAGTGAAAAACTGGCTAAATCGGTGAGTGATAATGGCGGAGTATATTTCGTGCCTGCCCTGACGGGATTAGGGGCGCCATATTGGGATATGTACGCCCGTGGAACAATCATCGGGCTAACACGCGGAACTACTAGCGGCCATCTAGCTAGAGCTGCTCTGGAATCGATTGCTTACCAGACCCGTGATGTAATTGAGATAATAAATAAAGAAGTAAACATTAAGATTCCCTGGCTACGTGTAGATGGTGGGGGAACAGCTAATTCTTTACTAATGCAATTTCAGGCGGACATTTTAGGCATCCCGATTCAAGTTGCCAAAGTTTCAGAAACTACCTGCATGGGTGCCGGATACCTTGCCGGTTTAGCAACCGGTATATGGAAAAATGTTAATGAAATCTCTCAACTCTGGCAGACAGCGAGAACTTTTGAACCACACATGTCTACGGACGAACGAGAAATGCTTTATCACTATTGGCAACGCGCTGTCGAGAGAGCCCGAAATTGGTCCGATGAGAAGAGTTGATAGTATAGAGAAAATTATAAATATTTCCTTCAGATCCGTTTTGTCAGGAAAGGTTAAGTCTAGCTTCTTCTTTAACGAAAATATCTAGAAAACAGTTGGTTCGGTGAAAAGCTATAACATCATCAGCCCTCGGCTGGAGGGGTTGGCTTTTCTTGATAAATCCTAGACCGGAGGTTTTTTCTTTATTTTGAATCTGCCTCTGCGACTTTAAAAACGCACAGGCACCGGCAACCGCCGCACCTAATGCCGCTCCACCCTCGTCTAAGGGCACCACCGGACGGTTCCATATCGCAGCTATCCGCCGGATTATCTCGCGACTGCTTCCGGCACCGCCGGTAACGTAAAGCGGTTCTGTTGTTTCCCTCGTAAAACCTTTGGAATGATAATAAACCGAAGCCAGCGTAGTCTCGATTAGACCGGTATAATCGGCACCCAGGCTCGGCGTTTCATAACCGACCCTGGTCATCTCGAGTTTACCCGAAGGAGGAAAAGACTCGTCTCTCGGTTGCCAGAAGAGTATATACTGGCCAACCGGCGTTTGCTGTAATGCCTGCTCGGCAGGAAAGAACTCCTCTTTTCTTAATCCATACAATTCCCTTAACCTATCCCAGACCATCGTGCCGTTAGTGCGGCAGCTAAAAACAAAAGGTCTGCCCAGTCCGTCATACATCGCGTTAGCGAAACCATTCATGTCGAAGGTTTTACCGTCGGTAGCGACCATATTCACCAGGCTGGTGCCCAGACTTAATAAATCGCCGTCTACCAGCACCTTCGACTGCGGATTATCCCCGGAACCAGCAATAACCCGACATTCAGGTGAAAAACCGTACTTCTTAACAAAGTATAAGGCTATCTTACCTGCTACACTATCCGGGGCAACGATAGGAGGTAATTTATCTCGGAAAGCCTTATCGACGCCTGGTAATCCATCGGAGGCGGCTTTAATCAGGATATCAGACCAGCTTTTTCGCTGGTAATCCATTAACGCCATGCCGCAGGCGTTACCGTAGTCGATAGATGCCTTTGAATTGCCGGTGAGAATAGCCGTAACCAGACTGCTAATCAACTGGATATTAGCCGTTCGACTATATATTTCGGGGAATTGTTGGGCGATTTTTCGTATAATCACCCCGGTAAATCTTAGAGGAATATCCGAACCGGATAATTTAATGGCTTTCTCTTTACCGCCGACATAATGACGGATATGTTCCGCCTGTTCGTTTGTATTCGAGGTCATCCATATCGGCGCACGGTGATACGCCGGGCTGTCTTTCAACAGGTTTACGAGGTCGGACGATGCAGAATCTTCGTTTAATAATTCCTTAAAAATCGATTGCGCCTGGTGATTTAGATAGACGTGTCCGTGCTGCTGGCTGGAGTTATTGATAACAACGATTCCTTTTATATCTACAGCTGTTTTAAGGTCGCTTAGTATACCGTCTAGAGCAGCGAAAAACATTACAGCAGGCTGGCTGGCTTCGCCTTCGGATTCCGGCGGTAAAATATAGTCCTCTTTACGGATACCGAAGGTATTCAGCCTCGCGTCCTGGCAATAGTCGAGGGAATGTTCATAAACTTTAGCGCGTTTATCGATATCCAGCACCACCGCCGAAATACCCTGGGTGCTGATGTCCAGGCCGAGTGAAAGTCTTTTCTTTATCATCCTTTAGAGTGTTACCCTTTAACTTCGAACTCATCTTCGAGCAAAATATCCACCGAAGAACGCCCTACCATCACCTTAAAGACACCGGGTTCGACTTTTCGTTCCATTTTTCTATTATAAAAGGCAAGCTGTTCGGCGTGGAGTTGTAGAGTTACGGTCTTTTGCTCGCCGGGTTTCAGGTGAATCCGCTCGAAGCCTTTCAGTTCTTTGACGGGGCGTGTCACGCTGGCGACTCTATCATTTATGTAAAGCTGGACTACTTCATCCCCTGCCCTTTTCCCCGTATTCTTAACATCAACCGATATTTTCAGAGTTCCGTTCTTTGTGGTTTTACGCGGTACGATTTTAAAGTTGCTAAACTTAAAAGTCGTATAGCTTAAGCCATAGCCGAACTCATAAAGCGGCTTGGCGCTGCCGTCAACGTAGTCCGTCCAGGGGTCTGATTTTCTCCCCGAGGGTTTATGTCCGTAATATGTAGGAATCTGTCCCTCATTAAGCGGGAAGGAGTTCGGCAGTTTGCCGCCGGGATTGTAGTCCCCGAAAAGGACGTCGGCGACCGCGCGTCCGCCTTCTTCACCCGGTTCCCAGGCGTTAACGATAGCCGGCATATGTTCCGCCACCCACTTCATGGTGTAAGGCCTACCATTGACCAGCACCAGTACCACCGGTGTACCGGTTTCATATACCGCTTTCACCAGTTCTTCTTGAACACCGGGCAGACCGAGCATATCCCTATCCCGCATCTCGCCGGAAGTATTATCCGGCATCAACCCGGATTTATCGCCCACGACCACTATAGCGACATCCGCCGACCGCGCCACTTTAACGGCTTCATCGAAGCCGTCTTTAGAAGAGCCTTTAACCTCGCACCCTTTGGCATATAAAACTTTCGTGTTTTTACCAACCGCCGCCTTAACGCCTTCGAGGATGCTAATAACTTTTGGCGCGGCAACCATACCCTCTTTTAGCTTTTTTGAGATAAGCCCGATACTACCGGTTTTTTCGTCGGTCTTTATTTCGTAGGCGGAGTGGGAGGCAAATGTATAGTCACCCAACAGGTTCCGCTGGCTATCGGCGTTGGGACCAATCACGGCGATGGTTCTGATATCTTTTTTTAACGGCAGAAGAGATTTTTCGTTTTTCAGCAGGATAATGGATTTATGTGCTGCCTCAAGGGCAAGCTCGCGGTCTGATGGCGTATCGATAACGTTAGCAACATTATCCGGATCGACATAGGGATTCTCGAATAAACCAAGCATAAATTTAAAAGTTAAAACTCTTGATACGGACAAGTCGAGGACAGCCTTCGAGACCTTACCTTTTTTCACCGCCTCTAATAACGGCTCTCCGTAAGCGTTGGTAAACGGTAGTTCAACGTCAAGTCCGGCTTTTAAAGACAACGCAGCGGCATCGCTTAAGTCGGCAGCTATTTTATGGGTGGTCATGAGCTGGGCGATCGCGAAATAATCGGATACGACGACCCCATCAAAACCCCATTCTTTGCGTAAAATACCCGTCAGTAAATCCTCGGAGGCGCCGCAGGGTATACCGTCTATTTCGTGGTAGGCGTTCATTACCGATAGTACCCCACCCTCTTTAACCGCCTTTTCGAAAGGGTAAAGATATACCTCCCTGAATAATCGCGGCGGGATATGTGCCGGTGCGCAGTTCAAGCCCCCCTCCGGCAAGCCGTGCCCGGCGAAATGCTTCGTCGTCGCGACGATACCCTTTTTTATATCGTCACCCTGTAACCCGCGGACATAAGCTACCCCCATCCGGGCTACCAGGTAAGGGTCCTCGCCGAAAGTTTCCTCAACTCTGCCCCAGCGGGGGTCGCGAGTAACGTCGAGTACCGGGGCTAATCCCTGGTGCATACCGGTGGCTCTCATCTGCCGGCGGATTACCCGCGTTATCCTGCCGATTAAATCCGGCTCCCAGGTGCTGGCTAGCCCGATATTCTGGGGGAAAATAGTTGCCCCTTTAGCCCGGAAACCATTAAGGCATTCCTCATGGATAATAGCCGGTATGCCCAGCCGTGTTTTTTGCGTCAGGTATTTCTGGATATCATTAACGAGAACGGCTACCTCACGGGGCGGCAGGTCAGCCGACAGGGCGGGGGCGCTGATATGTCCGACGCCGTTTTTTAATACCGCGGCGGCTTTAGCCGGGACGAACTTACCGTTTTCCATCAGCGGTTTGGCGAATACACTCCCGAGCTGGGCAACTTTCTCCGCAACCGTCATTTTCGATAAAAGTTCTTTAACCTTACGTTTGATTATGCTGTTATCAGAAAATTTTTTCACTCTATTTCCCTCATTTCTTCTTACGCCCGGCGTGGAGTTCCTTGATAAATTTTTCGTCCAATCCCAGTGTCTTGTAGATAACTTTATAAGCTCTAACAGCATCATGCGCTGCCTGCGCCTGCTTTAATGTTTTATCGTCGATTTTGGCGGCGAGAGAATCGATAAACTCCCACTGGTAGATACTGCGTTTCACCGCTTCGACCTGGTCTTCGGTATAGGGGAAAAGGTCATACCCGATACGTTCTCCATGCTTGCCATATCCGTAGCGACGCAGCACGAGCGCCAGTTCTAACGTTTGCATAAAATATGAAGCCCCGACCATGTTATCATCATCAAAACTGCCCCACCCCGAGTTGCCATGCTGATGGCCGAGGAGTTTTTCGCCAGCCAGCAGTGCGGCGTATTCCGCCAGGGGTTCGCCGTTCATAATCAGGTGCTGCCAGTCCATGTTAACTTTAAGGTTAGCGATGGAAACACCTTTTTCTTTAACTTTATTAATCACATATAAAGTCATCCCTATATCACGCATCAAAATCCGCATCGCCGGCTCGGAATTTTTATGTTCCAGCAGCATGGTAACGCCAAGTTGATTAGCGTGGTCAACGGCTTCAGCGATAGCATCGATAAAATATCTCCAAACCTCGACATAGGGAATCTGGAAAGAATAATTATACCCCTCGCCCCCTGGCCAGATAATAAATTTTGAACCTAGTTCGGCAGCGAGGTCGATGCCCCTCTTGGTGGTCGCGATAGCTTCCTGGCGAAGCTTTTTAGCCGGGTTGATAAACGAACCGAGGGCATATTTAGGGTTATTGAAAAGTCCCAGCGCGATACAGTATAAATCAGCGGGGCCGAGCGCCTTTTTTACCTGGTCGACGTTGTCCTCATTGACTTCGCCGGGGTAGTGAAATTCGTAGCCATCCACCAATTCTCCCAATCCATCGACTACCCGCCTTACTTTAGTAGGCATATCTTCTTTGCCGGCTTCCGGATGATAACCCGACGGCATGAAACGCGTCGCATTCGCGCCGAAAGACCAGATACCAACGCTATTTTTCACTCTGCTCATAACCCACCCCCTTTGTTGTGCTTACTAGCTAATTAATACGCCGCTTTTTATTGAGGTAATTATATAGTTTGTCCTTCGCTGGTGTCCAATAAAAAGCTGCCCAATCTTAACTACAAAGTCCCAGTCTTTAAGCTGGGACTTCGAATTTTAAAATGTTATCTATTTTATTTATCGTTATCTTTAATGCGGTAGCCGATATTTCTCACCGTTTCAATAAAATTATGCGAAGGGTCTTCGATTTTACTGCGCAGACGTGTGATATGAACGTCAACCGTTCGGTCGCCGCCGAAGTAATTATAGCCCCACACTTTATTAAGCAGCGCTTCGCGAGTAAACACATGACCCTTTTTACTCATCAGCAGTTTCAGAAGTTCATATTCCGTAAAAGTTAAGTCAACCACCTTACCTGCCACCGAAACCTCGCACCGAGGCAAGTTGATAACGATATCACCGGATTTCAAATATTCTCCGGGTTCTTCTTTTGGACTATGTCTCTTTAGAAGTCGATTGATACGAGTTGTAAGTTCCTGTAGATTAAATGGTTCCAGTATAAAGTCATCAATAGAGGCATCAGTTTCGATATTACGTAATACCTCTTCATTAGCCATTAAGATGATATAAATATCGCGTTCTTTTTTTATCCGCAGGGTCAGGTTACTTAAGTCAGAACCATTAAGGCTGATATCGGTAACGAACAACAATATATCCACCGATGGGCTATTCACCAGCTCTTCTTCGTCAATAATGATAGCGCAGGTGAAACCCCTAATCGTCAGCCCTTTGATTAAGTCGCGTATGTCTTCGGCTTCTTCAGCCAGCAACAGTACCCGAGGCGAGTTCATGTCTATTACTCCTATCGGGTAGATTCAATATTAATCATAACATAATCAGATTTACGTATAAACAACTAAAACTGTGAACCTCATAGCCTAAAGCTTTTGTAACACAATTGTAACATTGCTGTAACGTCGTTGAAATACGCCTTTAGTATAGTAGGATTATAAGTCTTTTGTCGGAGGTTGCTATGACGACCAATGCCGCTGATACTGCCTGGCTGCTTATATCCGCAGCTTTAGTGATGCTCATGACGCCGGGGCTGGCTTTATTTTATGGGGGCATGGTACGCCGGAAAAACCTCATATCCACGATGATGATGAGCTTTGCCATCATTGCGTTGATTGGCACGTTATGGCTTCTTTATGGCTATAGCCTGGCTTTCGGCACCGACCATGCCGGAGTAATCGGCGGTTTTAATTTCCTCGGGTTAAACGGTGTCGGACAAGAGCCATCTTCAACCTACGCGACAACAGTTCCGCAGCTGGCGTTTATGATATTTCAAGGCATGTTCGCCATTATAACCGTAGCCCTGATAAGCGGGGCGGTCGTCGAAAGGATAAAATTTAACGCTTTACTGATTTTTAGTATCTTGTGGCTTACACTTGTCTATATACCGGTCTCGCATTGGGTTTGGGGTTCGGGCGGCTGGTTAGCAAAGTTAGGTTTAATTGACTTTGCCGGCGGGACGGTAGTTCATATCACTGCAGGAATTTCGGCATTATCTTTAGTAATCCTTCTAGGTCCCCGCCATGGGTTTGTCCGCAAAGAGCCAATGGAACCCAACAATATACCATTGGTCGCGGTGGGGGCTGGTCTGCTTTGGTTCGGCTGGTTCGGTTTTAATGCCGGGAGCGCTTTAACCTCCGGTGGATTAGCTTCCAGCGCTTTTGTAGCCACCAATGCCGGTGGAGCGTCTGCAGCTTTAGTTTGGATGATTCTAAGTTGGATTTACAAGAGACCTACCGTTCTCGGCATGTTAACCGGCGCGATAGTAGGATTGGCAGCAGTTACCCCTGCCTCCGGGTATGTAACCCCAATAGCAGGTCTTGCTATCGGCGGTATCGCTGCGGTTATTTCTTATTTTGGGATGATGCTATTAAAAATTCAACGCGGCATGGACGATTCTCTGGATGTGTTTGCCTGTCATGGATTGGGCGGTACGTGGGGAACTCTAGCTACGGGTATTTTTGCTACTACTTCAGTTAATCCATCCGGGGCCAATGGTTTGCTTTACGGAAACCCGATGCAGCTACTAACGCAGTTTATTGGCGTAGCAGTGATTTCGGTTTTTGCCTTTAGCATGACATGGGTAATCGGAAAAATCATCCAAAAAACAATCGGGCTAAGAGTCAGTCAAATCGAAGAAACAATCGGCCTGGATATTTCGCAACACGGCGAAAGAGCCTATGGAGGAACACTGCGATGAAGAAGATAGAGGCGATTATCAGGGAAGAAAAACTGGACGCAGTTCGCCAAGCCCTTAAAGAAGATAGCTATTACGGCGTCACAGTGAGTGAAGTAAGCGGGCACGGCCGCCAGGGTGGTTATACCCTGCAATGGCGAGTCGGAGAATATCATGTTGACCTGCTCCCTAAAGTTAAACTCGAGGTGGTGATACTGGATGAAGACGTTCCCAGAGTGCTTCATACCATTGCTGCCGCTGCCCGTACCGGGAATATCGGGGATGGCAAGATATTCGTGCTGCCTGTAGAGGACGCAATGCGTATCCGAACCGGCGATGCTGGCGACGATGCAATTTAAGATATATCATTGTCTTGGAATACAAATACTTTGATAAAAGGAGTAAAAATGGTAACAAAAAAAGGTAAAGAAGAAGCAAAGGATTATGCCCTCAAGACATCCAAGGAGCGCGACGTTAAGTTTATCCGTCTTTGGTTTACGGACATCCTGGGGGTCCTGAAAAATTTTGCCCTCCCCATAGAACAGCTGGAAACAGCGTTAAAAGACGGCATCGGATTCGACGGCTCATCAATCCAGGGGTTTGCCCGTATTGATGAAAGCGACATGATAGCTATTCCCGACCCCGAGACTTTCCAACTCCTCCCCTGGAGACCGCAGGAACACGCATCGGTCGCCCGCATGTTCTGTGATATCGTCAAGCCCGACCGAACGCCGTTAGAAGCCGATCCCCGTTATGTATTGAAACAGAACTTAAAACGGGCAACGGACATGGGTTACATATATTACGTAGGTCCCGAACTGGAATATTTTTACTTTAAGGATAGTAAGGGGACGGAACCGCTTGACCAGGGCGGTTATTTCGATATCATGCCGGATGCGGCTACTGAGTTAAGGCGGGAGACTGTTCTTACCCTGGAAAGAATGGGCATTGCGGTAGACAAATCGCACCATGAAGTAGCTGCCAGCCAGCACGAAATCGATATGCAATATTGCGATGCTCTAGCCATGGCGGATAACGTAATGACCTACCGTCTTATCGTCAAACAGGTTGCGGAAAAATACGGCGTCTATGCCACCTTCATGCCTAAACCAGTATTCGGCATCAACGGCAGCGGCATGCATGTACACCAGTCGTTGTTTAAAGGTAACCGCAACGCTTTCTTCGATATAAAAGGCAAATATCACCTCTCTAAAATAGCACTTAACTTTTTGGCCGGTCTGTTGAAATACGCCCCGGAATTTACCGCCATCACTAGCCAGTGGGTTAATTCTTATAAACGTTTGGTGCCCGGTTACGAAGCGCCGGTGTACCTTTCCTGGGCGCAACGCAACCGTTCCGACCTAATCCGCGTACCGATGTATGAGGTAGGGAAGGAAAATGCCACCAGGTTCGAAATCCGCTCCCCCGACCCGGCATGTAATCCCTACTTATGCTTTAGCGTGCTACTGGCAGCCGGTCTGCAGGGTATCGAGGAAGGGCTCGAACCACCGCACCCGGTCGAAGAAAACGTCTTCCATATGCCCGAAGCGGAGCGGAAGAAGCGCGGCATCGGCACCTTACCCGCCAACCTCGGTGAAGCCATTACCCTGACCGAAAACAGCAAACTGGTAAGGAAGGCGCTGGGCGATGCCGTTTTGGATGCCTTTATCAAAAATAAGAAAATAGAGTGGGATAAATACCGCGTGCAAGTGACCGACTACGAAACCAAGACATATTTACCAATTCTTTAAAAATAGTTGTCATTTAGCCTAAAAATCCAGCATAATAGATAGTAGCGGGTATCGTAAACAGCCGTGGGAAAACCACGGCTGTTCTTGCACCGCATCGTTATAACTGACGAACGAAAAGACTTAAATGAAGAAAATCGACGCGTTAAAGAAGATTTTAGGGGATATAAAGATACTCGATACACTCGCGGAACGCGAGATGTACAGTCACGATATCGGTGATATACCGCCGCTAATGTCCAGAACATTATTCAAGATAATGCCCGATATCGTCGTGCAGCCCAAAAATGTAGACGAAATTGTTAAAGTCATTAAAGCCGGCAACGAAAAGAAAATACCGGTAACCGTTAGAGGGGCGGCTTCATGGGGATTCGGAGGAGCTATACCAGTTCGCGGAGGTATCGTTATTGATTTGTCGCCTTTCCGGAAAATACTAAAGATTAACGTTAAGCAGAAAACAGCGACGGTTGAATCCGGCGCTCGCTGGAGCGATATCGATATTATCGCTAAGAAAAGCGGCTTATGTATCAGGACCTACCCTTCAGGCAAGTTTTCAACCGTGGGGGGCTGGATATCCACCGGCGGTTATGCTATCAACAGCTTTAAGTATGGTCACGTATCGCAACAGGTCGTCTCGATGACCATCGTTACCGGCACCGGCGAGATAAAAAAGTTATCCCCCGCCGACCGCGAATTCGCCTATTTTGTCTCTACCGAGGGACAGTTAGGCATCATCGTCGAGGTGACTTTAAAACTGCGCGATACCCCGCAGGGTTCGTATCCTTCTCTGCTTTACTTCGCCAGCGACAAGGCGGCTCTTGATTTTATCGGCAGGTACATCAATAGTCAAACCGTCGAAAAACATAAACCTAATACTATCCGTTTCCTGGATGATAATCACCTGGCGGACATTAACGAAATCATGCGTACCGGAATATTCGAGAAAAGCCCCGCGGTCCTGATAGAATTCGGCAGCGCTGAAGACGCAGCTAGCTTTAAACAATATTTAACTCATGATAAGAGCGTTAAGGAAGCCCCTCAATACACGGCAAACTACCTCTGGAACGAGCGACTGTTCGGCATGAAGACCAAACGCCTGGGTCCAACTATCCTGGCGAGTGAGGTTATTATTCCGGTAAAATCAGCAGTCGCTTTTATCGAAAAATCCAAAAAACTGGCTAAATACTTCGGGGTGGATGTGTTCATTGATACATACATCCTGGAAAATAAAAAAGCGCTGCTAAATGCCACTTTCCTTTGTGATTCCAGGAAAAAGAAATACTTAATTAACGTACCCCTTGTTGCTATCCTCACTAAAGCGGCTATTTCACTCGGCGCCGAACCCTACGGGGTGGGGCTTTGGAATGCGGGATTTATTCTTAGCCGCTACAGCCGAGAGAAACTGCGTAGCCTCAAAAAATATAAAGCCCAGGTTGACCCGAACAATATATTGCATACGGGCAAGTCTTTAAGCCGCGGCGGAAAAGGTATTTCCGGTATTCTCTTTAATCCTATAATATTCAATACTTTAATTCAGATACTGATAATGACCGCCCCTGTAATCGGCAGAATTGTTATCCTCCTCCTCGGGAAGAATAAAAAAGTCGGTAGTCTGGATACCGAGCTTAGCACCTACGCCTGCGCCAAATGCGGCAGCTGTCTGGCGGTATGCCCGGCTTATCTGGTCACCAAAGATGAAAAGACTTCTCCAAAGGGTAAAATCGCCCTGACCAAGAAACTCCTTTATGGTCAGCCGGTGACTAAAGAAGAAGCGATGACCGCCTTTTTATGTATGCGCTGCAAAGCCTGCGATGAAATATGCCAGACCAATCTGGAATTGACAAAACTCTGGGATGCCTTAGAAGAAAAGATTGAAAGCAAATACGGCCGACCCAATAAGCAAATCTTGGAATTCCTGGAAAAGGTCGATGCCAGTGAAGAATATTGGGATATGGTGGAGCGGAACAGCTGATTTTATGTAAATTAATCCATTACAAGAAAGACGACACTGATTATGCCGAAGAAATATCATATTGGCACCAAGAACACACCGCTCGACTTTGATTATGTAGTCAAATTTAAAATTACGCGTAGTGAAAACTGCATTAACTGCGGCAAATGCATCAAGGTGTGTATTTACGAAGCCTTCAAGCGACGTGAGGATGACCCGCGTCAAATGGCGGACCCGAATACTGTCGTCTGCCGGAATTGCTTCCGCTGTATCCAGGAATGCCCGCGCGGGGCTTTGGAAAAATCCATCGATAAAGACTTTTCTAGTATCGGTGGGACACACTGGAAAGCCGATAATTTGATAAGTCTTTGGAAACAATCTGAAGATGGCAAGGTACCCGTTTCCGGCGCCGGCTATCGCGGTCCGTTTACCGGAATCGGTTTTGACAGCATGTGGACGGATATGTCGGAAATCGTCCGCCCTACCCGTGACGGCATTCACGGGCGAGAATATATCAATACGGCCGTAGAAATAGGACGTAGGTTGAATCACCTTACCTTCAACAGCGAAGGACGGTTAGTTTCCAAAGTGCCGGATACGTTCACTATCTCCATTCCCATCCTTTTCGATATGACGACCGAGAAAATCAGTCCTAAAGTTAAAGAAGCCGTCTTGAATGCCGCGGTAGAAATAAATACCTGCGTCATCATGCCGATAGCCGAGATTACAGCTAAATTTGCTAAACACAGCGATAATATTATCCCTTATCTTACGTATAAAGAGATTGAAAAATATAATACTCTACTTAAAAAGTCACGTCTGGTAGAAATTGAATATGATGATGCCATACTTACTGATTTGCCGGGTTTTATCGCCAAAGTTAAAAAAATAAACCAAGCTATCACGATTATTCGCGTACCCGCGGCTAAGGGCGTGGAGGATATCGTCGCGAAGTTAACCCATAACGGAGCCGAGGCTATCCACATCGCCGCTGATTATCGCGGACAGGAACTTAACGGTAACGGTAAAACCAATAACCGTCTTCTTAAAGACGTTATCCGGGCAATGCATTTAAAACTCGTGGAAGACAACATACGGGACGAGGTTACTTTAATCGTTTCAGGCGGTATCGGTATGGCGGAGCAGGTACCTAAAGCGATGCTCTGCGGTGCCGACCTTACGGCTATCGATATACCACTTTTTATAGGTTTGGGGTTAAGGATTTTTGAAGAACCGAAAAAACTACTGCTATGGCCCGAAAACCTCGAAAAAATTACCCTCCCCACTATAACCCAGCGTATCGTTAACCTTATCGGCGCCTGGCACTCGCAGATACTGGAAATGATGGGCGCGATGGGCATCCGCGAAGCAAGGCGTCTGCGCGGCGAGTCCGGCCGGGCGATATTCTTCGAAGAAATAGATAAAGAAACGTTCGGAAAAATATTTAAAAAAGAAAAACGGTGATTACATGAAGCCTGCAACTGTACAGATAAAAAATACGCCGTCGCGATTCAGGCACCAAGTGCCTAAATATAAAGTCACCCGGTCCGATGCCTGTATCAACTGCGGCACCTGTGCTAAAACCTGTCCCTACGGCGTGCATGAAAGAGTGGATGGGCATAATAAAGTGAACCCGCCGATAGACTATAAGTGCATCGGTTTCCAGTGCCAGGAAAATGACTTCTATTGCGTGGCTAAATGCCCGCGGAAAGCTTTAAGCATTTCGCTAAATCCTATGTACGAAGCTCTGGGCGATTATCGCTGGACGCCGGATATCATCACCGGCACCTGGATGATGGCCGAAACCGGCTATCCCCCGCAGCGTAAAGACATCGAGTACAACGTCGGTAACTCCGGCGGCGGTTTCGATAAGCTGCGGCTCAAATTTCCAGCTAAGCCGCCGAAGGTAGATAAATCTGAGATTTCTACCGAGATACCGCTGAATCGTCGTAACGACGGGCGGCCTAAAATTTCTATCTCCACCCCCCTTTACGGCGGCGGGATGTCGTTCGGCTCGGTAAGCCTCCCGACGATGGTCTCTAAAGCGCATAACGCCGTTAACTGGAATACCTTCACCTCTACCGGCGAAGGCGGCTATCCCGATATTCTCTATCCTTATGACGACCACGTTATCACCCAGGTTGCGACCGGTCTTTTCGGGGTACGCGAAGAAACCATCCAGCGTGTCAGGATAGTTGAGTTCAAATACGCCCAGGGCGCTAAACCGGGTCTGGGCGGACACCTCCTCGGCGAAAAGAATACCGCCAGCGTCGCCAAAATGCGCGAAGCCGTGCAGGGTTCCTCGCTATTTTCGCCCTTCCCGTTCCACTCGGTGTATTCCATCGAAGACCATAAAAAGCACATCGACTGGATTAAGGAAGTGAATCCAAAAGCCCTGGTTTCCGTTAAAGTATCCACGCCTAACGACGTGGATATGGTGGCGGTGGGTTCGTATTATGCCGGGGCACATATTATTCATATTGATGGTGGCTACGGAGGCACCGGCGCCGCGCCCGATATCGCTAAGAAAAATATCGCCATGCCTATCGAATACGCTATTACCAAGGTGCATAACTTCCTTAAGGACGAAGGAGTTCGAGAGAAGATGACGCTAATCGCTTCCGGCGGTATCAGGACCGCCCATGATTTAGCTAAAGCCATTTGTCTCGGCGCAGATGGGGCGGTTATCGGCACGGCGGAGCTAATCGCTTTAGAATGCGTCCGTTGTGGCAACTGTGAATCGGGACGGGGATGCTCGCGGGGTATCGCCACTACCGATTCCGAACTTGCTGCCCTATTTACCGAGGACTGGGCGACGCAGCGATTGACCAATTTCTACCATGCCTGGAACGTCCAGCTGGTTGAGATTCTCCAGCAGTTCGGCATGCGTAGCGTGCGCGAACTGGTGGGACGGACCGACCTGCTGGAGCACATCGATTACAGTCATGAAACGGAGCCTGACCATGAGAGATAACGCCGAACTGATTTTATCTTCACGCGCTGAACTATACCGGAATATGCCCGCCCTCGAACCAAATCCGGAAGAGGAAGGCGGCTGCGGCGTTACCGGCTTTATCTGCTCTATCCCGGTAACCGGTAAAAATATCTTCGAGCCTTCGTTACAGATGCACAACCGGGGCAACGGTAAAGGCGGCGGCATCGGCGCCGTCGGCTTTATACCGGAAGCTTTAGGCATTTCAAGGAAAGTGCTGGATGAAGACTATATGCTCCATGTCGCCCTGCTGGATAACAGTATAGCTAAAGAGCTAGAAAACACGTTCATCAAGCCACACTTTAAGATTGATAAATCAGGAAAAACTCGCTACGCTCGATGACTATCGTAGTATCGGGCTGGAGGTTAAGCCGCCGGATATTATGCGGTATTTCGTGCGCGTAAAAGATGACATTCTGGATAAATTTATCGCGGAGAAGAAGCTTAAATCGGTTACCCGCCGCGATGCCGAAGATGAGTTCGTCTATCAAAACAGCTTTAAAATCAACAAACAATATTATGCCTCGCTGGGCGAGAAAAAAGCCTTCGTCATGTCGCACGGCCGGAACATGATGATACTGAAGATCGTCGGTTATGCCGAAATGTCGTGCAATATTATAAACTGGAAAATTTTAAAGCCCATGTCTGGCTGGCGCACCAGCGCTACCCAACCCGCGGACGCGTCTGGCATCCGGGCGGCTGTCATCCCTTTAGCGCACTTAACGAGGCGCTGGTGCATAACGGCGACTTCGCTAACTATCAGTCGGTCTACGAATATCTAAAACAGCGTAACTATTATCCCTTGTTCCTGACCGATACCGAGGAAGCCGCCCTCTTGATTGATTTATGGGGCAGAGTCTACAAGTATCCGCTGGAATACCTTATCGAGGCGATGGCGCCGACATCGGAGATGGACTTCGACATGCTGCCGGCACAAAAACAGGCGTTATATAAAGCGATACAGACCCACCATGTATTTTCCTCCCCCGACGGTCCGTGGTTTTTCATTATCGCCCGCAATGACGTACAGAATAATCAATACCAGCTAATCGGCATTACCGATACCGCCATGTTAAGGCCGCAGGTTTTCGCTTTACAGGAGGGCGAATTACAGGTCGGGCTTATCTGTTCGGAGAAACAGGCTATCGACGCCACACTAAGCTCATTACAGCGGGAAGACCCGCGCTTCAGACCGATTGCCGATAAGTACTGGAATGCCCGCGGCGGCAGCTATACCGACGGCGGCGCGTTCATTTTCAGTCTTAAAGATCAATGCAGATGGTTCGGGTACAAAGAGCTTATCTGTACCGATAAATTCGGCAAGGTAATCGTGACGACTCAGAGATAAAGCCATCTGCAACGTCATTAAAGAAATAAAAGGCATGTCCAGGGAATGTAAAGCTGTCAAAGAACGGCTCGATGAAATACTTGTCGAAACGGATAATGAGTCGGCGGCACAGAAAATATTCGATTATATCCGGGGTGCTATGCTCAAGCTTGATGCCGAAGGATTCAGGTACGCTATCGAGGTTATTAAAGACCACGCCATGAAAAACGATGCCTTTAAACCGATAGCTATCGACGCCCTGACGATGCTTAACGACCGGCGTTATAATACCGGTAATATCAAGCGCGGTTCAATGCAGCATGTCCTGAAAATCAACCTGGATGCCATCTTCGCTGCTACTCCGATGATTACCGAAAAGACGAATTCGCAATTCTGCCAAATCGATTTTTCGACGCGCTCTAAACTGCGCAAGCCGGCGACAAGGTAATCAGATTCTCGTCATTAATGCCGAGCACTTCGAACCGGAGGGTGATAACTGCGACGCTTTAATGATTGTTAAAGCCTTTAAACTCGGCTGGCGGAATTTCATCGTTTATAATTGCCGCGGCCAGCGATTTACCGGCTGCGGATGTGGTCCAGGCGACTAAAGGGAGTGCGTATCGACGTCTATGGTTCATCGGGCGACTATCTGGCATCCGGCATCGACGGTATGGAAATTTACGTGCATAATAACGCTCAAGACCAGCTCTGCCAGATTATGAAGGACGGTAAACTGGTGGTTTACGGGGATGTGGGGCAAACGTTCATGTACGGCGCTAAGGGAGGTTCTGCCTATATCATGGGTAACGCCGCGGGACGCCCCTGATCAACGCCGTCGGTAAGCCGCGTGTCGTCATTAACGGCACTGCCCTGGACTACCTGGCAGAATCCTTTATGGCTGGCGACCCCTTGAATGGCGGCGGGTTTGTGGTGTTAAATGGTATTGGCTTCGACGAAAATACCGGTTTGGTCCGGGAACTCGAATCGCCCTATCCGGGGTCGAATATCTTTTCGCTGGCTTCGGGCGGGGCAATCTACGTGCGCGACCCGCACGGCAAACTTGTTGACGAGCAGCTTAACGGCGGTGAATTCGCCGAGATGACGGACAAGGACTGGGCATTAATTAAACCTTATTTAGAAGAAAACGAAAAACTATTCGGTATCGCCATCGAGCGGTTGTTGACCATCGATAATAAAAGTTTCGGCGCCACATAATGTTTACCGAAAAATCAAACCTAAAAAGACGTCGGCGTTAAGAGAAGACGACGGATTGGGTGAAACGGGGTAGTTAAAACTCTATGTCCTGACAAGGTGCAATATGATTAAAAGTGAGAGTTCCAGACGAGTCGGTAGTGGCATCAAAGCGCTGGATGCTTTATTGCAGGGTATTCGTCTTGGTGACAATGTAGTCTGGCAGGTAGATAACCTTAATGATTACACTCATTTCGCTGAAACTTTTATAGACCAATCCATTAAGAACGGCTTCAAATGTATCTACATCAGATTTGCGACACATAAACCGGTTCTAGCGCCACGTAAAAACCTCATCATTATTGATATCGACCCATCCCCCGGCTTCGACTTTTTCAGCACAGCGGTACACCGCATTATCGATGAAAACGGGAAAAAAGTCTGCTATGTCTTCGATAACCTTTCCGACCTGGTGAATAAATGGGCTACTGACGAACTGCTGGCTAATTTTTTCCGCTTCACCTGCCCGTATCTGTTTGAAATGGATACGGTGACCTATTTCGCTCTGACAAGAAATCAGCACTCCTCCAGCACAGTTGCCCGTATCAGGGATACCACGCAGATATTGCTCGACCTTTATCACGTCGGCGGCCAGACTTATATTCACCCGATTAAAGTGTGGGACCGATATTCTTCAGATATGTTTATCCCCCATGTCATGTCCGGCACTAAATGGTCGCCCATATTCCGCAGCGGTGATGCAGCAGCGCTATCGGTATCAGCCAGTAAAAAACCGAATGGCACATTATCCAGCTCTATTGCCCCCTGGGATAGTATTTATAGCAAATTGGTGCAGTATCAGGGCATCGCCTCTGAACTGCCGGAAGCGAAACGAGAAATAGCCGCCTTGAAGCAGGAATTGACCCGCATGATGATTGGCAACCACCCTGACTTCAATAAACTGGCTGATGCTTATTTGACTGTTGAAGACTTACTCCAAATAAGAAACCGGATGATTGGTTCGGGGCGGATTGGCGGTAAAGCCGCTGGCATGTTAGTTGCCCGGAAGGTGTTACTAGAAAAAAATAAGAATAGGGATTTTTCTCGTATCCTGGAAGAACACGATTCGTTTTATATCGGCTCCGACGTGTTTTTCACTTTCATGGTCAATAACAACCTTTTCCGCTTAAAATCGCAATTATCGCGTAATCCCCAGATATCACGTGAAGGGTTCGAGCAGGTCGAAGAGCAATTCCTGGCGGGCAATTTCCCCAGAGACATCTTGGCGCAATTCAAGGATATGCTCGATTACTTCGGGCAGGCACCGATAATCGTCCGCTCCAGTAGCTTATTAGAGGACAGCTTCGGTAACGCTTTTGCCGGCAAATACCGGAGTGAATTCTGCGCTAACCAGGGCGACCCCGAAAAAAGGCTGTCTTTCTTCCTGCGGGCGGTCAAGCTGGTTTATGCCAGCGCGTTAAATCCGGATGCGCTGATTTATCGTAAGAAGCGGGGGCTCGGCGAATATGATGAGCAGATGGCAATACTGGTGCAAAGAGTTTCCGGCATGCCATATCGGAGGTATTTTTTCCCGCCATTATCCGGCGTGGCTTTTTCAAGGAACCTTTATGCCTGGACCGACCGCATCGACCCGCGAAAAGGTATGATACGGCTGGTATTTGGGCTGGGGACTCGCGCCGTCAACCGGGTCGGCGGCGACTATCCCCGGATGATAGCCGTCAGCCACCCAGAATTAAGACCGGAAATCGGTATGGAAATAGCTAAATATTCGCAAAAGAATCTGGACCTCCTTGACTTGGAAGCAAATGAGTTCGCTACCCATCCCGTACAGGAAATTATGGAACTTCTAGACTACCCTAATACTAATTACCTGGTGTCTTCCATATCAGAAGGCTTTGTGAACGATTCACTTTACAGTTTGTCAGGTATTTCTTCGAGAGATATCGCTTTAACTTTCAATAACCTGATTAAACAAACAGACTTCGTGAAAATAATGGGTGATATTTTGTCCAGACTCGAAAGCACCTGGGAGCAACCTCTAGATATCGAATTCACGGCTACCATCGATGAGAACGAAGACGTGAAAGTTAACCTGTTGCAGTGCCGGCCGTTACGATTACCCCGAATACCCGATTCACCTTTAACGCTACCGGAAAAACTGGCTGCCAACCATGTATTATTCAAAGCCGACCGGATAATCAGCGGTGGCATGGTCGATTCGATAAAATATATAGTTTATATCGACCATGATAAATACACAGCTATCAGTTCGGTTAGTCGTAAAAGGGAGTTAGGCCGTATCGTAGGGAAAATAAACGAATATTTCCGCGGTAAAAACGAAAAAATAATGGCGATCGGACCGGGGCGGTGGGGAAGTAATAATATCGACCTGGGGGTGAATGTCAATTATGCCGATATTGATAATTTTTTGGTACTGGTGGAGATTGGCCGAGCCGGCACCGGCAGTGAACCCGAATTATCCTACGGGACGCACTTTTTCCAGGACTTGGTTGAAGCGGATATAATCTATATGCCGGTTTTCCCCGATAATCAGGCAACAGAATTCAATAACCGATTTTTTGCAGAGTCTCCGAACGCTTTGACGAAAGTTTTACCGGAATACGCTGACTTCAAAGATATTATAAAAGTAATTGACGTTCCCTTGACGCATCATGGGGCATATGTTAATGTGATTGCTGATGCCCGGACAAGAAAAGCCATCTGTTATTTGAAGTAGCGGGGTTTTTAACGGAAATAGTATGGATAAAAAAGCGATTCTAGCTCTAGAAGACGGTACGATTTACCAGGGTTATAGCTTCGGCGCCGATGTTGAAACCATTGGCGAAGTGGTCTTTTGTACCAGCATGATTGGTTACCAGGAAATGTTGACCGACCCCTCTTTCGCCGGCCAGATACTGGTGCCGACTTACCCCCTAATCGGCAATTACGGCATTAATGACCAGGACTTTGAGTCAGACAAGATACAGGTTCAGGGATTCGTCGTCAGGGAGCATTGCCTCGAACCCAGTCATTATTTAAGCCGCGAGACAATACATCAGTACTTAAAAGAAAACAACATCCCCGGTATTTACGGTATCGATACGCGGTCATTAACCCGCCGGCTGCGTTCGGCTGGCGTAATGATGGGGATAATGACCAGCAGTAAGACCCCTCAACAAGCCCTCAAAGAGCTGCGCAAAGCCCCCTCTTACGGAACGATTGATTTCGTTAAAAAAGTAACGACTCAAACTCTTTATCGGCAGCCGTCGGATAATCAAAAATCGCTTTATCATGTTGTCGTTCTGGATTGTGGGTTAAAGTACAACATCCTGCGTATTTTAATCAGACTGGGTTGCCGTGTAACCGTCGTGCCCTGCACAACGTCGGCTGGAGAAATCCTCGCTTTAAAACCGGACGGCGTGTTACTCTCGCCGGGTCCGGGCGACCCGAAATTGCTGGATTATATTACAGATAACGTTAAACAACTCATCGGCAAAACACCGATAATGGGAATCTGTTTAGGCAACCAGCTAATTGGCCGCGCTTACGGAGCCACAACCTTCAAACTAAAGTTTGGCCACCGCGGCGGCAACCACCCCGTCCGTGAACTGGCATCCGGGCGGGTCTACATCACCGCGCAGAACCACGGCTACGCTGTCGATGCGGCTACGGTAAAAAACGGACTTGAAGTGACCCACATCAACCTTAACGACGATACCGTCGAAGGCTTGAAACATAAGGATTATCCGGTTTTCGCCATCCAGTATCACTCCGAGGCTTCGCCCGGTCCGCTGGATAACACTTATCTCTTTGATAGATTCATAGCGATGATTAAGGAGTCCAAATAGCTATGAAACCATCGAAGGTCTTAATCATCGGTTCGGGACCCATCATCATCGGGCAGGCGGCAGAGTTCGATTACGCCGGCGCGCAGGCCTGTAAAGCAATGCGTGAAGAAGGGATAATTTCGGTTTTAGTCAATTCGAACCCGGCGACCATTATGACCGACCCCGGCATCGCTGATATTGTCTATATCGAGCCGTTAACGGTCGAAACTCTCTCCCGTATTATAGAAAAAGAACGCCCCGAAGGCTTACTGCCCACGCTGGGCGGTCAGACCGGTTTGACATTAGCCCATGAGCTGGCGGACGCTGGTGTACTCGATAAATATAACGTAAAGTCTTTGGGGACACCGGTAGCCACTATCAGAAACGCCTCGAACCGCGAATTGTTCAAACAGCTGCTTATCGGTATCGACGAACCGGTGATTGAAAGTGCCAGCGCCACAAGCCTCGATAAAGCTCGGCAGGCTGCTAAACAAATCGGTTTGCCCCTCATCATCCGCCCCTCGTTTACTTTAGGGGGTACAGGCGGCGGCGCGGCGCATAACTGGGAGGAGTTCGAGGTCGTTGCGGCTAACGGACTTGCCGTTAGCCCGATTCACCAAATATTGATGGAACGCTGGATTGGCGGGTGGAAAGAAATCGAGTACGAAGTGATGCGTGATGCCGCCGATAACTGTATAACTGTCTGTAATATGGAAAATTTCGACCCGATAGGCATCCACACCGGTGATAGCATCGTCATCGCGCCGAGCCAGACGTTGACTAATAAAGAATACCAGATGCTACGGACCGCCAGCCTGAAGATTATTCGGGCACTGGGCGTCGAGGGCGGCTGCAATATACAATTCGCCCTCGATACCAAGAGCGACCGGTATTACGTGATTGAGGTGAATCCCCGTGTCAGCCGCAGCTCGGCTCTAGCCAGTAAAGCCACCGGTTACCCAATTGCCCGGGTCGCTGCTAAAATAGCCGTCGGCAAAACCCTTGACCAGATTCCTAACCAGGTAACCGGCAAAACGGTGGCTTCTTTCGAGCCGGCGCTGGACTACGTAGTGGTGAAAATCCCGAATTGGCCCTTTGAAAAATTCGCTTACAGCAGTCGGGCTATCGGTACACAGATGAAAGCTACCGGCGAAGTGATGGCTATCGACCGCTGTTTCGAGGCTGCCCTGCAAAAAGCCGTCCGCTCTTTAGAGTCCAACCGTAAATCTTTATTATGGGAAGACCCTAAATGGAAAACAGCTACCGATATTACCTCATATCCTCTCGAACCTAATGACCTACGGTTGTGGGCAATCATGGCCGCTTTAAGAAGAGGGATAAGTCCCGAAGCGATTACCGAAAAAACTAAAATCGACCCCTGGTTCCTTTCTAAGATGCGGAATATCATAAATATGGAATCTACCATTCATTCCCGACCGCTGACGCCTGAATTGCTGCTGCAAACTAAAAGACTCGGCTTTTCCGATGAACAATTAGGTGCTATCACAGGAAAGACACAGGACAATATCAGAAAGCTCCGCATAAAAAATAAAGTTCGACCGGTTTATAAAACCGTCGATACCTGCGCAGCGGAGTTCGATGCCACCACGCCGTATTTTTACAGCACCTACGAACAGGAAGACGAAGCCCAGCCTTCTAATAAGAAAAAGGTCATCGTTATCGGCAGCGGACCGATACGCATCGGGCAGGGGATAGAGTTCGACTATTGCTGTGTCCATGCCACTTATGCCCTGCGGGATGAGGGTTATGAGACGATAATGATTAATTGTAATCCGGAAACCGTCTCTACCGATTTCGATACTTCGGATAAGCTGTACTTCGAACCGCTAACGTTAGAAGATGTGCTGGAAATATATCACAAAGAAAAACCCATCGGCGTTATCGTTCAGTTCGGCGGGCAGACGCCACTGAATATCGCCGAGAGCCTCGAAAAAGCCGGTGTGAATATCATCGGCACCTCGGTAGACTCGATTGATATCGCCTCCGACCGCGGACGCTTTAAACAAATGATGAAAAAGTACGGCATCCCGATGCCGGAATCAGGCACCGCCCGCAGTCTGGATGAATCGCTGGCTATCGCCAACCGCATCGGTTATCCCCTCATCGTCCGACCTTCTTATGTTATCGGCGGACGCGGCATGGAGATAATTCACGACGAAGAAGAACTTAAACTTTATGTGGAGGCGGCTATCGGGGTAACACCGGACCGCTCGATTCTCATCGAACGTTACCTGGAAAACGCTATCGAAACCGAAGCCGATGCTCTGTCTGACGGCGAAGAGGTATTTATACCGGCGGTTATGGAGCATATCGAATACGCCGGTGTTCATTCCGGCGACGCCGCCTGTGTTCTCCCGCCCGTCAGCATACCCCAAAAACACATCGACACCATTGAAAAATATACACGACGCATCGCCAGCGAGCTTAAAGTCGTCGGCGTGATGAATGTGCAATACGCTATCTACCAGGACGTCGTCTATGTGCTGGAAGCCAACCCCCGCGCCTCCCGCACCGTTCCGATTGTCTCTAAGGTCTGCGGCATCGCTATGGCGCGCCTGGCGACGCAATTGATGATGGGTAAAAAGGTAAAAGACCTAAACTTAAAGAATCTAAAAGTACCGCACTTCGGTGTTAAAGAATCGGTCTTCCCCTTCAATATGTTCCCGGATGTTGACCCCATCCTGCGACCGGAAATGCAATCCACCGGAGAAGTGCTGGGTATCGCCGATTCTTTCGGTTTAGCCTACTGGAAGGCGCAAGAATCAGTCACTCCCCTGCCCGACCAAGGCACGGTACTTATTACCGTAGCCGAAAAAGACCATCAAGCCGCCATAGAGATAGCCCGACAATTCGCTAATCTCGGGTTTAAGATTAAAGCCACGGTTGGGACACATGCCTCGTCTCGCCAGCGAAGGCATCTCATCGGAGCTGATACTTAAGGAACATGAAGGACGACCGAACATCACCGATGCTATCAAAAACCAGGAAATACAGCTAATTATCAACACGCCGTACGGTAAATTCAGTAAGTACGACGATTCATATATCCGCAAGACAGCGGTAAAATATCGCATCCCCTATATTACGACGCTGGCTGCGGCAATGGCGGCTGTTAAAGGCATCGCCGCTAACCGCAACGGCACGTCGGAAGTGAAGTCATTACAAAGCTACCACGCGGATATAAAAAGTTAAGGCTCTACCCTTCTTTATCTAAAGTCCTTCGACGGCAACGCTTTATCCAGCGCATTGAACGGCTTTACCTGGCTGATGACGACGTTGCAGGTACCTTCGCGGCGGGTGAGCCTCCCTTTAATAATGACAAACGCCGACCGCAAGGTATATTCGTAGCGGTCGTAAACCGGCCCGAAGACCATGCAGGGGATGTGCCCGAACTCGTCCTCTAACGTGATAAAGACCACCTTGCCGTGGGGCCGCTGCCGGCGAATGACCAGTCCCGCCGCTTTAATCAGGGCGCCGTCATACAGTTTTTCGATGTCCCGGCTGGTGCGATAGCCCTGGCTGAAGCGCGGCCGCAGTTTAGCCATGACATGCCCTTTGGGATAAAGGCTAAGGACGTTATACTCCTCCTGCATCTGCTCCCAGTCGCTGGGAGTAACCAGCTCGACGATATCCTGCGCTACGGGGAGGGGGAGCGATAGCTGGGTATTGATGGGACGGTATCTTAAGCCGATTTCCCATTTCACCTTGCGGCGGTTCGGCTCCAGACTATCGAAAGCCCCGGCGCCCGCCAGGTTAAGCGCCACCTCTTCCAGTACGCCGGTGCGCTCTAAAAACTCGCCGATAGTCTTAAAGTCCCCACCCTTTTGCCTCCCCTCCTCGATGGCTTTGGCGGAAGCGCTGCCCAGCCCGGTAACGTTGAGGAGACCAAGACGCAGGGCGGCTCCTCTACCGTCATCCCGTACTTGATACGGGATCCAGGTGGGGTGGGTTGGCTGGATTCCCGCTGGAGTTAACCCCGTACCTTGATACGGGGCGGGAATGACGTTTAAGTGTTCTATCGTGCACTTAGACCGGCTCTGATTGATATCCGGGTTCAGCACGGTGATGCCGTGCCGCCGGGCATCCTCCTTGAGCGTCTCCAGGTTATAGAAACCCATCGGCTGCTGGTTGAAAATCGCCACGAAGAACTCAAGGGGATAGTATAGCTTGAGCCACGACGCCTGGTAAGCCGTTACCCCGAAGGCGAAAGCGTGCGACTCCGGGAACATGTACTGTCCGTTGAACTTTTTAAAGACCTTTTCGGCGTCCTCTTCTTTAGCGCCGCGCTCTTTGGCGCCGGCGAGGAACTTTTTATGGTACTGCTCGATTAGCTCGTCATTATGCTTGCGGCTGAAGGCGCGGCGCAGGCGGTCAGCCTCACTGGGCGAAAAGCCGGCTACATCTATCGCCAGCTGGTTGACCTGGTCCTGGAAAAGGATAATCCCTAAAGTGCGCTCTAAAGCCCGCTGCTCTAAAGGGCAGTCGTAGGTGACGGGTTTCTTCTTGGTGCGCCGCAACAGGTATTCATGCACGCCGTTGTTGGCGCCGACGCCGGGCCGCACCGCTGCCACCTCGTGCGCCATGTCCAGCAAGTTCCTGGGGTTAAGGCGGGTAATCGTCTGCATCTGGGCGGCGGACTCTACCTGGAAGATGCCGATGGTATCGCCACGGCAGAGCATGTCATAAACTTTAGCGTCCTCGAAGTCGATGCGGGACATATCGATTCGCTCGCCGGTGCGGGCTTTGATTATCTCGATGGCTTCCTGCAGCTGTGATAAAGCCCCTAGAGCTAAAAAGTCTATCTTTACGAAACCCGCGTCGTCGATGCTGTCTTTATCCCACTGGCAAACATAGCGTCCCTCGATAGCCCCCCGCTGGACAGGCACGATATCAATAAGAGGGGTGGAGGAGAGAATCATGCCGCCGGGGTGCTGTCCCGCGTACTTGGGGAAGCCGTCCAACTCCGCGGCCAGCCGTATCAGGTCCCGCCACACCGGGGTATCTACCTTTTCTTTAAAGCTGGGCATTTTCGCCATCTTCTTACCGAGCTTTTTAGCGCTGCCCCAGTCGCTCTGTTTGGCAAGGTGGTCGATTTCCGCTTCCGGCAGTCCCAAAGCCTTGCCTAAATCCCGCACCGCCCCTTTAATCTGGTAGGTGGCGACGGTGCCGGCCAGAGCGGCGTGCTGCCAGCCCCACTTTTGATGCGTGCGCAGGATAAGCTCCTCGCGGATAGAGCGCGGAAAATCGAGGTCGATATCCGGCACACAGGACATCGTATCGGCGGGGAGGAAGCGCTCTAAAGAGAGGTTATACTTTAGCGGGTCGATGTGTGACAGCCCGATGAGATAGCCTACCAGTAAAGCCACCGAAGAGCCGCGCCCCCGCCCCGGCGGATTCTCCTCCAGCGTCAGGGAGGGGTCGCTCAAGCCCAGGTCTATCATCACCTCCCGCCCCAGCTTAATCACCTCGTGGTACATTAGGAGAAAGCCCGCCAGTTGATACTTTTTAATCAGGGCGAATTCTTCGTCGAGGCGGGCGCGCACCGCCGAGGTGATAGCGCCGTAGCGCCTTATTGCCGCTTCGTGGCAGAGCTTTTCGAGGTAGGTTTGCGGTGTATAGCCATCCGGGGTGGGGTAGTCGGGGAAAACGTAGCCCAAGTCCCTGGTTAAGTCCAGAGTGCAGCGCTCGGCGATTTTAACCGTATTTTCTAAAGCCTCGGGGCAGTCGCGGAAAAGACTCTCCAGTTCTTCTGTCGACCTTAAATAATACTCGGAGTTGGGACGTCTCTCGATATGCGTCTCTTCCAGGCTCTTGCAGTTCTTGATAGCTACCAGGCAGTCCTGCAGTTGGTGCCTTTCGCGGACGTGATAATGGACGTTGCCGGTGGCGACGACGTTAGCCCCCGTTTCTTGCGCTAGCTTAAGCAGGACGGCGTTGCGCGCCGTATCACCGAAGGCGAGGTTTTGCTGCAGCTCGATGTAATAGTTGTCTAAACCGAACCAGTCCAAGTATTGTCTTATCAGGCTTTTGGCTTCAACCAGACGCGACTTCGATACCAGTTGCGCCAGCTCCCCTTTGGGGCAGCCCGATAGCGCAATCAGTCCCATCGCGTGCTCTTTAAGTAAATCGGGGGGGAGGGCAGGGTCGTTACGCTCGCCGGAGTTCTGGGCGGCGGTAATCAGGCGGCAGAGGTTTTTATAGCCCTCGCCGTCTTTCGCGAGGAGGGTCAGGTGATAGCCAGGAGGACTGTCATCCTGAGGGAATCCCGACCTCTCGTTACGACCGAAGGATCTCGTGGAGGGGGCTACAGTTACCTCCGCCCCGATAATCCCGTGTATCTCCAGCGACTTGGCGAGCTGGGCGAAGCACATCGCCCCACAGAGGTTATCGTGGTCGGTAATGGCTAAAGCGCGGTAGCCAAGTTCTTTAGCGCGCACCATCAGTTCTTCCAGCGACGCAGCGCCGTCGTGGAAGGAATAGTAGCTATGGCAATGAAGCTCGGCGTAAGACATGATAGTTCAAAACGTTCTGTCATTGCGAGGAGCGAAGCGACGTGCCTGCACACCGAAGTGTTACGGCACGCAGGCGTGGCAATCTCAAACTTGAATCAAGCCTATGATTGAGATTCTCACGGTCGTCCTTCTGCGGAAGGACTCCCTCAGAATGACATCCCCCTTTTCCCCCACTGTCAACTGTTTACTGTTAACTGAAAACTCCCCCTAGTACTCCTGCTCGTACCACCCTCCCCTAACGAGGTCTTTATAAAGCACCAGGCGCTGCCCGGAGGCGAGCAGGACGTTATAATAGAGTCGCGAAACCGGTTCGGCGCGCCACCATTCATCGTCAATGCGCCATCTATCTTCAATAGAGGTTACGGACTGCCGCCGCTTTAGCTTGACAGCCAGCGGCGACCCTGGAGCGTCCTCCTCTACCTGCAGCGCCGCCGGGGCGTTTACCGGCTTGTAGGTGTCAGCGCGTAGCGTCTTTCCGGTATTCTCGACCATGGCTCGATTTCCTTTACCTTATATATCTGCGGATTGCCCAGCTTAAGCTCCAGCTGCTTGATGTCGTCCGCCAGGTGTTCCTGCGCCCGGATATCGGCGAAGAGGTTTCGCTGGCGTCCGAGCGGATAGCCCAGCCGGTTAACCCTTAGTCCCACCAGCTCCACCGGTCCGGGCTGGGGATAGTCCTCCAGGACGCGCTTCAGGCGCGCCACGGCGTTTTTCATATCCATCGCCGGCTCTTTGAAATTAATCTCCCTTTCCCAGTTTTCGGCGTTCCAGGTACGCGTCCAGAGCGTCAGGCTGCGGATGCCGAGTCCCCTCCGGATGATGCCCGGCAGGATATGTAAGAGGATTGACTCCGCCGACGTGATGATGGCGTCCATGGAGACGGTGACCGACGGCAGCGTAACGCTCTCCTCGATAACCTCCTCCATAAAGCGGGGATAGAGAGGAGTATTATCGATGCCCTGCGCCAGTTCCCAGATTCTTTTTCCCTCGGGGCCGAACTGCGACTGTAAAGGACCGGGCGGCAGCGCGGCTACCTGCCCCAGCGTGCTAAGTCCGAAGTCGCGCAGCTTTTCTTTGCTCTTGATAGATACCGGCAGCGCCTCGCAGGACAAATCCTTCAGGAAAGAGGCGATATCGCCCCATAAAATCTTGCAGTCATTCGGTTTACTTTGCCGCGCCGCCAGCGACGCCAGGAACTTGTTTTCGGCTATCCCCATCTGCGGCATAAAGTCCGCCGTCACCCCGCTGACAGCATTAATCAGGGCGCTATCGTTCGGGTAAATAAGGTGCAGTCCATCGACGCCGACGTAAATACAGCCCAAATCAGTCCCCTCCACCAGCGGGCTTACCTGCTCCAGTTTATCCAGTATTTCTTTAAAGGCGGCGCGGTAATGGGGAATATCGGACGGGATTAGTAAGGCGCTATCATGGCGGGCGAGCGCCTGCGGGAGGGGCATATCGTGCACCAGTCCTTCGAGCTCCGGCGACCAGTCCAGCACCAGCTTTTGCGAGCTGTTAGCCTCTTTCGACTGCACCAGTAGCGCCGGGCGGTCAGCGATAGCCGGATTCCTCCGGACCTCGCACCGCCAGGGGAAGTAGGGCAATAGAACGCAAAGTATTCTCATATCAGCCTCTAGCAATACCCTATTATACGAACATTTGTTCTATTTGTCAAGAGGCTTTACCCTATTTCTCCTAAATAAAAAGCCCCCCGTTTTTTACGCGAGGGGCTTTTGGGTGTTTTAACTTATGTTTTTAGTTGCTGGTAAACGGCTTATCGCCGCCGAGCCAGGTCGTTGTATGCTCGTGGGCGAGGCAGATGGCGGTGAAGCTATAGGGTTTTTCGACCTTCCGCGTGATTAGCGGGCAGTGGACCAGTCCCCTGGGAGCGATAACGACGGTGGGGGTATTAAAGACATGAACCTCGCGCTCCTCGCCGAACTGGAACTCGATTTCCGCCCCTAAATAATCGGGGTTATCCGGGTCCAGCCCGACGAAAACCAGCGCCTCATCGTTAGGATGGACGTGCGGGTCATGCTCGTGCCAGTAGCCTGTCCCCCGATGAAAAGCCCAGGTGAAATTAAGATTAAAGCCCGGTGTTTTCTGTCCGCTCCAATGTCCCATAAAGTCGGCATTACCGCCCTTGGTTCGTTTAATATCGCGCAGCTCCATCCGGGTAATCATCTCGCCGCATTTATTCATGAGGACGAAAGCCTTTTTCCGACTCTTCAGCTCGGTGGTCTTGTCTTTAGCGTCGCAGGAAATCGCCAGAAAGCCGAAGGGTTTGTCTGCTTTATGTGTTACCATGGGCAGGTGCGGCACGCCCGCTGGTATTGTCACTATCGAAGGAGCAGCGATGATATGTTCTTCGGCTTCTTCGCCCAAGTCCAACCTTAGTTCTGCACCCAAGGTATTGGGGTTATCATAGTCGAGCCCCGTGAACAGGAAAACCTCGCCGTAGGGATGGACATGCCCAAATTCCCCGCCCACACCCCACGTACCCTTATTGCGGTGGTAGCTCCAGATAAAACTGACGTTTATTCCCTCGAGGTCGGCGCCCTGACACATAGTGAGATATTCCGGTTTGCCGCTACCGGGCAGCTTGTTATACTTTAAGGGTTTAATTAAATAGCCGTATTTTGTTTTTGCCATGTATTAACTCCTTCAAAATTAATCTATGTACCCGTCCTTGCCTTTGCCGGTATGGCCCCAGGGACGTACTACCGCGAAAATCCAGGGGCTTTCCTGCTTGGTAACGATAACCGGACAATGGGCATGACCCGCCGGTTGGATAGCTACCGTCGGTTTGGTGATAACGTGCTTTTCCATTTCCTTACCCATGTAGCACTCCACCTCCGCCGGAAAGTCGCTTAAATCATACGGGTCGGCGCCCATGAAAAGCAGGAACTCGGTATAGGGGTGGACGTGCGGTTTATCCGGCACCGGTCCGAAACGGTAGGGCGCTTTATTCATGCTCTCGTAGGACATGTGAAACTCAAAGTCCTTGCCGTGGATATCGGTTATCGCGCCCTCGTGGGTATCGGGGTTAAGGGGACCGTAATGATAGGGTCCGTTACGTATAAAAGCCAGGTGCTGGACGTTGGGGGCGTATTGCGAACGCATAAAACCGGCCTGCTTCGGCGGTTTATCACTTAACTTAAAAGGCTTGGCTTTAACCTCCGACGCGACAGAAATCGTCATAAAGATAAAACGGTCGTCCATTTTATTGATGGTGGCGGGGAAGTGGGGCATGCCTTTAGGGACGGCGACGGCGGTCGAGGTAGTGATCTTATGCATTTCTTTTTCTTCGCCTAACGTTAAGTCTACCTCCGCCCCCAGATAGCCCAGGTCGAAAGTATCGAGTCCCATCCATATCATCACCTGGTCGAAATCATGAACTTCGGCGTCGTAAGGCGCCTTACCCATTTTACCCGCCGACCAATAGACGCCGTACTGTATATTAACGTCGTAGCCGAGGAATTTGCCATTCATCTCGGTGCCCTGCCGCGCCAGTCCCGTTCCGTAATCTTTAAATGTTAACTCTTTAATCAAGTGCCCGAATTTGGTTTTAACCATGCAAATCTCCTTTTTTCAATAATACATTTTCTTTTATCCATGCCCCCGCCCTTCGAATTTCCACCCCTCCGGCTTGACCATATTGGGATATCCGACGCTCATCGCATCGTCGTGCCAGAAATTCCAGTCCAGCTGCGCCCGGTGTTCTTTAGTCAGGAGTTGGGGATAGAATTTCTCGGTATGCCTTAGTCCCTGGTTGATTTCGATAAATATCCAGGGACGTTTAGTCTTTAAAGGATTCCAGGGGGCATGGATAAAATTCGGCGGGATATAAACAATCGTCGTCTGGGTGATAACGTGCCTTTCCAACTCCGGACCCATATAAAGCTCAACTTCCGCTCCGAGGTCATCGGGGTTATTGGGGTTGGTGCCGATATGTATCAATAGCTCCGCTTCGCTATGGATATGCGAAGGATGCCCTATCGTCATGCGGGGTTTTTCGTGCGGCAATACCCAGTGGATAAAATAAAAATTACTCCCTTCGATTGTCTTGGTATCCATCCGCGTGATAATTGGTCCCATGATAAATTCAAACTTTTTCCAGGGGTTATCGGTTAAGAAATATTTATCGTATTTACCCACCATTCGGCATTCCTCCTGTATCTAACCCTACTTAACAGTGCGTTGCCAATATACTATAACCCGTAGCTAGGCAGTGTCAAACAAACGTTGATATTAAATCCTACATTTTAGACATTTTTTACATTTATTTGAATTTTACTCTATAAATCGATAAAAATACGTGTTATAATGGGTTAACTAAAAATAACGCTATATCGCCATTTTTATAAATCTACATCTAAATCTTGAGGAGGTTGTTATGGCCAGTATTCTAGAAGGCATCAAAGTACTGGATTTTACGTCGATTTATTCTGGTCCGTTTTGTACCCTGCTGTTAAAAGACCTGGGTGCCGAAATAATCAAGGTTGAACGACCTGAAGCTGGTGATTTAATACGCTATGATGTTCCACACACCGAGGGCGGCGAAGGAGGACCATTTATTATCCTGAACCGCGGCAAGAAAAGCGTCACGGTAAACTTAAGAACAAAAAAAGGACTAAATATCTGTAAAGAATTGGTGAAAAAAGTAGATGTGCTGGTCGAGAATTTTAGTCCCGGGACAATGGAAAAATTAGGGCTCGACAGTAAAATAATATGTAAGTTGAATCCTAAATTGATATACACCTCTATTTCTGCTTATGGCCAAACAGGACCCCGCCGCGATTACCCCGGTTTCGACCCGGTCGCTCAGGCGATGGGCGGTATGACCGAGGTAACCGGCTTCCCGGATAATCCCGTTCGATGCGGCGTATCCATGGGCGACTTTTCTTCGGGCATGTTCGCGACAATGGCTATCATCGGCGCTATATTACACCGACAGAAGACCGGCGAAGGACAGGTAATCGATATCTCCATGCAGGACAGTATCTGGCAGCTAACCTCGATTGAGTTCGCTCCTTTTTACTGGTTGAATAATATTATACCGCCGCGTCTTGGTAACGGCCATGCCGCGATGATTCCCTGTAATCTATACCCTACTAAAGACGGCAATCGGGTTTATATCAGTGCCGGAGTGCTGGCACAAGTCCACCGACTTTATACCGCGATGGGCAAAACGGAACTTATTAATTCGCCGCTGGGGCAGAACCAGAACGAGCGCTTCCAGCACCGCCAGGAAATTGACGATGTTATAACCGCCTGGACGAAAACTAAAACCGCCCAGCAAATCCAGGACATTTTAAAGAAAGCCGATGTGCCCTGCACCAGGCTGCCGTCTTTCGATGAAGTCTGCAGCGATCCGCAGTTATTGAACCGCAAGATGATTATCGAAGTCGACCAGCCTGTTTCCGGTAAAGTTAAAGTGCCCGGCTCGTTATTCAAAATGTCCAAGACGCCCGGGAAAATAGACTATCACGCGCCGTTCCTCGGCGAAAATAATATGGATGTGCTTTCGGGGATGCTGGGATACACCGAAGAAGAGATTAATAAACTCAACGACGAAGGCGTGATTTAACAGGCGAAAAACAGTCCTTTATGTAAAGCTGCCCTACTTCTTACCCAGATATTTCTTCGGGTCTTTATCGAACGCTTTTTTACAGCCTAGTGCACAAAAGTAATACTTGACGCCCTTATACACCGAAGTCGCTGGTGGATTTTTCTCATCAACCGTCATCTTGCAGACCGGGTCAATTGCCATATAATACCTCCCTAGCTATGTCAGTTTTTTGGGCTTGAACCCTCTTAATCGCAATGAGTTAGACACCACGGTAACCGAACTTGCCGCCATTGCTAGCGCCGCCAGGATAGGATTTAAAAATCCATAATCGCCGAGCATAAAGTTTAGTCCCGACGGTACGCCGACGCTATGAAAAGCCGGGTAAAGTACCCCCGCCGCTATCGGTATTAAGATAACGTTATAAGCGAAAGCCCAAAAGAGGTTCTGCTTAATCGTCCTCATCGTGCGGCGGCTTAAGGCGATAGCCGTGGTAATACCACTTAAATCTCCGCTGATTAGCGTAATATCCCCTGTTTCCATCGCGATATCCGTACCGGTGCCGATAGCGATACCGACATCGGCGCTGGCTAAAGCCGGGGCGTCGTTAATGCCGTCCCCGACCATCGCCACGACTCTGCCCTCGTCACGTAGTTTTTTAACTTCCTCGGATTTATTTTCCGGTAGAACTTCCGCCAGAACCCGCTTAATACCGGCTTGACGGGCGATAGCTTCAGCGGCTCTCCTGTTATCTCCCGTCACCATAACGACATCGATTCCCTGTCGTTGTATCTCCGCGACAACTTTAGCAGCGCCGGGTTTTAATGTATCGGCTAAGGCAATAAGCCCCACTACCTTTTTCCCCACCCCGATAAATATCACCGTCTTTCCGTCCTGCCAGAGTCTCTCGGCTTTTTCCGCCAGTCCGTTTAGCGAGAATTTATTTTCCTGCATCAGTTTCAGTGTACCAAGCAGATACTTTTTCTTATTTAACACTGCTGTCGGCGCCATGACCGGGAATGGCTTTAAAATTGGCGGTCGGTAATAAAGCTAATCGTTTTGCCTTGGCGGCTTTAATAACCGCCTCGGCGAGGGGATGTTCCGAGTCGTGCTCTACCGAAGCCGCCAGCTGGAGCACCTCATTTTGCGTATAAGGACGCGACGGCGATAATATCGGTTACGCGGGGTTTACCCTCGGTAAGCGTGCCGGTTTTATCCAGCAAGTATCGTATCTATCTTATAAAGTCGTCTCCAATGCTCCGGCACTGCGGATAAGCATGCCGTGTTCCGCCCCTTTTCCCGTGCCCACCATAATCGCCGTCGGCGTCGCCAGTCCTAACGCGCAGGGGCAGGCGATAATCAGTACGGCGATGAAGTTCAGGAAAGCATAAGTAAGCGAGGGAGACGGGACCTAAAAAGTACCAGATAATAAAGGTAATAATCGCGATGCCGATAACCACCGGCACGAAATAGCTGGCGATAACATCGGCAAGGCGCTGGATGGGGGCTTTACTGCCCTGGGCTTCCTCCACCAGGCGGACGATACGCGCAAGGGTGGTATCTTTACCGATGCGGGTAGCTTCGAACTGGAAGCTGCCGGTTTTATTGATGGTCGCCCCGATGACCTCGTCCCCTACCTTTTTCTCCACCGGCAGGCTTTCGCCGGTCACCATGGACTCGTCGATAGAGGGGCTGCCCTGCCGGATAATGCCATCCACCGGCACCCGCTCGCCGGGACGCACCAGAATCAGGTCGCCGACCTGCACATCTTCGATAGGAATTTCCTTTTCTTTTCCTTTACGGATAACCAGCGCCGTTTTCGGCTGTAAACCGATAAGGTTTTTAATCGCCGCCGAGGTCTGGCCTTTAGCTCTCGCCTCCAGGTAACGCCCTAACAAAATGAAGGCGATAATCATCGCCGAAGTATCGAAATACAGATTGGGCGCCGTACCGCCGATAGTCAGCACCGACGGGAAAAGCACCGCCACCACGCTGTAAAAATATGCCGCCGAAGTGCCGACGGCGATCAGGGTATTCATATCCGCCCGGCGGTGCTTTAAAGCGCCCCAGGCGCCCTTATAAAAACGCAGTCCCGCCCAGAACTGCACCGGCGTCGCTAAAGCCCATAACACATACTCCATGCCGGTAAAGTGAGGCGTAAACATCATCGCCATGATAATTACACCCAGCACCGCCGCGAAGATAAACCTGTCCCTCACCTTTTTTATCTCGCGGGCGGAGGCGACGGTGACATCTTCCAGCGTTTCCGCTTCTCTACCAAGCTCATAGCCGGCGTCTTTAACCGCCCGCCGTAAATCGGCGAACTCGGTTCCTTCAAGATACTCTACCGTAGCTTTCTCCGACGCTAGGTTAACGCTCACCGAGACCACTCCGGGAACACTTTTTAGGGCTTCTTCAACGCGGGCGACACAGGATGCGCAGGTCATGCCCTGCACCGGGAAAATCGATTTTTGTGTCGCCACGCCGTACCCTGCCTCGCTGATAACGTTTCGATAATATTAAAGTCAACCTTTTTAGGGTCATATTCCAGCGAGGCTTTTTCCGAAGCCAGATTGACCCTGGCTTGCGTTATCCCTTTGGTTTTTTTTAACGTTTTTTCAACCGTCGCCACGCAGGAGGCACAGGTCATTCCGGTAACATGGAGCTGGGCTTTTTGCAGTTTATTTGTTTTTTCACTCATGTTTGCTCAATCGTTTAGAGCACTTCATTACTCTTATATTACATCATATTACGGATTTTCACTTGAGTATGTGACCAATATCTCTTAAAAATCAACCTATCATTCATGGAAGTTTAATCATATTTTAACATTTTACTGTTATCTTAGAGATAAAGCTGTTGAAAGGAGGTGAAATTTTATGTGGAAAGATAAGAAATTTTACATTATTATCGGTGTTATAGTATTAGCGATCGCGGTGGGAGGTGTACTGGGCGGTTTAGCGATAACCCGGAATAATGACGACGGCAGGCACAATATCAATATCGTGATGCCAGCAAATATCGCCGATAACTTTAAACTAGGCTCCAATCAGCCCGGGCAGGGCAATCTAAACAACGTCGTGGATAACATTCTCGATAATCTCGTCAAGGCTGGCAAAATAACCCAGGAACAAGCTAACCAGTTTAAAGACTGGTGGGAAGCGAGACCGGATATACCTGGTTTGTCTACATCCTCCGGCAACGAGAGTGCTACTTTCTTTGGTATGATGCACAAAGAGTACCCAAACTTCGAATTCAGGTTCCGCGGTCACTGGTCGAAATAAAAATAACCTGATTTCCTTTTGCCCTCCTTAACAGGGGTGGGGAATATATCCCCACCCCTCATTTTTAACATTTCTTTAACATTTACGCTTTAAAATGATATAGAATTATTAAGTAGGCGTATTATAATGTCGGGGAAAAGAGTACTGGTTGTCGATGACGATGTTAAGACGGTAGAGTTGGTCAAACTTTATCTCAACCGCGACGGCTATCGTGTGCTTACAGCTTTTAACGGTAAAGACGCTTTACAGTTAGCCCGCGAAAGCCACCCCGACCTGATTGTTTTGGACATTATGCTGCCGGGTATGAACGGACTCGACGTTTGTCGAACTTTACGCCAGGAATCCGACGTACCGATTATTATGCTGACCGCCCTGACGACCGATAAAGACAGACTGGCAGGTCTTAACCTCGGCGCCGATGACTACGTCTCCAAACCGTTCAGTCCCCGAGAACTCGCCGCCAGAGTGCGGGCAGTCTTACGCCGTTTACCCGGCGAACGCGGACCAGAAAAAATTACCCATGGCACCTTGACCGTCAACTTCGTAAAACACGAGGCTTACCTGGGAAATAAATCACTAAACCTGACGCCTATCGAATTTAAAGTGCTGGGGGCTTTGGTTAAAGAGCCGGGACGGGTATTCAGCCGCGCCCAGATTATCGAAACCGCCCTCGGTAATGACTTTGACAGCTTCGACCGCACGATTGACGTCCATATCTTAAAGCTACGCCGCAAACTCGAACCCGACCCCCATCACCCCAAATACATCAAGACCATTTACGGCGCTGGCTATAAGCTCCTGGAGAATGATAGTGATACATAATCTAAACTTCAGACTTTTAGTAGCTTTTGCCATCGTTATCATCGTCACTCTCGGTTCCGCTTTCTTTTTTACCTATCAAACCACCCATAATGAAATCGCTCAGGTTGGCCAACGCGTTGAGATGAACCAGAATAACAACGTGCAAACGGAACTCTCTCGTTATTACCGATTCTTCAATTCTTGGTACGGGGTGCAGGACGTATTGGTTCAGTGGGGCAACCTTTATGGGCGGCGGATGATTTTAACAGATAATAACAATATCATTGTGGCTGATTCTGAAGCTAAACTAATCGGCAACACCTATGATGCCAATGCCATCGGCGAAGATATGGTACAACTGCCGGTGTCAGCCAGCGGACAATTTATCCAGGTTTTTCAGCCTGACCAGCCGAACCAACCCGGCCAACCTGATAGGCCTAAATTAGAGGTTTTAGCGGGAGATAAAGCCGGAACGCTTTATATCGTTCGCGGAGAAATACCCGGTATCAACGCTACCGCATTACAGCTAACCTATCAAACCATCGGTAGCTGGTTTCTCTGGGGAGGTCTGCTGGCTGTCGGCCTCGCCATTTTATTAGCCTTCTTTCTCTCGCGACGTATTCTCTCGCCGGTTAAAGCCCTTATCGGCGCTGCTCGGCGGTTTGGTAAAGGCGATTTTTCGCGGCGGGTGGACTATAAAAGCAAAGGCGAACTCGGTGAGCTAGCCCAATCCTTCAATTCAATGGCTGATGACCTCGAGCGGACCCAGCGTTTACGCCAGAATATGGTAGCCGATATCGCCCACGAACTAAGAACGCCATTAGCTAATCTTAAAGGCTACCTTGAAGCTATCAGTGACGGTGTGATAAAACCGAATAAAAAAACGATTCACTCCCTTAATGAAGAGGCAGCTTCACTGTCGCGTCTTGTCGCCGACCTTCAGGAATTAAGTCTGGCGGATGCTGGGGAATTAAAAATTAGGAAACAAAAAGAAGATATCAATAAACTGATAAGAGAAACCGTAACTATATTACAACCTAAAGCCAATTCCAAGAAAGTGATGTTATCGACTGACTTGCCGAAGGAACTGCCAAGAGTGAATATCGACGTTCATCGTATTAAAGAGGTGCTGTGTAATCTGCTGGATAACGCCATCTTGCATACCGAAAAAAGCGGCAAGATTAGTATTACCGCTCGAGAACAGGATAATATGGTAACTGTCAACATATCAGACACTGGTGAAGGTATTCCGCCCGGTGAACTGCCGTTGATTTTCGAGCGTTTTTACCGGGTAGATAAAAGCCGCGCCAGAACCACCGGCGGTACGGGGCTAGGATTGACTATCGCCAAACGTCTGATAGAGGCTCATGGCGGTACAATCACGGTGAAAAGCCAACTCGGCAAAGGGAGTTGTTTTACCTTTACTTTACCTATTGCTGGGTAAACACCTAAACGCAGCCCGTTGCTTTAGGCATACCCGCCCATTTACAAGCCGAGTTAGCCGGACCCTCCGGGAAAAGGTCATAAAGCTGCTTTAAAGTGAAACCAGTCTCTTTTGTTAAACGGCGAATCATCGGGCAGATGCCGTTGGCGAGGTAATAGCTTCTTAAGTAATTCAGTGCTTTCCAGTGGTCGGGGGTTAGCTCTGTAATCCCTTCTTTTAAAGCGTAAGCCCGGGCGATATCTTCATTCCATTCATCGGTTTCCTGCATATAACCATGTTCATCAACCTCCAGCATTACGCCGGCAAGTTCCATCTTAGCCATTATCACTCATCCTTTCTATCAGGCATTATATAATATTCCAATTGATAAAGGGTTTTTTGATTTCAACCATAGCGTTAACGATTATCTCCGCTAAACCGCCGTAATAAATGCCCGATTTTTCTCTAGCTCTATAATATTGGAATAAATCGCGCAGCTGCAGCTTGCAGTTTAAACAGGGGGCGACGACATATTTTTTTACTTCTGTTCCTGGTTTATCGGCGAAGGCTTCGATAATTTGCTTAAACTTCATCCTGCCGGAAATATTCGTTTTCCAGTCGGTAAAATTAACGCCGGCGATAACACTTAAACCCCCACCCCCACCGCAACAATAGTTCTCAACACCGTGAGGGGTCATCTCGCGGAACTGGGGACACAGATAACGTAAAATACGACGCTGTGGCTCGACGATGCCCAAGTTCCTGACGATATTGCATGGGTCATGCAGGGTCACCGGGAAATCGTTTTTCGAAGGGTCGAACTTTATTTTCCCGCTGAAGACGATTTTTTCTAAAAAGGTCATCGCGTCTTCCCGCGGGATATTCAGGTCACCGGTCAGCAGGCGGTCGGCTACCGTTATCAGGGCTTTATGTTCGTGCCCGCATTCACCCATAACTATTTTTTTCACCTTAAGTTTTCGGGCGATTTGGGCGTGCCGGGTGACTATCCTGGCTAGTTGTACGTCATCATAAAACAAACCGTAATTCACGCCGTCATAGCCCGGCGCTTCGGAGGAAAGCGTCCAGTTTATCCCGGCGGCATTACAGAGTATCGCGAAGGCAGTAACGCTCTCCGGAAAAGACAGGATGTCTCCAGCGCTATGCAATAAAAGTACATCGGCACCCTCTTTGTCCCAGGGTGTTTCGACTTTTATACCCAAGGATTCGGTAAAGTCTTCATCCAGGAATTTCACGTTATCTTTAACAACATCCGACCGCATACCGGTTGGCGAACCGACTTCAAGTTGTAATACCGTGCCCTTTTCGTGTAGTTCTTGCGGCGCCCAGCCCAGCTCCTGACTGAATAATTTACGTATCTCGCGGGTGATGAGGGCGTTATCGATACCCAGCGGACATGTCTGGGCACAGCGACGGCATAAGTTACAGCGATAAGCCAATTCATAAAGTCGTGAAATTGTCGCCCAATTCAGTTCGATATCCGTCCCTTTAAACTTAGCCGCCCATTTGCCACCCTTTTTAGCGTATTTATCAATAATGCGCCGGAAAATCTCCGAACGATAAGTGGGACGATAAAGGTCGTTCTTACCGCTGGCGAGATAAATATGGCAGGCATCGCTGCAGGTCTGACACCGGGCGCAGTATTCCAGTGACAGCAATAAAGGCTGTAAAAACGTCCAGTTATTCTCCTTGCTTAAAAGTTTTTTAAGTCCCGAGATGAACTGTTGAACGTATTTATTTTCTTTCTCTTTATCTTTCGGCTGTGGCAAAGCTAAAGCGGAAAACCCGTCCAGATTATCTACCAGCCTTGTTTGCTGCTCGGTAGTAAGTTGTTCGACGCCCGGCAATTTCTCTATTTTGTCATAAGGCGGCGGCAAGGGTATCAACTCATCGAGGTTGAACTCGTTAAGTTTGCTCGATGCGTCTTTTGAAATATCGTTTAGTTTAAGCTGTTTTTTCATGACTTGTTTTTTCCGTTGTAACTTGCGTCCAGGTTTTATTGGTGGGGATATGGGGAGCGGACCAATTAATGGTTTGAGTTTCAAGCTCATTTAAGTCTACGGACATCTTTTTATCTATTGGTTCGTCGTTCCAGCGTACGGCGTGATACAGAAAGTATTTGGTAATAAAGTGCGTCATATCCGTCAGCGGGAGATAGATTAAAAACAATAACGATATTATGACATGCGTAACCAGAGGTATTACTACATTGACGCTAGTATTTAAAGTCAATATATTGCGGATAAATTCGCTCATTTCCACCGCGAAATCCGCTGAATAAAACCATGCCGCGATACCACTAACGAAAATAGCCGCTAAAAAAACGAGCCGAAAATACGCTACGAATGAACTAAACGGTTGATAATTGGTATCAAAAACCCGTTTTAGTATTAACCCAATAGCGCCAAAACCGCCGATGAAATATCCAATTAATGCAATCATAGCCGCGATGTTTTTAAATACGTCTATAACAGAAACTGGTACGACCGCAATAATCAGTAGAGCGTTAACCACGTGCAATAATGCCGAGAAAATGACCAGGAATATTCCGATGTGCATCGATAAGGAAAAGGGCCAGAGAGTCCGGTTGTGTTTCCAGATGTTATGTTGGAGGAATATCTCTTTAGCCATATAAAGGACAATTGCCGTTAAAGATTTTCGTTGTTTATGTTTAGACTCATCGCTTTTAAGACGAGACTCTCTGCTACTAACTTTTTTTAAAGGTAATGGAGCTAGTTCCCATCTTAAGTGCACGGGCATCCTGGCTATTCTGATAAGCTTGATAATAACCGCCAGTATAAAAAAAATACCGGCAAAATAAGTTAGCACAACTAGGAAAACACTCATCTAAACCTCTTGACAGGCTACTACGTCGACTCTTCTTCGACTTTCATACTGTCGATAATGAATCCGGCGGCTAATTTAACACCAATACCCGGCGGTAGGCCGCACTTTTCGAAGCCCTTTTCACCGGCAAAGGTCATCATCGCCGCTTCGCTTTCACCGGGGTTCAGTTTTCGTCCGATGACTACCGTTTCGATGATATCCGAACAATACATGCTGCCGATGGCGTCCTCGAAATACGCCATGAACTTCTGGGACTGTATAATCGTTTTATTCATCACTTCGTAGTCCAGCCGGTTATCGGAGCCGAAGTAGAGTCCGAAGGCTATTAAACTTCCTGTAATGCCGCCGCAAATTTCACCCGTCCCGCCGATGCCGGGGAAAGGTGTTAGTGCTTTAATGACATCCATATTGCCGAGTCCGAACTCTTCCAGCAACGCCATCGCCGTGCCCTGGGCGCAGTTTTTAAAAATATAGTTATATTCTTCGGCGCGCCGCACGACGCGGTCGAGGATTTTTGCTCTATCGGCTTTAATTTCCTGCGGATCGAGCTTTTTCCGCGGAATTCCTTCTGCCATTAGTTTTTTAACCCGGGTTTCGATAGCTCCGGTATCCCAGACACGATTCGCGAGTTCATCAACTTTTTTCTTTAACGCCAGATAGTCCGCCATAAGTTCGACACCTCCTCGATAATTCATTTTCATTATACCCGATTCTTATGAAGTTAAAAAAGGTTATTTTATAACTAACTTGATTAATTGAAAAACGTTGTATAATGTAGTAAAGCGATGGTGAAATGGAGGAAATACAAGTGAAAAATCTAGTTATTTTAGGTCTAGTCGCTGTAATATTGCTGCCCTTATTAATGGCAGGCTGTGCCGAAAAAGCCATTACGTCTCCTGTTCCCATTATCCTAAAAGACCAAACCTTAACGCTTTCGCAGGATGAATTTTCAGCTAATGCCAGTATTACTCAATATATCGAAATGGTGAACGGCGGTACGTTAACGGTTAGACTCTATTCCAATCCCAGCACCGGTTATAGCTGGGGGGACGCCGAAATCACTCATGCCAGTGTTATCGAGCAGTTATCGCGCAACTTCGAGGAACCGACTACTAACGCCCTCGGCGCTCCAGGTACTGAAGTCTGGGTTTTCCATGCAATAGATACCGGTTTAGCAATAATAAAAATCAGTTACGGTCGACCCTGGGAAAGCGAAAAGCTTTATAACCTGACGATAAATATCAACGTAAGATAACTTCTTACAATATAAAATGGCAAATAAAAGGGGGGAGGTAAAAAATCCCCTCTTTTTATTATAGCCGTCCGATACGCTATAATATACCTGCATTTTGCATTAGGAAATGAATGATGGACGATAAAAGCCTGGAAATGCTGGAGTTTCCCAAGATAAGGGAAATTCTAGCCGAATATACATCCTTTTCCGCCAGCCGCGAGCTGGCGATGAGTCTAATGCCCCTGCAGGATTACGGGCGCATTTCACTCCTGCTCCAGCAATCGGCTGAGGCGCGGGAGCTTTTAGAGCTGGATAAAGGCTTTTCTATCGGCAGCGCCCACGATATCCGCGATAAGGTTAAACTGGCGACACTGGAAGGCGTCCTCGACCCCTTAAGCCTGTTAGAGGTCCAGCAAACCCTTAATGCCCTGCATGACTTGCGCCGTTACCTTAAGAGTATCTCCCAGGAATTCCCTTTAATCTGGAATATCGCCGAGGGGGTCGCCGATCTACAGCAGATTGAAAAAGACATCACCACCTGTATCGACCCGGCGGGAGAGGTGCTTGATTCAGCCTCGCCGGCATTAGCCGGCATCCGCGCCCAGTTACGTTCTGCCCGCGCCCAGATACTGGAAAAGCTAGAGACTATTGTCAGGTCGCCGCGGGGCGGCCGCATCCTCCAGGAAGACGTCATTACCGAGCGAGAGGGACGCTACGTTCTCCTTGTCAAGACCGAACACCGCCACGACCTCAAAGGCATCGTCCACGATATCTCCAACACCGGCGTGACCGTCTTTATGGAACCAACGGCTACCGTAGGACTCGGCAACGCTATCCGGGAGCTGGTGGTGGAAGAAAGGCACGAAATAGAGAAAATCCTGCGCCTTTTAACCGCCGAGGTCGGCGCCCATGCCGACGATATTACGCGTAGTGTCGAACTAACGGCGGAGTTGGACCTGATATTAGCCAAGGCGCGCTACGCCCGCCGCGTTAACGCCGTAGAGCCTATGATAATCGACCCGGCTGCGGCGGACGACAAGAAAAGCCATCTTAACCTTATTGAAGCCCGTCATCCACTGCTCGGCGCTAAAGCCGTGCCGTTTTCGTTAGAGTTGGGAGACGGCTTTTCGGTGATGGTGATTACCGGTCCTAACACCGGCGGCAAAACCGTGACGCTAAAGACTATCGGACTCCTTAATGTGATGGCACAGGCGGGTCTGCCGATTCCCGCCGATGGAAAGAGCCGGCTGCCGATTTTCGACGGTGTTTTTACCGATATCGGCGACGAACAAAGTATCGAACAGACACTATCTACCTTCAGCTGGCATATGGGTAATATCGTGCGCATTATCGGGCAGGCCGACCGTAAAAGTCTGGTGCTTTTAGACGAATTAGGCACCAGCACCGACCCCGCCGAAGGTTCGGCTTTAGCCCGGGCGATACTGCAGTACTTCCTCTCTAAAGGGACGTTGACTGTTGCCACGACTCACTTCAGCGACCTTAAGGCTTTCGCCCATACCACCAAAGGCTTAAATAACGCCTCGCTGGAGTTCGACCCCAAGACGTTGACCCCAACGTATCACCTGACCATCGGTACACCCGGGGGCAGTAACGCTATTGCCACCGCCGCCCGTTTGGGTCTTCCAGCCGAAATTATTAACGACGCCCGCAGTATGCTTTCCGGTCACAGTCAGGAATTGGAGGTTCTGCTGGCGAACCTGATGGAAGAGAAACAAAAAATCGCCGCCCTCGAGCGCGATTTAACCGTTGAAAAAGAAAGTTTTAAGCGTCGCAACGCCGAACTGGATAAAGAAATACAACGACTAAAGACCGAAGAACGCCGAGCCGTTCAAGCCGAGCGCGATATTATCGTTAAAGAGGCGGCGGAGCTACATAAAGAAATCAAACAGGTAACCGCCGACCTGCGTAAAGAAAAAACTTCTACCCGGCTGGAACACGCGCGAAAGTCACTGACTAAGATTCGTGAACAAATAAGCAGCGAAAAATGGCAGCCTCCCACCGGCGAAGCCGCTGGAGAAGAAACCAGCGTAATAAAAGTCGGGGACACGGTACGCATTAAGGAAGCGGGGTTAATCGGTACCGTGCTGATAATTTCCGAAGCATCGCAGGAGGTAGAGGTTCAGGCAGGTAAAACAAAAATGAGGCTGGCTTTATCAGGCGTAGTAAAAACGACGCCAACGGTAGATAAATTTGCGCCCCCCGCTAAAGTCCCTGCTGCCCGCCGGGTGGCGATGGAGCTCGACCTCCGCGGTAAACGCGCCGATGAAGTCGAACCGCTGCTGGACGTTTACTTAAACGATGCCGCGCGTTCGAACCTCTCAGAGGTCCGCATCATTCACGGCATCGCTACCGGCACGGTGCGCGCTATCGTACGCGATTTCCTGAAAAATCATCCGCTGGTTAAGTCCTTCCGCACCGGCGTCCGCGAAGAAGGCGGCGACGGCGTTACCGTGGTTACACTTTAACTTTTATTGTCATTCTGAGGGCGTCCTTCTGCGGAGGGACGCCCGTGAGAATCCGTTGGTATAAAATGAAAAAGTATGTTTTAATTCGCTCTAAAACTCTTGATTTATTACGTTTTCTGGCGGGGGCATCCGGCGATAACGATGTAACGCTTTACTTGCCACCCTTCCTTTCTCCCACCCAACTGGAAAACCAGATAAAGAATATCGCTACCTCGGTAAAAATATCTAACGAACTAGTTAAAGTTACCACGGCTTCATCAACCGGGGCGGCTATTTATCGCGCCGAAGGGCACATACGCCTCTTGATACCCCCGTTCCCGATTCGGGATACAGTGCTTTTTAACGCAATAGATACGACCCCTTTACGTTCGGTGTTGGAACACAACTATACTATCGGTTTGGTGCTGGTGCGGCTGGGGTCTTACGCTGTTGGTGTCTGCCGCGGTGATAAATTAGTCAACAGTAAGGTCGGTACGGGATTGATTCACGGGCGACACCGCCAGGGAGGCTCTTCGTCACACCGTTTCGAGCGGCACCGCGATAAGCAAATCGAGACCTTTCTGATTCGCGTTTGCGGTCACGTTCGCGAACAACTTGAGCCTTACGCTAAAACGATGGACTTTATCGTTTACGGTGGCGCGCGTACGACGATTCTGATGGCGCAAAAATACTGCCCCTGGCTGGAAAAGCTGGATAAACCGATTTTACCGCCCCTGCTCGATATCCCCGAACCCCGCCTGCCGGTACTAAAAGATGCCGTCAACCGCGTTTGGTCGAGTACAGTCTACGAGTGGAGCGAGGACTAGGTGGTTGTGTAAAAACTCCCTTTATCCCTCTTTAGAAAAGAGGGAGATACACTCTCTCTTTCATAAAGGGAGAGTGAGAGAGGGTTTTTACTAATTTTTCATCAGCTCTTTGAGTCGTGTTATCGCCGGCGGTAAAACCTCGCCGATTCGCTCGGTAAAGCGCAGATGGGTTTGAGCGTCGAAAGGAGTTTCGCCATCGTTGATAATCACCAGTTTAGCACCCGCTTCTAAAGCCACTGCCGGCATATCCGCCGCCGGATAGACGACCAGACTGGAGCCCACGACGACAAAAAGCTCGCACATCTGCGAATGTTTATATGATTCCTGCAGGTCTTTAGCCGGCAGAGAATCACCGAAGTTAACGACGGTAGACTTTAGCGTGCCGCCGCAAAGAGGACATTTTTCTTCCCCCTCCGCCCGGTCCATTTTAAAGTCACAGGCGAGGCAGCGAACCTTCGTTAAGTTGCCGTGCAGTTCCGCCAGGGTTTCCGGCTTGATGCCTGATTTTAAATGCAGGTTATCTACGTTCTGGGAAATCAGGAACGCCATTTTACCAAGATTCTGGAGCTCGGCGATAGCCCTGTGACCGCTGTTCGGCTCGACAGTTGTCCAGTTTTGCTCGGGTGTTGATAAACCCTTATCACGCCGTGTCCAGAGTCCATCCGGTCCTCGAAAGTCGCGGATGCCTGATTCCGTGCTGATACCTGCGCCAGTAAAGACGACGGTGTACCGCGACTTAAAGAGAAATCCCGCCAGTTGCTCAATTCTTGACTCTAAATCGTTCATTTTTTACCCTTAGAAATTCTAACGTTATCGAAATCACTCCGTCAAATAAAAAAGCCCGGCATTGCAACCGGGCTTTAGTTCCTGTTGATAGTAATGTTGTTATCTTGCAGGCGGATTTTCTTTCTTATGTGCCCTTCTAATAGAGATAGGTTCAGCGATTTTCTTAATTTTGTGCTGGTAAACGATCGCCAGGTCTTTCATATAGGCACACTGCAGACACTGCTCGTACCAGCCGTTATAGTCTCTATCGAGATACAGGTTACCGCCGCACTTCGGGCAACGACCACCGGTATTTAGCTTTCCCATCTTCTCTCCTTAGCCTTCAAAACCCTCATTAGCAGTCTCGCTTTTAGACTGCTAACAATATTTTAGTATACATATAATTAACTGTCAATAGGCTTTTCTGCCTAAATTAAAGAGGGGATTAGGTAAAATTAAAAGGCTACCAGACCTTCGGTATCAGCGCCTTGCGTTCCGGCGGATAGTCGGTAAAAGTCTGGCGATACCAAAGATGGTTGGCGCGGGCACGGGGCAGCAAATTAGCTATCGTCCAGAAAGCAAAAGCCACCCCCGCCACCGACCAGGTAGCTAACGCCCAGCCCAGCCAGATTGTTATTTCGCCCAGGTAGTTGGGACTCGATACCCAGCGGTAGAGGCGGTGGTTGGAGATTCTATAGCCGGATTCGCCGGGCTTCCGCAAGGCGCGTAAAGCCTGGTCAGCCTGGCGATTAATGACATAGCCGAGCACAAAAAGCACCATACCGATAACAAAACGGGGGTCGGTCAGCCAGCTATTGGCATACCCGCCGGAAAAATGAAAGATATAGCGTCCGTTAAGATAGCCATTCATGAGGTTAAACAGGAAGCCGAAGCTGATAATCGATAACGGCATCCGGTGGGCAGCGCCGCGTAAACTGAAGGGATAAATAAAAGCTCGGTGGATATAATGCAGTTCCCAGATTACCAAGAAAATTATAGCGACAGGGCTACTCTTGGTATCTCCTAAGAAAAAGCAGACGGCGAATAAAAGCGGCGCCGGTGCTTCCATTAAAATCCACGCCAGTTTGTTCCCCACCGAATATCCCCACCCCTTACGCGTATGGCGTCCGTACGGCGCGGCAATGAAAAACAAGGCTGTAAAAATAATAGCCGCGATAATAAACCAGGCTATCAGTAGACTATTATAAATCGTTAATTCGTCCATCCCTAACTCACTTTAGTGGTTAGTCTAAGCTGCCCGTCTTTTTCAAACCAGGTTAAGGTATCAGCTAATGTTTCGCGGAAAGGGCGGGGCTGATAGCCAAGTTCTCGCGTCGCTCGCTCGTGGCTGATATGCCGGTTGCTCTTTAAAGCGCGTAAGGATACGCTGGTATAAAGCGGTCGCTTATGATTGATATAACCAAAAGCCTCGATAAACGGCGCGCCGATATGCGCCAGCCAAAGCGGACAGACAAACTTTTCGGTTTTAGCGCCTGTAATTTCGGCAATTATCGCTGCAATGTCACACATAGAAACCCAGTCCCCGGATATCAGGTAACGCGACCCGGCAGGCGCTTTAGCCGCGGCCAAGATGGCTCCGTCTACAACGTCGCGCGCATCCACCCAGTCGAACCCGCCGGTAACCAGCGCTGGTAATCTGCGCCGGGCGATCAACATCAATGCTTCGCCGAAGTACGATGGTTGAAAATCATAGGGTCCGAAAACGGCGGTCGGGTAAATAATCACAGCGTTCAGCCCGTTTTCTATTGCCTGCCGGACTACCCGTTCAGCGTCAGCTTTAGAACGGTCGTAAGGCGGATAATGCCGCGAGTCTACCAGAGGACGAGCTTCGTCAACGGGAACATCCAATGGCTCCTGCGTCAATGCGTGTATCGAACTGAAATGGATGAGGCGGCGGACACCAGTGCGACGGCAGGCTTCGATAACGTTACGTGTACCGTTAACGTTTATTTCCTGTATCCGAGACCAATCCCCCATCGAAAGAGAAATTGAAGCCGCGAGGTGATAGACAACATCCACCCCCTGAAACGCTTTACAAAGAGAATCGAGGTCACATACATCGGCATGGACTTTCTCAACATCAAGTCCATCGATAGCTCGGTGATTCAGATGAACCAGACAGCGGGTGGGAACGCCTTTAACGACGAGAGCACGAATCAGATTGGCACCTATGTGCCCAGCCGCGCCAGTAATGGCAACAGTCATTTCGCCACATTATAACATAGATGTATTAGGTATCGCCAAGTAAAATCTTTGATTTGTCGCCAGCTTCTCAAAAATGATACGATTGATATAATACCGTCACACCGCCCTTTCCATTAACACATGGATTTTCCGCTCTGCGTGTGTAGTTAAAATGATAAAACTACAGATACAAAAACAGAACCCCAAATATAAGTGGCACATCCTCTTGCTGGCGATGCTGACTTATGGCGTTATTTCCGGCGCCGCGCGTATGTGCATGCCCGTGCTCTTTACTGAAATCGGTATCGATTTGCACCTTGACACCACAGCTATCGGCACCATCTGGGGTATGGACCCGCTAGCAGGCGTTTTTATCGGCCTGCCAAGCGGCTTGCTGGCCGACCGTTTCGGCACGAAACGCACATTGACAGTGCTCTGTCTTTTTGCTGGTATCTTCGGCGCTTTACGCGGTTTTTCAACTAACTTTATTTCGCTGGTGCTGACGATGTTCCTCTTTGGCCTGATGGCTGCCGCCACTCCCAACGTCGTGCCTAAAGTTGCCGCCGAATGGTTCAGCAGTAAACGGTTGGCGCTGGTGAATGCTTTTTTAAATGTTGCCTGGTCTATCGGCTCGATGGTCGCCACCCAGTTCAGCGCCATCAGTTTATCGCCGGCGTTCGGCGGTTGGCGTAACGTGATGTTCTTTTACGGCGCGCCGGCTTTCATTCTGGGCTTGCTCTGGCTTTTCACCGGTCGCGAGCCGATGCAGCTAGAAAATCCGGAATTGCCAGTCGAGCAAATACCGTTCAAACAAGCGCTTAAGCATGTTCTACGTAACAAAACGGTCTGGCTGGTCGGGATAACCACTTTCGCCTGCTGGGGCGCCACCATGGGCATGGTCGGCTACCTGCCGCTTTATCTAAAAAAAATCGGCTGGGACGCCGTCAGCGCCGACAGTTCGGTTACCGTCTTGAGTCTGGTGATGTGTATCGGCTCGATTCCGATGGTGTTGTTATCCGATAAACTACATACACGTAAGGGAGTGCTGGTGATTAGCATCGGTTCGCTGGTAATTGCCATGGGGTTAATACCTTTTGTCGATACACTCGGAGTATGGCTACTGATTATTTTCAGCGGCTTTTTACGAAGCGGCGCTGGTTCGCTCTTCAATGTTGTAATATTTGAAGACGAGGCGATCGGCGCGACTTATGGCGGTACGGCCATCGGCATGGCTAACACCATTGCGATGATTGGCGCCGCCGCCGCACCACCGCTCGGCAATAGTCTGGCAAGATATGGAGTGGGCATGCCCTTTATTCTCTGGGCTTGTCTGGCGGCGGTAGGTACGTTATTAATACTGTTGCTGAAGTCGAAGAAAAGCCAACCTAGTCCTTATCCGCGATAATTTTCACTAAAACGTTGCGGTTTCTCGGTCCATCGAATTCACCGAAGAAAATACCCTGCCAGGTCCCTAACGCCAGGTCGCCGTACTGTATGATTACCGTCACCGAGCTGCCGACTAAAGTAGCTTTAATATGCGCCGCCGAGTTCCCTTCCCCGTGTTTATAATTACCCCGCTGCGGGGCTATTGCTGCCAATTGCGTCGCGATATCATCCACGACATTGGGGTCGGCATGTTCGTTAATCATTACTCCTGCCGTTGTATGGGGCACATAGACGACGCAAATACCGCTCCTGACCCCACTCTCCCTAACCACTTCCCTCACGCTGTTGGTAATATCAAGAAACTCGACTTGCGAACTTGTCTTTATGTCAAGTTTATGAAACATGCTTCACCCCTACTGCAGGCTTTGCCTATATCTTACAACATCTTGACCGTCACTGGGAAACACGTTAAACTATAAATAGGAGTCCTTCGACAAGCTCAGGATGGAGTTATCCATGCCGATATATGAATATGTTTGTTCCGCCTGTAATACAAAATTCGAGCAGATGCGTCCTTTAAGCCAATCAGCGCAGGATGCCGAATGCCCTAAATGCCATAAACCCTCCCGCCGCAAGATGTCCACCTTCGCCGCCTTTACCACCAGCGTTAGCGGCGTTCCGACGACGGTTGCCGGAACGACCGGCAAATCCTGCTCCAGCTGCAGCTCCGGAAACTGCTCTACCTGCGCTTCATAAAGTAAATTTCCCTTTTGACACCAGATGCTTTTTGTGCTATTCTTCTACCAAGTTTTTCCGAAAACCCTCAATTAATGAGGTGAAATATGAAGCGTTTTGGCATCCTATTAACACTACTCATATGTATGATTTTTATATCAGGCTGTAACCCAGGTACCCCTGCAATTACTACCTTCACTAACACCGCAATTCAAACCGCAACTCAAACTCCCCAAGACAACCATGTTTGGGTCAACACCATGTTAAATAATGAAACTGTTAACAATTCAAATACTCTAGTTTTGACAGAAAACACTCTCAACATTAGTAGTGTGCTCCACTGTACCTTAGACGGTCTGATAGGTATCCCTATTATACTAATAACGGATTCAAATGGGAATATTGTTGCCTCTTGGTATCCTAGCGAGGATTGGAACACGGTTACGGGACTGGGGTTTCTGCAAAATAATAACCCAATTAGTTCAGGAACCAGTTATAACATGGTTGTTACCTGGGATTTGATAGATATGTTTACAAATGTCAGAGTTCCACCAGGTCAATACATTTTACTGGTAACCGTTTATTCTAATGAAAGTAAGTCATTTCTGCCAACAAATGAAGGGAGCTTCACTCTTACTATAAACTGATAATTGTACTCCGCCCCCTTTGACACCCCCGCCCGAAAGCTGTTAATCTTTAGTATATTCGCTTTAAGGCAGGTGGTCGCTATTAACTCCGCAGCATCCGAAACTAAAGCCCCTTTCCGCTGGAAATATATTATCCTGCCGGCAGCGCTTTTCCTGATTACCATCATCCTCGCCGTCTGTTTTTATCCCTTTTTATCGTCGGAAGTAGCCTATCACTTTAGCGGCGATACACCGGATAAATGGATAACGCGCGGCGCCTTTATCGCCTGGATACTTATTCCACAGTTGTTATTTGCGTTGTTAGCCCTAGGCATCGTCAGGCTGCTAAGCTTGACCTCGCGCCATTTTCCGTCGAGCGATTCACCGCTGGACGACCTGTTACTGATTATGGGCAATATGTGGGTTTTACCGGAATTGGTTATTCTCTTTGCCATGGTTGATTATTTCCTTTACAATGCGTATCAAATACAGTTGATGCCATTATGGATATTTATCTTAATCATTTTAGTTTTGGGTGCACTCATCTTAGTGATACTCTTCATACGCACCATCCGTCGGGCACGCCGACGGCAAGCGAAACTAGCCAGGAGTGACGTTGATGCCAGAGAAAAGTAAGCTAACGATGGAAAAGCTCGTCTCGCTCTGTCAGCGGCGGGGCTTTATTTTCCCCAGCAGCGATATTTACGGGGGACTTTCCGGCTGCTGGGATTATGGACCCATCGGTATCGAGTTAAAACGCAATGTTCAAGAAGCCTGGTGGCGTGCTATCGTCCAGCAGCGGGACGATATGGTCGGTGTGGATACCAGTATTTTGATGAATTCCAAGGTATGGGAAGCCAGCGGGCACGTAACCAATTTCCGCGACCCCTTAGTGGAATGTAAGAACTGCCACTTAAGGTGGAAAGCCGACGACCTTAAAGAAAAAAAATGTCCCTCCTGCGGCGGCGAACTCACCGAGGAGCGGATGTTCAATACCATGTTCAGGACCTTCGCCGGCCCGGTAGAGGAAGACGCCGCCGTTGTTTACCTCCGTCCCGAGACAGCGCAGGGTATGTTCGTGAATTTCCAGAATATCGTTAATACCAGTCGTAAACGCCTGCCCTTCGGGATAGCGCAGCAGGGCCCCGCTTTCCGCAACGAAATCACCACCGGCAACTTTATTTTCCGCAGCCGCGAGTTCGAACTCATGGAGTTTGAGTATTTTATTAAACCGGGGACTCAAGATAAATGGTTTGAATATTGGCTCAATGAGCGCTTCGAATGGTATCAAAAGCTGGGCATAAAAAAAGATAATTTGAAACTACATCATAAGAAAAAGGGAGAATTACCCCATTATGCTCTAGCCGCCACCGATATCGAATATCATTTTCCCTGGGGGTGGGGGGAACTGGAAGGTATCGCCAGCCGGGGCGATTACGACCTGACCCGGCATGCCAAAACCAGCGGCAAGTCTATGGAATATTTTGACGACGAGACGAAAGAACATTATGTTCCGTATGTCGTCGAGCCATCGTTAGGAGCCGGCCGGGCGATACTGGCTTTCCTCTGCGACGCCTACGACGAAGAACCGGATAAGGATGAAATCCGCGTCGTCTTTCATTTCCACCCCGACCTCGCCCCGATTAAGGTCGCCGTGCTGCCTTTGAGCCGGAAAGAGAACCTGGCCAAATATGCTAAAGATGTTTACGATACCCTGCGTCTCTGTTTCACCACCCAGTACGATGATACGCAGAGTATCGGGCGGCGCTATCGCCGCCAGGATGAGCTGGGTACGCCCTATTGCGTCACTATCGACTTCGAGTCGTTAGAAGACAACATGGCGACGATTAGAGAGCGCGACAGCATGAACCAGATACGCGTCCCCGTCGCCGCGTTAAAGAATACCCTGCTAAAAAAGCTCGCCGGCGAGGATTTATTCGTCCTGCCGGAGGGCGGTAAAATCTGGAAACAGGGCGGAAATGATTGATTTCTCCCGCATAAAAATCATCTCCTCCGACGAATCTCACCGCGATTTTCTCTTCCAACTAAAGAAAGCTGCGATGGGTCCTTACGTTGCGCAAATCTGGGGCTGGGACGAAAAACACCAGCAGGCAATGTTCGCCCAGGACTGGCGGCGAGAACCTCATCCCCAGGTAATTTTGTATGATGATAAGCCAATAGGGTCGATACTGGTAACCCGAGAGAGTAGCTATATCCATATCGGGCGCTTTTATCTCCTGCCGGAGTACCAGAATCAAGGCATCGGTACCCATATCCTCGAAAACGAGCTAAAAAAAGCCGATAGAGCCAAAAAATCCGTTAATCTGGCCGTCCTTAAGATAAACCCCGCAATAGAGCTTTACCGGCGGCACGGCTTCCGTGTTAACGGTATGAACGAGCACCAATATCTGATGGAGAGAAAACCAGGTGGTAAAATTAAAAAATACCAGGCCGTCATCTTCGACCTTTTCGGAACACTGGTCGAAAATTATCCTGCACAAAAGAGCTTTGAAAATCTAAGTCGTATGGCGGACATCGTGGGGGTACCTGCCGCCGACTTTGCCACGGAATGGAGGAATGATATCGTTGCCCGGATGAACGGGACTACTAAAAATTATCAAGCCTGTATTAAAAACATCTGCCAGCGACTCGGAGCACATCCAACCGATAAAAAAATCGATAAAGCCGCCAGCGTTAGATTCATTCTGAACCAGCAGGAAGTGATGACGTCTAAACCGGGCGCTATCGAAGTCCTCTCGTACCTAAAAGCCAACGGCTATAAAACCGCCCTGCTTAGCAACTGCTCGATGGAGACAACAACCATTTGGCCGAAAACAGAATTAGCTCCTCTGATTGATGTACCGGTAATGTCCTCCATCGAGGGAATAATGAAACCCGACCTTCGTTTGTTCCAAATCGTTCTAAAGAAACTGGCAGTTAAACCCGAAGACTGTCTTTACGTCGCCGACGGTGTTGGGCAAGAACTAACCACTGCCGCTAAACTCGGGATGACCGCTGTTTTGGTGGAGGTCCCTCATGATAGCGAATATGAACACGACCGCGAAACCTGGGAAGGACTAAAAATAAACTCGTTAAAAGAAGTCCTGAATCTGGTAAAATAGACCTGTATGAAAATAATCCATTTCGCCGACCTTCATTTAGGCGTTGAGACCTACGGGCGGATTGACCCCGCCACCGGTTTATCCACCCGCCTGAATGACTTTTTAGCCGTCTTCGACGAACTGGTTGATTATGCTTTAAAGAATAAAGTTGACCTCGTGATTTTCTGCGGCGACGCCTATAAATCCCGCGAGCCCACCCAGACCCAGCAGCGCGAGTTCGCCCGGCGCATTAACCGCCTCGCCACCGCCGGCATACCCATCATCCTCGTAACGGGCAACCACGACCTCCCTAACGCTATCGGCCGCGCCACCACTACCGAGATTTTCGATATCCTGGCGATTAAAAACGTCTATGTCGCCAATAAACCGGAAACGTACAAAATAACTACCGCCAGCGGCGAAATACAAATCGTGGCTATACCATGGCTAAGGCGCAGCGCCCTGCTGGCTGATGAAGATACGAAAAACCTTAGTTTGGAGCAGCTCAACCAGAAGATTCAGGAGGCGATTACTAAAGCCATCAGTAATAAAGCCGCCGCTCTCGACCCCTCCCTACCCGCTATCCTGGCTGCCCATGTATCAGTTGGTTCGGCCAAAGCCGGTTCGGAGAGTATGATGTCCATCGGGCAGGAACCGATGCTTCTTTTAAGCGATTTAGCACTGCCTGCTTTCGACTATGTAGCCCTGGGGCATATCCATAGACAGCAGGTGCTTACGGAAAATCCGCCGGTCGTTTATGCGGGCAGTCTAGAACGCATCGACTTTGGCGAAGAAAACGATGAAAAAGGATTTTACGTTATCGACATTCAAACTAAAGGCGGTAAAAAGCGCGTCTCTTATAAGTTTCAACCAGTTAACGCCCGCCGCTTTCTCACCATCAGCCTCAAGCTTAATGCGGAAGAAGCCGACCCCACCTCGTCTATTATCGACGCCATCAAAACCCAGCGAGATAAAGCTAAAGACTCAATTGTGCGCCTTAATATCAGCCTCCCCTCATCGCTGGAGGGACAGCTCCGTAATAACGACATTAAAGAAGCTCTGAAGGATACGGAGTCTTTCACTATCGCCCGTGACGTTCAGCGCGAAACCCGTCTACGCTTAGGTACTCATTCCGCCGAAGAAATTACGCCCGTGGAAGCCCTTAAAGCCTACCTCGAAATGCAGCAAATCTCCGAAGAACGTAAGAAAACATTATTGGAATACGGCGAGAAGTTGATTAAAGAGCGCGAATCCTAGTTCTTGGCGTCCCAGATAAAGAAAGATGTAATCACCGAAACCGCTGTTACAGCGATGGCCGAGAAGAAGAACACCTGCTCATAAGAATAGTAGTTCGGCACGAGCCAGCCGTAGACTGGCGCAAAAATAGCGCCGGTATATTGCATCGTGAAATAGTAAATGCCGTAAATCGTGGCGCGATTCTTCGCTGGCGTCTGACCCATGATAAAGACCTCGGTTACCGGCATACGGATAGCGTTGTTGACGCCCATGATAAAGAGAAGCAAAAAGAACGAGAAATCAACCGTGGTAGACGATCGCAGCCAAAAAATCAGTAATCCACTAAGTATACCAGTAACGATAATCACCTTAACCGACCCGATGCGGTCAGAAATCCAACCGCCGATAACGGTCCCACCGACAATGGCGGGAAGGAAAGACACGGACATAATCCAGGTCACGGAAGTATCAGTCGCTCCGAGTTTATCCACGATAAATAAGCTCATTAAAGCTTGGACCGACATACCGGCGCCGCCGCCGACAATCATCTGGATGAGATATGCCCAGAGTCGCCGTTTATAGCCAGGCTGGGGCGGTTTTTCTTCTGCGGCCGCCTTTTTTGCAGCATGGACGTGGGTTAGACCGCCGCGCCTGGTCAGATAAATAAAGAAAATAATACCGAATATCGCGGTAGGGATAGATAAAACTACAAACGGGCCGCGGAAACCCATCGAAGGCCAGAGCCACATAACGCCACCGGCAATAAGCGGGGCGATGAAGAAACTGGCATTACCTCCGACCAGGTGTAAACCAAGGGCACGACCGCGTTTTTCCGGCTCCACTGCCGAAAGAATCATGGGGGTGGAAGCAGGGTGATAACCGGCCGTCATAAAACCCATGATAACCAGGAAAACCATGAACATGATATATGAGTTAGATAAGCCTGTAAGGAGACCGCCTACTGCCACACCGAGCGTACCGATGGTTAATAAAATAGTGGGGCCAATTTTATCTACCATGCGGCCGGCAGGAATATTGCCCGCCCCGCTGGAAAAGGCGTAGACCGTTGTCACAAGTGTCGCCTGGAAGTTGTTCAGACCAAACGCCGTACGGATAGAAGGAAGTAGCGGGCCGGGGAGAGCCGTCAGCAAGTGGTGCCCAAAATGAGCCATGACAAACCAGGGCAGGCCCTGCCTCATGAACGACTTTTGTGCTTGAGCTGCTGGAGCGTCTGTCGAGCTGGTTGGTTGTGTAATCGGTCTATCCTTTCGAGTCCATAGAAAACAATGGATAAGTAGATACCTGAATACCGTTATATCGTGTTATGATGCTAAATTTATTTTATTATATTATTTCATTCTTTTTATTACAAATTTTTCCCAGTCTAACCAGTCTTGCTATTGACAAACCAATTATGTTACGATTTATTGTAAATTAGGTGTGGGAGGGAAGAAAATGTTTCACCGACCGTTTTTCCAGTTCGAAAAGCAATCGCGTCTTTTTGAAAAAGGCGATTTAAAATATGTTATTCTAAACCTTTTAAAAGATAAACCCAGTCACGGTTACGAAATCATCCGCGCCATGGAAGAACTCTTCCATGGTTTTTACACCCCCAGCGCCGGTAGCGTTTACCCCACCCTCCAGATGCTGGACGATATGGGCTACGTTAGCGTCTCGGAACATGATGGCAAGAAAGTTTATACCATCACCGAAGAAGGCAAGAAATTCCTTAAAGAACAGCAGGAGATGATTGACAAAATCGAATGCCAGATGAAGGACTGGTGGGGACCACGTAATATCGGCGATTTTCACGATACTATCCATGAACTAAAGACTCTCGGGCGTATCGTCGGCAGCCGCGCGCATCAACTGGGGGCTGAAAAGTGGGCGAAAATTAAAGAAATAGTTTCCCGCGCCCGACGCGATATTGAGGATATTCTGGAAAAAGACTAACTATTCTTTTATAAAAACTGGAGCCAGCGATAGGATTTGAACCTACGACCCGCGGTTTACGAAACCGCGGGCTGATAACCTCATCATTGAGCTTCTTAATCAACTTAGCACTCTCTGCCAAACAGCGCAAGCTCTAAAACAAGCCCTCAACTCTAACGGACACAGTACCGATAAGCTAGAGTTTTGCCCGCGCAAGTGGGGATGAACCACTCCAGCTGAGTCGGAAGCGGTTATCTTGAAACTCTAATTATAGAAGTTATAAAACTATTAGGGGCATGATGAGTGAAATGCTGTAAACTTAAATAGTGAAGTCACATATGTTGTATAATACAACGATACGCTTGAAACGGTTAAGACCTTATGTAAGACATTATACCGTATGAGAGCTCATTAAATGAAAAATTTTACATTGATTTATAACCGATTTTCCAAATACATCACGATATACCGGCTCATTGTTGGCATTGGATTTATCATCGCGATGGTACTAATGTTAATCCCCCCGCTCCATATGCCCGAGACGGATGACTGGGCTTATTATTATGGCGTCAAGAATTTCTCTCAAGGCAAACTTACGATAGATAATCAGACCCTGTATCTGGAAGCCTACGAAACTCAACAAAATGGTAGTATGCTAGTTCAATATCTGCCTGTCAGCTACAATAAATGGGCTCTGGAAAAATCGCCGGGCTGTGTCTTTTATCTAATGCCTTTTTATAAGATGGGCATTCCGCGATGGAGTAATGTGCTGCTGGCTTTGGATATGGTAATAGTGACTTTTATCTTACTTAAACGTTTACGAGACGAAAAAGCGGCGATGATTGGTTCTCTGCTGATACTTTTTACACCAATCGCTATGGTGATGTGCAATCGCATTTATATGGACTCTTATTCTTCGCTGGCTTTCCTGGTGATAGGAGGAGGTCTTTACATTTACCATCATCTGGAAAGGAAGAACTTTAACCCAGTTAATGGTGGCATCCTGCTCTTCCTGGCTTTCTTTTTCATCGGGTGGTCGGTGGTTTCGCGTTATACTAACCTGCCGATAGCAATAATACTGTTTTTGCATTTGGTTATTATCAGGTTTATAGACTGGCGCAAAGGACAAAATACTGGCATCAAATACGAGATACTTCCGCTCATTCTGGGAATCGGTTTACCAATGGTGGCACTATTTCTTTATGACTATTTCATTTTCGGCTCTCCTCTGAAAACCGGTTACTCCATTTCACCTTACCCCATTAAATATGCCTTCCAGTATTGGGGACAGATTGATGTGAATGGTGAGTCCATTCCAGTTGAGATATTCCGCTACAATCTGGAAGGCGCCGTGCGGAACATATGGACAGGCTTTCCGCTCCTGTTAATCGGCATACCTGGCTTTTTTGTTATTCTGTACCAAAAATTCTTTAAGCGGCGAAATTCGGAAGGGAAATGGTCCAGCCTGCGCACCGAATTACCCTGGGATATACTGATAGTTCTGATTTGCTGGTTCGTTTCCGTTTTGTTCATGAATCTGACTTATGAATGGTTAGGGGGACTTAGAGAAGGCGGAGGATTCATTCTCTATAACCGCTTCTACCTTCCTTGGCTGTTGCCAGTGGTCATCGTTTGTGCCTTGATAATGGCTAGATTCCCTAACAGAATTTTAATACCGGTATTAGTAATCATTATAGCTTTCGGAGCAATGCTTTATGTTCAATGGGCCTGGAATCTCCATGTCCTGCCGGACTGGATGACAAGTTTAACCTATTCTAATTATATTTACCCATCTTGGTGGATCAAATATTATTATCACAGTCCATAAATGAAAAAGGTAACATTGGTCTAATCTCTAATAGTAACACCAGTTGTAACTTTGCTACCTTTATAGTGTCGAACTCCACCTGAAACACGATATATCGTTAATTGGCTGAATAAGTTCGTTCTTGTATCTGTGACTTAAAAAATGGTATCACTATTGGCGTCACGTCAACTTTTATAAGCCGGAATCAGCCCCTTTTCTTCTAAAACAGTGTTTCGTCAACTACCCCCCTATTGACAAATTTTTTTTGGCGGTTTATTATTCAATAAATATTGAAGTGATACTTGACTATCATATTGATTTTCAATATTATGTTGGATAATTATGATTAATGGCGATCATGAAATTAACGGACTAACAGATGTTCAAATATGCGGTAAATTATACTGCGCTGGATTCGCCATTAACAAATTACGTGAAATGGAGTTAGCGAATTTTGGGCTAACCGTAGAGCAATCATCAATTCTGCATATTGTTTTTGACCATGGCGGCGTAACGACAATAAAGGAAATCATAGATGAGACAATGCGCCAGCCAAATTCAGTGTATATTCTTCTGAATAAGATGGTTAAAATGGGACTTATCCATAACAGTAGGGAAAGCAAAAATGGGAGTACCTTAATCTCGATAACCGAACAAGGTAAGAGCTTGCTTGAAAAGATAACTAACATTTCTGCGGGAGAGATATTCTCGGTGCTTCAAGAAAAAGACAAAATAACATTAATGGATTTATTAAATCGGCTTTTAACCCGGTCGCGCTATTTATTAGGAATCGGTTATGAGGCTCCCATAGCGAAACTCCTCAACAGTGAAGTACCAGAAAAATCAAAACCAAAATATAGTAAACAGCCTTCAGTTATTACACTTTGGTCAACATTAATTAACACGAAATTTGCCATTTCCCGATTACGTGAACTAGAACTGGCCAAATTTGGGCTGACCATGGAGCAGTCTTCGATCCTGCATATTGTTGTTGACCATGGCGGCACAGTGACTATAAAGGAAATTATAGATGAGACGATGCATCAGCCGAACTCGGTATATATTCTCCTGAATAGGATGAAAAAAATGGGGCTTATCTGTAACGTCGGGCAAAAAGCGATTGGTAGCGCCTCAATCTCATTAACTGAAGATGGGGAAAGTCTGCTTAAAAAGATTACCAATATTTCTTTCAAGGTGACAATCTCACGATTAAAAGCGGCGGAAAAAGCGAAATTCGTAGAAATGCTGTATAAGATTATAGATAAATCGGGGGAGTTGCTAGGTATACATTTCATGCCACCCATTATGCAATACTTGGAGGAAGCTAATAAGAATGCACCAATTGAAAGGGCAAAAAACATTTAAGGCGTGGATAAACCGATGGACTTGACAACCTAATATTTTAGTGTGCTAAAATGTTTGCTCAAGATATTTGCTGGCGAAAGGGGCTACGTAAAATATCAAAATTTTTTTTGATAACCCACCAATTGAGTGTTAAGATAGCGAAAATGACTACGCAAAATGTCAAAATTTTCATTGAGACTTGTGAGTTGGTTACTGACCCTGACGTTGCCAAGAAACTCAAACTTCACTTTACGACCATCTACCAACGGATTAAAAAAGGTAAGTTATTTTCATTCCCTATCCATAGCGTTGATTACCTGCGTATTAACGACATCCAGGCTTTTAAGTTAAAAATGAATGAAGGTCAGTGATTCCACTGACCTTTTTTATATAAGAGGTTCGTTAAAATTAAAAATTAAGGAGGAAAACGATGAAATTGGTACTTGCACTCGCCATTGCCATTATGTTGTTAATGGTGATGGCACCCGTCACTCTGGCAGACTCAGGTATAACTGTCTATGTCAGTGTCAGCGTTGACGGCCAACTATTAGTTGCCGCGCAACCTGTTACTACCACTGATATGACCCTTAATGGCGCAATCAAGGCAGCCCACGCGGCGTACTATTCTGGCGGTGAAAGTGGCTATACAGCCGGTATTGACCCAGTGTGGAATATGTACCTCATTTCCAAGTGCTGGGGTGTTCAAGCCACTCCGTACGTCCTTGTTAATGGCGCTCCCTTCAACGCACCTCCGAATGGTCTCCTGACCGCTGAAACCGCCCCGGTCGCTGCCAATGACAACATCATCATTTGTACGTCCAGCGACCCGATGAATAAACCCGCAACACCGGTAGCTCTAACGTCAACCCTTTCCGGCGATTCCGCGACGGTGACGGCGACATCCTGGACACTCGACTTCACGACATTCCAGTATTCTCAGGCCCCTCTTGCCAACGCGAAGGTTATTGACCCGACAACAAGCAAGTCCCTTGGTACCACCGATGCCAATGGCAGCATCACCGTTACCGTTCCAGCCAGCGGCATTGTCGCCATTGAAGGTTTGGCAGCCATCAATGTGAAAGTCACCCCCGCAGCTGCCCCCACCGGGACGGCGACTGTACCAGCGGGTGGCGGGCTTTCCTATAAAGATGCTAAAAATCACATCGGCGAAACGGTTACTATACAAGATAAAATCTACGACAAGACTGATGCTGGTGATTTTTGGGTACTGTACCTGGGAGGCCCCACTACTGATCCAGATGCAGTCGGCATTGAAGTCAGTAAATCGGATGTGTCTAAATTCCCGGCTGACCTGTATGTAGGCCAGACGATAACAATCACGGGCAAACTTCATTCGAATCCGGTCGGCGGAGCTTCATTCTCTCTTACTGACCCCTCGCAGGTTCAGGTAGGCGGTGCCGCTCCTACAGGCGCTCCCACATCTGCCGCTCCTACATCTGCCGCTCCTGAATTACCCTTGTTCTACGGAAATACTATTTCGTTAATCATTATCGGGGTTGTTCTATTGACGCCTATTGCTGTCGTCGTTATCGTTAAGATGGTGAGACAGTCACGTTTAGACAAGCCAGCGGCGGCATCCAAGAAGTAATAAAAGGAGAATCACATTAGTTGTGAAATACGAGATACGAGTTATGCTGATATCTAATAACTAAATATTAAAGGAGATAACTATGAGGAATTTAGGGAGAACAATAAAACAAATGTGGAAGCTGGCTGTTCCATACTGGACCAAGGCTCCAGATCGTTGGCAAGCTTACCTGCTGCTCGTTGCTTCCGGCGCATTAATTGCTCTCTTGGTCGTGACCATGCTTCGTTATAATACATGGTATGCGGACTGGACCAATGCCTACGTGGGGAGCAATTATGCATTATGGAAACAGCAATTGATACTGTTTTTTGTTATCGCCGCGCTTATGGTCTTTGGAGGAACCTTTAATGGCTACGTCCAGGGATGGCTGATGGTCAAGTGGAGAAAATGGATGACATCTGAATATCTCGGCAACTGGATGAAAAATCACAGCCATTATCGAATGCGGCTTATGGGTAGTCCGACCGATAACCCCGACCAGCGTATTCAAGAAGACATCAGCGGGTTTATCGGAGCCGCGATGATGTATACGCTAACGTTAATCCAGAACATAGCAATGCTCAGTACCTTCTTTGTCGTCCTTTGGAATTTGTCCAATACAATTCCCATGCTAATCGGCGGTGTAGACTTGTCTTTCCCGGGTTATTTCATCGTCGTCGCACTTATATGGGCAGTCATTTCAACCGCGACTGTACACAATTTCGGTAAACAACTGGTCAAACTCCAATATAATCAGCAGATGTATGAAGCTGACTTCCGTTTCTCCATGGTCCGCGTCAGAGAGTACAGCGAGCAAATCTCGCTGTTGAAAGGCGAAGGCGTAGAACACGCCGGCATCATGGGGAGATTCAGCAATGTTATCGGCAACACATTCAGGCTCATGGGGAGAAACGTGAAACTCGGGATGTGGAATACCGGTCTTTCCATGTTTATGGGTGTCATAATATCGTTACTCTTAGGGCCGGCATACTTTGCGGGACAAATCCCCGGCGGTTACGGCGCCATCATGCAGATAGCAATGGCCTTCGCGACTGTTGAAGGTACATTCACGTTCTTCCAGACATCATACGCCGGTTTAGCGGGGTGGAAAGCTACTTCCAACCGTCTTACCGACTTCCTCGAAAACGCCAAAAAGAGCGAGGATGTTTGGACGAAATCCGATATCAGTGTTAAAGAGCATAAAAAAGATGACATCGAGATTAAAAAACTGGATGTTAATCTTCCCTCCGGCAAATTACAGATTTCAGCCAAAGATATCGTCATTAATCACGGCGATAAGTTGCTCATAAAAGGTAAAACCGGCGCCGGCAAAACGACATTGTTTAGGGTGCTTTCAGGTCTCTGGCCGTTTGGCAAAGGCTCCGTCTCTATGCCGGAAGGTAAAAGTGTCATGGTACTTCCGCAGCAACCGTACTTCCCGTTCGGTACGCTGGCAGGCGCCATCTGTTATCCCGATCCGTCGGACAAATTTAGCCGTTCCGACATTGAAAAAGCGCTGCGCGACGTTGGTATGGAAAAGTTTATACCCAGACTTGATGATGTCGGGTTCTGGAACCAACAGCTTTCCGGCGGCGAGCAGCAAAGAATCAGTCTGTCGAGAGCTATGCTTCATGCTCCTGACTATCTGTTCTTTGACGAAGCTACGGCATCAGTAGATGAACCTTCTGAAGAGTTGATCTATAAAATGTTGCTCGACAGGATGAAAAAGTCGACAATCGTATCGATCGGTCACCGTTCATCATTGGAGAAATTCCATGAAAGAATGATTGTCGCTGAACAGCAGAACGGAAACTTTGAGTTTGTTGAGCAAAAGGGTGCCGGTAAACGTTAGTTCCGAGATCAGAGAGGTACTCGGAAAGGCGACTATACCAGCCGCATAGGCTTAAAAAAGAGCGGCTTTGTTAGTGTATCGACTCACCTCCCTGGTAAGCGCAGGGGCCGTACCGGTCATCGATGCTGATGTATAACCGATGACTGGTACGACCACCTGCTTGGCGGTGAGAAAGCCAAGACCATTCAGGCTATTGATTCTAAGTGGTTCAGCAAGCGGTTTTCCCAAACGGTTGATTCTGAAGCTGGAGCCAGCGATAGGATTTGAACCTACGACCCGCGGTTTACGAAACCGCTGCTCTACCACTGAGCTACGCTGGCTCGTTTATTGAATAAATATCTTTTGTATTAGCCTAATCGTCCTAATTCACCCTGCTTAGGCTTGCCATTGCTTCTTTTCAATTATATTGTGCTGTACTGCTAATGTAAAGAATAACCCATTTTTCCCTATTTTTACCCGATAAAACATCAATATACAAACTTCCTAGATGAATTACTTGACAAGTCTCGTGCATAGTTGTATCATTCTGCCAAAATCTACTTTTCAGTAGTTGGTTTTTGGTTTTATTTTTAGATATATTCCTTTAAAAAATATAGGCGATTGGTCGCCTCTGATAATAACAAGCTTATAAGTCAGAGGAGGTGATGCATGTCTGGATAAAGAAAAAGGTATTTTAACATAAAATCTTTTATGGAGCGAAAGGAAAATATGAAAAAATTAATATTTATAGTACTAGCGTTAACAGTCATAATTAGTTTAGTCATCGTCGGCTGTGGCGGAGGCACCACCACGACGACCACCACCACTACTTCTGCTCCTCCAGCTACTACTACGGCGACATCCGTCATAGCACCAACAGACGCTCGTCTGCCCGGGATTGGCGACCTGGCTAAACCGGAAGGCGGGAAAGAGGGCGGACGCCTCCAGTTTTCTATTGGGGCTAATATCGCCAATATCGGTGACCCTTCCCAAACAGCCGGACCAAGTGATGCTGGAATCTCCTTCCTAGTCGTCGAACCCTTGCTTCTCGTCGATAAACAGGGCAAGCTTCAACCCTGGCTGGCGGAAAGCTATAAAATAGCCGATGACGGCTCATCCCTCACCTTAAACCTACGAAAGGGTATCAGTTATACTGACGGCACGCCTTTTAACGCCGACGTCGCGAAGTTTAACGTCGATAACGGCATCAATAGCCTCCAGTGGCCCAACATGAAGAAATTCAGCCAGTGCGTTATCATCGATGATTACACGGTCAGATTAGACTTCGTAGGTGGCAAGTGGGACTGGGTAGCGGCCAAGAGTCTGGGAACTTTCTGGAGTGCCATGATGTGGGATCCCACATCTCTAAAAGCCAATACTCCTGAATGGAAAACCGTCCATGTAGTCGGCACCGGCCCCTTCATCATGACTGGTTACGAACCCAACCTGAAAATAACGTTCGACCGCAATCCTAACTACTGGAGAGGCAAGCCTTATGTAGAAGGTGTCGACTTCAGCGTCATTACCGATACGAACGTGAACCTCATGGCATTCAAATCCGGGCAGCTTGATATGGCAGGCATTCAAACGCAAGATGCCAAAGGCGTCATGGATGATGGTTTCACAATTCTTACAAGTACCGATATGGTCTTCAACATGTGCCTGTTACCCTCCAGCGGCAACCCGGACTCCATCCTTAAAGATATCAACCTTCGCCGCGCTGTTGAGTCCGCCATTGACAAGAAACAAATTGTTGATGCGTTTACTTATGGCTACGGTGTAGCCACCAACCAGGGGTTCTGCCTTGATCCGTACAGGGACGACACGACAATCGGCTATCCTTTCGACCTTACCGCAGCCCAGAATTACCTCACATTAGGCGGTCAACCTCAAGGTTTTAAAACTACCCTGTATATGGTACAAGGCGGTCCTGATGACGTACCGATGGCAATTAAGGGTATGCTTGAGGCAATCAATGTCGATTTGGAAATCACAAAAATCGGCTACCTGCAGTTGGTGCAAATGATCGGCGGCGGGGGCACAGGCTGGGATGGTTACATCTGGATGTTCGGTTTCCCGGGCGATACTGTTGACCCGGCCGGTGTACTGGCTAACGGCCCGTTAAATGCCATTCATCCGGCGGGTGATCCTACAGGATGGCAGGTCACTACCTGGATAAGCTGTGAACAGCCTAAAGAACTCTGTGACTTAGCCGAGCAGGGGTCTCAAGAAAGCAACGCCTTGAAGAGAATCCCGATATACCAGAAAATCTCTCGCCTGGGAACTGATAAATACTGCCAGTGGAGCTATCTGTACTACGTTCCTGGTCTTACCTCCTTCTCTAAACGGCTCCATGGCGGCTCGTTCGGGCTATATAAAGAATTCTTATGGTATACCTACGCCTGGGTTGAATAATAAAAAATAAAAAGAAAGAGCCGTGTAGCTTAAACGGCTAGAAAACAAAGGGGCGGGTCGCGAAAATCGCGACCCGCCCTCTTTTATTGTTTTTAGAAAGTGTAGTGTTGACTTAAACCCTGATGCAGGCGACGTAATGCCCGTTGCCGACATCTCGTAGCGGTGGCCTTGCCTGACTGCATTCCGCTATCGCTATCGAGCACCGCGGATGAAAATGACACCCCGCCGGCGGATTGACCGGACTGGGTACTTCTCCCTTTAATATTATCCGCGTCCGCGTCCTCTCCGCTATCGGGTCGGGTATCGGTATGGCCGAAAGCAATGCCTTGGTATACGGATGCAAAGGATTATCATATAGCTCCGCCGATTTCGTCAGTTCCATGATACGCCCCAGATACATCACCGCCACCCGGTCACTGATATGTTGCACCACCGCCAGGTCATGAGCAATAAAAAGATAGGTCAACCCCAGTTTCTCCTGTAACTCTTCCAGCAGGTTGATAATCTGGGCTTGAATCGATACATCCAGAGCCGATATCGGCTCGTCACATATTATCAGCGATGGACTGCAGGCTAACGCCCGCGCGATACCAATACGCTGCCGCTGACCCCCGCTAAACTCATGCGGCACCCGGTCCATCATGCTGGGGTCTAGCCCAACCAGCCTAAATAACTCCGTGACCCGGTCCTTTAATTCACCGCCGGCCGCCATGCGGTGCACAATCAGCGGGTCGCTGACGATACTCCCGGCCGACTGCCGCGGATTTAACGAACCAAACGGGTCTTGCCAGATCGCCCCCATATCCTGCCGATGACTCTTAATCTTCCGCTCCGGCATGGTCGAAATATCTATACCGGAAAAAACAATGCTCCCCGAGGTCGGCTGGTATAAACGTAAAATACAGCGGCCAGTCGTCGTTTTCCCACAGCCGCTTTCCCCTACCAAACCCAGCGTCTCATGCTCGTTGATCTCAAAACTAATATCGTCAACCGCCTTGATGTCACCAACCTTGCGCTTCAATAACCCTCGGGTAATGGGGAAATACATCTTTAGGTTTTGTACCTGTACTATCTTTTCTTTCTTTGATGCTTTCTTCATTACTTCCCCTTTATGTCTACATAACATGATATATAATGCTGCCGCCCAACCGACCGCAACTCCGGCCATGGTTCCTGAAAACACCGCTTAACCTTCTTCGTGCACCGTGGCAAAAAAGCACAAGTCGGCGGCATCGCGATCAAATTCGGCGGTAACCCTAATATCGGTATCAGCTTCCTCTCGCCATGCTTCTCACCTAATTTCGGAACGCTGTTTAATAACCCTATCGTATACGGATGCCGCGGGTGACCGAAAATATCCTCGGATAACCCCGACTCGATAATCCGCCCGGCGTACATCACGTATATCCTCTGCGCATAACGGGCGACGACACCTAGATTATGCGTCACAATCACCAACGCCGTGTTTAGTCGCGTCACCAGGTCCTTCATCAACTCCAGCAGCTGCGCCTGCGTCGTTACGTCGACCGCCGTCGTCGGCTCGTCAGCGAAGATTATCATCGGGTTACACGATAACGCCATCGCAATCATCACCCTCTGCCGCATCCCACCACTAAACATGTGAGGATAGTCATCAATACGCCTGGCGGCATCGGGTACGCCAACCATCTTCAATAACTCAATCGCCCTTTCCCGGGCCGTGTGCTGGTCCATATCTAAATGCAGCTCCAGCGTCTCCGTCAACTGCCGCGCGATCGTTAATACCGGATTTAACGAACTCATCGGCTCCTGGAAGATCATGGTAAGTTTGCTGCCGCGGATAGAACGCATCTCGGAACCGTTACGCTCATATTTCAACAGGTCCTGCCCGTCAAATAGCACCTTACCCGCTACCTTTTCCCCAGGCGGCGTGGGTATCAGCTGCATTATCGAAAGGATACTGACCGATTTGCCGCAGCCGCTCTCCCCTACCAGCCCGATTATCTCTCCCTGATTTACTTCAAACGATACCCCATCGGCTGCCTTGACTAGACCGTATTCCGTGTGAAAATATGTCTTTAACCCCTGTACGTCTAATAATGCCATATTTTTACCTGCCGTTAATCAAAATGTTTCTAAAGAACGCCCCTTAACCTCGGGTCGATAGCATCCCTGACGCCGTCGCCAACCATATTAAAACCAAATACCAGTAACATAATAGCAAAACCGGGCAATAGAGAAAGTAGCGGATTGGTCATTAAGAAACGCTGGCCGTCCATGACCATGCCTCCCCAGGAAGGGGTAGGTGCCTGGACGCCGATGCCAAGGAAGCTCAAGCCCGCTTCACCTAAAACAACGCCGCCGATGCCCATCGTTAATCCTACTATCAAAGGTGGGAAAGCATTAGGAAAGATTTGCCTTATCATGATACGCCAGTCACTCATCCCTAGAGCTCGTGCAGCCAGAACATAGTCATTGTTCTTAACGCTTAATGCCTGCCCGCACATCATACGGCACATGCCGGGAATAGCGCCGAAACCAAGCGCGAAGATGACAATCCAGAGGCCGCCTCCCTTTAACATACCGGCAATAAGCATCATCAGGATGATGGCGGGTAAAGCCATGAGTACATCGGTTATTCTCATGATGACGGCGAATACCATACCGCCGTAATGCGCTGCCGCCAAACCCATGAGGGCGCCGATTATAGCGGAAGCAAAGACCGCGGAAAAGCCGATAATTAGAGATGTCTGTGTCCCATAAATAATACGGCTAAGTATGTCTCTGCCGAGCTGGTCGGTGCCCAGCCAGTGTTGGGCGTTCGGCGTTTGTAGCCTACTAGGTAAGTCATTCTGTATAGGGTCGTAGGGGGCTAATACAGGTGCAAAAATAGCCGTGAAAATGATAATCGCCACGAGCATAAACCCTATGAGATATAATTTGCGTCCGAAGAATATCCTGGCAAACCTGCGTATTTCGCTACGACGCGGTGGTGCTACGTCTATTATCGCGGCATCAACAGTTGATACTATTGGACTCTCCGGCATGTTAGCCTCCTCATCCGTATCTTATCCTGGGGTCAAGCCAGCCCCAGGCAATATCGACGACTAAGTTTGAAAAGATTACGATAGCACTGAATATTAAAGTGGTTGCCTGAACAACTTGATAGTCATAATCGAAAATGGCCGTGGTCATCAATCTGCCCATACCGGGGATGCTGAAGACTGTTTCGATAAATACCGAACCGCCTAAAATACCGGCTAAGGTGCCGCCCAGGGCGGTGACCACCGGAATCATAGCGTTTTTAAGCTGATGTCTGACTACAATTACCCTCTCGCGTAAACCTTTAGCCCAGGCAGTGCGAACATAGTCCGTACCCATAACCTCAAGCATGCAAGAACGGGTGAGACGTGCCATACCGGCGATGCCTCCTAAAGCTACAGATGCGATTGGTAACACAACATAAGAGCAGCTCTTCCAGAAGTTATCCCAAGGCGCAACCCATCCGAACATAGGAAACCAGCCTAATTTATAAGCAAATATATAAATCAATAAAATCCCCAGCCAGAAGACCGGCACCGTCATCCCTATATTGGCGATGGTGGTAAGGGTATTATCCAACCAGCTTCCCCGCCTTAAGGCACAATAAATTCCGACTAATAATCCTCCGAACGTACCGATGATAAACATTAAGGTGCCAATGTAGGCAGTCCTCGGTAATACATCGGCAATTGCTTGGCTTATCGGTTGGTTTGTTCCTAATGAATTGCCCAGGTTGCCACGGAAAACGTTAGATAACCAGTCCCAATACTGTACCGGTATAGGCCGGTCTAAGCCTAACGCATGCATCATTTGGTCATGCTGTTCGGGGGACATGATATTCTGTTGCCCGGTCCCGCTGAAATTCGCCATATATCTCATCACGGGGTCTCCCGGCAACAGGCGAACGAGTAAGAATATCAGCATGGTTACCAGGATGAGTATCAATAGACCTATAATTATGCGGCGAATAATATAGGCTGTCATATCATATCTCCCCTAATTTTGTTAATCTGCTGCAACTAAGAAAGACAACAAAATGTTATCTAATACTTATTCACTATATGTTATAACGATGCCATCATCAAAAACGAGCTTATATTTCAGGACTAAAAATAGCAATATAAGCTCGGACTCAATGTTTCTATATAACGGCAATATTGAACCACTTTTAAATGAGACCTCCAGACATGATAAACACTATTTTTGGTGAGTTTAGCATTATTCTCAAAATATGTCAAACACTTTCAAAGTAATTATATTATCTCAAACGCTCTACGATAAAAAAGACGACTATCGCTGTAAAAAAAATCTATGATTTATCCATTTTTTCAAGTATATTCCATCAACCCCGCCTAATTCAACCCTGCGTTTTATTTATCCACTGCCCTCCGTGCAAATCCTTTTATCCTCCGCTCTAAAACGCCCCTCGCCAATAACACGTGACGTTCACACTTAAGACACTTTAAACCAATATCCGCCCCCAGCCGTACTACTTGCCATTCGTAGCCGCCGCAGGGATGCTTTTTTTTTAAACGCACGATATCGCCGAGATTTATCTCTAATACCATGTTAAGCTTCTCTATGACTATGCCAGGTATTTATTTATCCGGTCGCGTAGTTCTTTAGCGGCTTTAGCTGCCGCTATGGCAAAGTCTTTACCTCTAGAGGCATAAAGAATCTGACGGGAGGAATTGATGATTGTTTTCTGCCGCCCTTTATCAACCCCGTATTTCACAACCTGCTCAAGCTCCCCACCCTGCGTCCCAACGCCAGGGATTAATAATGGCATATCCGGGTATCTTTCCCTTATCAGTTTTAATTCATCGGGATAGGTCGCCCCAACGACTAATCCCAGATTGCCGTATTTATTCCATTCGTTTACTTTTTCTGCCACAACCTCATAAAGCATTTTCTTGCCTTTAGCAATGACGAGCGACTGGAAATCGGCGGCGCCTGGATTCGACGTTCGGCAGAGGATAAAGATACCGCGGTCGCGCCGTTCGATAAAAGGCTCCAGCGAATCATAGCCAAGGTAAGGACTGGCGGTTATCGCATCGGCGTTAAAGCGGTCAAACAGGCTCCGGGCATAGGCTTTAGCCGTGTTACCAATATCCCCGCGTTTGGCATCTATAATTGCCGGGATATCTCTTGGTATATATTCCATTGTCCTATGTAGCGCCTTCACGGCTTCGCTGCCCATCGCTTCGTAGAAGGCTATATTCGGTTTATAGGCGCAAACAAATCCGGCGGTGGCATCGATAATCGCTTTATTAAACTCAAAAACCCCGATTTTCTCCGGCATTAAAGCTGGGTCGGGGTCTAGTCCTACACACAATAGGCTTTTATTCTTGATACTCGCCTGAGCTAGTTTTTCGATAAAACCCATTTCTCTCCTCGAGTCACCGCATATTATTAAGCTTTTTTAAGCGCAGTAACCCCTTCGAGACAATCGTGTCAGACTAATCTTCTTTTAGACCGGGGGTATTCATCTGGGTTGTACGCGCTTCAGGAGGTAACATATTTTCCAGGATTTTCTCTAAAGCCATCGTATGGCTGCAAAGACCCCACTGCGAGAAAAAGCTGCAGGTACAGTGCCACTTGCCGTCTTTAAAGGTTACGTCGTAATCGCTGTTCTCGCCGCGGAATTTAACCGTCAATTCGCGGAAAGTAACCCGGTTCTTTTCTTGTGCGTAACGTTTGGCTTTTTCGATTTTTCCAATCAGGCTCGACTGCATCGATGTCACCTCCTTAAACTAAAAAACACTGGCTCGACCGAGACCAGTGCTTTATAATCACTTGATAGTTGCACCGTTTCTTGTGTTAACTAAATAGCTCATAGCATTAACGTCCTCATAGGCTTTTAAATTCTACTCTCTTTTTTTGTATAAGTCCAGCCTTTTTATATAAAATACGTTTCCCTTTGTGATATTGCTACTGGTTCTTAATTGGGTACTAGCATCTTTGACATCAAATACCTTTCACCCTATAATTTCCATTGAAGAATCATGAAAAATAGCCGTATCGGCGTCCTTACTGGCGGCGGTGACTGCGCCGGTTTGAACCCAGCTCTCAAGTGGGTGGTAAAAACCGCTATGGACGGGCGTCTTGGGAAAGAACGAGGCGTCCGTTATGAGGTCCTCGGCATCCACGACGGCTGGAAGGGTCTGGTTGATGTCAACCCCGCCAAATGGGATAACGACGTTAACATCACCCCCCTTAATTCCGATATCGTTAGAACCTGGGACAGGTATGGCGGCACGATGCTCGGGACCTCCCGTCTAAGCCCCTACGACCCCAAAAATGATACTTCAAAGTTGGTCATCGAGAATATTCACAAGCTGGGACTCGAAGCCGTTATCGTTATCGGCGGCGATGGGACTTTAGCGGCGGCTTTACGCCTTTCGAAAGAAGGCATTAACGTTATCGGCATACCCAAGACCATCGATAAAGACCTTCCGGAGACCGATTATACCCTCGGCTACGAAACCGCCCTGAACGTTATCGTCGAAGAAGTCGACCGCTTACGGACGACCGCCGGCTCGCATAAAAGGATTTTTGTAGTGGAGACGATGGGACGTGAAGCCGGTTGGCTGGCTTTAGAGGGAGGGGAGGCTTGTGGAGCTTATATCATCTTGATACCGGAATACGATTTCTCTTTCGACCGCGTTAACGAGCTCATCATGGAAGGGAAAAAAGCGGGCACCAGGTATGAAATTATTATCGTCGCTGAAGGCGCCAAGCCTATCGGCGGTAAAGAGACCGCTAAAAACCAGGTTACCGATAGTTTCGGACGGAAAATTCTCGGCGGTATCGGTGAAATTTTAGCCAAAGAAATCGAAAAAGCCACCGGACTCGAAACCCGTTCTGTTGAGCTTAGTCATTTACAACGCGGCGGCGCGCCTTGTGCTTTCGACAGGCGGATGGGACGTTACTTCGGTATCGCCGCCGTCGACCTTATCGTGAACCAACATTACGGCAATATGGTCTGCCAGAAAAATGGTAAAATAAGTTGCGTCCCTTTAAATCAGATTTACGGTAAACTTAACCTGGTCGACCCCAAGACACAATATGACGCTGATAGATATAACGGACGCCGCACTATTTTATACAGCGGTAAATAAACTAACGGAGAGCCTACAATATCATGCCAAAGAATGATAATATCGATAGCCTGATCAAGCAGGCGGTCTTCGAGGCTGACTCTCAAAAACAAAAAGAGCAATTCAATTCAATCCGAAAAATCGCCCGTGATAATGGCGCCTACCCCGCCAGCATCCAGAGTCTTTACGAAGCCTCGGGAAAGGGTCAATTCAAAGGCATCACCGTTCCCGCTATCAATATCCGCATGCTGACTTACGACGTCGCCAGGGCAGTCTTCCGGGCGGCTTTAAAAAATAATGCTGGCGTTTTCAGCTTTGAAATCGCCCGCTCTGAAATCGGTTACACCAAGCAAAGTCCCGCCGAATATGCCGCCTGTGTTTTAGCCGCCGCCGTTAACGAAGGCTTTCGCGGTCCTGTTTTCATCCAGGGCGACCATTACCAGGTACGGCGAGCGATGTACCGCGAAAATCAAGAGGGTGAATTAAACGACATTAAAAAAATCATCAAGGATTCGATAGAAGCCGGTTTTTATAATATCGATATCGACGCGTCCACTCTGGTAGATATGTCTAAGTCTGACTTAACCGAACAGCAGGCGAAAAACTCCGAGGTTACCGCCGAAATGACCCGCTATATCCGCAGTATTGAACCTAAAGGAGTGACTGTTTCTGTTGGTGGCGAAATCGGCGAAATCGGTAAGGGCAACAGTACCGTCGAAGACCTCCGGGCTTTCATGGACGGTTATTTAAAACTGCTTCCTAAAGGTATTAAAGGCATTTCTAAAATCAGCGTTCAAACCGGCACGAGGCACGGTGGCGTTGTTCTGCCGGACGGCTCTATCGCCAAAGTCAATATCGCTTTCGATACCCTTAAAGAAATGTCCAAGACCTCCCGTGAGGAATATGGGCTGGGCGGGGCGGTACAGCACGGCGCTTCTACCCTTCCGGACGAGGCTTTCGATATGTTCCCTAAAATGGAAACTATCGAGGTCCATCTAGCGACCGGGTTCCAGAATATCGTTTATGACAGTCCCCATTTCCCCAAAGAACTACTGGGAAGAATGTATAGCTACCTTGATACGAAATGCGCCAGCGAAAGAAAAAGTGGCGAAACCGATGAGCAGTTCCATTACAATACCCGTAAAAAAGCTTTCGGCGACTTTAAGAAAGAACTCTGGAATCTACCGGAAGCCAACCTCCACGCGATAATGGCGGAGCTCGAAGAACGCTTTACGCTGATGTTCCGTAAACTTAATGCTATTGATACTGTAAAACTGGTTAAAAAATACGTTAAGTAACCCCTCCCCCATCCCCCCAAAATGAAAGACTGGATACTTCGTGAGTGAAATATCCAGTCTTGTCTATTTAAATTCCTTAGTCAGCAGCGTTATTTCTTGCCGATTCTAAACATCTTAGTGCCGCAGGATGGGCAGACGCCCTGGGTAGCCGGCTTACCATTCTTCATGGTGATGGTTTTCGCATTACTAATCTCTTTCTTCGCTCGGCACTTAACACAATACGCTTGCATGATTCCTCCTTCCTTTGAAGCTGTCAATATATAAACAATAGACTATCGTTACGTTTCGTGTCAAGTATAATTCACGCTCAAATGAACGTAATTTGTTCGCAAAATCGCGCTTTCTATATCTAAAGTACAGTCTCGAATAGTCATTTAGAACTACTCCAAAATCTCCCCTGCCCAGCCGAACGATATTATGTTATACTAAAATACGAGGATACATCATGAAAAAGACGGTTTTTGTTGACGGACAGCATGGCACGACGGGACTCAAAATATACGAGCGTTTAAATGCTAGAAAAGATATCGAGTTAATCGAGATACCGGAGGCTAAACGTAAAGACCCCGAAGCTAAGAAGAAAATCATTAATGAGGCGGATATCGTTTTCCTCTGCCTGCCGGATGACGCTGCCCGCGAATCGGTCGGCCTGATAAAGAACACCTCGGTTAACGTTATCGACGGCTCGACTGCCCATCGGGTGGCGGAGGGATGGGTCTACGGATTGCCCGAGCTTAAGAAAGAACAGAGAAGCCTGATTAAAAAATCCAAACGTGTAACCGTACCCGGCTGCCACGCTACCGGTTTCGTGCTGATGCTTTACCCACTGGTAGCTAAGGGAATCGTCGGCATGGATTATCCGGTTACCTGCCATGCCGTGGCGGGCTATAGCGGCGGCGGTAAAGCCCTGATTGCTGAATACGAAGGTAAAAATATATCCGACGATGTTAAAAATCCGCGTCCGTACTCGCTCGCATTAAATCACAAGCATATACCGGAAATGACGAAAATCGTCGGCTTGACACGTCCGCCCATTTTTGCGCCGACGTTGGCTAATCTTTATAACGGAGAAATTGTTAGTATTCCGCTAGTACCAGCATTCCTCAAAAAGCCCCTTTCCGCCGCAGATATACGGTCGGTACTGGCAGAGTATTACGCCGGAGAACAATTCATTAAAGTAATGCCCTACCCCGCCGATGACTACTTAAAAAAAGGTTTTTTGACTTTTACCGACTGCAACGGAACTAATAACATGGAGATTTTCGTTTTCGGGAACAAGGACAGGGTTTTGCTTTCCGCCCGTTACGATAACCTGGGTAAAGGGGCTTCCGGGGCAGCGATACAGAATATGAATATTTTCCTTGGGTTACCAGAAAGCACGGGATTATGACAAAATACACCCATCTCGAAATCAATAAAGACATCCCCACCCCGTCCGGGTATTACACCCCGCATAAAGAAGTGCGGCTAAAGTTTGACGGACGAGAAGTTTTTTACGTCTTAAGCCAGGCGGTTATCGAGTCATCCTGCTGCGGTGCTAACGACTTTAATAGCGCTTTGGTGCCCGGTTTTATCATCAACTGGCACGCCGATAAAAATAAAGACGGTAATCCCGTCTCTTTAGTCGAACCGATAAGCGATGAACCTACCCGCGACGCCATCCGTAAAATTATCAAAGAAAAAGAAAATATTAACCAGACAGAGTTCTGGTAAAACGCTACTTTAACGTTTCCTTTCTCACCATCTCCCGATAGGCTTTCATCAATCGCCGCGTTATTTCACCCGGCTTGCCGTTCCCGATTGTGTGTACCTTTCCGCTTTCATCCGCTACCGCAACGACCGGCATGATTTCAATAACGGCATTAGTCATAAATATTTCGTTTGATTTTTTTATCGCGTCGAGACTTACCGCTTCTTCGTATGTTTTTACACCCATTTTTTTAGCAAGCTTCAGTACCGTCTCGCGGGTAACGCCCGGGATAATACCGCTATCCGCCGCTGGGGTTATCAGCCTCCCCTCCCGGACGAAAAATACGTTACTGCCACCCCCCTCGGCGATATCGCCGGCATCATTCAGTAAAATTGTTTCATCAAACCCTTTATCTGCCATTTCCATCCTCGCGACGACGTTAAGCAGGTAATTAATCGACTTCATCGTTGAGAACACCGACTGTTTCATTCTTCTCACGGACGCGATACCGACCCTGAAACCTTTATTATATTTCTGCTCGGGTAAAGGCATATAAGGCACTGCGGTGACGACCACGGTCGGTTCTCCGCTCTTGTCTACCCAAGGCATCGCCGCGTTCTCACCGTTGGTTACCGTTAAGCGTACGCGGACTGAATCAAGTTTGTTAGCCGCAACGGTTTCAATACATGATTTTTCCAGGTCGATGCCCTTTAGCTTATTCTCCAGTCCAATGACTGTCGCCGCCTCATGCAGTCGTTTAATGTGGCGGTCTAAAAGAAATATCTTCCCGTTATATGCCCGCATCGACTCGAAAAGCCCGTAACCATAAAGAAATCCGTGGTCGGCGACGGATAGATGAGCTTCCTCTTTCGGTATGAGTCTGCCGTTGAAATAAACGATTTCTTTCATAATTACCCCGCTTTTATTCTTAGAAAATTAGTTAAAATAGCGTGTCCTTCCGGCGTCATGATGGACTCCGGATGAAACTGTACCCCCTCCACCCTATCACGCCGGTTTCTCACCCCCATAATCACCCCGTCCTCTGTTTTCGCCGATATTTCCAGCGTTGCCGGGACCGACTCGCTGTCAATCACCAGCGAGTGATAACGACCCGCCGTTATCGGCGAAGCCACCCCTTGAAAAATCGTCTCGCCGTCATGATAGATTAAAGATTCCTTGCCGTGCATTGGCAACATCGCCCGCTTTATCACACCTCCATAAACATATCCAATGCACTGGTGTCCCAGGCACACTCCCAATATAGGTATTCTTCCTTTAAAATGCCTGATAACGTCATTAGAGATACCGGCTTCCAGCGGCGTGCAGGGCCCCGGCGAAATAATGATATGGCTGGGTTTCATGGTCTCAATCTGTTTTAGCGTTATCGCATCGTTGCGATGAGCCACTGGTTCTTGTCCCAACTCCCCCAGATACTGTACGAGGTTATAGGTAAAAGAATCGTAATTATCGATTACCAGAATCATGCTGTTATTTCTAAATCCTCCCCATCCGAAAGTCCCAGTGCCCGTATCAACGCTCTGCCTTTATCCAGTGTTTCGACGTATTCCGCCTCCGGCCCGGAATCGTAAACTACCGCCCCGCCCACCTGAAAGTAAGCTCTTCCGTCTTTAATGATAAAGGTGCGGATAACGATATTCAGGTCTATATCCCCGTTAAAGCTTAAGTACCCCAACGACCCGGTATAAATGCTGCGCCGGGTCGGCTCCAGTTCATCAATAATCTCCATCGCCCGTACCTTAGGCGCACCGGTAATCGACCCGCCGGGAAAGGTTGCTTTAAGCAAATCGATAACGTTTTTCTCCTCCCTTAGCTGCCCCACTACCGTCGAGGTCAGATGAAACACCGTCGGGTACGTTTCCAGTATCGCCAGCTCGGTTACCTTTACCGTACCGTAACGGCAGACCCGCCCGATATCGTTCCGCTCCAGGTCGACTATCATAATATTTTCAGCGCGGTCTTTATCACTTTTAACCAGACTTTCAGCTAACGCTTTATCTTCTTTAAGCGTCTTGCCGCGCGGCTTGGTGCCTTTAATCGGCCGCGTTTCGACCCAATCGCCACGCACTTTTAAGAACCTCTCCGGTGATGCGCCAACAACACTTACCCCATCAAAATTAAAATAATTAGCGAAAGGCGCCGGATTGATTTTTCGCAGGCGTTTATATAGTTCATAAGGTGTTATATTTATGTCAACTTCTAACCGCTGCGAAAGGTTAACCTGAAAGATATCGCCAGCACAGATATACTCACGGGCTTTAGCCACCGCCTCTAGATAGCCCTCATGAGAAAAATTAGCTTTCATCTTCAATCCTTTAGCGCTGGTTTCTTTTATGGGCGTCGGGGGTGGGACTAACATTATCATATTTCTTAACTCATTAATCCTTGCCTGTGCCCTACTTTGTCTTTTATCTTCATCAAGTTCGGGAAAGCCGGTGGATATGATATAGGTCTTGCCTTCCAAGTGGTCGAAAGCCACAATAGCGTCAAAAAATCCCAGGTAGCACTCGGGGAGGTCTAAATCGTCTTCAGCGTTTTTAGGCAGTTTTTCGATAAAATGGCAGAGGTCGTAGCTAAAGTAACCTACCGCACCCCCTGTAAAAGGCACCGGCGCCCGGCTGCCGTCGATAGCATAGATTTTTAGTAACTCTCCCAATACATCGAAGGGATTACCCCGCCTTTTTTCCTCCACCCCGTCTTTAATTAACGTGATTTCATCACCGCGGCTATGCAGCACTAAAAAGGGGTCACTACCTATAAATGAAAAACGACCCAGCCTTTGCGGGTCCATCCCGCTATCTAGGAAAAAACTAAAAGGTCGCGGCGCGAATGTCTCGAAGCACCAGGCAGCTTCCGGCGCCATATGTAGTTCCTCGATTATTGGGTAACGAGCTGACATATTAGGTAGTTAATTCCTCTAAAATCTATACCTGAATTATATACTGTACATGCCGGCTTTACGAAATCTAATTTTTTATCTAACCAGCCCATGTTATAATCGTTAGCGTATGGATAAGAAAAAACCGAGCAGGTCGATAATCAAGAGGATTTTCAGATGGTTTAAAAAACATTATCTTCCTTTAGTGGGACTGCTGGCGACGTTAGCTATTATCGCCATTGTCAGCATCATCTATATTAAAAACCCGAATATCTTTAAAGAGCTTGAGGCTTACGGCTATACCGGGGTTTTCGTTATCAGTGTTTTCCTGAATGCCACGATTATCTTGCCGGTCAGCAACATGACGGTGATAATGGCAATGGGGGCTACGCTGCCTTCGCCTTTAATCGTCGGCTCTGGTGGGGGGAATCGGGGCTGGTATCGGCGAAATGACGGGATATCTGGCGGGGCGCAGCGGTCGCGGTTTATTGTCCAAGACCAACATGTATAACCGAGTGGAAAAATGGGTGAAAAGATGGGGCTGGATTGCCATCTTCGTCCTTTCCATCTTCCCGTTTTTTTTCGATATCGCCGGGATTATCGCCGGGGCAATGCGTATGCCTGTTTGGAAGTTTTTCCTCGCTACCTGGCTGGGAAGGACGGTAACATACGTCACGGTAGCTTACCTGGCATCGGTGGGGATAAGAGCATTACCCTGGTTAAACGGCGGCTAGGCGCGCCGCCTGACCCCAAAAATAAGCACTCCACCGACGACGAAATAGACAATACACATTATCAGCATGAAGGTATAACCGGTATAATTCTGTGTAGTTAAATCATTCATGGCATCAATACCATACCCAATAATACCAGCTAATGCGGCTCCTCCAGTTGTCGCCATGTTGGCGATGCCGAGGTAACGCGCCTCATCGTTTTTCTGAACAAAGTCTGTAGCTAGTGCCCAGTTTGTGCTATCAAAAATACCTTTGGCTATACCAATGATACCTGCCGCATAGAGAATTATGGTGTATTGTTGCGATATGGCAATCATGGTAACACCTATCGCACCAAGTATACTGGCAACAGCAGTAAGTAGCTTACGATCGATTTTGTCAGACAAATAACCAGCAGGCCAGACTGGGATCAACATACTAATTGCTACAATAGCGACGACATTTGCCGTAGCTGCTGAAGGGTTATCAACTTTAACAACATCCTTTAAATAGTAAAAAGTGAATCTCTGAATTGTCGTAAATGACATATAGAAGAGTGCACGGGAAACTAGAAACCAGATAAAGCTTCGATTTTTCCACGTGTCTGCTTTGAAAACGTCGGACAAGATCTCTCGTGGAGATATTTTTAGCTTTTCGTTTGATAATGGCTGTTCATGAACCAATAGTACCGTTGTTAACATCGTTATCAGCAATACAAAACCTAGCGTACCAAGTAATATCCACAACCCACCAATGCCAGTTTTACTGGTGTAAAAATAACCAGCTAGTAATACAAAAACTACGCCACCTACCAGCTCAAATAAGCTCCTAAACCCGGAAGCCATACCACGTTTACCCTCCGGTACCATCTCCGGCAGAAAAGCCTGGTAGGGTCCTTGCGCGGTATTGGCACTGATTTGTAAGAGACAGTAGACGATAAAGATGGCAGCAAGGCTGCCCGCCCAAGCAACGCCAGGAAGCAACAGTAAACTAACGATAATTCCCCAGAAGATATAGGGACGCCGCCGTCCCCACCGGGAACTAACACGGTCGCTAATGGCGCCGGCGATGGGCTGTGCAAACATCGCTAGTAAAAGTCCGCAAAGAGTAAGAATACCGAGGTAGGTGTTTTTTTGTGTTTCCGGAACGAAGTCCAGCAGTCGTAACGGCAGAATAATGCTATGCAGGCTTTGCCAGAGGGCGGTGGTGGCAAAACCCAGGATAGTTATTTTAACGTAATCCCAGCGGCGGAATGTAGTAGCGATATTGTTCGGCATAGCTATTACTTTTCAAAGCATAACAGAGTGGGTGGTGAGGTAGCAAGAACGGCACACTTGTTTTTCTGACGTATTTATAGCTATAATGAGCGTATACTCGGAAAGGAGATACTGCCATGCCGTCATATGCTTATTTCCAAAAGAAATTCATGCCTTTGGAGGAAGCTAAAATCGGTGTTATGACTCATTTCCTCCACTACGGCACGGGTATCTTCGAAGGCATCCGTGCCAACTGGAACGATAAAAAGAAACAGGCTTATATCTTCCGTCTTAAAGGAACATTACAAACGTCTGGCTGATGGCTGCCGTGTCCTCAAAATAGCGCTGCCGATGACCATTGATGAACTGTGCAAAATAACCGTCGAACTGGTTGCTAAATGCAATTATCAGGAAGACGTTTATATCCGCCCGCTAGCCTACACCAGCTCCGAGCAGCTCGGGGTACGGTTACATAACTTGGATCACGATTTCTTGGTGTTCGCCTTCCCCTGGGGACCCTACCTCGATAAAGATAAGGTGAGTTGCGGGGTATCTTCCTGGCATCGACCGGAGGATAATGTCATCCCACCCCAGATTAAGGCTACCGGTATCTATATCAACAATGCCCTAGCTAAAACCGAAGCTATCGGCAATGGCTTTGACGAAGCTATTATGCTATCACCCGATGGCCATATCTCCGAAGGCAGCGGTGAAAATATCTTTTTGGTGGCAGATGGTAAGCTAATCACGCCAGCCACGACCAATAATATCCTGATGGGTATTACGAGAAGCACAGTGATTGAACTGGCGGAGAAAGAGCTGGGGATAACGACGGTTCACCGGTCGATTGACCGCAGCGAGCTGTACCTGGCTGATGAATGTTTCCTCACCGGCACCGCTGCCCACGTAACGCCGGTATCAGAGATAGACCGACGTAAAGTTGGTAATGGTGAAATAGGACCGATAACGGCTAAACTGCAGGAGCTTTACACTAAAGTCATCCGCGGCGACCATCCGAAATACATGCACTGGTGCACGCCAGTATTTAAGAAGTAGAACTAATTCATCTGCCGGATAACCGCGATTACCCTGCCCTGTATTTCGATATTATTAGGCTCGGTGTAAAACGGCTGCATCTGGCTATTGGCTGGCTGGAGACGTACTTTATCCGGCTCAACGTACACCTTTTTCAGAGTGACTTCTTTTTCCGACTTCAGCCAGACCGCCGCCATCTGCCCATTTTCCACAGAGCTGATGGATTGCATTAGGACGATATCGCCGTCGTTTATCAGGGCGTCAATCATCGAATTGCCCTTAATACGCAGGGCGAAGATGTTTTCTTTGCCTCCGGTTAGCTCGGTGGGGACGCCCATCGTTTCCGAAACCGCCGCGACGTCCCAGGTATCGGGGGAGGGTACGGGTATCGGTTTACCAGCCGCAATCATACCGATGACCGGCACGGCAACTACCTTTTCCGACGTCGAAGTTTTCGTTAGGAGCTTGATGCCGCGTGAGACATCGGCATGGCGGTTGATATAGCCCCGGTTCTCTAAAATATTGAGGTTATAGTCCACCACCGACGTTGAGCTGATATCGCACCCGTGCTGAATATCGCGTATCGAAGGCGGATAGCCTTTCTCGGAAAGGAAACGGTCGATATACTTGATTATCCGGCGCTGCTTATCCGATAGCTTTTTCACCCTCTCTCCTTAAAATTCGGAGATATAAAGAACACCTGTTCTAACTATATAGGAAAAAACAATATCTGTCAATAGGGCAGTTAAAAAAATGAGAAACAGAATGCAAGGTAGACTAAAGTTCGTCAACAGCGTCGCAGGCTTCGATGGGCTTCTTGGCTCCCGGCGTTTCTAACGCCAGTTTATCCATCTCCATCTGGACGGGTATCGGATACTCACCGGTGAAACAAGCCAGGCAGAAATTTTCCCTCGGCAGGTCAACGGCTTTAATCAGACCGTCAATACTTAAATATCCCAGCGAATCGGCGCCGATGAATTTGCATATTTCCGGCACGCTTTTCTGCGCCGCAATCAATTCGGCTTTGCGTAGCCATATCCACACCTAAGAAACAGGGATATTTGATGGGCGGGGCACAGATGCGCATGTGGATTTCTTTAGCGCCAGCTTTACGGAGCAATTTAACAACACTAGGGGTCGTCGTGCCGCGTACAATAGTATCATCAACAACAACCAGTCGTTCGCCGTCCGATGACCTGCGGCAAAGGGTTGAACTTTAGCTTGACGCCGAGGTCGCGCATACGTTGGTCGGGATCGATAAAGGTACGTCCCACATAGCGATTTATAATTAATCCATCGACAACCGGTATGCCGGATTCGCGGGCATAACCCGTGGCGGCGGCGGTAGCGGAATCGGGAACACCCATTACAATATCAGCGTCGATGGGATATTCACGCGCCAGACCGGCGCCCATCGCCTGGCGGGCGAGGTAAAGCAGTTTTCCGTTAATAACGCTATCGGGACGGGCAAAGTAAATATACTCAAAAATACAGAGTCCCCGTTTTATTGAGTCGCCCGGATAGCTCTGGAGGCCGTTTTCGTCAATCTTTACTATCTCATCGGGCTGGATTTCACGGAGGAAATCAGCGCCGATATGTGTCTAACGCGCAGGTCTCCGATGCTATCGCCCAGCCCCCATCCACGCTACCTAAACAAAGGGGCCTTACCCCCAACGGGTCGCGTACTGCATAAAGCTCGGTGGGCGTCAGGATAACTAGAGAATAAGCGCCCTGCATACGGCGCATGGCATATCTTATTCGTTCCACCATGTTTTTACCGGGAGTAGCTAATATCAAATTAGCGATTGCCTCGCTATCAGTAGAACCATGGAAGGTGTACCCTTGCCCCAGAAGTTCCTGATAGAGATAAGTGGCATTAACGAGATTGCCGTTATGTGCTATCGCTATCGTATCACTGTCATTGCCGACGACGATAGGCTGCGTGTTGGTAGGATTGCTGGAACCGGTAGTCGAATAGCGGTTGTGGCCGATAGCCATATGGCCGGTGAGGGGTTTTAGGGAATCTTCGGTAAAGATGCTGGATACCCGCCCCATGCCCGTAAAGACCCGGATTTTTTGTCCGTCGGCGGTAGCGATGCCGGCGCTTTCCTGACCGCGGTGCTGGAGGGCGAAAAGGGCGAAGAAGGTAAGGCGAGCTACATCCTCTTTCGGGGAATAGACGCCAAAAATGCCGCAAGACTCATGCAAGATTAACCCTGCCTTTTTAGATTGTCTTGACTTTGTCTCTACTTAGATTATAGCTCAAAGCTGGACTTCAGGTCAATTTTTGACGTTTTTCTTTAAGGAGAAGGAGGAGTCCGAGCATTGCAATGAAGGCGAGGCCGGCACCGAAGTAGAACGGGGCGGCGGTATTAACTTTATCCCAGAGTACACCGGCAATAACGCTGGCGGGGAGAAGCATTAGCCCCACCACCCCCTGATAATAGCCGTAAGCCGTGCCCCTCCTCTCGGCGGGAACGAGGTCGGCGACGAAGGCTTTAGCCACCCCCTCCACGATGCCGTAGTAGATGCCATAGGCGGCGAAAAGTACCCAGATACTCCAAACGCTGGTTGCCAGAGCGAAACCGAGATAGACCAAAGCGTACACCGTCCAGCCGATGACGATTACCTTTCGCCTGCCTAATTTATCCGATAATATACCCGCCGGCGTAGAGATAATGGCGTAAGTGATATTAAAGACAACCAGCATCAAGGTAATATTCAAGACATTAACATCCAGGTCCTGCGCGCGCAGGACGATAAAGAAGTCGGAGGAGTTGCCGAGGGTGAAGATGCCCATTATTAATAGGAACAACTTAAACTGGCCGCTGAAAGCCTGCTGGTTCGCGAGTGGCTTTGCTTCGGCGGCTTTGGGAGTAGCAGCCGATGACAGTCTTTTTTCATGGACTAAACCGACTAAAATGATAACCGCCAGGACAGCCGGTATAATGCCGATAATCACCAGCCAGCGATAAGTATCGTTCGTTAAGTCGAATCCGCTGCCCTGTAAAAAATAGACAATAACAGCCGCCGCCGCTAAGCCCAGTACCGCCCCGGCGGTATCCATGGCGCGGTGGATGCCGAAACCCTTACCACGCGTCTCGGCAGTAACGGAATCAGCGATCAGGGCATCGCGTGGCGAACTTCTAATGCCCTTGCCGATACGGTCGCCGAAGCGTACGCCTAAAACGCCGCCCCAGGCGGTAGCCAGCAACATAAATGGCTTCACGATAGTGGAAAATCCGTAGCCGATAACCGCCAGCGCTTTACGCTTACGAAAACGGTCGCTGATGCGGCCGGAGAAGATACGGAATACGGCATCGAAGCTTTCCGACAGACCGCCGATTAGACCGACGATTATCCCCCCACCCCCAAGTACGTTTTTCACGAAAAGCGGGACGAGCGTAAAAATCATCTCCGAGGAAACATCGGTGAGGAGGCTGACTAAACCGAGGAAAAAGATGTTAGGGTGTAAACCCCAGATGGGGCGGGGGGAGGTTTCTTTAGCTGTGGGTTGCGCCATTCCGATATATCGTAACACCACGGTAAGTTAAAAGTCAAAGGTCAATGAGAAAAAGAGTATGACGTTAAAAGAGCTGCTGCCCTACCACTGGTTGGATATCTGGGGGAAGAGGTAGATTTCTTGACTGTGTTCCTAATCTAAAGTAAAATATAGCTTGTATTCTACCTACGCGCCGAGGTAGCTCAGACGGTAGAGCAGCGGACTGAAAATCCGCGTGTCCCCAGTTCAATTCTGGGCCTCGGCACCATTAAAGCGGGCGGAAGTAGTTCAGTGGTAGAATGCCTCCTTGCCAAGGAGGAAGTCGCGGGTTCGAATCCCGTCTTCCGCTCCATTCATCCCGAGTCTATCGAGGGATTGTCCCGAGCAAGCGCAGTGAGTCGAAGGGTTTACTCCCCCTACCCTGGTCATTCTGGCGTAGGCCAGAATCCAATAAATATTTTCACCTTAATGTTGATATTTCAAACTGGATTCCAGCCTTCGCTGGAATGACATCTGCTTTTTATCCCCGCCACCATTCAACTTCAACCAGGCAGGAATTAGGCGCCATGCCGGCGACGTTTTTAGACATCATACGAGAGGGCGTCAGGATATTAACACAGCCTCCCCTATCGATGCTTTCCGGGTTGCCGGGCTCCAGGGGGTCGTACTTTCCCGAGCCGTAGTAGGAATGTACCACGCCGGCGCGTATCCTTACGGTAACGTCAGCGATACAGAGTACCGCCCCGCGGTCGTTATAAAGCTTAACGATATCCCCGTCCTTGATGTCCCGTGGTGCGGCGTCGGCGGGGTTAATCCGCACCGGATGCCAGTAATAGCCATCCTTCAAAACGCGATGCCCCGGAATCTCGCCCAGCCAGCTGGCATTAGCGTCGTGGTGGGTATGGAAGGTATACCGGGGGTGGGGGAGTGATAAGCTGGAGGGGATATTTCTTTACCGCCGGCGAGTTATAGCCTTCCCACGAGGGGATATAGCGGGGCAAAGGCGGTCTTTCCTTATCGTCGGGGAGGTATTTCTTTAAGCTTTGCGGAGACGAACTCTATCTTGCCGCTGTAAGTGCCCAGTTCTTTAGCTTTAGCCGTTTTACGCTTGGGATTAAAGTGGTCGGGGGTATCGCAGTCGCGTCCCTCGTAAAACCAGCGGAAAGCCGGCGTGGATTTATAATGTTTCGGGAATGGGACGATGAAGTAGCCCTTCTTCTTGAAGTCGGCAAAGGAAATATATTTCGGGAGGTCGGAAACGTGGTAGACTTTTTCTATCCAATCCTCCTCGGTATTCCCCTCGGTAAAGTCTTCTTTAATGCCGAGCCTATCAGCCAGCTCGGTAAAAATTTGATAATCCGATTTCGACTCGAATAACGGCTCGATACACTTATGCTGGTAAACAATAATACGGTGATTGCAGGCAATCGAGCCGTGATGGGTATAGCCGCCGGTATTCGCCCATTCGCCGATATCCGGCCGCTCGAAATTGGTGCAGGCGGGGAGGATAATATCCGCCAGACCCGTCTCGGTGCACCACCAGCAGTCCTGGTTAACAACGAACTCCAGCTTGGGACTCTGGTACATTTTAACGTAGCGGTTGGTCTCGGTCATCGTACCGAGGTAAGAGCCGCCGTAGCGGTAGAACATCTTTACCTCGGAGCAGCCGGGGGCAGGGTAGGTAAAGGGGATAAACTGCTGGTCTAGCGACTGACCGCAGAAAGTCTCGCCCAGCCACTTAATTGGCGGGTTTAAAATAGCTTCCGGTAGCAGCAAACGATAGAGGCGCTGCTTCACCGGATTAACCGACGGCTTTTTCGCTAAGCCATCGAGGAAGCTGGTACCAAAAGTAGCGTAGCCGGGGAACTCGAAATCGGCATTAAAAGGCGCGCCCATCGTTGTACCCCAGATATTAACGCCGGGTTTACCAAGTCCCTGCATCGCCTGCAACAACACCATTAAGCGTGCCCACTCGGTACCGTAAGCTTGACGGCAGGCACCGGATTCGCCGCCGCGCGACCCAGCCGCCAATATCGTTCGCGACCTAGCCCATTCCCGCGCCAGACTTTTAATAACATAAACAGGGATATCACAAATTTCCGCCGCCCATTCCGGCGTACAATTATCACCCAGAATGTGCTTTTTAAAGTCCTCGAATCCCAGTGTACGGTTGGCGAGATATTTTTTATCGTAAGTGCCTTCGGTTAGCCAGATATAGGCGATGGCTTCCGCCAGGGCGGCGTCAGTGCCGGGGCGGGGGGCAATCCATTTATCCCCCAATATCGTGGCGGTATAGTTACAGAAAGGGTCGATGAAAATCTGCTTTTTGCCAAGGTCGCGCAGCCAGTAGCGCCAGATAACCGATTCCTGCCCGCCGTAGATACCGCGCGTCGAGTCGGGGTCATTGCCCCAGTGAACGATGAGATCGGTATTCTTTAAAGCGTCCTCCAGCAGGTCATATTGCTCCGGCATGCCGAGCCGCCAGTAAAATCCGTAGACATGGGTGGCGCCCCAATGCCAGCCTTCCCAGCTATCGGGATTATCGAAAATATCCGTGAAGCCGATGAGGTTAAAAAACCTTGCCCAGGTCGAAGTTCGATAGCCCACATTCCCCCAGTTATGGTGGGAGGAGGCGCGGGACATTATCGCTTCGGGACCGTAAGCGGCGCGGATTCTTTTCATCTCGCCGGCGACGATATCTAGAGCCGTATCCCAGCTAATGCGTTTATAGCCGGACTTGCCGCGATTCTGCGTGTTACGTTTACCGTTGGGGTCGAAGTCCTCCCTGATGAGGGGATATTTCAGGCGCAAATCGGAGTAGATACGCGCTTTTTCGACGGCGGTATAAGGGGAGATGCAGGCTTTACGCAGCGGGGAGAATTTTTTACCGCCTGCTTTAATCGTCCAGGAAGCGGCGTCGCTATCATCTAAAGCGAGGGGTCGGATGCGAACGATTTTCCCATCGTTAACATGGACGAAAACGGGACCGCCATTAGTCAGGTTGGTCAAGACTTTTTCCAAGATAGCCACCTTTCGTGTTAAAGAGGCGTATTTTTTACCAAGCGATAGGCATCACATAACAGGGGAAAATAGGCGCGTATGGAATTCTTCCCCTGTTAAAAGTATAATAAAAAAACACGTAGATTAGCAACCGAAGGAGTGGTCGATGGCGGAGAAGAAGCTGCTTTGCTGGAACGTTAATGGTATCAGGGCGATTAAGAATAAGGGTTTTTTAGAATGGTTCCAAAAAGAATCCCCCGATATTCTTTGCTTACAAGAAACTAAAGCCCAGCCCGACCAACTCGACGCCGACCTTAAAGAAATTAAGGGCTATAACGTTTACTGGAATTATCCGGAGAAAAAAGGTTATGCCGGCGTAGCGGTTTATACGAAAGAAAAACCGCAGGCTGTAAAATACGACTTCGGTAAGGTCAGCCTAGACCTCGAGGGCAGAATCATCATCGCCGAATACCCAGCTTTCATCCTGTTTAATATCTACTTCCCCAACGGCGGGGCTGGGAATAAGCGGGTGCCGTATAAACTGGATTTTTACGATGTTTTCCTGAATTACACCGATTCGCTGGTGAAGGCTGGTAAAAAACTCATCGTCTGCGGCGACCTGAATACTGCGCATAAGGAAATTGACCTCGCGCGTCCTAAAGAGAATGTCAAAAATACCGGCTTTCTGCCGGAAGAGCGGGCGTGGATGGATAAGTTCGTTGCCCATGGCTACGTGGATACCTTCAGGCGTTTCCACCAGGAGCCGGAGCAATATACTTACTGGGACCTGAAGACCGGTGCGCGGGCGAGGAACGTAGGCTGGAGAATCGACTACTTTTTCGTGAGTGAAAATTTCCTGTCGGCAATAACCAACGCTTTTATCCTACCGGACGTCATGGGGTCCGACCACTGCCCGATTGGGATAACGCTTAAGGTTGCCTAACCTTCATGAGTTTTGTGGTTATTATAACCATACCGGCGAAAGCCGGTATCCAGTCATTTCTGGATTCCGATTTACATCGGAATGGTTAGAATTTTAGATCACCCAAGCTTCAGACTCTTTAATATCTTCACGACATCGAAAAAGTCACTAAAAGGATAGCACTTTAGTTTTTCTGCTTTACAAAGTTCTAATAAATCGCGTGTAGCGCAGACATAATCAACTTTACGCGCTGAATAAATGTCCGATAATCCGTCGCCGATATAAACCACCCGGTAGCCCTGCAGGCGAAATATATCGGTATAGGCTTCCTTAAATCTGTCGTTGATTTCTTTGCCGTCGGGTCCGATATAGCGCACTTTCATTCCGGCGGGCGAAAAGACATTTTCTGCCGCGTAGATATCAAGCCCTTTAATACCAAGTTTCCTCAAAATCAGCTTTATATAAAACTCGAGACCATTGCTGACGATAACGACTTTGATGCCTTTATTCTTACAGTAGTCGGTAAACTCCCTTAAGCCGGGGCGGGCTTTAGCCTGAGGACTTTTAAGTACGAAATCAGTCAATGTTTTTTCGTCGGCTTTTATCATGCTAAAGACTTTTTTACTGAAAGCGGCGACGGTTATCTTGCGGTCGGAATATTGTTTCAGGTACTTACGCCAGTCGCCATCGGCGAAAGCATCCAGCAAGAGAAAACTGATGTCCTCCTCGGTTACTGTGCCATCGAAATCAAGCTGAACGGTGGTTTTCACGCTATTGGGACTCCTCTCTAAACATGCAATTCTATAATATCCCCATCCTGTAGAACGTGGTCGCGTTTGACCATGATGCCGTCGAACTTGCCGGAGCCCCAGACGCGGGCGTACTTCATCCGCTGGGCGAAGGACTTATGTATAGACGTCGCCGCCATTTCCAGCGTGCCGCCCGTCTTTAAAATAATAGGGTCGGTCATATCCGGTTTGCCGCCGGGTTCTTTAGTATAAACGCGGATTACATCCAGCATCTCGTAAGTCTTTTTCTTAAGCTCGTCCAGGTTGCCGGTGGCGTTTGTTGTGATAATAGGCAATGCTGCGCCGTACATTTCTCGTAAATCCTTTAAATTCATGCCGTCGGGGTCGAGGTCGGCTTTATTAGCGACGAGCAACGTCTTCTTATAATTCACTACCGATTCCTCGTCGTTTTCCGCCGGAGGTGCTTTACCCAGCATGATATTTTTCCCCTGCAACATCGTTATTAAGGTATCCGTCTGTGTTAAGGCGTCCTGGCTCAAGTCTACGACGACTAATAAAGCGTCCGCCCGTCGGATGATGTTCAAGAGCCACCATTCCGGGGGCTGTTCGCCGAGGGGCGGTGTATCGATGAGCTGTATCTGGACGTTTTCGAAGTGCATCATCCCGGGGGTAGCGGTCTGGGTGGTATAAGGGTAGGCGGCGACGGTGGGTTTAGCGTTAGTGACCGCGGCGACGATTTGCGACTTGCCGGTGTTGGGCGGACCGATAACGGCGACCTGGGCGGCGCCGGCTTTTTCGATTTTCGTTGTCGAGTGCTGGGTAGCCGCTTTTTTATCCATCGATTTAGAAAGGTTGGCGATTTTGGTGCGGAGTTCGGCGCGGAGATGGTCGGTGCCTTTATGCTTGGGCATGACCGCCAGCATTTCCTCCAGCCAGGCGATTTTTTCCTGCGTGGTTTTGGCAGCGCGGTAGTTCTTTTCCGCTTCAAGGTATTGCGGTGTTAAATTGGCAGGCATGACTAGAGGTACTCCTTTATTTTCTTTGCCTGCGTCGATGATACGCCAGCGGCAGCGACCAACTCTTCGATAGAGGCTTCTCTAATGCGCTGAATCGACCCGAACTGACGCAGCAGGGCACTCTTACGCCGCGGACCTATACCCGGAATACCATCCATTATCGAAGTGAACGATTTTTTGCGGTGCAGATTGGAGAAATAGCTGATAGCAAAGCGATGCGCTTCATCCCGCAGTCGCTGTAGCAACTGAAGTCCGGCTGAAGTCTTCGGTAAAATTAAGGGCTTGGCCCTTTTCGGGAGATATATCTCCTCGTTTTCTTTAGCCAGACTCGCTAAAGGAACAGTCACTCTCAACTCATCGAATACCGCTCTAGCCGCATTAAGCTGTCCCTTACCGCCATCGATAAGGACAAGGTCGGGCATGATATTCCATGTTTCGCCGGCAGTGTCGCCGTGTTTAAAGCGCCGCCGCAGCACTTCCTGCAGCATCGCGTAATCGTTGGCGCCTTCGACTGTCTTAATTCTAAAGCGCCGGTAATGGGAAGTTTTCGGACGGCCGTTTTCAAAAACCGCCATACTCCCCACCGCCGAAGTCCCCTGGATATTAGAAATGTCGTACCCCTCGATACGATTGGGGGACGCCGATAATTTTAGTTCGGTCGCCAGTTCGGCTAAAGCGGTATCCAGCGACTTTCCTGTAGTCAATTCACGGATTTTTATTTGCTCAAAGCTCTGGCGGGCGTTTTCCGCCGCCATATCTACCAGCTGTTTCTTCAAACCTTTCTGTGGCACTATTATGTCAACCGCCCCTCCCCTTTTTCCCTTCAGCCATTCCCGGACAACTTCCCTATCCTCCACGGGGTACTGTAAAACCAATAACGGCGGTAGTTGCGGTGAGGCGGAATAATACTGGGTGATAAAGCCAGTCATTATTTTAGTAGGCGGCTCCTCGCGGGTACCCCGCATCATAAAGCCTTCCCGTCCCGTCAGCTTGTTATCTCTTATAAATAACACCTGTACGAACGCCTGGTCGCCTTCCTGGACGAAAGCGATAACGTCCTCTTCGCCGCGGATGACAGCGGCGATTTTCTCCCCTTCGATAACCTCATGCATCGCCTGAATCTGGTCACGGATGTGGGCGGCGCTCTCAAAGTCCATCGCTTCGGAAGCACGGTTCATCTTCTCGTGTAATTGCTTGATAACGTTGTCTCTTTTACCTTCCAGGAAAAGCACGACTTCGTTGATGACCTGTTTATAATCGCCCGGATTAACGTTGCCGGTACAGGGGGCTAAACAATGACCCAGATGGTATTCCAGGCAAGGCCGGCGGGGCTTGTTAAGCTCCTGACTGCAAAAACGTAAAGGGAAAAGCCGTTTAATTAGACGGAGGGTCTGTTTGACGGATGCGCTGTTTGAGAAGGGACCGAAGTAACGTCCGCCATCCTGCTCGAAGCGCCGGGTGACATAGATCCGCGGCCATTTTTCTTTAACATCGAGTTTCAGGTAAGGGAAGCTCTTATCGTCTTTAAGCATGATGTTGAAGTGCGGGCGGTATTGCTTAATGAAGTTGCACTCCATAATGAGCGCTTCTTTTTCGGAACCGGCCACGAAAAAATCGATATTATTGATATGGGCTACCAGGCTGCGAGTCTTTTGGTCGAGCCTGGCTGGCGACTGAAAATACGACCGCACGCGGTGGCTTAAATCCTTGGCTTTACCCACGTAAATAACGTTTTTCGCCGCGTCGCGGTAGATGTAAACGCCGGGGCGGTGGGGTAGTCGCTGAAGCTGCTCGGCGATGGTGGGATTATTGACTCTTGTTTCTCTATCCATTGCTAAGCTTATTCTAGCATAGCCGGAATGAGGAGCAAAGAGAGTCAAACATAGCTAAAGCAAGTGTTCCAGGAGAATTTCAATGCCTATACCGATGAGTATAACGCCGCCGATAATTTCTGCCCGTTTGCCTACTAAAACCCCCACCCTGTTACCGATAAGCTGTCCGATAATCGTAATGATAAACGCTGTGACTCCGATAGTCGCGCTGGCGACGGCGATGTCTACGGCTAAAAAAGCGAAGCTTAATCCTACCGCCAGGGCATCGATGCTGGTGGCGATAGATAAAGCTAAAAGAGTCAACCAGCCGCTATAATTTTTCGCTTTTTTGCCGGACTTCCCGTGGAACGACTCCCAAATCATCCGCCCGCCGATAAGCACGAGTAAACCGAAGGCCAGCCAATGGTCGTAAGCCGAGATAAAGTCGATAACCGCCCTACCCGCCAGCCACCCCAGTAACACCATCAAAGCCTGGAAAATACCGAAAGCGAGCGGAAAACGAAAGAAACGCGATAATACGAAATGTTTGGTCGCAATACTGGAACTCAAAGCAACAGCAAAACAGTCAGCCGATAAGCCGAGGGCAATAAGTAAAATGGATAAGAAGCTGGTATTTGACACTGGTTAATTATGGCATACGAGCGGCTAACTAAACCAGCTTGATTAAACCCTGCTTTATGGCGACCACGACGGCTTCGGTGCGGGCGTTGGCGTTGAGTTTACGCAAGATAGAGGTGACGTGGTTTTTAATCGTCTGCTCGCTAATGCCTAGTTCAGCGGCAATCTGCTTATTCAGGTAGCCCTGGGCGATGTATTCCAGGATTTCAATTTCCCGGGGGGTAAGGGGTGAGATAAAGGGTCCGGCTTCGGCACGCGACGTTAACTCCTGGAACTGCTGTAAGACGTGTTCGGCTACTTTAGGGCGGTTAGTCAGGCTTTCATTGATAGGATGCTCGCCGTTGTTGACGCGTCGGATAATTTCGACAAGCTGGTTAGCAGTGACCTCTTTATTCAGATAAGCCACCGCCTGCGCCTTGATAGCCATAAATAATTGGTTATCTTCCGGGTTAGACGTAAGTAGGACAACACCGATATTCGGCGAACGCTGTTTTATTTTACGCGCCAGTTCGAGGCCGTTTTCCGATTGGCCATCGAGGTCAAGCAGCACCACATCCGGCGGAAGATTATCGATAGTTTTTAAAACATCATTATTGAGACCAATCGTGCCTAAAATAACAATATCGTTAGTATCAGAAAATGTCTGCTCTAGAGCCTGCAGAAATAAAGATTGCTGGCTGATGATAAATATTTGTATTTTATTATTGTTCATAGTTACTCAACAGTTCAGGTAGCTGATGAAGGACCTGAACCACTTTCCTTCCTTGCCTTTTCGCTATCGTCATCAGTTTTCTTTTCAAAGATAGAGATGAATTTTTCGACCAGGTACGGGTCAAAATCCTTACCGGCAAGACTCTTTATTTCTTCAAGAGCAATTTCATGAGTAACAGTTTCCGAGTATGACCTTTCCGAGGTCATGTTGGCGAATTTATTCGCGATAGTCAGAATCCGAGATATTATAGGGATATCTTCACCCTTTTGTCCATCGGGGTAGCCGGTGCCGTCGAATCTTTCATGGTGATGTAAGATAGGTTCAACGCAATCGGCAAGCTGCGGTATGTTTTTTATCATATCGACAGCAAGCTGGGGATGAGTATTAAATATTGCCCTTTCTTCTTTAGTAAATTCGCCGGATTTGCCTATTATATCATTGCTGATACATAATTTCCCGATATCGTGCAATAAGCCGCAGTTTTCGACCCTTATGGTTTCCTCATTATTAAATCCTAACGCTTTAGCCAGGGCAAGGGCATAGCCGGTAACCTTCTTAGAATGTTTATTGGTGTAATAGCTCCTTGAATCCACCATCTCCGAAAAAGCGCCAATGATACTGGTTAACTTAGTTTTGAAGTCAACTTCCGACATTTCACCAATATCCTGAAGTGCTATTCCAGGGAGAGACCCGGAGGCGCATAAGGTTTGGTTACCACCACTGCGTTTGGCACGATAAAGGGTGACATCAGCCGATGCGATGATATCGGTATGAGAAATACCGTCATCCGGCCAGGAAGCTACGCCGATACTGGCGGTAATGTTTATCTTGTCGGGGTCAATGTCAACTCCGATTTTCTCGCGCACCCTTTCTAATACCGAAAGAGCCGCGTCAACCGTCGTCTGTGGAAGTAGAACGGCGAACTCATCGCCGCCATAGCGGAAGGCGTAATCAGAAGTGCGGAGGGCGGACTTGATATTATTACCGATAATTTTCAAGAGGTCATCGCCGGCGAGGTGCCCGTAGGTATCGTTGTAGGCTTTAAACGAATCGAGGTCGAGAATAGCCAGCGAGAATGTGCCGCCATAACGGGAGTGCCGGCTGATTTCGCTGTCTATCATTTCGTCCAGCGAGCGGCGGTTATATAAACCGGTAAGTTCGTCGACGCGTGCTTTCTTTTCAGCCCGGGCGTATAGCTGGGAGTTTTCCAGCGGCATAGCTATTTGTGAAGCGAGTTGCTCTAACAGGCGGACGTGACGCTGGACGAAGGCATGGGGCGTTTTACTACAGAGGATAAAGCTACCGATAATTTTGCCCTTAGCGATGAGAGGCAGGTAAGCCGTGGAGCGTAAACCGTGTTCGTAGAAGAATTCGCTGGTTGTGAAATATTTTTCGACAGCGAGGTCGGGTTCAATAAACGGTTTTTTCTGCGAGACAACCCAGGCCGTGCCCGTCCGTTCCATCGGGACTCTATCGCCTATCTGGTAAGCCGAGGATTCCGGCGCAGATAACGCGACACAAACAAACTCATCCTCGTCAATCAGCACGATGGACGCCCAGGTAACATCGACCACTTTTTTCAATTCTTCTACGAAACTGCCAAAAATCTCCTGAATATCCAGGCTCGACGCCAGAATCACACTGGAATTATTGATAACGGAAATTTCCTCTTCACGCTCTCTAAGCTGCTCACGGAGGTATTCTTTTTCCATACTAACCGCAACGCGGTTGGTGACATTCTCAATCATGCTCAAATTTTCTAATGAGAAGCGACCCGACTTCTTTTCGCCCAGTACCAGTATCGCGATTAAACGCTCGCGGCTGATAAGCGGTATAAACATAGTAATATTCTTTGATTCGATTTCTTCTCTTTCCTGCGGCCAAAGGCTTAAGAAAGAAGGTAGTATCGCCAGGTTTTCTTTAGTAAGGAATTCCTTTTCTTTTTCCAGGTACTTGATGATAGGATTATTTGACCTTAGTCTGAAATTGACTAAAAGGTTATTACCCTGCGGCTCGTAGAACTGGGCGTGTAAATCCCCGGTATCGGCTTCGGGGAAAAGCAAACAGGCTTGTTTAATGTTAAGCGCTTTTACCAGCAGGCTTAGTAACTCGCCGCCTTGCTCTTTTAGACTGAAAACGTTATGTATTTTACTGGTAAAATTATGCAATTCCTGTTGCGATTGATAATTGGAGCCTTGGAAAGCGCGACTCAACATGATAACAAAGCGGTCCCGTACAAAGTAAATTAAGAGCGATAATCCGACCGCTAAAACCGAAGCGGCGATTGAAGCATAAACATCCAGTTCAAAGTTAAAGATTTTTTGAGCGATAATCAGTAAAAGCCAATAAATAGCGAGCCCGACAAACATGATGGCTACTAATACCGTGCCTCGTTTAAGAATGAGTTTAATATCAACTAACTGGTGTCGAATTACCGCATAGCTCAAGATGAAAGCATTGATTAGGTTGCCATAATGAGGAATGGGGAAAGCATCGCCCCATGACGGAATACTTAGTGCTGTAGTTATTGTTAATGCCGAAATACCTAATATCAGAGCCAGAACCTGATTATGTAGTACGGGATTGGTTTGATTTTTTAACATTTTTCCAAAAACATAAAAATTCCTGGCTGCCAGGGTCACGATAGGAATCGCTACGAAAATGACTCCTATAAGATATTTGCCGCTAACTAAATTCCCATTCGTAGCAACGTCGCTTGTTACGTATCCTAAAGCAGTTAAAGTTATCGTAGGTATCAGCGTTAAATAGGCAAAAGGTAACCATTTATTTTTTCGCGGTGGATAAAACGAAGTAGTAAAATGATGGAATTGCACAACCATGACCGAAAAGGAAATAACAACGAGTCTAAATAGGATATTATTGTGTTCCGAAAAAAAGTTTCCGCGATAGAAAAAATCGATTAAGCTCCATGACAAAGCGGCTAGTAAAAAGACCGTGAACAGGATATTCCGCCTTTGCCACGGACGGCTACTAATCGTTGTAAGTAATAATGGTATATATGCAATAACAGCTACTAAAGGAGCTACGGCATATGCATTCATACAAGGGAATTATAGACTATATATTACGACTGTCAAGGGGTAACTAAAGTCAGCACACCAACGTAAGGGAAACTAAAGTACTATGATTTTTAGGGTATTTGGGCTGTTTTCGGCTCTTTTTCGACCGTTTCACCGATTTTTACCACTTCGATGACTTCTTCGGATTCACCGAGCAAAAGCGATAAAATCCGGTCGGAAGGGTTGATGTGGGGAGGTTTCAGGTGGGCTAAATCGGCACCTTCACTCTGTCTTTTAGATATATAATTGGTAAAAGTACCTTTGGGTAACAGATGAACATCGATTTTTAGTTCCGCCATATCTGTTAATTTATTCTGCGCAACCGTTTGGTTCAAATTGCTGACGTTTTGAGAGATAAGGTTTTCATATATTTTCTTCGTCATGTCTTCTGTGCTTATTTGAAAACCATTCTTTAATTCAAGAAAAATATCAAGCGTCCGGCTTTCTTTATTCTTACTGGCTACCCAATCCTCATAAGGAATTGCGGTATTATTTATCGCCTGCCAGATAGATTTTTCAGAGAGTCTAACGGCATACAAATCGATTACATCATCAACACGACGCTCAAAAGTCATTTGCGGTAAACCTATACCAAGTTTATCGTTACTTAGAGATGTAATTTTTATCATATCGCCGATGCGGTACCTGACTAACGAACCACCATGAAGGGCAGTAATAACAATTTCATAGTTTTCACCAGGCTCGACTTCATCGAGTAATATGGTTTTCATCTTATAGCTGCGGTCCATTTGCCATTTTAGCAATTCATCTTCCGGGATGAACTCAAAAAAGTTTAAACTCGGAATAAAGGTCATACCTTCGTAGTCCCAGGTTTGGGTGGCGATAACGCCGCCTTCAGTGCAGGAATAAATATCTAAAGGCGTTTTTCCCCATAACTCCTGGATTTGTTCTTTATAAACAATGCTATCGACACCGCTACTGATAATACCCTTTAAAGACCAAATATCTTTCGGTAATACCGCTCTATTGGCGATAAGGCTTCGCATTTTTGCCCCTACCAGACGCCAGAGAGCTCGCGGCCGGCGGATATAATTAAGAACGTTAATTTTACCGGATGAGTCGCGTAATTTCTCGCCAACCTTAGCCAATACTAAAGAAAGCCCGAAAAATATGTCCAATCCTTCCGATAGAGCCTGGTTAAAACCCGTAACGACTCTTTCTTCATAAGACAGTTTTTCAGCTATCTCAAGATTAGGCAGGTATTTTATGGTCGTTTGCAATCTTAATACATCGGCAAAAGTGCCCGATATATATGGCCTGGGAGCGACCGAATATAGTATTTTTTGCTTTTGTGGCATTTGTGAAACATCCCCCCAATCCCTGCAACAAGCTAATATACCGATGCCACAAAGAACTTTACTTAACTCTTGAACATAAGCCGAAGAAAAGGGAACCCATTTATAGTTATAATCTCCGCTCCAGCCCGAGCTGTGTGCCCATAAGGCTGGTTTAGCAACGAGAGTATCTTCTTGTTTTTCCAGGAGTTCGGGGCAATAATCCTTATAAGAGGTTAGCGGTACCAGTTCACGAAACTCCTCGATGGAGGTTGGTTTAGCACCCCGCATGATTTTTCGACCGATAGGTGAGTTATTAAGTAACTCTAGCTGCTGCAAAAGGAGGCTTTTCTGGATTTCCATGAATTCTTGAATATCAAATTTAAGGAAACCACAGCACATTTGCCACAGCTCTTCGTCCCGGCCTTCTCTTAAAAGGTCTATCGCTCTAGGCACGTGTCACTCCCCAAAGCTAACTTACGTAGGAAAAAAAGACCTACAGCAATAGCCTAGGTGATTGACGTTAGCTGGGGAAGTGATTGTGTTCTAGAACATAGTTCTATTCATTTAGGGGAAAAAAGATATTTGGAAATCCGGATGGATGATAAGAAAGCCTGATTTAGGCTTCTTCGGAGTTTTTATTGAGCTTTAAGAAGTCTTCCAGCTGCTTGTTTAGTACCTGGAGGTCGGGACTCTTATCCTTGCCCGTGGTCATACCGTAGCTGATAAAAAACTGGAGGAAATTATGCAGCAGATCCATCATTTGACGGCTAAAATATTGGAATTCTTCTTGCGAGACGCTATTTTTCTTATCTAACTGTTCTTTTAGCTGGCATTGAATAAGATAATTGACAAACTCCGTACGGTTCATCTCGCCGCGGTGTTCGTCAATCTGCTTGACGATATCTTCTTTGACGACCATTATTAAATCGTCTTCGTCTAGTAAAAGGGTCCTTCTCATAATTCTATTTTTACCTTATTCGTATTATCTTTTTGACATCGATTTATTTTATTCTAGCAATAGTTTAGCATCAGGATATAAAATTCGGCATAAAAGGTATAAAAGAATCATAAATATTCTCTTAAGGTTTTATTAATGAAAAAGGCTATTTAGGTAGCAAAAACAGGCATAAAAAAGCCCGAAGCGTTAAAATCTTCAGGTTTTATGGGTTTACGACTGTATTATGAGCTACTTTTCCTGTTTTTCGGTCGATTTCAGCATTTCCATCAGGTTATCGATGGTTTTTAAAAGCTTGAGTCCGCTGTCAGTCACCTGATAGGCAGTCATGGTACTGTCCAGATTGACCTTATTAATAAAGCCCTGATTCACCAGATAGTCGAGGTATTTCTGAATCTGGCTAAAACTCATGTTGGCGTTATACATGATTTCGGTTTTGCCAGCGCCGTTTTCACCGATGCGGAGCATATCGGCGATTATCTCGATATTAGAGCGCCGCTGCCCGGCAACAACCTTGGTTTTGGGGGAGGTACTAGACACGAGACCATCGTTGAGCTCTAAATTCATGGTACTATTGTACCGTTCGCAAAAAATGGTGTCAATAAAAAAACATCACAAAAAAGCGTATTAACTATGTTTTCTCCATATGTTATAATTTAGGGAACGCTTTATTTTTTACGAAGATGAACAAGAAAGACTATAATTCATCGAAATTGATATACCGGCGAATTGTGGTAAAACTGGGCACCAGTTTAATCACCGGCGGGGGTAATCGCCTTGACCGGGATGTAATGTCGAATCTGGTCTCACAAATAGCCCATTTACAGAAGCGGGGCGCCGAGATAGTCGTGGTTACCTCCGGAGCCATCGCCGCCGGCAGATATAAGCTGGGCTTGACCGAGAAAATTAAAGGTATACCCTACAAACAGGTCCTGGCATCAGTGGGGCAAAGTCGGTTGATGAATACCTACGAACAACTTTTCGAACAGCATAACGTCACCGTGGCTCAAGCATTACTGACTAAAGCCGATATCGCCGACCGCGCCGGTTACCTCAATGCCCGTAATACGTTACTGGCTCTGATGGAGTTAAAAGTCGTTTGTATCGTTAACGAAAACGACGTGGTATCTACCGACGAGATTAAGGAAGCTAAATTCGGCGATAATGATAATCTTTCGGCGATGGTGGCTAACCTGATAGATGCCGATATGCTAATGATGCTGACCGATATCGGTGGACTCTATACTACCGACCCTCATACCGACTCCAGAGCGAAGCTGATACCGGTAGTTAAGAAAATCGATGCCGGGGTTAAACGGCTGGGCTCGAACACCACCAGCACCATAGGAACCGGCGGTATGATAACTAAAATAGAAGCTGCCAAACTAGCTACCGAATCGGGAGTCAGGGTGGTTATTGCTGACGGTAAAGAACCCGATATTATCGTTAGATTAGCCACCGGCGACCCCGCCGGTACCCATTTTTTAAGCGCTGCTAACCACCTGGAAAGCCGCCAGAGGTGGATGCTTTCCGGGCTTGGCACTAAAGGCAAACTGGTCGTCGACAGCGGCGCCGCGTTAGCGCTTAAAAAACATAACCGAAGTCTGTTAGCCGCCGGCATCAAGTCGGTGGAGGGGAAGTTCGGGCGGGGTGATATCGTGGCGATTTATGATACCGAGGGCTCGCAAATCGGTTGCGGCATTACCAACTATAGCGCCCCCGATATCGTTATAATTAAAGGAGCACAGTCCGATAAAATCAGTAGTCTATTAAGTTTCGATTATGGACCAGAGGTAGTGCACCGCAACAATTTCGCTTTACTAGAAAGGGAGGCACCAATTGCCAAGGGGTAAACTTTATTTCGCGATAGAGAAGCAATTTATTGCTAATGTCAGCTATAACTTCCAGCACCAAGAAGACCACGGCTGGTGGGGCGAACTGACACTAATCGAGTATAAACAAGTTCAAGACGGCGGCGGTTATCTTATCGAACTGGAGGACGGCCGAAAAAGCTCCTGTGCTTTAAAGAAACGTGTCAATCGGGCGGTAACGAGTCTGCCGCCGCGCTATGTCTATCACTTTAGCGGGACCGGGGATTTCAAGTAATTAGAACGAGAAATAAAAATGAAAAACGCGATAGATGATTTAAGAGCCAAAGGCAGAGCCGCCAAGCTTGCCTCGCGCCGGCTTGCCTATATATCCACCGATATAAAAAATAAGGCGTTGAAATATATCGCCGATGACATTCTTTTGCGGAAGGACGAAATACTGGCGGCAAATGAGAAGGACTATAAGGCGGCTAAAGCTACCGGTATGGGTACGGCTTTACTGGATAGACTGATGCTTAACGAAAGCCGTCTGGAAGGCATCGCCGCCGATACTAAAGCCGTCGCCGCTTTACCCGACCCCGTCGGCGAGGTGTACGAGATGCGCACCATGCCCAACGGACTGCAAATCGGCAAGAAGCGAGTGCCGCTCGGTGTTATCGGGGCGATTTACGAGAGCCGACCCAACGTTACCGTGGATATCGCATCGCTATGTCTTAAGTCCGGCAACGCGGTTATCCTGCGGGGCGGTAAAGAGACGATTAACTCTAATACCGCCATCGTTAAAGTTATCCAGGGAGCCTGCAAAAGGGCGGGGATACCGGCGGGGTGCGTGCAGTTTATCGATAATACCGACCGCGCCTTGGTCGATATCATGCTGAAAATGAACGACGTCATCGACCTGATTATTCCTCGGGGTGGGGCGGGACTAATCCGTTCGGTAGCCGAAAATACCACCATAGCAGTCGTCACCGGCGGCATCGGCGTATGCCACACCTACGTGGATAAAAGCGCCAATCTCAAAAACGCCGTAAACATCGTCTATAACGCGAAAGTCCAGCGTCCTACCGTCTGCAACGCTTTAGACACCGTACTCGTCCACGCGGATATCGCAGAAAGTTTCTTACCGGAGATGGCGGCGGAACTGAATAAAGCCAAAGTAGAACTCCATTGCGATGCTAACGCGATGGCCATCCTTGACTCGGGGCAGGGACTCAAGCTAGTCCCTGCCCAGGAAGAGGATTGGGGCAAGGAATTTTTAGCTTTGATAGCCGCGATAAAGGTGGTGAATTCTCTCGGCGAGGCGCTGGAACATATCGAACACTACGGTTCGGGGCATTCCGAGGCTATCATTACCGAGGACTACACCAGTGCGATGCGTTTTCTTAACGAGGTGGACGCGGCCTGTGTTTACGTTAACGCCAGCACCAGATTCACCGACGGCGGACAGTTCGGTTTGGGGGCGGAGGTAGGGATAAGCACACAAAAACTCCACGCCCGCGGTCCGATGGGTCTTAAAGAACTAACGACCTATAAGTGGATAATTTTCGGTAACGGTCAGGTACGACCGTAATTACTTCGGGGGTTTCAATACTTCCTGCTGGACTTTAAAAAGCTGCTGGATGCCTTTTTCCGCTAGCGCTAGCAAGTCATCGATGGATTGTTTGGAAAAAGGCTTGCCCTCGGCGGTGCCCTGGACTTCAACAAACTCACCCTTGCTGGTCATAACGATATTAAAGTCCACACCTGCCTGCGAATCTTCATCATAGCAAAGGTCGAGCATCATGTAACTATTGACGATACCGACACTGGTGGCGGCGACGGCGCTTTTGAGTGGTATTTTGGAAATTACGCCCATCTGTACTAGTTTTTCCATCGCCTGGTGTAAAGCGACATAAGCGCCGGTAATCGCCGCGGTACGAGTACCGCCGTCGGCCTGTATAACGTCGCAATCAACAATCAGCGTTCTTTCGCCTAAAGCTTCCATATCCGTCACGGCGCGTAATGAACGTCCAATCAGACGCTGTATTTCCTGGTTGCGACCGCCGACGTGACCGTTAACGGAATCGCGCTGGGAGCGGGTAACGGTGGCGCGGGGAAGCATGGCGTATTCGGCCGTAACCCAGCCGGCGCCGCTTCCCTTTAAAAACGGCGGCACCCTGTCCTCGACGCTGACAGCGCAGAGGACGTGGGTTTTACCGAGCTTAATTAAAGCCGACCCTTCGGCGAAACTCTGGTAGCCGGGGACAATCTTAATCGGTCTTAGCTCATCGTAGGCGCGTCCATCGACTCTTTTCACGAATCGTTCTCCCATCTATCTGGCGATATGTCAGAGTATAACAGAGAAAAAATGAGTTAGCAATCAGTTAAAACTATAACGAAACCAGGTACTCTTTTAACCACCCCAACACAGCTTCCGCCACTTTTTGCTTTATTTCAAGGCGGCTTCCAGATAACTCCAACTTGCGGCTAGAGACGCCGTTTTTATCTGCTATCCCGATATAAAAAAGTCCCACCGGTTTACCCGGCGTTGCCCCACCCGGTCCGGCGACGCCGGTATCCGAAAGGCAAATATCTACGTTCAGAACCTTTTTACCGCCGCGAGCCATCTCTTCAGCGACCTGGGGGCTGACCGCGCCGTAACGCTTTAGAGTAGCGGCTTTTACGCCGACGACCTTTATCTTTATTTCGTTGGCGTAAGAGACGATTGACCCTTTAAAGTAATCAGAGCTGCCGGGAACGTTAGTAATCAGGTGGGATATCAAGCCGCCGGTGCCTGATTCTACCGTGCCTAACGTAAGTCCCTTTCGTCTTAATAAGTCTCCGACTTCTTTTTCTAATGACGCCATACACCCACCTATAAATATGGGAAAACATTACTTTTAATATAATTAAAGTTTTCGGTGACCTTTTCCTTGCCAATAATAATTCCCATATGCCCGGGTAAAAGGTAGTCTATATCGAGTTTGGCTAATGACTCGATAGATTTTTTCAGAGCGATAGCATTACCACCGGGCAGGTCGACACGGCCGGTATTCATCTCGAAAATTACGTCGCCGCAAATAAGGACCTTTTCTTTCTTCAGATAAAAGCAAACGCAGTCCGGTGAATGTCCCGGTGATAGTATTAACTCTATTTTCACGTCACCCGCTGCTAAAACCTTTTCGTCTAAAAGATAGTCCTCTTTAAACATTACCGGCTCCACCCCTAAATGCTTATCGGCATCAATCACCACCAGCTGATAATTTTGTTTCTGAACAGGATGGAGGGCGATTTTGGCGCCCGATAATTTCTTAAAAGATTCGTTGGCGGTGCGGTGGTCGATATGGAGGTGGGTATTAACGATGATACCGATATCTTCAGGGTTGATGCCATCCTGGCGCATTGCGCCAACTTTCCCGATTAAGAATTGAGCGTTGCCGGGGTCGACGATAATGCCGGGTTTGCTTTTTATAATATAGGTATTGCTATCTAATACTCCCTGTTCGGGATAAAAATATAGATTATTCAGTAGTTTCATGCTATATTATCTCCAAATGAAATATTTACTACGGCTAATATACTATTATATATCATTACATTAAGGAGGCTAAAGTATGAAAATTTTAGGAGCTATTCTCGGGGCGCTTGGTGGTGTTAGCCTGCTATTATGGATTACGGAATACATAATGGTAAAAGCGGATTATTTTTACGAACCCCTTTTTACCTATTTCAACGCCGATTTTTGTATGTACTTAGCAGGACTTTTATTCTTGGCGGCAATCGTTTGTTTACTTATAAACAAACGAAACTCCGTTGAATAAACACCTTTAGGAAAAATCTTGGACGATAAAAGTAACGCCCGTTTGACTATTAAAGTTACGCCTAACGCCGGCCGTAACGCCATAGTCGGTTTTAAAGAAGGCGTTTTGCTGGTCAAGGTTGCCGCCCCGCCGGAAAAAGGTAAAGCCAACAAAGAGCTTATCGATTTCCTGGCGGAGAAACTGGGAATTAAGAAATCTTCGGTGTTAATCGTTAAAGGACAGACCAGCCGATTTAAGAGCATCGTTATCGAGGGGATGAGCGGGGATGAGGTGGTAAAACGTTTTATGGGTTAGCGAAAAAAGGGAGGGGGGCTTTCGCCCCCCTCTGATTATTTGTTTAGTCTTCGATTAAGACTTCTTCGGCTTGCGGCGTCGCCACCAGACGAAGTATAGAATGATGACCAGGATAGGTATCCAGACCAGACTCCAGATGCCCAGTCCGATGAACAAAGCCGAAATGCCGCGTCCGAAAGCTGCTAAAGCATTCCAAGCGCTATCGGCGATACTGCCGGCACTCCAGCCAGGATTAACCGTGATATAGTTTTCGCGGGTATATTCTACGGTATTGCCTTTGTCGTCAGTGACCTTAAGCGAGACGGTATAAACACCATTGGCGCGATAGACATGGGAGGGATTAACCTCGGTACTAGTCTCGTCGTCACCGAACTTCCATTCGAAAGTATAGGGATAAAAACCGCCGGAGACGTTAGGATTAAAAGTTACGGCTTCGCCTTCTTTGATCGTCCGGGTTCCTGCGGTAAATTCAACAATCAGTTTGGATTGCTCTAAATTTACGGTAAATAGAGCCAGATTAGAGCTTTGCTCGAGATACTGCATACGACCCTTGGTAATCTCGATTTGTTCGCGAGTATTGGTTAACTCTCGCTGGACTTCGAGTATGTCCGCTACCGTGCCAGCCTTCTTCATCAGCTCCAGCAGCTGTGTTTCACTCGCTTCCAGGTTACGCAGTTTGGCGGAAAGGTCGGTATAATCCTGCGTCACATCCTGGCCGGAAGTAGTCTCCGACTTAACATCCACCGCCAGGCTATGCAGGGCATGAATGGTGTCATCGAAGTGTGTGGCTAACACACGGAAACTGATGTAGGCGTATAATCGGCTCTGGTCTTCGCTGATATTGGAATTGACAACGAACCCGCCGAAATTCGTAGCCAGGTTAGTAATCTGGGTTAAAGCCTCGGTGATGTTATCAGCGACGATAGTCAGGGAGGCGTTATAAATCACCATCCGGTCGGTGGTAGTAGTAGAAGAATCGTAGGCGCTATAGGTTGGACCACCTTTTTCCGGAGCTGCCGCAACAGTCATCGGTGGCGCCGCGTAGAATGTCGTCGTTGTTGGCACAACCGTTTGTAAGATATACCCATCATTCCCTTCCCCTGAATACACCTGGTGTACCGTTTCACCACCCCCGCATCCAGCCACCCCGATGAGCAACAGGATAGCTAATACACCAAACAACACCTTTTTCATAAACACCTCCAAATTTGTTATTGCTTTGCTTAGTATAACGTAAAAAAGGGTAAAAAGTTGGAGATAAACAAGAGAAATCTATATTCTTTTGCTTGATATTTGCTTATTTTTTGATAATATCTCTGATAATGGCGCGCTTTTCGAGGTATTCTTTAACGATACGGCGTCCTTCATCAGTTAAACGGGCGTGACCGCCTTTAGGACCGCCGGTAGTTTTTGTGACTAACGGAGTTTCCGCCAGACGGTTCATCGCTTCCACCCAGAGCCAGGCATTGCGATAAGCCAGCTTCATCGAACGAGCCGCCGCGGATATCGAACCAAGCCTATCAATACGTTCCAACAAAGTTGCCCTGCCCCAACCCATGAATAACTTGCCGTCTTTTTCGAGCCAGACCTTGCTCCTTAAAACGATACCCAACTCCGGTTTATGTCCCGAACGAACGCCATGCTTGATACCGAATTCAGGCACGAAGCTTTCATGGTCTTTTTTCTTGGGCATTTGGATAATCTCCGAATGCTTTATGTTACCAACAACATAACGCCACGTCAAATACCAATATCTTTGTTTCATATTCATTATGTATTTAATAAAAAATCAAAATGCGTGTGATGTTTTTGTGATAATTTTGTGATGTTTTGTGATGTTTTTGTGATTATATAGCTTTATCATTCAAAACGTATGAATGATACGACAACTTCGTAGGAAACACATTTAACAAACAATATGCTAATATCAACAACAAGGAGCAAACCATGCCGAGAAGAAATCTTTTTAAAAGTATCCGACTAACATCAGGAGATATCGCTGCTTATTGCGAGGTAAGTAAGAGTACGGTCCTCGAGTGGATAAAAAGCGAGCGGCTTAAAGCTTTTCGGCTCCCCAGCGGACACTACCGTATCGATATCAAAGACTTTAAAGACTTCCTCACGAAATGGGATATGCCGGTCAAAGGATGGCCGTTCGAAGAATAAAATAATGGGCTCTAAATCCTAATATTACGACGTGCCCAACTGCACCAGCTGCCCCATCATATAACTGCATTTATCTGACGCCAGGAAAGCGACGACCGGCGCTACATCCGCCGGTTCACAGAGTCGTTTTAATAAAGAAGCCTGTTTCTCGCCTTCCAGCATTTCGCGCGGAGCACGGTAAACCAAACCGGTCTTACCGAGACCAGGCCCCACAGCATTAACGAAAATACCTTTATCGCCAACCTCCCTCGCCAGGGCTTTAGTGAATTGGACGACGCCGCCTTTAGCCGCCCCATAAATAGAGATATCGGGGAAGCCCTGCCCGCCGGACGTATTGATGATGCGTCCGTATTTACGGGCTAGCATATGAGGTAGTACCGCTTTAGCAACCCGCATTTGACCGATAAGATTCACTCCGATATCGAATTGCCAATCCTCTTCCGTCATTTCAATAAAAGGACGTAGCTCGCTGCTGGCGCCGGCGTTATTCACGAGGATATCGATTCTGCCGAACTTTTTAATCGCTTCGGCTACCATCGCGTCGACCTCTTTTTTCTTGGTGACATCGGCTTTTATCGCCAGCGCTTGACGTCCCAGCTTTTTAACTTGAGCGGCCGTCTTTTTCGCGCCGTCGAGGTCGATATCGGTGGCGATGATATCGCAGCCCTCTGCCGCCAAAGTTAAACAAATAGCCTTTCCGTAACCTATCTGGCTGCCGGCACCGGTGACTAAAGCGACTTTATCCTTTAATTTAAGGTCCATACATAACTCCTTTATGATATTCTAGTACCGCTCCTTTTCCCCTCCCCTGGATTCCCAATCCCGTATCAGGTACGGGACAGGTCGAGTTGGGAATGACGGTAAAATAGAGATTATTTCTTTAAAATTTCATAAAGCCTCGTAACGTTCATTTGAATAATGCCTGTGGTGCGTTCGTCGCGGGGCAGGTTCGGGAACTCTTTCTCCATCGTGATGTTCTTTTGCATTTCTTGCAGCGTCATCCCTTTCGCGATAGCTTCCTTGATAGTATTCACCCAGACCGTAACGGTTTCATACATTTCTTTGATACAGCTTTTATCGCCGACATCGCCATGCCCGGGAATAACGTAATCGACATCGAACTTTTCCATCGCTTTTAAAGTCTTTAGCCACTCGTCCGGCATCGCCTGGTGGAAAAACGGTATAAGCCGGCTGATATTATCGGAGGTGAAAATAGTTCTTTCTTCGGGGACATATACCGCCACCTGATAAGGAGTATGACCCGGCATATGAATCAACTGAAAAGTATGGTCACCGACGTAAAGCGTTAGTTTATCTTTTAACGTAATATCCGGGGCACGATATTTAAAGTCATCATCCAACTTTGTTCCGGGCCAGCGCATCTTTAACATTTCTTTAAAATCGCTTACCTTAGAAGCCAGGATTGCGTCACGCGTACCTTCATGAGTAACAAGTTTACCGCCGAAATAACAATCGCCGGAAATATGGTCGCCGTGGGGTTCGGTATTGATAACGTAGCGAACTACCCCCAGTTTAACTACCGCCGCCGCCATCGCCTTCGCATCAGCCGGCAGCATCGGCGTATCGATAACTACACAACCATCTTTAGTGACGACGCAGCTGGCGTTACAAACACTATTCTTGCTTTCAACATAGATATTAGGCGTAATTTTCTGCATTTTTCTCTCCAATATTAAAATATAAGGGTTTATCCCATACTTTAACCGCCATATACGGTAGTGTCAAGTAGAATTCCGAAGCCGAATTGAACGGTTTACAAGTAATATTTAGTTAATCTTAGCTGGTCAATTAAAAGCAACTTACACACCCACTTGACAATTGTGACTAGAAACTATATATTTAGCTAGTTTACTTAAAATACTGTTACTTTTTTGATACATCGGATACCGATGTAATAAGTTTTGGCATATAATTTTGTGAAAAAAATTTATATTTGGTAGAATAATCCTTGGCAGGATTTTAACTACTCTAAATAACAAAGGTAGATAACACCACCTTTTTGACATATCTATATAAAACTTTGTTAAAAGGAATAAAAAGGAGGGATATGATTAAAAAAATCTTAACTCTACTATTTTCTCTCACGGTCATCGCCAGCCTTGTTATACTCCCTGCCTGTTCGGGTGCCCCTAGCGGCCCCCAGGTTTTAACCGTTAACATCGCTGGTGAACCATCCCAGATCGACCCCAACCGCGCTTCTTGGTCGACGGAGCGCACCGTCATCATGCAGGTATTCGAAGGCCTACTTGGCTTCAACCAGGATTTGACCCTGCGAGCTATCGGTGCCACAGAAATCCCGACTCTCGGTAACGGTGGTATTTCCGCCGATGGCAAAACCTACACCTTCAAGCTCAACCCCGATGTTACCTGGAGTGATGGTAAGAAGGTTACCACCGCCGACTACGTTTATAGTATCAAACGCTTATTCGACCCTGTCAACGCAGCAGAGTATGCCTCGTTCTACTTTAACATCGTCGGTGGTGAAGCTTATTATTCAGCCGCCGATCAAGATGAAGCCGCCAAATTAGCACTTCAGGATGCTATCGGCGTTAAAGCTCTAGATGCGACTACTCTCGAAATCAAACTGATTAACGCTCAACCTACCTTCCTGCAGCTGATGGCTCTCTGGCCGGTATACCCTGTTAGAGAAGACATCATTACCCAGTATGGCGACAAGTGGACAGAGCCACCGAACTATATCGGCAATGGTGCCTTCCTGATGACGGAATGGGTGCATTCCGACCACATCACCCTCGTGAAGAATCCCAACTACTGGGGTGAAAAAGCCAAGCTAGATAAACTTACTCTCAACATGATAACGGATGCCAATGCCCTATTTGCGGCTTATCAGAACAATGAAGTTGATATCTCAGGAGTCCCTGCCGGCACTGAAAAAACTGTCATGGCTGACGCAGCGCTTAGCCCCCAAATTCTACGCTTTGCAGAACTGACCACCTTCGCATTCCAGTTCAACGTTGCCGTAGCACCGTTTGATAACAAGAATCTCCGCAAGGCGCTTAATGCCGCCGTTGACCGCGATGCGTTTATCGACAACGTACGCGGCGGCGTCGGTAAGGCAGCTTACAGCTGGATACCGCCGGGCATGCCTGGTTACGATGCTAATCTTGGCGCCGATTATCACTTCAATGTCACGAAAGCCAAGGAATTCCTGACGGCAGCTGGTTATTCTGATGGGAGCAAAGTACCGGAGTTGCACCTCCAGTATGCCGATACCGGCATCAACCCAACCATAGCCCAGTTTATCCAGAACCAGCTTAAAGTCAACCTAGATATCTCCGTAGTGATTGAGCCCATGGAACGCAAAGCCTTCACCCAGGCGGTCAACTCCGAACAGTATACCTGGGCGTGGTACGGCTGGGGTGCTGATTATCCTGACCCGGATAACTGGCTGCCGCAGCTGTTCGGCACTGGCGCCGGCAACAACCATACTGCCTACAGTAGCGCAGCGTTTGATGACCTTATGGCCAAGGCTGCTGTTGAGCTCGACAATACCAAGCGACTCGATCTTTATGCCCAAGCTCAAGCAATGATTGTTGACGATGCTCCAATTCTGTTCATGTTCTATCGTGAACGTTTCGTTCTCGTAAAACCACATGTGAAGGGCTTAAAATACACCGGTATGGATGGAGATGTACCAGGCGATATGTTCTTCGCCAATGTTTACATTCAAAACTAATACCTGATACCTGACACGCTACTGTTAAACTAGAAAAGAAGGAGAATCAGGGGAAACATTAATACTCCCCTGATTCTCCTTATAATAAAACTAAATGACTAGATACATCATCAAACGTATATTCTGGCTATTCATCGTGTTGCTCGTTGTTAGTTTTATCACCTTTTCCCTAATGCATCTCGTTCCAGGTGGACCTTGGGATAAAGAAAAAACGCTTGCCCCACAAGTAGTGGATGCCCTCAACAAGAAATACGGACTCGATAAGCCGTTTATTGTGCAGTTCGGGGATTTCCTCTGGAATCTACTCCACGGCGACTTGGGAGTTTCTTATTCTTTTCAAGACCGCAACGTTACCGACATCATATTACAGGGATTACCTAAGACAGCGACATTGGGTATCATCGCCTTTATTTTAGCTATTGTTATTGGTATTCCTTTCGGGATGGCGGCAGCTTTAAAGCAAAACTCCATTATCGATTATTTGTCGGTCATTTTTTCTACCATTTTTGCCAGTATTCCGGGTTTTGTGCTGGGGATACTGCTCATTATTATTTTCTCCGTTGAATTACACTGGCTACCGACTGGAGGCTGGGGGAGTGTCCAACAAATAATCATGCCGGCTTTTGCGCTGGCTACATTACCGGCAGCTTTCATCGCCCGGATTACCCGCGCCAGCACGCTGGAAGTAATGCGTCAGGATTATATCCGTACCGTTCAAGCTATGGGAATCAAACAACGTGTTATCCTCGTCCGCCATATCCTCCGCAACGCCCTGATTCCCGTAATCACCATGGCGGGACCGGAACTGGCTTTCCTCATTTCTGGTTCATTCATTATAGAAAACCTTTTCTCGATACCGGGTATCGGTCGCATGTTCGTGAACGGCGTTTTTGCCCGGGACTATGGATTGATAATGGGCAGCGTTATTTTCTATGGATTCGTTATAGCCGGTATCAACCTCGTCGTTGATTTATTATATGCGGTTATTGACCCGCGGATACGCTATGATTAAGGATTAAAAGTGACTACAGCAGTTGAATCGGTTAGACCTCATCATACCCTTTGGGGAGATGCCTGGATACGCCTTAGGCGTAATCGCCTGGCGGTAACTGGCGGTGTTCTTATTCTATTGGTAGCACTGGCCGCTATTATCTATCCCTTTTTTAGTAAATATGACTTTGCTTCGCAAGACATGAACGCCATCCTTCAGGCACCGAATAGTGAACACCTATTGGGAACCGATGAGCTGGGCAGAGATGTTCTGACACGTTTGATTTACGGCGCCAGAACATCATTAGCGGTAGGTATTTTTACCCAGATAATCGTACTAGCTATCGGTTTACCTCTCGGTTCTATTTCCGGGGCTGCCGGTGGTACGGCAGATAATCTTATTATGCGTTTTGTCGACATAATTTATGCTTTCCCCGACTTGCTGCTTATAATATTGCTGCGAGCCATTCTCGGCGGGAGTATTTATATGATATTCCTTGCCATTGGTCTCGTTAACTGGGTAGGCGTGGCGCGTCTCGTACGCGGTCAAACATTATCATTGAAACAGAGAGACTTCGTTACCGCGGCACGGGTTTTTGGAGGTTCGAGCGGCTACATTACCACCCGCCATTTGCTGCCCAACTCGCTCGGACCGGTGATTGTCACCGTAACGTTTAATATCCCGCGCGCCATCTTTACCGAAGCAGCACTATCTTACATCGGTATCGGCGTTCAACCCCCTACTCCAAGCTGGGGCGCGATGATACGTGATGGCTATAACGTTATTTTCGCCGCTCCTCACCTCGTTCTTTTCCCGGCGATTGCTATCGGTATTTTGATGCTTTCATTTACCTTCCTGGGTGATGGTCTTCGCGATGCCCTAGACCCGAGGTTAAGAAGATGAGCGAACAGCCTTTATTAGATATTCGCAACCTGTCGACCTATTTCCATACCCAAGACGGTATCGTTAAAGCGGTTGACGGGGTGTCATATAACGTTAACCGCGGTGAAACTATCGCCCTGGTCGGCGAAAGCGGCTGCGGTAAAACCGTTAGCGCTCTTTCGATACTCCGGCTGATTCCCGACCCACCGGGCAAAATTACTTCCGGCGAAATCTTCTTCGACGGGACTAACCTGCTGGCTTTGCCTAAAGAAGCGATGACCGATATCCGCGGCGATAAAATCGCGATGATTTTCCAGGAGCCACTAACCTCACTCGACCCGGTGTTAACCATCGGCCGCCAGATTACCGAACCCCTCGAACGCCACCGTGATATGCATGGTAAAGAAGCCGATGATGAAGCCATCAGGCTTTTAAAATTGGTAGGTATTCCACAGGCAGACCGCCGTATTAAGGATTATCCCCATCAATTTAGCGGCGGTATGCGTCAACGCGCCATGATAGCATTGGCGATTTCCTGCCAGCCGCAACTAATCCTGGCTGACGAACCGACCACGGTTGTCGACGTCACCATTCAGGCACAACTGCTAGAGCTTATCCGTAATATTACGAAGGAGCTAAACACAGCACTGATTTTAATAACGCATAATCTCGGTATCGTCGCTCGATATGCGCAACGCGTCTATGTGATGTATGCCGGTCATATTGTCGAGCATGGTTCGTCTCAAGAAATTTATAAAAATCCGGCGCACCCTTATACTAAGGGATTGCTGGCATCGGTACCGCGGCTCGATGAGCCGAGGAAAACCCGCTTACAGCCCATTGAAGGACAGCCGCCGGACTTAATACAGCTACCGGTTGGCTGCGCTTTCGAACCACGTTGTGACCGTGTTTGCGATGAGTGTCACCATGAAAGACCACCTTTGGTCGAAGTGTCACCAGGGCATTTCGCTGCTTGCTTGATAATCAAACCCTCCAGGAAGAAACGTTAATGAATAATGAAACAATCATTGAAATAAAAAATCTGACCAAACACTTTCCGGTTACTGCCGGTCTGATACGGCGGAAAAACGTAGGGGTATTAAAAGCCGTTGATGGGGTCTCTTTAGCTGTTCATAAAGGTGAAACACTCGGCTTGGTCGGCGAAAGCGGTTGTGGCAAGACGACGTTAGGTAAATGCGTCCTGCAGCTTTACCGTGCTACCAGCGGCGAGGTAATTTACGAGGGCAAGGATTTATGCAAGCTTTCGAATAAGCAACTGCGTCCATTGCGAAAGCATCTCCAGCTAATCTTCCAGGACCCTTACGATTCGCTAGACCCGCGTTTTACGGCTGCTGATATCATCGGCGAACCGATGCGCATTCATAATATGCATCGTACACCGGCTTACCGGGAAAAAATTGACGAACTAATTAACATCGTTGGGCTTTCACCTTATATGGCAGAACGCTATCCACACGAGTTCAGCGGCGGGCAGCGACAGCGCCTCGGTATCGCCAGAGCGCTGGCTTTACAACCCAACTTTATCGTTTGTGACGAACCGATTTCAGCACTGGATGTTTCGATTCAAGCCCAGATTATTAACCTGCTCGATGACCTCGGCGAGCAGTTCGGTATTGCCTTCCTGTTTATCTCGCACGACCTGGCAGTAGTGCGGCACATCAGTGACCGTGTCGCCGTCATGTACCTCGGCAAACTGATGGAAGTAGCCGACCGTGATAGTCTTTATGAATCCCCCCTCCATCCCTATACCCAGGCGCTGCTTTCCGCCGTTCCCATCCCCGACCCGGCGGTTGAAGCTAAGCGTAAGGTTATCGTCCTGCAGGGAGAAGTGCCCAGCCCGATTAACCCACCCTCCGGTTGCGTTTTCCATCCCCGCTGTTTCCAGGCGTTCGACGAGTGCAAGACTACTGTGCCACAGCTAGCCAAACAAAAAGAGGGACACGAGGTAGCCTGCCTGCTTTATAAAAATTCCTGGCCTAAAAAGAAATAGCGCCCCAACTAAACTACACCTCAATATCCAATCAACTTGAATCGCAAATTTCAGTAGAGTATTATTAATAAAGATACTTTTCCCCCTGAAATATTGGTTACTGTATTAGACTGCGTTTAAGTCAAGAGTGGATATTTGGCTTAATCATGAAATTAGCCAAGCTAGAAAGGGGAATGATATCTAATGTCAGATACGCCTGCCGGTTTAAACCTCTCGCAGTATCGCCGCGAAGAACTCCTTAGGGACGGATATCGCGTATTACTGCGTCCCATCGAAAAAAGCGATATCAATTTATGGCTGGCTTTTTTCTCTCGATTGAGTATGCAGACGAAATACTATCGTTTCCATAACGTGCCGAAGGAAATGACAGAAGAAGACGCCCTGCGCTTTTGCACCGTCGATTATAATAATTCTTTCGCTTATGTTGTGGAGATTGGTAAAGGACCGGATAGGAAAATCATCGCCATCGCGCGTTATTACCGTCTGCCCAACAAGCGGTCGGCAGAAGTGGCTTTCGCTATCGAAGACGCCTACCAGAAAATCGGTCTCGGCACCCGTTTAATACAGGCGCTGGCTGACATCGCCCGTGAAAAAGATATCTCGGTTTTCGAAGCCAGCGTCCTTGCCCAGAATCTGCAGATGATGGAAGCCTTTCGCGATTACGGTTTTCACGTTTCCAGCAATCTACAGGACGGCGTATATCAGGTTACTTTCCCCATCAAACAAACCCGAATTGTAGGGATTAGAGAAGCCTTCCGCGACCGCGTCGCCACTATCGCCTCACTACAGCCATTATTAAAGCCGAAAGCAGTGGCGATTATCGGGGCGGCACGTGCCCCCGGCACTATCGGCAACCTGCTGATGCGCTGTATTTTGCAGAGTGGGTATTCCGGCATCGTTTATCCGGTTAATCCGAACACCGAGGCTGTGCTTTCGGTTAAGTCTTATCCTTCAGTGTTAGACATCCCCGGCAAAGTCGATATGGCGATTATCGCCGTGCCGGCAGCTCTGGTGAATAAAGTAGCTGACGAGTGTGGGCAAAAAGGCGTACGCGGTTTAATCGTTATCTCGGACGGCTTTAAAGAGAGGAGTCCCGAGGGCGCCGTCCGTGAGGAAGAACTAAGGAACATCACCCTTAGCTACGGTATGCGTTTGGTCGGTCCCAACTGCATGGGCATCATCAACACCGACCCCGAAGTGAGAATGAACGCCACCTTTTCCCAGGTATACCCCAAGGAAGGCAACGTCGCTTTTCTCTCGCAGAGCGGCGCGATGGGCTTGACTATCCTGGAACATGTTAAAGATTTAAATATGGGTATTTCGACCTTCGTCAGCGTCGGCAACCGCGCCGACGTTTCGTCTAACGACTTCCTGCAGTACTGGGAAGAAGACCCGGCGACTAAAGTTATCCTGCTTTACCTGGAATCCTTCGGCAACCCCAACCAGTTCGCCAGAATCGCTCGGCGTGCTTCGGCGAAAAAACCTATCGTCGCTGTAAAAAGCGGCAGTACTGCGGCTGGCGCCAGAGCGGCATCGTCGCATACGGGCGCGCTAGCTACTTCGGATGTCGCTTCGGATATATTGTTTCAAAATGCAGGTATTATCAGAGTTAATTCAGTAGAAGAACTCTTTAACCTGGCAACATTGCTTTCTACCCAGCCATTACCCAAGGGCAGGAGACTGGTAATCGTTACTAACGGGGGCGGACCGGGTATTATCGCAGCTGACACCGCCGCGCGCAACGGACTGGAAGTAATCGAGCTATCGCCCGAAACCTGCACTAAAATCAGGCCGAACATGAAACGGGATATTAATATCGGCAATCCGATAGACACTACTGCTGGTGCGAACGCCCAGGAATACGAAGGCATCCTGCGGGTGCTGGCGGCGGATGATAACGTGGACGCCGTATTAGCGATATTCGCCCCGCCGATGATTATCGGGACCAAAGAGATGGAAGACGCTTTACGGAAGGTCGCACCGGTATTCTGGCGTTATAAAAAGCCGCTGCTCGGCTGCTTTATCGGGCAGAAGGGTCTAAGCGCCCAGCTCGGTACCAAGGGCCATTTCATTCCCCTCTACGTCTTCCCCGAAGAAGCCATCGTCTCACTAAGGCGGGCGACGGAGTACTCCGAACTGCGCCGTAAACCGCGGGGTAAAATCCCAGTGATTAAGGACATCAATAAAGTGAAAGCCCGTGAACTAATAGATGGTATTATAAAAAATCATGTCGAAAGGCCGCTATGGCTTTCGTCCGAAGAAATCGCCGAGCTGTTGGACTGTTATGGCATATGCCAATCTAAAGTCATTTTTGCCGCCACGGTTGAAGAAGCGAAAAAAGCGGCCAAGAAACTTGGCTTCCCGGTAGCGGTAAAATTAGCATCCCCGTCGATTACCCATAAGACCGATGTCGGCGGTGTGGTATTAAACGTTGCTTCGGAGGATGATGTCGAAAAAGCCTTTAATACTATAAAAACGAAGCTGGAAAAACTCGGCAAACAAAAGGAAATGACTGGCGTGACCGTACAAAAGATGATGACCGGCGGCATCGAGACCATCGTTGGTATTACGCAAGACCCCTCCTTCGGACCGCTGATGATGTTCGGCTCCGGGGGTATTTACGCCGAGCTTATTAAGGACGTCACGATGAAGCTGCACCCGATTACCGACCTGGATGCTTTGGAGATGATAGAGTCGGTGAAAATGGCACAGCTTTTTAAAGGTTATCGCGGTTCGCCGCCGAGCGACATCAAAGCCCTGCAGGAGTTGTTACTCCGTGTTTCGGCGATGGTAGAGGATATACCGGAAATCGCTGAATTGGATTTAAATCCGGTTAACGTTAGACCTGAAAAAGAAGGGTATTGGGTTATCGATGCCAGAATCATGGTCAGGTAAAAATCTACCGCAACAACAACGTGTGCACCCGCCTGCGCCCGGCTATGTCTATGACCCCGTATACCTAGAGCACGATACCAGTAATGACCCCGAAAACCCCGAAACCGCCCGCCGTTTGGAAGTCGTTATTTCCGGGTTGGATATGAAGTTTATCCGCCAGCAGCTAAAGTTGATACCGGCGCGTCCGGCTACCATAGAAGAATTATCCATGGTGCATCAGGCGGATTACATCAAACGCGTCGAGGCATTCTGTCAAAACGGCGGGGGATTCTGGGATGTGGATACTTACCTCTCACCCGGCTCCTATAAAGCCGCGCTTTACGCCGCCGGCGGCACGATAGAAGCCACTAAAGCCGTCGTTAATCAGGAAGTCCCGATGGCTTACGCCTTAGTACGACCGCCAGGTCACCATGCCGTTTTCGATAATGCGATGGGTTTTTGTGTATTTAATAATATCGCCATCGCCGTGAAATATGCGCTAAAACACCTTGGCATAAAACGCGTGCTGATTATCGATTTCGATATCCACCACGGTAATGGTACGCAGCAGGTTTTTAGCACTGGCAATGACGTTCTATATATTTCTATCCACCAGGCTGCTCTATTCCCCGGGACGGGCCATATCGGCGATGTCGGCTCGGCGATAAACATCCCCTTCCCAAACTTCTGCAGTGATAAAGAATATCTACAAGTATTCGAAGAAATAATCATCCCGGCAGCACGGCGTTTTCAGCCTGAACTACTGATGGTTTCCGCCGGTTACGATGCACACTGGGCGGATAAATACGCCATGCGGCTATCGCTGGATGGAATTTACCACATCACCAAGATAATCAAGCAGATTGGCGAGGAGCTTTGTGGCGGTAGGACGGTTTTTGTTCTGGAGGGGGGCTATAATCTTCAAGTTTTGTCATGCGCCGTGAATGCGACATTCAGTCTCTGGCTGGGAGATAAATACCTCGATGACCCGTTAGGTCCGCCGCCCCAAAAAACAAGTCCCCCCAACATAAAAGAGTTATTGGCTGAAGTGAAAAAGCGACACGAACTTGATTAGATACGAAGCTGTCTGATTAAAGCCCTAGATAGGCTTTCTTGATGTGTTCGCTGGCGAGACAGGTCGCACAATCGCCTTCCATGACGATACGGCCGTTCTCCAAAACGTAAGCCCTATCCGATATTTCCAGTGTTTGCTTAACGTTCTGTTCTATCAATAATATGGTGATACCCTGCTTCCGCAGCGATTGTATAATTTGAAAAACTTCTAACACCACCATTGGCGCCAGTCCGTTTGAAGGTTCATCGATGATACACAGTTTGGGACTAGACATCAATCCCCGCCCCATTGCCAGCATCTGTTGTTCTCCGCCGCTGAATGTTCTGGCGAGTTGATGTTCTCTTTCTTTCAACTTGGGGAACATCTCGAATACCCGCTTTTCTGTCTCTTTACGGTTTTTCCAGGCACTTTTTGTATAAGCTCCCATCTCCAGGTTTTCTTTAACATTCATTTCCGTAAAGAGCTTCCTGCCTTCGGGGATGTGAGAAATGCCGAGTTCAGTGATGATATGTGGGGGTAGTTGGTCAACACGTTTTCCCAAGAATAAAACTTCGCCGGAGCTTAAATGCAATAAACCGGTTATCGTATTAACTAGAGTTGTTTTACCCGCGCCATTGCCGCCAATAAGAGCGACAATCTCGCCCTTATTAACCTTAAGGCTAACGTCCCAAAGCACCTGGATATTGCCGTAAGAGGCATTGATATTTTTAACTTCTAGCATTGGATTGTACTCCCAGATACACTTCGATGACTTTCTTGTTGTTAGCTACTTCTTGCGGTGTTCCTTCGGCGATTTTCTGGCCGTAATCCAACACTATAATTCTATCACAAATGCCCATGATAGCCTTCATTACGTGTTCAACAACAACGACCGTGATACCTTTTTTCTGTATTCTTTTCACCAATTCCATCGCTTCGAGAAGCTCGGTCTGATTCAAGCCAGCCATAATTTCATCCAGTAATAAAAGCGTTGGTTTCGTGGCGAGGGCTCTGGCTACTTCGATACGCTTCTGGTGCGCCAGGGTCAGGTCTCTAGCCGGCGAATAAGCAACGTCGGATAATCCTACAAATGTCAGCAGTTCGTTAGCTTCACTGGTGGCATCTTTAGTCAGTCGCTTTTGGGCGCCGAAAAGCGAACCGATACGTACATTCTCGATAACAGGTAAATTACCAAAGACTTTTACCGTTTGGAAAGTTCTGGCAATACCCAGCCGGCAGACTTGATAGGGTTGAAGCCCACTAATCTTTTTCCCATTAAATAATATCTCGCCGGGTTTAGGCTTTAAACTCGCCGAAATAATATTGAATAAAGTCGTTTTACCGGCGCCGTTAGGTCCGATCAAGCCAACGACTTCACCTTTATCGACGTAGAAATCGATGTTGTCTACCGCGGCCAGACCGCCGAAATGGATGGTGACGTTTTTACCCTCTAGTAGGTGCACGTTTGGCTCCCCTAATTCGTTGTATAAGTTTCTGTATTAGTCCCATCAAACCACCAGGCAGGTAGAGAATAGTCGCAATCAAAATAGCGCCGAAAATAAGCATATAGTAGTTCTTTAAGCTGCCCGTCTGCAATATCTCCTGGATGTAGGTAAAAATGACCGCGCCGATTGCTGGACCCCAGAGATTTCCCATCCCGCCGAAAATAGCCATTAAAGCCGGGCTAAAAGACATCATCGGGTTAAACGCGGTGTTCGCATCAACATATGTAGTTTTAGTCGCCACGATAACACCGACAGCGCCCATGAATGCCGCGCTGACGGCGAATGTAAGTGTTTTAATTAAAGTAACGTTGACGCCCATATGCGCCGCGGCTTCTTCATTCTCGCCAATGCTTTGTAATGCTAATCCCCATTTCGACTTTCTTAAAAAGTAGGCGACAAGCATAGTAATCACAAGAATGCCTAGCAGGTAAAAATATACAGTTTCATTGCTTTCTAGCGCAACAACGATGCCACGGATTCCTTCAATAGATATCAACCAATAATTAACAATTTGATATGCCAGCAACACCAAACCAAGGGTAAACATAGCAAAGTAGATGCCCCTTAATCTTAGTGTTATCGCGCCGACGATAAAAGCAATAACAAAACTGACCGCAGCTGCGATCAATATAATAACGAACAATGGTAAAATAGTTCCGGTTGAAGGATAAAATATTGCCGCGGCATAAAAGCCTATCCCATAAAATGCCGCCGTCGCCAGTGAGAGATAACCAGTGGTACCGGTAAACATTGTCCAGCTTACAGAAAGAATTACAAAGACCAGGAATAGGGAAAACAAAGTAACGCCATAATCCCAGCCATAATTTGGCATGAAAATCAACGCAATCAAGACAACCAGAGGTATCCCGGCGTTAAAACCAATTTGTCTCCAATTAATATTACTTAACTTCATCTTTCTATCTTCCCATGAGGCCTTTTGGTCGTACCAGTAACAAAACAATAAATATTACATAATATGCAGCGATGGCTAAACCCGGTTCCCAGTAAGCAACGCCAGTAGTGATAATACCTATAATAAAACCGCCGATAAAACTACCGGGGATACTGCCCAAACCACCTAGTGTGATAACCACCGTAGCAATAACGGTATTTCCCAGCCCCATCGTAGTATATATCGGATAACACACACTAAAAAGTGTGCCGGCTATACCAGCCATAGCGGCACCGAAGCCGAAGCACAACGCCAGCACGAAATTAATGTTAACGCCCATTAAACCGGCAGTTGCTGGGTCCTGGGCGGCTGCTCTAATAGCTTTACCAGAACGTGTGTTGGCCAAGAACAAATAAAATATAATTCCTACGACAATTGCAAATGCGGCAGCTACAATACGGTTTAAATGAAAATCTTGACCGCCTATACCAACAGCGGTATTCAAATATTGGTAACTATATGGTGTCGAACCCCAAATAAGTACGGCAATATTCTGTACGATGAAATAAAGCCCGAAGGCGGCTAACATGCCGTTACTCTCAAAAACGCCCGGGTTTGGCGACTTAACCCTAATGCCGGTAAAAATGGTACGATAAACGACGAAACCGATGATAAACATAACCGGTGCATTAATAACCACGGCAACCAACGGATTAACGCCGAGACTCTGTAGCCAGAAAGTGATGAAGGCTCCGAACATCATGAACTCGCCATGAGCGATGTTATATACCTTTCCAACACCGTACTGCAGGCTTAATCCCATGGAAACCAGCGAATATATACCGCCGATTAATAGACCGCCGATGAATATATTAAGAAAGAGATCCATATATTATCTCAAAAACAACTTAAGTATTATACACTACTATTTTATTGTTGCACAAACAGGCTACCTGAAAGTCATACCTGATATCTTTGAGGATACCGGCGGGTAAAACCTGCGATATGACCTCCAGATAGCCTGTTATCAGTATTATGTTAACTATTTCCTATATTCAGTTTCCTGGATTATGCCTTTGGCCACGGTGGTTTGGGATAAACAAACGGGGCGGTGTTGTGCTTGTCATTATCAATAACTTCGAAGATTCCGTTTTGCCACTGACCAACCTGGCCGAGGTAGCAATCATGCGGTAGCAGAGCACCACCCTTGCCATTACCCTGGATATCCCAGTAAAAGTCGCCTAATACCGTCTGGAAATGAGCAGTCCTCATAACTTCCAGGATTTTCTCGGTATCAAGAGTTCCGGCCTTAGTAAGTGCCTGGGCAAAGTACTGGTATTCAGCATAGTATTCATATGAACCCCACCAGTCCATGTTGCCTGGGCCACCTACCAGAGGCTCGATTTTCTTCGCATAGTCAGCAGCTGCCGGCGAACTCTTCGCGTTCCAGGCGCCTTCGCCGCAGACATCTTCCAGAGCAGCGCCAAAAACTAGGTTGAAGAATCCGAAGTTGCAGCCTGGGCCGATTAAGACACATTTCGGATTGAAATCAAGCGCCATAGCTGTCTGCATGAAAAGCATATTCTGGTTGGGATAGGCGAACATGCAGAAGACATCAGGATTCATTTCTTTGGCTTCTTTGATTATCGGGTCCATATCCGAAATGGTAACCGGAATACTCTTCGCTTCGACGACCTGAATGCCACGTAAGCCGCACTCACTCTGCATGGTGAGGTTGTATTCAGCGCCATGGAGGTCGTTCATGAAGCAGATGTAAACCGTCTTGGCGCCCTTCGCGGCAATTAGGTCGCAGAACGTAGGCAGTTGGAAGTGGTTGGAGTAGTTCAAAACCGAGAAGACATAGGGCATATTAGCCAGTAGCGGTTCCATGGTAGTGGCGCCGCCTTCGCTGCCGAGCATGATTGTCTTATATTTATTGGCAATTGGCGCCGCGGCGAAAAGCATTGCTGTGCCGGTAGGCCCAAAGAGGAAGTTGACATGATCCTGGGTGCAAAGCTTTTCAATGTTCTTGACGCAGACGGACGTATCACTGGCATCATCGTACTCGATTAATCTGACTTTGAGTTTCTTTCCACCGACATCGATACCGCCGGCGGCGTTGACTTCGTCTATCCACATCTTGTAAACAGGCGCTGCGCCAAATGCTTGGAAGCCAGCCTGCGGACCGGTGATATCGCGGGAAGCACCAATGACGATTTCGGTTGCCGTTACTCCGCCCCCGCCGCAGCCGGTTAGCGCAAAGGATGGGATAGCCATGATTAAACAAAGGACTAGTGGTATAACGATTTTTAATGTTTTACTCCACATTTTATGCCTCTCCTTAAATAAAATAATTTCCGCTGCATTTCCCCTTCATTTTTCACATAGAAGCACCTCCCTCTGCACAATGTATTTTTCAATGTTAACATAGCCTAGCATAAGTATTAAAAAAATGCAATGTAAACTTCTCTATGTTTTCATAGAGAATTTGTTGTCCGTTTTAATCAACTTATATATATTATAAGGTAACGTTATTTTAATCCTTGTGTTTATTTGTTGTCAAACATCCGTATTTTGAGTTCGCCTAGGCTTAAAACTGATTATAAACCTACCTATATCTTTATATGATTCTCTTATTTTTTCCCTTTCTGCTTCGATTTACCTGATGGATTGAGAGGTAAACGCTGCATAAAGTGATATGCCCCTACATCCTCGGTAATATTGAACCCCTCCCTTTCGAAGAGCCGCACCGCCTGGCAGGTCTTTTCGACGGAGAGACGGAGGGGCAAACCGGCAGCTTCGGCTTCGGCAATTAGGTCGCGGATGATGCGGGTACCGAGTCCTTTATTTCGGTACCTCGTCAGCAGCGAAATTTCGATTATTCTTATTTCGTCCTTGGTGCGGTTAACATAGAGCCGGCCGACATGGTTACCTTCCCAAGAGATGATACTGTAATCGGCTTTAGGATAGTTATGGTGGAACTGGGTATTTTGTAGTTTAAACTGTAGATGGAGGTATTGGTCGATACTTAGATTATCCCATCCGGTCTTAGCCATTTCCGCTTCTCTAGTACTGGCATAGACGTCGAAAAGGAAATCGGTGTAGATATACGTTACTTTTTCCAGTACGTACTTATCTTCATCCATCATGTTCAACCTTCTCTAAAATATCCCGGTGGGGAAGGGGGGATTTGAACCCCCACGCATTGCTGCACTGGATCCTAAGTCCAGCCCGTCTGCCAGTTCCGGCACTCCCCCCTATTTTCCAATAATCGTTCTTCCGTACTATAACATTTTATACAGACTGCCTCAAGTAAAATTTGAATTGACAAATATTAGCATTGGTGTTATTATACCTAGAGTATCTAGGTATAAGGAATACCTAGTCTTTCAACCTGCTGGGGCAGCCTGGTTCAATACTTTATTACAGGAGGTTAACAATGAGATTACTTAGTTTAGCCGTTTGTTCACTGGGAATATGGGTTCTGGTCAGCGCTTTCGTTAGCGCTCAATGGGTAGGAATTGTTTTCGGCGCCCTCACGGCTGTTTTTGCGCTTGGCGCTGCCGGTACATCTAAATAAAAAAATAACTATCAAGACGCATTAAAACTGGCTGCCCCGGTAACTCATTTTTTTCTTGCAATTTGTATTCACTCTTGTTAGTATGGAAATACATAGAAAGTTAGAATAAAAACCATACTTGAGGTGATTGATATGGAACCGAAACACGACCTGCTCAAAGGGAGTTCCAATTCGCTACTACTCTGTTTACTCGAAAGGCAGCCGATGTACGGCTACCAGATTGTAAAAGAGTTAGAAGTGAGGAGCCAGGGGTACTTCAAATTTAAAGAGGGTACACTTTACCCCGCCCTCCACCGCCTGGAAAAATCCGCCTTAATCACCGGGAAATGGGAGATACTGCCTAACGGACGGCAGCGGCGTTATTACCTCATTACCGCTAAAGGTCAAGCCAAGCTAGCCGAGGAAAGAACGCGTTGGCTGGATTTCTTCACGGCGGTTAAACTAATATTACAACCAGAGACTAAAGGTCTTTAAAAAGGGTAGCGAAAATGACACTGGATTTAACTCATTACCTTGAGAGTATTAGGTCCGATGCCAGGCTTGAAAAATCCGACGAAACCGTAATCATGGGCGAGCTTGAAGCTCATATTGAAGATAAACTCAAGGAACTCACTAACGCCGGCATGACTAAGGACGAAGCAGTTAAAGAATGCCTTAGTCAGATGGGCAGCATCAAGTCAATCGCTCAAGAGATATACGAGGCATATAGTCAGGGCAGCTGGAAACAGGTTTTCCTTGCCTCGATGCCTCACCTCCTTTTCGGTCTGTTGTTTGGACTTAACTGGTGGCGTCATCCCGTATGGTTATCCTTGGTGCTGGTTTCTGTTTTAGGGATTACTATCTACGGCTGGTCACACGGCAAACCATCCTGGGTTTTCACCTGGATAGGCTATACCCTGATGCCGATTATCATCATTGGAGCCATGTTGATTTACCTTCCGCAAGAATGGGCATTCCTGGCCGTATTAGCGTATATACCTCTAGCGCTTTGGTGGTTTATCCGTATCGTCATGTTGACGGTAAAAAGGGACTGGCTTTTCAGTTCATTAACCCTGCTACCGATGCCGATAATTCTCGGCTGGTACCTGGCAGTATCGCCGTCGGGCAGGCTTTCTGAAGAAAGCTTGCAGCAGCTTTATTCTTTTTCCCCATGGGTAGGATTAAGCTTTTTAGGATTGGCATTAACGATAGCTATCTTCGTCCGCGTACGCCAGCGACGGCTAAGGGTTGGCATTCTTGCTGCATCCGGCTTAGTGACGTTGAGCCTGGTTGTTTATCATTCGACGGGTTATGTAAATAATCTCACCTTCCTTGGGCTTTTACTGGGGATGTGGGCGGTGCTGCTCATTCCACCATTACTGGAAAAACGGCTAAAACACTCCAGGTGAAATAGTATAAGGCAGGTAGCTATCGTTACCGATACAACAGCCTGCGTCCCTTAAAAGCAGGTTGAAATAGCCTTTTACGAGGACCAAATCCCCGCCTAGCCAAACCAGGTAAAACATCCTATAATCAATAGGTATGGAAAGTTCACAGGTCATTACCGCTGCCCATCGACTAGCCACCAGCCTACATCCCCTCCCCGAACCCGAGGCACAACCCACCGTAATAGTCGTCAGCGGACTGCCGGGCACCGGTAAATCTTATTTCTGCCGTCGATTGGCGGAACGCTTGCCCTTCATCATCCTCGAAAGCGATACCCTACGAAAAAAGCTATTCCCTAATCCAACTTACACTGCTGAAGAAAGCGCCTACCTTTTCCGCACGATACACTACCTGATTGAGGACCTGGTAAAAAAAGGCATGCCCATTATCTTCGATGCAACCAATCTTGAAGAAAAACACCGCGAACGCATTTATAATATCGCTGAACGTCTTAATGCGCGGCTCATTATCGTGCGTACCGAAGCACCGCCGGAGCTGGTCCAACAAAGACTTGAGCAAAGAATGGTTAGTAAAAACAACAAAGATAATTCCGACGCCGATTGGTCGGTGTATCAGAAAATGAGGACGACGGTAGATAAAATCAACCGCCGTCATTTTACCGTGGATACATCGAAAGATATCACTCAAGTTATTGATAAAATAATTAGAGAAGTCAACCGCTGAAAGGAGATTTTTCATGGAGGTTAAAGCTGGGGTTGGAGAAATCACCGGCATTAAAACCGGAGCTATTATCGTTACTCATTACGAGGGAGTAAAGACCCCTGAAGGCGCTACCGCTGCTATCGATAAGAAACTGGGCGGCGTTGTCGCTAACATGATTGAACAGGGCGATATCAAAGGCAAACTTAACGAAATCACCCTCTTACATAGCATGAATAAAATCCCGGCCAGCCGTGTAGTTGTTCTGGGACTGGGCAAGAAAAATGAGTTAAATACCAATAAAATACGAGGAGCGATAGGAGAGGTCTGCCGTTACCTGCGGAAGAAAAACGTCGCCAGTATCGCCAGCATTATCGCTGGAGACGGAGTTAATCAAATCACCAGCGAAGCCGCTATCCAGGCGATGACCGAAGGCGCGATATTGGGTCTTTACACTTTCCGCCGTTATCAAACTAAGAAAGACGATGATTCCAATGAAATAAAGGAATTCACTATTATCGGCAAAGACAAAAAGCTACTGGAAAAAGCTATCGCTAAAGGGAAGATAATCGCCGAAGCCGCTAACTTCGCGCGGGACATGGTTAACGAGCCGGGGAATTATATGACGCCGACGCAGATGGCGGAAACCGCCCGTCAGGCGGCTAAAAAATACGGACTAAAACTCGAAGTTTTGGAAAAAGACAAGATGAAAGAACTGGGGATGGGCGGATTATTGGGAGTATCGCAGGGCAGCCAGCAGCCGCCGAAATTCATCATCCTGACCTATAAAGGACGTGAATCTAAAGATATCGATATCGCTTTAGTGGGTAAGGGCATCACGTTCGACTCCGGCGGTATCTCTATAAAACCGGCGGAAAACATGGGGGAAATGAAGGACGATATGGCGGGGGGTGCTTCTGTCATGGCGACTATTATCGCTATCGCTCAACTTAAGCCGGCGATTAACGTTACTGCTATTATCCCGTCGACAGAAAACCTGCCGAGCGGTACGGCTTTAAAACCGGGGGATATTATTAAAGCCATGAACGGTAAGACTATCGAAGTGCTTAACACCGATGCCGAAGGACGTTTGATACTGGCCGATGCTTTAAGCTACGCCGTGAAAAATGGCGCTAAAGCCATTATCGACGTCGCAACACTGACCGGCGCCTGTCAGATAGCTTTAGGTAAAATTACCTTGGGTGTCTTTACCAACAACCAGTCCCTACTGGATAAAGTCCTCGCCGCCGGTAAAGAAGCTGGCGAGCTTGCCTGGCAGATGCCGATGTTCGAAGAATATAAGGAATTCATCAAGAGCGATTTGGCTGATATTAAAAACGCCGGCAATCGATACGGCGGTGCGATAACCGCCGCTAAGTTCCTCGAGGAGTTTGTGGATAAAATGCCTTGGGTACACATCGACCTTACCGACCCTCTTAGTGAAAGCGAAAAAGGTTATCAAGTTAAAGGCGCCAGCGGTATACCGGTGAGGACATTGATACAATTCGTGCTGTCGCAAGCGAAAAAATAATAGCCGGGGAGGGGTAAAATGAAAATCAAACATTTAGCCCATGCTGCTTTTTTAATTACCGCCGCTGATGGCACCCGAATCATTACCGACCCTTATACAAAAGGACCGGGGATGGACCATCAAGCAATCAGTGAAACGGCGGATATCGTCACTGTCAGCCACGAGCACGGCGACCATAATAACGTTGCTGCCGTAAAAGGTAATCCTAAAATAGTCCGCTCCGACGTCGAAGCCAAAGGAATAAAATTCAAAGCAGTCGCGACGAGCCATGACGATAAAGGGGGAAGTCAGCGGGGCAGAAATACAGTCTTTTGCTTCGAGGTGGACGGTATAACCCTCTGCCATGCCGGCGACCTCGGACATGAACTGACTGCCGAACAAGTTAAAGCCATTGGTAAGGTGGACGTCTTAATGATTCCAGTAGGTGGATTTTTCACCGTGGATGCCAAAACGGCAACTAAAGTTTGCGACCAGTTAAAACCTAAAGTGGTTATCCCGATGCACTATAACACGGAAAAAATGAGCTTCCCGATCGCCGGTGTGGAGGATTTTATCAAAGGCAAGAATAACGTGACCCGCTCTAACGTTAGCGAGATTGAACTAACTGCCGATAAACTACCGGCGGCGATGCAGATAATTGTGCTGGAGCCGTCGTTATAGTGCCTGACCCCTGGATTCCCATTTTCATGGGAACGACGTGAGGAAAAACATATGAACGATTATTGGGAAAAAAGATTTCAAACCGAAGGTAAAATCTGGGGCGATGAACCCAGCCGCTCCGCCGTTTATGCCCTGGAGCTTTTTAAGAAAAACGATGTAAAAAGTGTAGTTGTTCCGGGGTCGGGCTACGGCCGTAACACTAAATTATTCTCCGATGCCGGGATGAAAATCTCCGGCGTGGAGATATCGGAAACAGCCTGCAAGATGGCACGCAAATTCGACCTAGCGACCCGTTTCTATAACGATTCCGCCCTTGATATGTCTTGCCTCGCCGGCAATAATGACGCCGTCTTTTGTTTTAACGTGCTCCACCTTTTCCGGCAGTATGACCGGACGCTTTTAATCAACCAGTGCGTCAGCCGGATAAAACGTAGCGGGGTAATGTTTTTCACCGTCTTTTCAGAAAAAGAGGAGAGCTACGACAAAGGTAAAAAAATCGAACCTGATACCTACGAAAGTAAAAAGGGACGTCCCGTGCACTACTTTACCGAGGATGACCTTAAAGCATCTTTCAGGAAAATGGAGATACTAGAAATAGGCGAGACGGAAGAAGCCGAAAACCACGGTGATGGTCCCCATACTCATCTGTTACGCTATATCTACGTCAAAAAAAAATAAATGATTAATCCCCACGATGTAAACCTCATCATCTTCGATATGGACGGGACGATTGTCCCCTCACTACCCGCTGTTTACGAATCGATAAAAAGAGCGTTCATCAAACTGGGTTGGCCCATTAATTTCAATCCTGACGAAATCAACCAGTTCTTTGGGGTGACGACGGCTTCGACGAAAGGCGGGCTTTATGAGTTCATTACCCCACCCGACAGCCACCTGACGATTCCGGAAGTCAGGGAAAAAGTGCGTCAAGAGTATGAAGCCGTCTTTCGAGACATGGGGGAAACTTACCCCGGCGTCAAAGAAACATTGGCAACTCTAAGAAAACGGGGCTATAAACTAGCCCAGTATACCAACGCGTCCACGATATATCTTAATATCATTATGTCAAGTTTGGGGATGAGTGAATACTTCGACTACGTCGAGTGCATCCAGGATAATAACCTCACCAAACCCGAGTTAGTTAGAAAAATCAGGGATAAGTTCGGCGGATTAACCACAGCTATCGTCGGCGATAGAACCCACGATATCGAAGCCGCTAAAGAAACCGGCGCCCTATCGATTGGCGCGCTTTATGGCTACGGCGGCGATGAACCTTATCAAGCCGATATCACGATTAACAAATTCGAAGACTTATTGACTATTTTCGACAGAAGACTGCCGATTTTTGAGAAAATACTCGAAAAAATACATCAGAAAAAACAACCTGATAAAGCCTTTGTTATTGGGATAAATGGGATAGATGGGTCGGGCAAAACAGCCTTCGCCGAAGCGTTAGAAACTTACTTAAGAAAAAAAGACCTCCCCACCCAACTTATACAACTCGACGACTTTCATAATCCTAAAGCTATCCGATACGCCGGCAACGACCAGGCTGATAACTACTATCATAAGAGTTTCAATATCGACCTGATAATTAAGAAGCTTTTGGTGCCGATTCAAAAGAAAAAATCAGTATCGTTAAAGCTAACAACTTTAGACTGGCAGACGGATAAATTCGAAAATAAGCAAAAATATCATATCAAGCCAGATACTATTATTATTTTCGAAGGCGTTTTTCTTTTCCGGAAAGAACTGGCACCCTATTTTGACCTTAAAATCTTCCTGGACATCCCCTTCGATGAGAGTAAAAAACGAGCTGTTATCAGGGATCCATCAGCGAGCCTCATCCGCTATGATGAAAAATACCTCCCCGCCCAGCAAAAATACTTAACCGAATATCCCCCTACTAAAGTCGCCGATATCATCATCGACAATACGAATTGGGCGTATCCGACGATTAATAAATAGTGTAATTATTATATCAACCCCTATCCAATATTGACTTCCTATGATACAATTGTATATAGGGGGTTAAGTGCGCTAGAAACTAGGCAGATGACTTGGATATAAGCTGTGTTATTCTGGCTGGTGGTAAAAGCAAACGCTTCGGACACGACAAGGTTTTAGAAAGATTCGGTAACACAAGCCTACTCGAACAGGTAATATCCCACGTAGACCCCATTTCAAAAGATATTATTATTGTTACAGCGAAAGGGAGAACTTTCGCCCAGTTGGCGAATCACCCAAAGATTAGAATCATTAATGATATTTTGCCAGAACAAGGTTCTTTGGGTGGTATATATACCGGATTAGTGAAATCGAATACATTTCATAACCTTGTTGTGGCTGCCGATATGCCCTTTTTGAACGAGTCTTTATTAAAATACATGGTGAAGGTTGCCGATGGATATGATTTTATATTGCCTCGCTTCGAGGATATGTACGAGCCGTTACACGCTATCTATTCCCGGAATTGCATTGACCCCATTAAATCAATATTGGTACAGGGTAAAAAGGTTATCATTGAGTTATTTAAATACGTCAAGGTGAGGTTTGTCGAAACTAAGGAAATCGACAGGTTTGACCCAAAACACATAAGTTTTTTCAACGTCAACACTAAAGAAGATATGGAACAGGCGATGACAATAATCAAAGGAACCAGTGAGTGATGTTAACGGTTGAAGAAGCCCTGCAAAAGATACTGAACGAAGTTAGCGTCCTCGATACAGAGTCAGCCCCTATTTTAGAAACACTGGGGCAGGTTCTCGCCGAGGATATAGTTTCTAATATTAACGTCCCGCCATGGGATAATTCTTCCATGGACGGTTACGCCGTCCGGTCAGCGGATGTCAAAGGCGCCAGTGAAAAATCCCCCAGAACCCTAAAGGTAATCGATACCGTTATCGCCGGCAGTGTTTCCACTAAAGAAGTCCTGCCGGGCACAGCTATCCGCATTATGACCGGGGCGCTGATACCAAAGGGAGCGGATAGTGTCGTACAATTCGAATACACTAACGACGCCAAGAACAAAGACGCCTCCTCCAATCAGACCCCCGAAGAGGTCAAAGTTTTTGCCGAGACTATCATCGGACAGAATATCCGCCATGTCGGCGAAGATATAAAGCAAGGCAATGTAATCCTGAAAAAAGGCACGGTCATTCGACCGGCGGAAATCGGTTTGGCGGCATCGATGGGGCGCAGTCATGCTAAAGTCATCCGCCGTCCGGTAGTGGCGGTTCTTTCGACCGGCGACGAATTATTAGACCTCGATAAAACGTTAACCGAAGGTAAAATTTATAACAGTAACACCTATAGCATCGCCAGCCTGGTGAAACGTTATGGCTGTATCCCGAAAATCCTGGGGATAGCCCGCGATAACGAGAAAGAGCTCGTAAAGAAATTAAAACAGGCGCAGGACGCCGATATATTGCTGACGACTGGCGGGGTTTCCATGGGCGATTACGATATGGTTAAAGATATCCTCGCCCGAGACGGCCAGATGGTCTTTTGGAAAGTACGTGTTAAGCCGGGTAAACCTTTAGCCTTCGGCAAGATAAAAGGCAAGGATAAAAACGGTAAAGAGAAAGTTATACCTCACCTCGGCCTCCCGGGTAACGTCACCAGCTGTATGGTCAGCTTTGAATTATTCGTACGACCGGCATTACTGAAAATGATGGGGAAAAATAATATCGCGAAACCGACCATTACCGCGATTATCGAAGACACGGTGAAAAACGACGCCGGCCGGCGCATCTACGACCGCGCCATCATCGAAAAACGTGATGGTCATTATCATGCTAAATTAACCGGTCCGCAGGGCTCGGGGATATTGACATCCATGGGTTTAGCGAATGGATTAGTGATTATCCCCGAAGAAAACGGCGGCGTTAAAAAAGGCGACACCGTCCAAGTGCTGATGTTGGACTGGAATGAAGAAGTTAATATTTAGTAGTTAAAGATATGCGAACGATAATATCTATTGTTGGTAAATCCAGCTCGGGAAAAACGACCCTACTGGAAAAAATAATCGTCGAGCTGAAAAAGCGGGGACACAAGGTGGCCATCGTGAAGCACTCGCATCATAAGGACGACCTCGATACCGCCGCTAAAGATACCTGGCGTTTTACTAAAGCCGGTAGTGAGTTATCGGCTATCAACTCGCTCGACCACCTGGCGATTTACCGGAAAATGGATGAGTTTTTCGACCCGCAGGATATCGCTAACTACGTGCTTTGGGACTTTGATATCCTCCTCACCGAGGGCTTTAAGGGTAGCAACTATCCTAAAATCGAGGTCCACCGGGGTGAACAGGGCGATGAATTGCTGACTGACCCGAAGTTACTGCTGGCGGTAGTTACCGATAAGCCGCTGGATATTAAAGTTCCGCAGTTTTCCCATGACGATGTAACGGGTATTGTCGATATGATAGAAAAAACCGTAGCCGTTCAAGATAGCGAAACTGAATTAAAAATGGTCATCAACGGCAAACCCAAACCCATCAGCCCCGCTTTAAAAGAGGTCCTGACCCGCACATTTTCGGAACTAATACCCGACCTACAAAATAACGGCGAAGTTAAAAACCTGCATATCTCCATGAGGAGGAAGCATTGATTTTCGATACCTCTGATTTTGTATTTAAAGTGCCGTCGGTCGTGGCACGGGCGCGGCGCGTCCTAATAAAACCCAGCGCGTCTTACCCCCTGCCCTATCCGGTTACGACGAGCGCTGAAATGCTGGCGGCGATTATCTCCAGTATCCGTAGGGTCAGCGACGCCGATATCATCCTCTTGGAAGGCACACCCGACGGCATCCCCACCCGCCCCATTTATAAGGCGCTAGGTTATAACTTCCCGCGGGTGTTGACGCTGGACGTTAAGGACTGTATCTTCGTCGAGGTTGATAACCCACTGCCTAAACCCTTCGCCGTGCCGACCTTTTGGGTGCCTAACGTGCTTTTATCCAGCGACTACCTGATAACCGTAGCCCCGCTGAAAACCTATAACGGTTCGGGGAGCTTTACCATCCCCAATCTACTTTCACTGCTGCCGAGCAGCAAGTATGGCGCGGATGAATCTGGAGGCTGGGATAATCTCTACAGTCTGGGGATAGATAAAGTACTGGCTGATCTTTACTTTACACTCCCCTTTGACCTTGGCATTGTTGAAGCCAAACAGAAATTCGCCGTTAAAGAATATCCCGACGAAGGTGATATCGAGGATTACGATAAAATCTTTGTTGGTGAACCCTATGATACCGACCGCGAGGTCGCCGAAACGCTGGGACTTAAAATCGGTTATCTTGAATTGATAAAATCAGCCAAGGTAGAACTCGAAGCCTAGTCAAACAACTATCTAATTCGAAAGCTCGCGAATCCGCCGGTATATTCCCCCCAGGTAACGATGATGTTTTCCACGCTGGCAGCAGGAGGACCAACCTTAAGATATTCCACCAGTTTTTCGAGATTGGGCTTTTCGCCCTCCACCCTGACTTCTACCAGATTGCCCGGTCGGTTGCGCACATAGCCGGTTAGATTCAACTGTAAAGCCTTGTCTTCGACTGAAGCTCGGAAAAAAACACCCTGAACACGACCCTGAATAGTCGCGTGGACCGACGCTTTTTCAGTCATCAGCGACCACCCTTAGCTTCCGCCCTTATTCAGGCAGCTTAAAATTCTTCTTCCTCCTGTGACTTTTTCTTTTTCCTAATTATTTCGACTTCAGCCGGCGGCGTTGTAATGGAAACCGGGGCTATCTTCTTGGAGTCTTTTTTGGCTTTCTTTTTTTCTCGATGAGCGTAATCGCTTCGACTACCCATATTCACACCTCGCTAAGGTTTTTAATTTACTCAAAAAGCAGTTTACCAAATATCCGCTTCTTCGTAAAGTCCTTTTCCAGAGCTTTTAAAGCCAGTCGAGCAGCTTCGGTTTCGGCGATTTTTTTACTCTTTCCGGTGCCTTTGCCCAACGTCTTGCCATTAACGAGTACCTCGACGATAAACTTTTTATCGTGGTCAGGTCCCGTTTCCGATACCAGTCGATAGACCGGTGCCGACTTAAAATGAGATTGCGTGAATTCCTGCAATCTGGATTTATATTCAACGTCCGCGCCCCGACTAGCCAGCTTTTCCCATTCTTCAGCTAACAGCCTATTGACGATTGCTTTGGTATTCTCGATACCCTGGTCGAGGTATAACGCCGCAATCATGGCTTCTAACGACCCCGCGAGGTTGGGAGTTTTGCTGCGTCCCCCGCTGGCTTCCTCCCCTTTACCCATATAAAGAAAATCACCTAATTTTATAGTATCAGCTATATGGGCTAAAGTATCGCGCCGCACCAATGTTGCCCGGGCTTTAGTCATCTCGCCTTCGGTCAAGTCAGGAAAATCTCGATGAAGTTTATCGGCGACGATAAAGTCCAGCACGGCATCTCCGAGAAACTCCAGCCTTTCATTATTTCTGATATCGAGAGCGGGATTTTCGTTGATATAAGAGCTATGCACCAGAGCCTGTTCCAGCAGTGAAGGCTCGTTAAAAGACACTCCTAATAATTTTTCCAGTTTAGCGATATCAGACACGACAAATCCCTTCTTATGTAATAACAATAGCCTGTCGCGATTGGGGTGTCAATAGGTAGGCGTTATTGTCTCCATTTATACTTCATGTTATAATTTATCCATTGTTGGGGCGTCGTCTAGCGGTAGGACAGCAGACTCTGGATCTGTATGCGAAGGTTCGATTCCTTCCGCCCCAGCCATTCTCTTATCGTTAGTTTACACCTCAATTCCACGACGCTATAATAGATAGAAGCGGTATAATCTTTATTCCTGTAATGATGTAGAATATCAAGGGATTACTTTGCGATGAAAATAGGTATCGATATCGGCTCGGTGACAGCGAAAGTTGTAGTTATCGATGATGCCGGCAAAATACTGGAATCGAGCTACGTCCGCTCCAAAGGACAGCCCGTTGAAACTGTCCTCAAGATGCTGGAAAAGCTGCTGGTAAAGTACCCACCCGCCCAGTTTAAAGCAGCGGCGGTTACGGGCACCGGGGGACAGCTCATTGCTACCCTGCTGGAAATACCGTTTGTTAACGAAATCATCGCCCAGGCTTCAGGAATAGTGCATTTTCATCCCGAGGTACAAACGGTTCTGGAAATCGGCGGTGAGGATTCCAAGCTAATCGTTCTCCAAAAAGAAGCCGGCGAAAAACTGCCTAAAGTTTCCGACTTCGCGATCAACGGCATTTGCGCTGCCGGCACCGGCTCTTTCTTGGACCAGCAGGCATCACGCATGGGTATACCTATCGAGGATTTCGGCGACGTCGCCCTGAAGTCGGAACACCCACCCCGCGTCGCCGGACGCTGCAGCGTTTTCGCTAAAAGCGATATGATTCACCTCCAACAAGTCGGCACGCCGGTTCACGATATCGTCGCCGGACTCTGCTTCGCCATGATACGCAACTTTAAGGGACAGGTCATTCGCGGCCGCGACCTGGGAAAACCTATCGCTTTCCAGGGCGGGGTTGCGGCTAATAAAGGCATTCGCCGCGCACTACTAGAGGTTTTGGAACTTGAAGAAAAAGACCTGATTATCCCCGAATATTTCGCCGTACTCGGCGCTATTGGCGCCGCACTTTCATCTAAGGAAAGTACCCTCCCCGCTGATACTATCCAGCGCTTGAAGGATCACATCGCCAAACATGATTATAAGTTCACCACACTATCACCATTAAAGGGCGATAACTATCCGATAGATATCGAGTCGGTAAAACTGGAATCTGTTAAACCCATCGAGGCTTATGTCGGGGTGGATATCGGCTCTATCAGCACCAACGTCGTTGTGATTGACCGCGAAAATAGAGTGTTAGCGCGACGTTACTTGATGACCGCCAGCCGCCCCATCGAAGCCGTTAAACAAGGTCTGTTGGAAGTCGGTAAGGAACTCGGCGATAAGGTAATCGTTAAAGGTACCGGTTCCACCGGGTCGGGACGTTACATGACCGGGGAGTTTTTCGGGGCAGACGTTATCCATAATGAAATAACGAGTCACGCTAAAGCCGCGGCTTTCGTTTGCCCGGATGTTGATACCATCTTCGAAATCGGCGGGCAGGATGCTAAATATATCAGCCTGCAAAACGGTACGATTATCGACTTCGCGATGAATAAAGTCTGCGCCGCCGGCACCGGCTCCTTCCTCGAAGAGCAGGCAGAAAAACTAGGCATTAATATTAAAGAAGAGTTCGGACAACTTGGACTGGCTTCAAAAAACCCCCTCGATTTAGGAGAGCGCTGCACGGTCTTTATGGAGTCGCAACAGAACTACTGTAAGCAGCGGGGAGCGGCTAAAGAAGACCTGGTGGCAGGGCTGGCGTATTCGGTGGTAAAAAACTACCTCACCAAGGTCGTCGAGGACCGTAAAATCGGCGATCATATTTTATTCCAGGGGGGAACCGCTTTTAACAGGGCGGTAAAAGCCGCTTTTGAAGCAGTGCTCGGCAAAAAAATCACCGTGCCGCCCCAGCATGATATCCTCGGGGCTATCGGCGTAGCGATGTTAGCGAAGGACGAGATAGCAACCAACGGCAAAACAACTTGCTTCCGCGGTTTTAACCTTGTCAATCGAAAATACGAGCTATCATCTTTCGAGTGCCAGAGCTGCTCCAACCGATGCGAAATTCACAAAGTAGTCTTTGAGGGCGAGAAACCGCTTTTCTACGGCTCCCGCTGCGGCAAGTGGGATAGCACGGAAAAGAAAGAGCAGCGACAGTCCTCCAAAATACCGCGTTTGTTCGAAGAGCAGGCACAGGCTTTATTGAACAGTTATCCAAAAGACAAACCGGATAAACCCAATGGTAAAACCGTTGGCATCCCACGCGTTCTATTTTTCCATGATCTTTATCCGCTCTGGAAGGGCTTTTTCACCGAGCTCGGCTTCCAGGTAGTGCTCTCCGACCCCACTAACCGCCATATCATCCGGCAGGGAGTGGAGAACATCGTCGAAGAGCCGTGCCTACCAATTAAACTGGCACATGGGCACATACTTAATCTGCTAGAAAAGAAGCCGGACTTTATCTTCATGCCGGTGCAGTGCACGATGGAAAAACTCTCCTCCGACTTTAAAAAGTCGTGGAACTGCCCACTTACCCAAAGCCTGCCATTCCTGATGCTTAGTTCCAATCGAATTAAGGAGGCGTTAGAAAATTCTAAAGATAAACCGCAATTGATCCAGCCGGTTTTTCATCCCGATCGCGGCCGCGAAAAGCTTAAAAAGAAGCTGCGGCAAACAGCGCGCCTGGTCGGGATAAAGTCTGAAGCGCTGGTGGATAACGCCATCCAGGCGGGGCTCGATGCTTTCGACGCGTTTAACCAGTGGCAGAAAAAACGCGGCGAGGAAATACTCTCGCAGCTTAAGCAAGACGAAAAGGCAATCGTCGTCGTGGGGAGGGCGTATAACACCTACGATGAAGCGATGACGCTGGACATCCCGGGCAAGCTGCGGGACATGAATGTGCTGGCGATACCGCTGGACTTCCTGCCGTTAGAATCGCTGGCGGGGGAGGTCATTCAAGCCCACCCGAATATGTACTGGAAGGCGGGACAAAAGATTCTCGGCGCGGCAAGGATGATTGCCAACGACCGCCGCCTTTTTGGACTGTATGTAACGAACTTTAACTGCGGTCCTGATTCTTACCTGGTAAAGTTCTTTAGTAAAGAGACCGAGGGTAAGCCCTTCCTGACGATAGAAATCGACGAGCATTCTGCCGATGCCGGCATCATCACACGGTGCGAGGCTTTTATCGATACTATCCGCAACGCCAGCACACAGGGCGTCAGCAAACCGATACAACACATCAGCATCTCTTCCGACCACACCAATGAGCGTATCGTCTATATCCCCTACATGATCGACCATGGCTATGTTCTTGCCGCGGCGATGCGTCACGGCGGCGTTAACGCCCAACCCCTCCCCGAGTCCGACCAGCTTACTTTAGATATCGGGCGTAAATACACCACCGGCAAGGAGTGTTATCCCAGCATCATCACCACTGGCGATATCGTTAAGAAGACGATGGCGCCGGACTTCGACGCGGATAATGCGGCGTTCTTTATGCCGGCGGCGAGCGGTCCCTGCCGCTTCGGGCAATATAACCGTTTGCACCGCCTGGTGCTCGACGAGTTGGGACTGCCGAATGTGCCCGTCCTCGTTTTCGACCAGACCGGCGGTTATCATAAGGACATGATATCGATGGGTAAGGGCTTCCGCCTCAACGCCTGGAAGGGCTTTATCGTGCTGGATTCCTTCCAGAAAATGGCGCTGGAACGGCGGCCTTACGAAGTGAACCAGGGCGAAATTGACATCGTCTATAACGAGTGGCGTGATAAACTGATTGCCAACGTTGGCCAGCACGTGAACGTACTGGAGAAGCTTTCCAAGCAGGCGCGGAACGCTTTCGAAGCGGTGAAAATCGATAACAGTTCCCGCAAGCCGCGCATCGGCATCGTGGGGGAGATATTCGTCCGCAGCAACTACTTCGCCAACGATAGGCTCATCCAGAAGCTGGAGGCTTTAGGGGCGCAGTGCGGCGTGCCGCCTATCGAGGAGTGGTTCGACTATATCGACTTCGAGCGGGAGTTCCGTTACGGCAAGCACATCGAGGGCGGCTGGAAGGACTGGACGATGCAGAAGCTGACCGAAATCGTTATGGAGACGACCGTCGAGCGCTTAAGACGGCAGTTCGATAAAAGCATCGAGTCGTTCTCGCGGGAGCTGCCGATGATCGACATCATCCGGAAGGGGCAGCAGTACCTGACCCCCGCCGTCGAGGGGGAGGCTATCTTAAGCATGGGACGCGTCGTGGAGTACGCCGAGCACGGCTACGACGGCATCGTGAACATCATCCCCTTCGGCTGTATGCCGGGGACAATCGTTAGCCTGCTGCTGCACCAGTTCCGGCAGGACTATGGCTTACCTGTGCTGAATGTGGTGGTGGAGGGGACTAAAGACCCCGGCGAGGGGATACGGTTCGAGGCGTTCATCCAACAGTGCCAGGAGCATCTGGGGAAGAAGAAGTAAAATCCCTCTGTCTCTCCCTTTACGAAAGGGAGACTTCCCCACCATAATTTGAATTTTTTTATTCTCAAACAATTCATAGCTAATCAGCTTCAATCATTGTTTTTTGTTTTATGTTAATTCAGCTTCATTTTCGGCATGATTTGTTTTTTGATTGGTGAAGACCGCGTCAGGAGCGAATTTATCTGGGAGGGCAAAGGCGGCGGCTTTTTGCACCATATCAGGGCCGAACGACGCCAAGAGGTTTTTAAAGACTTTCTCCATGGCGTCCTTGATACCAAGCTGACGGGCGACGAAAATTTTATGATGGGTGCGAATTAGTTTCTCCAGGGCAAGGGCGGCTTTGGACAACGGAATCAGATTATAAATATCGCCACCGGAGATAGCTTTCTTGATTTGAAACCGTAATAGCGTAATCTCTTCGGTGATACCTTCGATACCAGCGGCCTGGGTAAAATCAAACTGTTCCGTTTTATTCAACGCTCTAGAATAATAACCGTGCTTCAAGGCGTTCTGGTTACCTTTAGGGGCGCCACGATGACGTTTGATGATACGTTTGATATTCAACATAGCTTTATTCACGGGACGATATTAACATGAAGAGCCTGTCAAGAGAAGGGGATTTTGTCACTTTCAAGGGCGATTAGGAGAGTTATTCCTAATATAAGAGTTGACATATAGTTACTGAATGAGATTAGATATTAGTCTAAATGTATATTTACATCGATGAGAGTGGGGACTTTGGCTGGCCCATTACAGCTAATAGTGAACCATATATGATGTTCACTTTACTCGTAATTAACGACTACAGATCAAAAAAAACTATCGCACAAGCAGTGAGTAGAGCAATTACAGATTTAAAAAAACGACATCCAAGCTGTAAGAATGACCCAAGTATCAGCCAGCCGCCGCTGCGCATCCACCGCCGCAAGCTCATCCTGGAAGAGACGTCCCCCGCCGTGCAGGCCTGGCGTCGCCACGGCCAGCCGGAGTAGACTTGGCAGGAGGGCAGCCCATGGACTACCGCCACACCGGCGTCATCGAGGTCAGTTGGGAGCGCTTCGGCGAGCTCTGCCGCCAGCTCGCCCTGAAGGTAGGCCCCTACGACCGGAAGTGATCATCGGCATCGCCAAAGGCGGCGTCCTGCCGGCGGCCGTGGTGGCCTCCATGCTCAGGCGGGAGTTCTATCCCATCCGCCTCTCTCGCCGCTACGACAATCGGGTCGTCAGAGAGACAGCCCGAATTCTCGTCGGTGTGCGACGTGGTCAGGCGCGTCCTTGTAGTCGATGACATATCCATAACCGGTAAGACCCTCCAACTGGCCGCCGAGCAGGCCACCCTCCTGGAGGCGACGGCAGTCCGTACCGCCGCCCTCTTTGTCCACGGCTTCAGCCGTAAGCCAGACTACTTCATCCTGGAGACCAACGACCTGATCATTAACCCCTGGGACTATCAGGTGCTGGACGGGGGCCAGTTTGTCGTTCACCCCGAATACCAGGAAGAGCTCGACGAGCTGAGGAAGGGATCCTAGTGCGCCTGAACCTGGTTCGCCACGGCGAGACGGATTCCAACAAGGCCGGCCTCGCCCTGGGCCGCGCCGACGTCGAGCTGAACGAGACCGGCCGCTGGCAGGCCCAGCGCCTGGCCGATGTCCCTCAAGGACGAGCCCATCGCCGCCGTCTACTCCAGCCCCCTGCGCCGCGCCCTGGCCACCGCCAGCGCCATCGCCGAACGCCACGACCTGGCGGTGGAGGTGGACGAAGGCCTCATCGAGATGGACATCGGCGAGATGGAGGGCCTTACCTTCCAGCAGGTGCGGGAGCGCTACCCGCAGTTCCTCCAGGTTATGGCTCGGCGGCCGGCGCCGCCTACGAGCCGATGCCCGGCGGCGAGAGGCTGCTGGACGTGCAGGAGCGGGCCTGGCAGGCGCTCGAGCGCATCTGCGCAGCGCCTGGTCTCAGGAGACGGTGGCGGTCGTGACCCACAACTTCGTCATCCTCACCATCCTTTGCCGCGTCCTGGGCCTGGAGCTGGCCGACTTCCGCCGCCTGCGGCACAGCGTCGCCGCCGTGAGCGTGCTGGAGGTGCAGGACGGCCGGATGATCGGTGCTCGGCCTGAACGACACCTGCCACCTGGAAGCGGCAGGCGCAGAGGTGGCCGTTCGGAAGAAGCCGTATTGTGAGATTCGAGAGGTTGTGCTAAACTTGGCGACTGATGGTAAGGTCTTGCCGCTCCAGGAGGCGAGCCGCTGAGCCGTAGCCCTTGGCTCTCGCCCAGGCGGTGGGTGATCCTGGCCACCGCTGTGGTGGTGGTCTATTTCATCTTCACCGCCGCCAGCAACACCATCCAAGCGATTCAGATCGGCGCAGGACGAATCGCGCCTCCGCCAGGAGGTGGAGGGCCTGCAGGAGCGCTACGACCAGCTTCACCGCCCTGCGCGACTACCTGAAGTCCGACGAGTACATCGAGTGGGTGGCCCGCCGCGAGCTGGGCCTGGTGCGCCCCGGCGAGACTGGGCATCATCGTGATGTCGGCGGCCACGCCGCCGCCGCCAGGCGGAAGGGAGCGCCGCCCGGCGGAGCAGCCGCAGCGCTGGTGGGAGGCCCTCATCGGCGAGTAGCCTCGCGAGCGCCGTGACGGCAGGCTCTTGGGTGGCGGCCGCCGAGTTGGGCGCCGCCGCTAGCGTTTCCTGGTCGGTGACACAGTCGTGACGACGGAGAAGCCCAGGCCCAGCGCAGCCTCAGCCGCCAGCCGCTTCGGCCAGCGGCTGGAGCGGCTGGTGCTGCGCTTCGTCCAGGAGCACGGCCTCTTCGCCGGCCAGAGCAGCGGGCGCTCGCTGGCCGTGTCCGGCGGGCCCGACTCCGCCGCTCTCCTGCTCATCCTGGCCCACCTGCGCGAGGCCCTCGGACCTCGACCTGTGGGTGGCCCACTTCGACCACGGCCTGCGCCGCCGCGCCCGAGCGAGAGGCCGAGCGCGCCTTCGTTTCGCGCCTGGCGCACGAGCTGGGCCTGCCCTTCCTCTTCGGCCAGGGCGACACGCGGGCCCACGCCCGCCAGCACCGCCTATCGCTGGAGGAGGCGGCCCGCGCCCTGCGCTACGCCTTCCTGGCCAGCAGGCCGAGAAGCGGGCGCCGACTGCGTCGCCACCGGCCACACCGCCAGCGATCAGGCGGAGACGGTGCTCATGCACATCATCCGCGGCAGCGGCCTGGCCGGCATCGCCGGCATGCGGCCCCGCTCCCCCTGGCCCTTCCCCGGCCACGCCGGGGCTGGCCCTGGTTCGGCCCCTGCTGGCGGTGAGCCGTCGGCAGAGCGAGCGCTACTGCCAGGAGGAGGGGCTCTCGCCCTGCCTCGATGTCACCAACCTCCTGCTGGGGCCGCTGCGCAACCGCGTGCGCCACGAGCTACTGCCCCTGCTGCGCCGCTACAACCCGCGGATCGAGCGAGCCCTCCTGCGCCTGGCCGCCGCCGCCGCCAGCCGATGCTGG
>CAVXAM010000006.1:277500-282856 GCA_963759785.1 uncultured Chloroflexia bacterium
GGTCGGCCGATCGCTCCGAAGGCCCACCTTTTCCTTCCGCTATCCAGAGGTTAAGGGGCCATTAGCTCAGCTGGTTAGAGCGCGGTCCTGATAAGACCGAGGTCCCTGGTTCGAGTCCAGGATGGCCCACCAGCCTTGAAGTGGGGCCGAGGTTGGCAACCATCATCCAAGGGGGCCGTAGCTCAGCTGGGAGAGCGCCGCCTTTGCACGGCGGAAGTCGGGGGTTCGAGTCCCCCCGGCTCCACCAGCCAGGGCGTCTGGCCGGAAAAGGGACAGGAAATCTCGCCAAGCCTTGCCAACAACCAAATAGACAAGACTAGGGCTGATGCTGACCGACGGTCGGCTTGAAGCATCGGGCCGACCGTTCTGCATGATAGAGCGATAGCCCGGGTGACAAGCCACCCGAACGCACCTTAACAAAAGAACAAGGAGCGAGCACCTTGAGAACCCCTTGTGACAGGAGTGAGGGGTCGGTCAAGCTGTTAAGGGCGCGTGGTGGATGCCTAGGCGTTGGGGGCCGATGAAGGGCGCGGCAAGGCTGCGAAAAGCCTCGGTAAGCTGTCGTGCCAGCTAAGCCGGGGATGCCCGAATGGGGAAACCCGGCCCGCAGGCAATGGCGGGCCACTCCGACTGTCAAGGTCGGAGAGGGGAACCGGGGGAACTGAAACATCTAAGTACCCCGAGGAAAAGAGACTATTCCCTTAGTAGCGGCGAGCGAACGGGGAAAAGCCCAAACCGCAGGGGAATAACGGCCCACAGGCTTATGCCCCAGCGGGGTTGTAAGGCAGCAGATGGGGCCGACTGTGGTCGGCCCGGGGAGTTACCAAGCTCGACCCTAGCCGAAGGACCCTGGAACGGGCCACCAAAGAGGGCGACACGTCCCGTAGGCGAAAGGGGATGGGCCTCCCTGGTCTGCGACCTTGAGTACCACGGGACACGGGGAATCCTGTGGGAAGCAGGGGGGACCACCCTCCAAGGCTAAATACCCCCAGCGACCGATAGTGAACCAGTACCGTGAGGGAAAGGTGAAAAGCACCCCGGAAGGGGAGTGAAAAGTCCCTGAAACCACGTGCCCACAAGCCGTCGGAGCCTTGGCTTCGGCCAGGGTGACGGCGTGCCTATTGAAGAATGAGCCGGCGAGTGAGTCTTGGTGGCCTGGTTAAGCAAGGTGACTTGCGGAGCCGTAGCGAAAGCGAGTCTGAATAGGGCGCACTAGTGGTCGCCAGGATTCGACCCGAAACCGGGTGAGCTACCCATGGCCAGGGTGAAGCGGGGTTAAGTCCTCGTGGAGGCCCGAACCATTTAGGGTTGCAAACCTACTGGATGAGCTGTGGGTAGAGGTGAAATGCCAAGCGAACCCGGAGATAGCTGGTTCTCCCCGAAATGCATTGAGGTGCAGCCTCAGGGAAGTGTCCTGGAGGTAGGGCACTGGATGGGCTAGGGGGCAAAACGCTTACCAAACCCAACCAAACCACGAATGCCAGCGACATCACGCCCTGGGAGTGAGACCGTGGGGGATAAGCTTCATGGTCGAAAGGGAAACAACCCAGACCACCGGCTAAGGTCCCTAAGTTTGCGGGCTAAGTGGGAAAGGATGTGGGGTGGCCCAGACAGCCAGGAGGTTGGCTCAGAAGCAGCCATCCTTTAAAGAGTGCGTAACAGCTCACTGGTCGATGCTGTCCTGCGCCGACAATGTAACGGGGCTAAGCCCGCCACCGAAGCCGTGGCTTCCGCCTTAGGGCGGAGGGGTAGGGGAGCGTTCCGTCCAGCCATGAAGCGCGATCGTAAGGTCGCGGTGGAGCGGACGGAAGTGAGAATGCCGGCATGAGTAGCGTAAGGCGGGGGAGGATCCCGCCCACCGAAAGCCTAAGGTTTCCTACGCAAGGTTCATCCGCGTAGGGTTAGTCGGGCCTAAGCCTAAGGGTAATACCGAACGGCGATGGACAGCCGGTTATTATTCCGGCACCACCGCCCGATGCGTTTGAGGCTGCGGGGTGACCCAGGAGGGTAGGTCGAGCGCGCCCATTGGACATGGCGCGTCCCTGTCCCGTAGGCGTCCGGGGAGAGGCAAATCCCTTCCCGGGTTAAGCTGAGGGGTCGGGGGAAGTAGAGACTTCGGTCAAAGCGACTCGGCTGAGCCCACGCTGGCCAGAAAAGCCTCGCTGCCGAGCTAGGGCGGTGCCCGTACCGCAAACCGACACTGGTAGGCTGGGGTAAGCGCCCTAAGGTGATCGAGTGATCCCTCGTTAAGGAACTCGGCAATTTGACCCCGTAACTTCGGGAGAAGGGGTGCCCCTGGGGGTGAAGGAACTTGCTTCCCGAGCGCCCGGGGGCCGCAGAGAACAGGCCCGGACGACTGTTTAACAAAAACACAGGTCTCTGCTAAGGGGAAACCCTAAGTATAGGGGCTGACACCTGCCCAGTGCCGGAAGGTTAAGGGGAGGGGTGATGAGCCTCGAACCGAAGCCCCGGTGAACGGCGGCCGTAACTATAACGGTCCTAAGGTAGCGAAATTCCTTGTCGGGTAAGTTCCGACCCGCACGAAAGGTGTCACGAGCTGGGCACTGTCTCAACGAGGGGCTCGGCGAAATTGCAATGCCCGTGAAGATGCGGGCTACCCGCCACAGGACAAAAAGACCCCGTGGAGCTTTACTGCAACTTGGCGCTGGAGTTGGGCCAAGAATGCGTAGGATAGGTGGGAGGCTTTGAAACCCCCATCTCGGTGGGGGTGGAGCCAACCTTGAAATACCACTCTTCCTTAGCTTGCCTCCTAACCTGACATACGTCGGGGACAGCGCCTGGTGGGCAGTTTGACTGGGGCGGTCGCCTCCCAAAGAGTAACGGAGGCGTCCAAAGGTCCCCTCAGGGTGGATGGAAATCACCCGTGGAGCGCATTGGTATAAGGGGGCTTGACTGCGAGGCCAACAAGCCAAGCAGGGGCGAAAGCCGGGCAAAGTGATCCTACGGTACCGAGTGGAAGGGCCGTGGCTTATCGGATAAAAGCTACCCCGGGGATAACAGGCTGATCTGGCCCAAGAGTTCCTATCGACGGCCAGGTTTGGCACCTCGATGTCGGCTCGTCGCATCCTGGGGCTGGAGTAGGTCCCAAGGGTTGGGCTGTTCGCCCATTAAAGCGGCACGCGAGCTGGGTTCAGAACGTCGTGAGACAGTTTGGTCTCTATCCGTGGTGGGCGCAGGAGGCTTGCGGGGGGCTGCCCCTAGTACGAGAGGACCGGGGTGGACGGACCGCTGGTGTGTGGGTTGTCGTGCCAACGGCATCGCCCAGTAGCCAAGTCTGGTCGGGATAAGCGCTGAAAGCATCTAAGCGCGAAGCCCTCCCCAAGATGAGGCCTCCCATCCCGCGATTCGTCGGGGGTAAGGCCGCGGGAAGACTACCCGCTAGATAGGCGGCAGGTGTAAGGGGAGCGATCCCTTGAGCTGAGCCGTACTAATGGCCGAGGGCTTGACCGGTCCCTCACCCCTGTCACAAGCGCTCTCAAGAGACACGCTCCTTGTTCTTTTGGCCACACGACGCGGGATGGAGCAGTGGCAGCTCGTCGGGCTCATAACCCGAAGGTCGGGGGTTCGAATCCCTCTCCCGCTACCACTCGGAAGTCGGTTCCTGGTGGCTAGAGCGAGGTGGCCCCACCCGTTCCCATCCCGAACACGGAAGTGAAACGCCTCAGCGCTGACGATACTGCCCCGGCAACGGGGTGTGGAAAATAGGCCGCTGCCAGGGACATTACCAGAGCCTCTGCTCTAGGTAGGGGCTCTCTTCTTTTCCCCAAATATTCCCCTATACTTAAGCCCATCCTATGCTATAATTAGATTCGAGAAGCGGCCTGCCAGGCCAGCTCTCCATTACTTGGGGGAGGTACCCAACCCTTGACTGCCAGCTCACATCACCCCCCAGGGGGCCCCGCTGTGGAACTGGGTGAAGACGCTGCTCAAGACATGGAGGCTCTCCTCGAAGAGGAGAGCCTAGGCTACCCTTCCCTTCGCCGCGGCGAGATCATCGAAGGCGTGGTGGTGGGCAAGGACCGCGAGGGCCTCCTGGTGGACATCGGCGCCAAGTCCGAAGGCATCATCCCGCCCAACGAGATGCAGTCCCTCCGCCCCGACGCGAACCAGATCCCTCAGATAGGCGACAAGGTCCTCGTCTTCGTCCTGCAGCCGGAGACGGCCGAAGGGCAGATCATCGTCTCCATCGACCGCGCCCGCGGCGAGAAGGGGTGGCGGCTGCTCCAGCGCTACTACGAAGAGGCCACCTCCTTCGAAGGGGAGGTCACCGGTTACAACAAGGGCGGCCTTCTGGTCGATGTAGAGGGTGTGCAGGCCTTCGTTCCTCTGTCGCAACTGGTGGGCGGGCGCGTCGACCGCACCGAAGAGGCCGGCGACCGCGGCCTGGCCGCCTGGGTTGGCAAGACCCTCCGCCTCAAGGTCATCGAGATCAACCGCCGCCGCAACCGCGTAATCCTCTCCGAGCGGGCAGCCGTCCAGGAGTGGCGGGCCCAGCAGAAGGATCGCCTCCTGGCGGAGCTGCGCGAGGGCGATATCCGCCGCGGCCGCATCACCAGCATCCGCGAGTTCGGCATCTTCGTGGACCTGGGCGGCGCCGATGGCCTGGTGCACCTGTCGGAGCTCTCCTGGGACCGCTCCAAATCGCCCGAGGACATGTTCCGCGTCGGCGACGAGGTGGACGTCTTACATCCTGAAGATAGACCAGGAAGCCAAGAAGATCGCCCTCAGCCTGCGGCGGGCCCAGCCCGAGCAGTGGGAAGGGCTCATCGATAAGTATGCGGTTGGCCAGGTGGTCACCGGCCAGGTGACCAAGCTGGCGCCCTTCGGCGCCTTCGCGCGCATCGAGGGGCCGCTGGAGGGCCTCATCCACATCTCGGAGCTGGTGGACCGGCGTGTCACCCATCCCAGAGACGTCGTCAAGGAGGGCGACGTCCTGCCCCTGAAGATCGTCCGCATCGAGCGCGACCGGCATCGCCTGGGCCTGAGCCTCAAGCAGGTGCGGCCCCAGGCGGAGCAGATGGGCTACGTGTTCGACGAGAACGGCAGCGTCATCGCGGGGCCCGGGGCAGGAGGTGCCCAAGCGCCCGCCGCCGGTGGAGGAGACCGTCGAGGAGCCCGCCGCGCAGGTAGTGGAGGTGGAGGAGGAAGAGGAGCTCAGCGGCGAGCTGCGCCACCAGCTTTCGCCAGCGCTGGTGGATGAGCTGGAGGCGCGGGTGGCCGAAGAGCCGGTGGCCGAGGTGGCCGAAGAGCCGGTGGCCGAGGTGACCGAAGAGCCGGTGGCCGAGGTGACTGAAGAGCCGGTGGCCGAGGTGGCTGAAGAGCCGGTGGCCGAGGT